>NZ_JBWDNL010000003.1:0-799046 GCF_056269195.1 Paenibacillus sp. J22P218
GCGAATTCATGGTACTTTAGGGTATTTGTCACCGAATCAATTCGAATCGATGTATTACAAACGAGCAAGTTAGGTGCATTAAGGGGTGTCCACTTTATTGACAGAGGTCCAGATATACTTTCTATCTCTATCCGTCCTTATCACATCTCAATTGGCGGAATAGAGCTGATTTCTAGCTCTATTCTGTTCAACTATCCGCCTGACGCTACATTTCCAGCACTCACCCTGACGAATAAGTTTACTTTCTATCCCTATCCGTCCTTAACACTCCTCAATTGGCGGAATAGAGCTGATTTCTAGCTCTATTCTGTTCAACTTTCCGCCTGACGCTACATTTTCAGCACTCACCCTGACGAATAGATATACTTTCTATCTCTATCCGTCCTTATCACATCTCAATTGGCGGAATAGAGCTGTTTTCTAGCTCTATTCTGTTCAACTTTCCGCCTGACGCTACATTTCCAGCACTCACCCTGACGAATAAGTTTACTTTCTATCCCTATCCGTCCTTAACACTCCTCATTTGGCGGAATAGAGCTGATTTCTAGCTCTATTCCTCCATATCCCTACTTCACATTATTAATCATTAACAGCCTGTCATCCGTATTGGATGGAATGCCTCTGCCGTCTGTATTATTCGTGATCACATAAATACGGCCATCATGAATTTTCACATCGCGCAGCCTTCCCTCGCCAGTGAACACCTTCTCCATTTTGCCTGCAACCGTATCATAGCGATAGAGCGCTTCACCTCTAAGCGTAGCGATCAACAGACGATTACTCACATCCATCACAACGCCAGACGGCGCAATGGCCTCTTCCCCGGTATGATAAAGCGGAGCGATCATCCCTTTGCGATTATCGTCGCCGTACACAGTCGGCCATCCGTAGTTGCCGCCTGCCTCGATGCGGTTCACTTCGTCATGTCCGCCCGGGTCGCCGGAAGGGCCGTGTTCCGTATTGAACAGGACGCCCTTATCGTCCCATGCAAGTCCTTGCGGATTCCGATGTCCATAGGAATATACATACGAATTCGCGAAAGGATTGTCAGCAGGCACTTTGCCATCAAGCGTCAGCCTTAATATTTTACCAGCCAGACTGCTTCGATCTTGCGCCAGTTGCGGCTGCTGCGCATCGCCCGTTGTTACGTACAACATCCCATCCGGCCCAATCGCCATTCTTCCTCCGTCATGGTTAGACGCCCCTGGGATCCCCTCAAGCAGTGCGCGAACTTCAGTCCACTTCTCTCCCTCCTGCTTAATAAGGACGATACGGTTCATTAGAGCTCCCTGCTCCTCATAGGTATGGTAGGCGTAAGCAAGCTTCGATGCATGGAAGTGAGGCGACAGCAGTAAGCCGAGAAAGCCGCCTTCTCCCCTATGTCTTACGCTTTTGTTCAATTGAACGGATTGGCGCTCCATGGCGCCGCCCTCCAGCTTGACGATCGCTCCTTCCCGCTCGCTGATATATACCGTATCTCCATCAAATTCGATGACCCATGGAATGTTGAGGTTCTCAGCTAGCACCGTGTATGGCTCGTTCGATTCAGGCTTATCAGAAGGCACTATTGACGGCGATGGCTCAACGCCAGTAGTCACAGCCGCCGTGGGGGTTGCTGTAGGTGCTTCTGTAGCAACGCCCGCTTTCTCCGCTTCGTTTTTGTCGCAGGCTGCAATCAGGAGAGTAAATACGGCAACAGCTGCCGCCAAACTGACAAGACGTGCTTGATTCATCATGATCATCCTTTCTCGTTCACTAGTAGATACGATCAACTCTCTTTATCTAGCATTATAGACACATTCTATCGGAAACCAATCACAAGACGCTCACGCTCTCTCTATGCAAAAAAGGACAGCCATTTGCGCTCTCTCTCGTGAGGCATGCTGTCCTTCTTCTAAAATCGCTATTCGTTCGCATTCGCTGCTGCCAGCGCCGCGACTAACTCGTCTTGAATACGGCCATTCGAGGCCATCACATTGCGTACGCTCAGATCGTACGGCTTGCCGTTGGTATCGGTTACGATGCCGCCGGATTCTTGGATGAGAAGCGAGCCTGCTGCCAAGTCCCAGCTGTTAAGTCCAATCTCCCAAAAGCCGCTTAGACGGCCTGCTGCAACGTACGCCATATGAAGCGCGGCCGAGCCGGCAATCCGAAGATTCCGCACCTGCGGCGCTACCGCGGCAATTCCTCGCAAATTGACAGGAAGCGCATATTGATGATCGGCTGGCAATCCCGTTGCAACAAGACTTCCGCGCAGCGTTTCCTCGCTAGATACGCTCATTCGTTTGCCGTGCACGTAAGCTCCCTTGCCTTTCTCAGCGACAAACAGCTCATCCTTCACCGGATCGTACACAACGCCGACGATAACCTCGCCCTTATACGCGAGAGCAATCGATACGCAGAAGAAAGGAAAGCCGTGTACGAAGTTCGTCGTGCCATCGATTGGATCAACGATCCATAGGTATTCGGCATCGATCTTATCTTCCAGCGCTCTTGCGGATGCTTCCGGCCCAGGCTCTACACCTTCTTCTCCTAGGAAGGAATGATGCGGAAAATGGGTCAAAACCAAATTTTTGATCAGACGTTCGGAGCCCTTGTCGACCTCCGTTACAAGATCGTGGGAAGAGTACTTTATATCAAGGCTTGCATGATTGCCAAGCTTTGTCTTAATCCATTCGCCTGCTTTCGAGGCGCAATTGATAGCAACAGCGGTAAAGCTTTTGCCACCAACGACGGAAGCATTAAGCTGATCGCTCACGGTCCATCACTCGTTTCTGTACATGATTTTTTGTTGAAGTAAATCCATTTCAAACAATGTATTGCTTTACATACGTATTACTAGGTAGGCAAGTTTCGCAAAAAAAATGGAACTGTCGCGGTCACAACGCCCTTATGCCCTCAAAAATCAACTGTCCCGCAAGCAGCAACAACGTAACCCGCAGCAGCCACATGAGACCCTTGCCGCTCAAGCGCATCGCGATGTATGCGCCGGCTTTGCCTCCGATCCATGCGCCGGGGACAAGCGCCAGCACGAACAGCCAATTCGTCTCGCCAAGAAAGGCATGCATGCCGCTGCCTAGGATGGAGGACAGGAATATGACGAACATCGACGTTGCCGTCGCCACATGAGGGGGGAAACGGAATAGCAGTACCATAAGCGGTACGAATAAAGACCCTCCGCCAATGCCGAACAACCCGGATATTAAGCCTACGCCAAAGCCGATAAGGAGCGCCGGGGCAATGGCGTAACCATAGCTGTGCGTCTCACCGGAGGCATCCGTGAAGCTTCGATGGATAGGCCATTCACGAGTAAACGGTTTCATATAATCTCGGGCAATGAGCAGACCCGCCATGAGCAGCATAAAAACACCAAACACGAGCTGGAACACACCGTCCTTCAGCAATCCCGTCAAAGCAGAACCCGCCATAGCGGCTGGACCACTCGTTATGAAAAAGAGCCACGCGCTCTTGAAATCGACGATTTTGCGCTTGGCATAGGATAACGTGGAAGCAAGCGCCGTTACGACCAACACCGTTAACGACGTACCTACGGCCGTCTCGTGTCCGATCTCTCCGCCCGTCAGAACGGGACCGAGCAGCATAAGCGCGGGCACGATAATGATGCCTCCGCCAAGACCGACGATGCTTCCGAATATAGCGGCAACCGCGCCGAGCACGACTAGCAGCAGCCAGCTTAACATGATAATCACCACTCTCTAGTTGTGAACAACGTTCAGAACAGCACCGCCAAGGCATGTCCCAGGCGGTGCTGTTGACCATCTATCAGATGAGGATCTCGACGCTTGCATCGTCGATGACCTTCACGCCTTCTCCTTGCTCCTCCAGCTTACGGAGCTCGTCCATCAGTTTAAATAAAGCTTCGTCCTTGCTTTTAGCCTCCAGCATGCAATCCAGGTATTCGGTTGCTGACGCAGCCTTACGCAAGAAATGAAGCAGCGGAAGCGGTTCGACGAAGTCGGCATGACCTCTCGGGTCCGATTCACTCTTCGGGCTGGATGCATGAATCTTAGGCGGCAGCTCCCGAGCGGAAGCGATGCCTAACCGATCGCGTTCTCGCTGCCAAGTCTGCACGATGCGCGGCCATAGTTCGCCGCATAACTCGTCCTCCGTTATATCGCCCGGATTCACGGCATGATGATGAATGTCGAGTACCATCGGTACCCCGACCTTCTCAGCGGCACTTAGCGTCTCCGCAACGTTAAACGTCTTATCGTCGTTCTCTAGCGTCACACGGTGCAGGCATCGCGGCTCAAGCGACCCGAATTGAGTAATAAACCGCTGGCTGGACGTTGCCTTGTCTCCGTATGCTCCGCCCATATGTATATTGCATTTGGCCGCTTCATCCAATCCCATCGCCTCAAGCATCCGCACATGGTTGTCCAAGTCGATGATCGAGTTCGCAAGCACTTCCTCGCGAGGCGTGCTGAACACGCAGAAATGGTCGGGATGGAACGACACGCGTATGTTATTTCGCTTAACGAAATCGCCTAGCTCTCGGAACGACGGTGTTAAAGTCTCGAACGGATTCCAATCCGCAAGCTCCCCATGGGTCGCAAGCGGAATGAGCTTGGACGAGAAACGGTACATTTGAATATCGCTCGCCCGGCAATGCCTTAATATGCGCAGCGTATTGCCCAGGTTCTCCTCGGCGATCCGCTCCAGCTTGCGTATAGCGGCTTCGCGGTCATCGAGCTTGGAGAAGCTTTTGTATGTCATTGTTTTCGAGGGAGATGCGTTCTCAAGCGTCAGGCTCATTGCGACAAAACCGAATCTGACGATCATCGGCTATTTGCGATCTCCAAAAAACATTTCATAAGCCAGCGCAGTCTGTATGCGCGACTCTTCCTCGGTCAGCTTTCTCACAAGCTCCATCTCCACTTCGGTTACTTCTTCGCCTTGAAAGTTAATTTCAGCGATAGAAGCCAAGATGCGGACAATCGCAATCGCTTCGTTGCCAGGCGTGTAGGCAATAACCTTCTGGCCCGTCGGAAAGACGCGAAATCCGCTCTTAACCATTTTGCCCCTACCATACTCCAACAATTCATAAAGCTCTTGCTCGGACTTGAATTTGCATACGGAATTAAATTCGGTTGAAAATCCCATGGTAACAACCTCCCTCCTCGAAAATCCGTTATTAGGCCGGCTAAGGCTCATTCGTTCTACGAAATGACGTTGAATGAGCCTTTTGACGATTGATCTAACCTTAAATCGCGTCGCCGGAGAAATCGATTGCTTGCTTGTCGTTGTAACGAGCCATCGCGAGGTCTATCAGATTGTCTAGAAGCTGCTTGTACGGAAGGCCCGTTTCCTTCCACATGAGCGGATACATGCTGAATGGCGTGAAACCAGGCAATGTATTCACTTCATTAATTAGCAGCTGACCATCCGACTTCCGCAAGAAGAAGTCAACCCGGGACAAGCCGGAGCCGTCGATCGCTTGGAAGGCGCGAACAGCCATCTCGCGGATCGCTTCCGTCGTCTCGGCAGGAATGTTCGCCGGGATTTGCATGGTGGATTTGCCGTCGATATATTTGGCTTTATAATCGTAAAACTCATTGGACGGAGCAATCTCACCTGGCAGCGATGCTTTCGCCTCGTCGTTGCCAAGCACGCTGACCTCGATCTCGCGCGCATCGACGAACTCCTCGACGATAACCTTGCGGTCGAAACGGAGCGCGTAATTAACGGCAGCGATCAGCTCCTCGCGGTTTCTCGCTTTCGATACGCCTACGCTGGAGCCAAGGTTGGCTGGTTTAACGAAGCATGGATACCCGAGCGACACTTCACATTCCATAATGAAATAGGAGGAGTCCTTCTGCCATTGCGTACGGTTAAAGTACCGGTACACACATTGCGGCAAGCCCTCTTGGGCGAACACTTTTTTCATGATAATCTTGTCCATGCCAACGGCAGATGCGAGAACGCCGGCACCTACATATGGAATGTTGGCCATCTCGAATAAACCTTGGATCGTGCCGTCTTCGCCGAACGTGCCGTGCAGCAGCGGAAATACGACGTCGATCTGCTGCTCGCCGCTCGCGCCGGAACCGCCTATACCCGCGAACAGCGGCGCAAGCGCCGCTCCTGTATTCGCAGGCTCACTGGACTCGTAACGCAGTTCCTCCACGCTTGCTGGACGACCTTCAAGCACCGGTCCTGTCTTCCACTCGCCTTGCTTCGTAATATAAAAAGGTTTGATAGCGTATTTGTTGTAGTCGAACTCGCCCATAACGGCAAACGCCGTTTGCAGAGAGACCTCATGCTCTCCCGATTTCCCCCCGTATACAAGACCAACTCGAACTTTGCTTCCCATGGCACATCCTCCGGTACGAATAAATTTACATTACAATTCTTACATAAGGTCGGCAATATGAAAAAAACGATATCTCGTCTGTTCCGTCCATGCATAAGAATCGCGATAATCCCAATAACGATGCCGGCTGGCTACGGTATTCGCGTTAACGAGCGGCATCCCCGCGGCATCGAACGCGGTCACGATTGTACTATGCTGGAAGCGGTTATCCCCATTCCAATCATACGTAATAATATCGCCCAGCTGCAGCTCGTCGGCCGATAACACGGTTTCTGCGCGTAAGCCTGATGCCCGCTTTCCACCCAAATAATGAGTTAAAGCATTGGATACGGCCCAGCTGAAGCTCCAATTTTCCTGACCTTTATTTCTACCTTTATACCACCAGCCGCTTTCTCTTTTACCAGTATAGTTCATTGGGGCATTACCTGCAAAGACGCATTGGGATACGTAATTCGTGCAATTTACCTCAAACAGCTCATAGGCGGGATTGCCTTCGTTCCACCATCGGTCGGCATAAGCCGCAACCAAATCTCTCCTGTACGGAATACCCGGCTGACGGTGTTTGAATTGCGGGAATAGGTCATAATTTAAGTATGGCATCGAGGGCGTAGCGCGCTCGCCTTCGGAGAACGTATAATCATCTACTGTCATCCAGTTGTCGGCTGATGCTCCATATCGCGGCCTGCGTTCGGATATGATCGGCTCGACGCGCATAACATCCCAGCTTTTGCCCGCGGGACACAGCCATAGCCGCTCGTATTCGGACCTCTCCTCCATATAGAAGCGGCCATGCTGCTCCATTCTTCTTCTTATATGAAGCTTAATGAGCACCGACACTTCGTTTGGAGACTCGTTAACGCGGACAAGCTCGGCCTTCGTCTCGCTACCGGCTGGCAGGACGCCGCGCAGCAGCTCGCGCTCGCGCAATCGCTCAAGACGGCAGCGAAGACGTTCGCAATGCTCTGCGTCCGTAACAAAGTCGGACAGCACTTGGGCATGCTGTTCCGTCTCGGCCTGATTGTACAAACTAATGTAACGATGAACGGCTGATTTCCACCCTTCCGCCTCTCCTTGCTGCCGGTGCTGTCCATAATCCGATGAACGCAGGAGAGACGTAAGCTTTGGTTGCTTGCTTGACTGATTAGCGCTTGCCTGAGACTGTGGACCGGGCTGATTGGCCGCCATATGCTGCCGCGGCTCCTCCGCTGCCCGTTGCTGCAGTCCGGCATTAGCCTTCAGCTTAACAGCCGGCTGGCGCGGGGAGCTTCCCTGCTGCGGGGGCGCTTGATTTCGTTTATAACTTTGATTTGCTGGCGGCCTTTGACCTGTTCGCGACATCGCTATCCCTCCTGCATGACACAGAATAACTGATTAATTATATGAAACGATACGACAATTCATGTAACATCGCGTGAAACGTATTTTCAGCCCCTTCCGTGTGTCCACAAGGACATAATTGGACTTTACGCAGGGGTCATTTTAGCGCTATACTATAGCTATAAGGAATTTGAAATCCTGTTTCATACAGTGAAACAAGGACGACATTTACACAAAGGAGAATGACGATGTCTAAACAAAATCAATACTCCGTCCGCACTACGCTTGACGCTGGCGGCAAGTCGTATGCTTACTATCGTATCGACGGACTACAAGAGCAAGGCCTTGGCGACATTTCAAAACTGCCTTTCTCGATCAAAGTATTGCTTGAAGCAGCCGTTCGCCAATTCGACGGACGCGCAATTACACCTGAGCACGTAAAGCAGCTAGCAACTTGGGCTGACGGACGCGAGGACAAAGAAATTCCTTTCATCCCTGCTCGTATCGTACTGCAAGATTTCACCGGCGTACCGGTTGTCGTTGACCTTGCGGCAATGCGCGACACCGTCAAAAAAGCAGGCGGAGATCCTAAGAAAATCAACCCGCTCGTTCCTGTCGATCTCGTAATCGACCACTCGATCATGGTTGACGCATTCGGCAGCCCCGAAGCTCTTGAATACAACACGAAAGTTGAATTCGAGCGTAACGAAGAACGTTACCGTTTCCTTCGCTGGGCACAAACGGCGTTCGATAACTTCCGCGCAGTGCCTCCGGGCACAGGTATCGTTCACCAAGTTAACCTTGAGTACTTGGCATCCGTTGCCGCAACGAAAACAGTCGACGGAGAAACAGTCGTTTACCCTGATTCCCTTGTAGGTACGGACTCACACACTACGATGATCAACGGTCTTGGCGTAGTAGGCTGGGGCGTTGGCGGTATCGAAGCGGAAGCAGGCATGCTCGGACAACCGCTTTACTTCGTAATGCCGGAAGTTATCGGCTTCAAATTGACAGGCAGCTTGGCAGAAGGTTCTACAGCAACTGACCTTGCGCTGACGGTTACACAAATTCTTCGTAAAAAAGGCGTTGTCGGCAAATTCGTCGAGTTCTTCGGACCTGGCTTGTCCAACATCAGCCTTGCTGACCGCGCAACGGTTGCCAACATGGCTCCTGAGTACGGCGCAACAATCGGTTTCTTCCCTGTCGACAGCGAGACGCTTTCGTTCATGCGTCAAACTGGCCGTCAAGAAGAGCAAATCGAGCTTGTTGAAGCTTACTACAAAGCGCAAAGCATGTTCCGTACGGACGAAACGCCAGACCCTGTCTTCACTGACGTTATTGAGCTTGACCTATCGACAATCGTTCCATCGCTTGCTGGACCTAAGCGTCCGCAAGACCGTGTAGAGCTGACATCGATGAAAGAATCGTTCAACAGCATCATCCGCACGCCAATCGACAAAGGCGGATACGGCCTGAGCGACGAGAAAATCGAGCAAGTCGTAACCGTTAACCATAATGACGGCCAAGTTTCCAAAATGGGTACGGGCGCTGTTGCGATCGCAGCTATCACAAGCTGCACGAACACATCCAACCCAAGCGTAATGCTTGCTGCAGGCCTCGTTGCTAAGAAAGCAGTAGAGCGCGGTCTTAAGAAACCGGCTTACGTGAAAAGCTCCCTGACGCCGGGCTCGCTCGTCGTTACGGAATATTTGAAAAAAGCAAACCTGATCGAATCGCTTGAAGCGCTTGGCTTCCACGTTGCAGGCTACGGCTGCGCAACTTGTATCGGTAACTCCGGTCCATTGCCGGACGAAGTAAGCAAAGCGATCGCTGACAACGATATGACGGTAGCGGCTGTATTGTCCGGTAACCGTAACTTCGAAGGCCGCGTTCACGCTCAGGTTAAAGCGAACTACCTGGCATCGCCGCCGCTCGTTGTTGCTTATGCAATCGCTGGTACGGTTAACATCGACCTTTCCAATGATGCAATCGGCTACGACCAAGACGGTCAACCGGTATACCTGAAAGATATCTGGCCTACTAACCAAGAAATTAAAGACGCGGTTGCAGCATCGTTGAACCCGCAAATGTTCCGCGACAAATACGAGAACGTATTTACGCAAAACGAGCGTTGGAACGCGATTTCCGTACCAGAAGGCGAAAGCTACGAGTGGGACGAAAAATCGACGTACATCCAAAACCCGCCGTTCTTCGAAAGCATCGGCGACGCGCTTTCCGATATTGCCGATATTCCTTCGGCTAGCGTTCTTGCGCTTATGGGCGATTCAGTTACGACTGACCATATCTCCCCTGCCGGCAACATTACGGTTAACAGCCCAGGCGGCAAATACTTGATCGACAACGGCGTAGATCGCAAAGACTTCAACTCGTACGGTTCCCGTCGCGGTAACCACGAAGTGATGATGCGCGGTACGTTCGCGAACATTCGTATTCGCAACCAAGTTGCTCCTGGTACTGAGGGCGGCGTAACGACTTACTTGCCAAGCGGCGAAGTCATGTCCATCTACGACGCATCGATGAAATACCAAGACAGCGGCAAAAACCTTGTCGTTATCGCCGGTAAAGAGTACGGAACAGGAAGCTCGCGTGACTGGGCTGCCAAAGGTACGTACCTGCTAGGCGTCAAAGCCGTTATTACGGAAAGCTTCGAGCGTATTCACCGTTCCAACCTTGTCGGCATGGGCGTGCTTCCGCTTCAATTCCAAGAAGGCCAAAGCTGGAAAACGCTTGGCATCACTGGTACGGAGACATTCGACATTACTGGCCTCAGCAACGACGTTCAACCGGGCGATTCCGTTACCGTTACCGCTACTCGCGAAGACGGCACAACGTTCGAATTCCCAGCAATCGTTCGTCTGGACTCCCTCGTTGACGTAGACTACTACCGCAACGGCGGCATCCTGCAAACGGTGCTTCGTCAAATGATCGCTAACATGTGAGAAAAACTTCAATCGAAGTAATTCGAGGATGAGCGACCTACAAGTTTGCGTAGCAAACTCGCTTCGGAAGCAAAGAAGTTTTTATCGCCAATCAGAAAGTCCGCATTCATTAGCATTGAATGTTTTACTCTCTAATGTGGTAATATGATTAAATGTAACAGGCCCTCGAGGATTTCCTCGAGGGCCTGTTTTTTTGTTTCTATTTTATACAATCATCATCCCCAGCCGCTTGGCTGATTCTATCATAACGGGCGCGTAGCTCCGCATCGTATCCATCGTTAGACGGCTTGCAGGCCCTGATACCGATAATGCCGCTACCAGCTTGCCCGAGCGTGTTAGAATAGGCGCTGACAACGCCGCAGCGCCCGGTTCGCGCTCCTCGAAGCTCGTTGCATAACCTTGGGCTACAATCTCGTCTAATTGCTGCTTATACTGATCCAGGTCAATGGCGTACAGCCATGCAGGATCAACGAACAGTTCCTGCTGGACGTGAGGCTCGGCATAAGCAATAAGCACTTTGCTCGATGCTCCCGCATATAGCGGCAGCCGTGCGCCCACCGGCGCTACCCGCCGAACGGGCTGATTGCTCTGTACCGCTTGAATTCGTATACGCTCCGATCCGTCCCTAACATAAATGCTGACCGTCTCGCCTAACCTGTCGCGCAGCCGCACCATCTCCGGCAGCCATATCGTCGCTTGATCGTCCGATCGGGATAAGTTAGCGGACAGCTCCCATACCTTAAGACCTAGATGATAGCGTTCCGTCGCCCGATCACGCTCCAGGAAACCCTTCTCCTCCAGTGTGGCAAGCATGCGGTGCACCGTACTCTTATGCAGCCCGATATGCTCGGCGATTTCCGTCATCGCCCAATCCGTCTTCGTCGTAAAGCAGAGTAAAATATCAAGCGCACGATCTACCGCGCGTACAGTCGACTTGCCTTCCTCCATGCCGCCCATCCTCCCTGCCCCATGTTTCATTCAATGAAACTCATTCTCATTTTAGTATACCCTATTGGCTCTCGAGCCGTAAAGGAAAGTCTCTACGTTACAGCTATATTACAAAGCATTAACATCTTATCGACATCAATTGACAGGCTACTAGCGTAGGACTACGATAAAAGTACTAGAAAAATAACGCTTACATTCATTGAACGTTTATCGACCGCTTCTCTCCCTACTACTACGACGCATCTGGAAGCAACATTGAAGGAGGATGACGATATGAGCATAACTACCATGACATCACGGCCGCTTGAATCCGGATTCCCGGGCAGCTTGCAGCCGTTCCCTTTCATCGACCCTGATCAGCTATTTGCCAAGAAGAAAGCAAAGAGCCGTGTCAAGCATCTGGTCGTAGCCTCCCTCGCCTCCGTCACGGCCATGTGCTTGCTTGCGATCGTTATCTTTCATGGTTATGTTGCTTGGATGCTCGCCTATCCATACGTTGCACCGCTCACATCCAATCCGAAAGCGGCCATTGGCCTTGAATATGAGGATGTCGTATTTCCAAGTCATAGCGGACAGACAACCGTTAGCGGCTGGTTCGTCCCCGCTGGCGGATCAGAGCTCGCTGCTGCTGACGCATCTGAAGCGGCTTCCACAAGAACCGTCGTATTCAGCCACGGTTACGGAGCTAATCGCGAAGAGACATGGGTTCCCATGTATGATCTCTCGAAGCTGCTGAACGGCTTAGGCTACAACGTGTTGCTATTCGACTATGGCTATGCTTCCAAGGAATACAAAGCGCCGGCCACAGGCGGCCTTGAGGAATCTCAGCAGCTGCTCGCAGCCATCGATTATGCGAAGTCGCGCGGTGCGGAAGACATCGTCGTATGGGGCTTCTCGATGGGCGCGGGTACGGCGCTTCAGACTGCTCTGCAGACCGACGAGATTGATGCGATGATTCTCGACAGCATGTTCATCCCAAGCCCTGAGGCTTTGTTCGATAATTTGAATCAATTCGTAGAGCTGCCACGCTTCCCTTCATTGCCGCTCATCGAATCATTAATCCCGCTGTGGACGGGTTCGAACTTTGGTTCCATCCCCGCCGAAGAAGTGATGTCGAATGATTACGGGATGCCAATCTACGTGATTCATGGCACCAACGATGTGAAGGCTGATTACGAGACGGCCGAGGTTGTCGCATCCGTACAAGGCAATCCGCTCTCCCGTTCCTGGATCGTGCCTGACGGCCAGCATGAAATGCTGTTCCAGGTCCATCCGCGCGAATACATCCAACGGGCTGCGCTTTTCCTAAGTCAAGTCGACGGTCAATTGCAAGCCGACAAAGCTTCCTAACCTAACATTAAACCTATGCAAGCACGACATAACCCCTTTATGCGACGAATACATCTACCTTAGATGCATTCCATAGTTGCAGCATATAGGAGGCGATGGCCGTGCTTTTTATTTATGGCAAACTAATGCCTGTAAGAGCAATGGAACTTGTCCGTCACTGGAAAATGCAAGAGAAAGAGCACAACGCCGTCATCCTGCAAAGCGCGCCGTCACTGGACCATCAATATGCGGGCTTGCTGCAATCATGGGAGCCCGTATTTGCCGGAACGGTGCATTACGCCAATCAATGGCTGGAATCATGGCTTCCTTACCCTGCCCGCCTTCCTGAGCAGGCCG
The DNA here is from genome assembly GCF_056269195.1 of Paenibacillus sp. J22P218. NCBI lineage: Bacteria > Bacillati > Bacillota > Bacilli > Caryophanales > Paenibacillaceae > Paenibacillus > Paenibacillus sp. J22P218. The sequence goes on from NZ_JBWDNL010000003.1 coordinate 13,246, forward strand.
AGCTTACCGTCGAATCGCTTATCGATACCGCGCTCGAACAATCCCATCGCTATGTCGAGCAGCTCGAGATGCTGCTGTCCAGCAATGTGCCGCAAAGTACCCGGACAATTATTGCCCATTCCATCCGCGAGACCAACTATTATCGGGGACTGGTCGGCGCATACAGGCAAGCCGCGAACAGTCCAGGCAATCGCGAGCAGCGAGCACCGATTGCCCAAGTACCCATTGGCGGACATACACTGCCTCCGCTTCCCTATGATTATGATGCCTTAGAGCCTTATATCGATGAGCAGACGATGCAAATACACCATGACATTCATCACCTATCCTATGTCGACGGACTCAATAAAGCCGAGAAGCAGCTTCAAAACGCGCGCGAAACCGGCAACTTCGACCTGGTCAAGCACTGGGAACGCGAGCTTGCCTTCAATGGAGCAGGACATTATCTTCATACGTTGTTTTGGAGCGTGATGTCGCCACACGGCGGGGGCGATGCCGTCGGACCGATCTCTACGCAGATCGCGAACGATTTCGGCAGCTATGCCGCCTTCAAGAAGCAGTTCAGCGAAGCGGCTGCCAAGGTCGAAGGCAGCGGCTGGGCGATCCTCGTCTGGAGTCCGCGCAGCAGACGGCTTGAAATCTTAACAGCCGAGAAGCATCAGAACTTATCGCAGTGGGACGCAATTCCATTGCTGCCGCTCGACGTATGGGAGCATGCTTATTATTTGAAGCATCAGAACAAGCGGGCTGACTACATTAAGGACTGGTGGAGCGTCGTTCATTGGCCGAATGTGAACAAACGCTTCGAGGAAGCGCGCCAGCTCGTCTGGCAGCCCTACTAATGCCATAGCAATAACAAAAGGCTGACAGCTCTCTGTTAAGAGAACGATCAGCCTTTATTCATTATTCTATTGCTTCAGCAATGCAAGAAACTCCGAGCGCAGCGCGGAGCTGCTTCGGAATTCTCCGCGTACCGCCGAGGTGACGGTCTTGCTGCCCGGCTTCTTCACGCCGCGTGCGCACATGCACAGATGCTCGCCCTCGACAACAACCATGACGCCATGCGGCGATAGCTCCTCCTCGAGAATATCGGCGATCTGCGAAGTAATACGCTCCTGCACCTGCAATCTGCGCGTAACAGCCTCGACCAGGCGCGCGAGCTTGCTGAGCCCCGCGATCTTGCCGCTAGGGATATACCCGATATGCGCTTTACCGAAGAAAGGCGCCATATGGTGCTCACACTGGCTGTAGTACACAATATCCTTCACGATGACGAGCTCTTCATGCTGCTCATCGAACGTTACGCCAAGCACTTCGCGAGGGTCAACCTCGTAGCCTGCGAATATTTCCTCATACATCCGAGTGACGCGTGCAGGTGTTTCTAGAAGTCCCTCGCGTTCCACGTCCTCGCCTACCAGCTTTAATATCTCTCTGACGTGGTATTCGATTTGCTCCCGGTTGCTCGTTACCTTTGTATTGACGTAATCTTTCTTACCCGCCACGTAGGGTCACTCCTTCCGGATCATAACAACTGTTTACAACCTAACAAGCGCCTTTATTTACGAGGGAACTTTTGATTTTTCATCATGTTTTGAGCGCGATTCATTTGTTGCTTATTCAAGTTATAGCCCATTTGCTTAGCCATCTTCTGTATCATCTCAGGGTCGTTCTGCATCTTCTCGAGCTGCTTGCGCAAATAGAATACGCCGATGAAAAAGCCGCCAACTGCGCCGACCACTAATGTCACGATAGGAAGTACAATGTTTAACCACATAAAAAAATTCACCCAACCCTCTCTATCTCTTGCTGTAATAATTGCATTCATGATAGCATGTTCATCCTTCGTTCGCAATCAGGATGGAACAGCTTGAACAAGCAATCATCTCAATCTATAGATTTGCTGCTAGACCCAACAGCGTCGATCGCCCTCGCCATATAGGCCTTAGCCTCCTCGTCGCTCTCCTTGGCATAAGCTGCATGAAGCGCCTCTTCGGCAACCGTACCGCCGATTCGGCCTAGCGCCCATGCCGACGTTCCGCGAAGCACCGGCCTCGGATCCGACTCCAGTACCTTCACTAGCTCCGGTACGGCAGACGCTTCCTTGTAATTGCCAAGCGCTATGACGGCATTGCGTTGGATCGGCTTCTTCCCCCGCCACGCAGAGGAACTGCGAGAATAACGTTCTTGGAACTCTTTGTTGCTCATCGACAAAAGCGGCTCCAGGAGCGGCATAACGAGCTCGGGATCAGGCTGCAGCTCCGGCTGATGCGTCCAGTTCTTCCCCTTATTGATCGGGCATACCGTTTGGCATGTATCGCAGCCATAAATCCGATTCCCGATCTTGCGCATGATCGGCTCTTCTACGAACCCTTTCGTCTGCGTAATAAAGGAAATACACTTGTTCGAATCAAGCTGTCCCGGTCCAACCAGCGCATCCGTAGGACAAGCATCGATGCAGATCGTGCAGGAACCGCACTGATCGGTCATTTGCTCGTCCGGCGGCAGCGGGATATTCGTTATCATCTCGCCGAGATACACCCATGAGCCCCACTCCGGCGTAATGACCGCGCAGTTTTTGGCGCTCCAGCCAAGGCCGGCGCGCTCAGCTACCGCACGATCGACGAGCTCGCCCGTATCGATCATGCTCTCAACCCGCAGATCAGGAACACGCTCGCGAAGCCAAGCCTCCAGCCGCGCCAGTCGGTCGCGCAATACGCGGTGGTAGTCCTCGCCCCAAGAGGAACGGGACATAATGCCGCGACGAGCGCCGCGCTCGGACTTCGGAGGATTGTCCATCTTCGAAGGATAAGCAACCGCGATCGCGATGATCGATTGCGGATTGTCGAACAACAACGCCGGATTCGTGCGCTTATCGAGATCCTTCTCCTCGAAGCCGGATTCCCTGCCAAGCTCGCGATGACGGATTAATATTTGTTTCATCTCGGTGAAAGGGTCAGCCGAGGCGACTCCGATCTTATCGATGCCAAGCTCGGCCGCCGCAGCCTTCATCTCTTCTTTCAGCTTCCTGTAGCGGTCAGTCATCGCTTACAGCCTGCGGATCGCTTCGCGCGCAAGCTCGTCGCAGCGATTGTTCCATTCATTGTCGCTATGGCCCTTTACTTTGACGTATTCAACGGTATGCATCTTCATAAGCTCCCATAACGCTTTCCAAAGTTCCTGATTTTCCACCGGATCCTTCTTGCTGTTTTTCCACCCGTTGCGAAGCCAGCCGTGTATCCAGCCTTTCTGAAAGCAATTGACGACATAAGCCGAATCGCTGTACACCTTGACGGAGCAAGGCTCCTTGAGCAGGCGCAACCCTTCGATAACCGCCTGAATTTCCATACGGTTATTGGTCGTATGCTTCTCGCCGCCGGATATTTCCTTCTGCTTCGATCCGTAGAAGAGCACAGCGCCCCAGCCGCCGGGTCCAGGATTACCGGAGCAAGCTCCGTCCGTATAGATCATAACTTCTTTCATTAATGTTCTACCTCCCAACTTCTAAACGAGTGGAATAAACTACAATCCGTGTATTTTGTTATAAGGCCATAATATATAATCCGCCCTGCCTTTAATCAGACTGCGCGGCACCGTGCCGAAAATTCGGCTGTCCAAGCTCGCTTGCAGATGACGATTGTCTCCCATCACGAAGTATCGTCCTTCCTCTACGACGCTTGGTCCATAATTCATGCCTTCAATAGAAGTGTCGATATAATCTTCTATGACGAGCTCGCCATTGCGGTACAGCTGATTGTCATAGATCTCGATCCGATCGCCAGGAACGCCGATGACACGCTTCACGAGAAACTTCTTCTCCCCGCTTCCGTCATCGGGTTCCTTCAATATAACGACGTCTCCCGCTTTCGGCTTGCCGACCAAATACACGAACTTGTTCACGAACAGCCACTCATCATCAAGCAGCGTCGGCTCCATGGAATGGCCTTCTACCGTAGATAAATTGAATACAAAAAAATGTACAATAAGGACAACCACGAATGCAACAATAAGCGTCCTGAGCCAATCCCAAGCCTCAGAGCGCCAAGTGCGGTTATTTTCATTAGGTTTATTGGGGGATGAAGCCGTTTCCGATTCTGCCAAAGTCATTATTCCACCTCGCCGTTTGCCTGAAGCCACGCCTCGTAGTAGGCTGTAACATGCTCATCTTGAAAAGGCGCTTGTCCGCTTTCTATTCTTAACAGCAAAGCCGCCAGCCCTTCTTGGACTTTGTCATCCACCATCTGCGGGTAGTGATACATATGGCTATGAAGCTCGTACTCATCCTGATCGACGACAAAACATCCGCCGTCCGTCGTACGAATAACATCAAGGTCATAATCGATATAGGTCAGCACGTCCCCTTGCAAATAAGGAGGAGAAGCGATATTGCAATAGTAACGTATGCCGTTTTCCTCAATAAGGGCTACGACATTGAACCAAATGCCAGGTATGAAGAAGGATACGGCAGGAACACGGCTGATCCATTGCTTGCCGTCCGATTCCTGTATCGGCGTCTGTCGATTAATTAGAACGATCATGGACTCTTCTCGATGCTCCGGAACAAGCAGCTCACTGGGAACGAGCCAATTGCGCTGCCATGTACGATGGATGTGACCGTTATGCTTGAAGCTCTTGATAACACAGTGCATGTATCGTACCATACCGTTCTCCTCACACATGTCTATAGTAATAAGAAAAGCATATCTCACCGCCAAAAGCAATGGCGATGCAGATATGCCCCTGCACAAATTATAATTGCAGAAAATCCGCGTTTAACCCGTTACGATGCTCAGCTTCTGGAAAGACCGGAAAAAGTCGTTGGACGCGTAGCCCATGGACTCATATAACGGCAATACCGGCTCGTTGTGCTCGTCCGCGGTAATAAGTATCTTTGTAACATGACGCTGCTCGAAGCGCTGACGCAGCCCCTGAATAAGCGACTTGCCTATTCCTTTCCGTTGATGTTGTGGCGATACGGCGATTCGATAATAATAACCTTTGTTATTATCGATCGTTCCGATAATCATTCCAACAAGCTCGGAATCTTCGACAGCGACAAGAACCAAATCGCTATCCCATGACAATTGACGTGCAAAAGCTTCCATCGTTTGTTCGTAACACTCTTCGGTTAACACTTCTTCGAGAAGAGCTGTAATCGGTCTGTAATCGGACAACTGGAAGGAACGTACGTTCATTAAATTAACACCTTCTATTTCTTGTCATAGTGCTGCTTCTAGAATATTATACGACAAAATCATACGAATTCCTTCTAAAATCTTCGAAATTCCTTATAAAAATTAAACAAATCTTCGATTTACTCGTGAAAACGCTTTATATAAAGCGTTTTCATTCATTTTATCTCTTTTTTTGTTAAAATTACGTTAACCAGCAATGCTCTGAATAATTGTTTTGCTTCTGTGTTACGCTATGTTGGATTGCGGTTAGACGCTCTTTTTGTCCATCCGACTTTAGCAACATTAATGTTGATTTATTCGATCGGATAAGGGATAATGGAATTGCTAAGCTACATATATTTAGGAGGTAATAATAATGGCACATCAACTACCAGCATTGCCTTACGCGCACAACGCGCTTGAGCCGCATATCGATGCGACTACAATGGAAATTCACCACGGCCGTCACCACAACGCATACGTGACGAACCTGAACGCAGCTCTTGAGTCCGCTCCTGAATTGCAAAGCAAATCGATCGAAGAGTTGATCTCCGATCTGGCAAGCGTACCTGAAGGCATTCGCACTGCTGTTCGCAACAACGGCGGCGGCCACGCTAACCACAGCCTGTTCTGGGAAACAATCGGCCCTGACGCTGGCGGCGCTCCTACTGGCGCTCTTGCAGCGGCAATCGAGAGCGAGCTTGGCGGCTTCGATACTTTCAAAGCTGACTTCGCGAAAGCAGCAACAACTCGTTTCGGCAGCGGCTGGGCATTCCTTGCAGTTGCTAACGGCAAATTGAAAGTATACAGCTTGCCTAACCAAGACAGCCCGATCATGGAAGGCGAAACGCCAATCCTCGGACTGGACGTTTGGGAGCATGCTTACTACCTGAACTACCAAAACAAACGCCCTGACTACATTGCAGCGTTCTGGAACGTTGTAAACTGGGCTGAAGTTGGCAAACGTTACGAAGCTGCTGTTAAGTAATCGTTGCTAATAGGAAAGCGGCGCTGTCCCCACCTGGGGCAGCGCCGCTTTTTTTGTTCTTCCTTCCTTACACCGGTTAGGCAGATGCCGCATAGGATACATCATGATATTTGCCTAATCTGCTACATGAAGGAGACTGAATGTTTGCATGTATGATACTTACGGCAACTTTTACGAGCAGCAATACTATGAAGCCGAGCGGCAAGCGACACCGGCAGGCAGCGACTGCGGCTGCGGCGGACCACGCTTTGCCAGAGCGGAACGCGGACTGCTCGGTCCGGGCGGACTTTTAGGGCCGGGCGGACTTCCGCCTGGTCCAGTGCCGGGACCGGGACCAGGACCTGGTCCGGGGCCTTTCCCGCCAGGGCCGGGACCTTTCCCGCCAGGGCCGGGGCCTTTCCCGCCAGGGCCGGGACCTTTCCCGCCTGGACCGGGGCCTTTCCCGCCAGGGCCGGGGCCTTTCCCGCCTGGACCGGGGCCTTTTCCGCCAGGGCCGGGGCCTTTCCCGCCAGGACCGGGACCTTTCCCGCCTGGACCGGGGCCTTTCCCGCCTGGACCGGGGCCTTTCCCGCCAGGACCGGGGCCTTTCCCGCCTGGACCGGGGCCTTTCCCGCCAGGGCCGGGACCTTTCCCGCCGCCACGTCCGCCGTTCCCGTTCCCATTCCCTGTTCCGATTCCGTTCCCGCTGCCATTCCCTCCGGGTCCTCAAGCGAACGTCATCGTTGTCATTAACGGCGGCGCAGCATTCCCGAACGCAACGCAGCGTTACTTCGTACCGTATCGCCCGGGATTAACGATTTATTGGGCGCTTGCTCAGACTGGCGCCGTCCAATTTACGCGCAACGGGCAAATCTTCGCTGTTAACGGCATTCGCATCGGCGGACGCGTCAGCTACCAGTTGAGACTGAACGGACGCGTCATTCCATCGACGCTGTTAAACTTCCCTCTTCAGCCTAATGATGCTGTCGGCATCGATCTGATTTTCAATCCTCTTCTTCGTGAAGAAGCTGAAGAGGGCTCAATCATTAACGAGTCTCAGCAATAGACTCTATTTAACAAGCAAAGAGCTCGAAGCAGCGTCTCCCCCCGACGCCAGCTTCGAGCTCTTTGCTCCATACAACCGGCAATTAGCCGATTACCTTGCCTTTGCCGCTTAATAACTTTAGAATGTCGTTTTCATAACCGACACGGTACGTCACTTGATACTTGCTTAGCACATATTTGCCATCGACACGCTCGTCAACCGATATAATCGCTGTAACCGTTGCTTCGTCTGAGCCAATCGTCTTCACGATCATATCGTCAATGACGACGTTGCGAGTCGGAATGTACCCTTCGCGGAACTTCTCGTAGCTAGTGCCTTCCTTCCAGTTGCCGCCCAGCAGAGAATAAGCGTATACATAATCGGCATTATTCAAGCTGTCGTAGAAGTGTGTCACCAAGTATTCCGCATATTCCTCCAGTGAAGCTTTCTCAGGGAGTAACTCCGATTCGTCTGAGAACGAGAACACAGGCAGTTCATCCATCGGCTGCGCGGACCAAGCCTCTGCCATCTCGATAACATTAACAATGGGAATGCTGAACCCGATCGAACCTTGCTCGATTCCCGCAGAGTTGATGCCAAGCACCGCCCCTGATGCTTGATCGACGAGCGGTCCGCCGCTGTTGCCCGGTGCAATAGGAGCGGATATTTGATATAAATCGCTATATTTATAGGGTTCAATATCAAAGCTTCTTCCGAGGCCGCTTATTATGCCGGTCGTCACCGTATTTTGAAACCCCAGCGGACTCCCGACAGCAAGCACCTCGTCGCCAACCTCGGCTTTTTGATCGCGTACAAGCTCAAGCGGCTCTATGCCGGCAAGACCAGGCACTCTAACGACGGCTACGTCTATATCCGTACTTATGCCGATAACCTCGCCTTCCAACTCGCGAGCATCGGCCGTCTTGATCTTCACTGCCTCCGCTCCAGCAACGACATGGGCATTCGTAATGAGATCGCCTTTATTGTTATAAAGGAAGCCCGAACCCTGCGTACCGCTCTCTGTCTCAATCATCACAACTAGCTTCTGCGTCTCAAAAATAACATCCTTAAGCGTCTTAGACCCCTTCGACTTGCTATCGTCAGAAATAGCAAGCATCGGCGCTCCCGTCAATTGCTTCGGCACCTCGGCGCGTATTGCCCATGCCGCGATGCCCGCGCCTCCGATAATGAAGAATGAGGCGATCAGACTAATCCATGCTCCCGTCCGCATCCTATCGCCTCCTAGTCCAAATACCATGTCGCGTGATCCACGACAACGGTTGTATTTTCAACATATACGCCGTATACGGTGCCGCTAAAGCTCATCGCCTCACCGGGCTCAATGTAGTCGGGTGTTGCTTCTGCAGTGCCGGTACCAATCTTGTTATGCTGAGCATCATAGACGGTATATTCGACTACAACCGTATAAATAGGACGTGTAGCTGCATTTTTGAGTTCTCCGTGAATGGCAAGGTCGCCGAATTCGTCCAGCGTGCCCTCAATACGAACGACCTCCACCGCAGCCGTTTGGTTTTTCAGATCCTCTTCGGCCGCCTTCTGCATCGCTTGCTCGAGACGCTGCTGCTCCGCCTGCTCGTACTTATCCTTCTCGTTCGCGATCTTGCCCTTAAGCCCAAGCAAACGTTCATCGTCACTAACATAAAGAAGCGCTTTGTCGACCGCATCCATGGCATCATTATATTTCTTCTTATTAAGCAGACTGTCCGCTTCCTCGTAACCGATGTCTACGATTTTCGCCTTAATCTGCTCGCGAACGGCAATCGCCTCATCGCCATCAAGGCCGCTGGCGATATTAAGCTTGGCAGCCAGTTCATTGATCGTCGTCGACGTATCAAGCTCCTTTGTCAGTTTATGCAGCGCAAGCTCTCCGCTGAGCGAGTCGAGCGATTTTTTTGCTTGGGTGAAGATAGGTTCTACCGTATCCTTAAGGTCTTCCTTTACCTGTATAAGAAGACGCTCTGCTTCGATAAGCTTGCCTCCGGCCAAATGTCCTTTTGCCGATTCCAGCATTCCCTCATAACCCGCTGCGCGCTTAATAATGTCCTTATCCGCCTGCACCGGGGCAAAGTCCGGACGGAACCCGGCAGCCTCATCAAGCGATGCCAGCGCTTCCTCATATTTGCCCGCCAATGCGTCTTCTCTTGCCTGCTGCTGCAGTAGAATAACCTTATCATTCAGCCGAGACTCATAGCCGTAATAGACGGTCACCGCTGCTGCTGCCAGAACAGCTAGCGCCACTGGTGTTAACCACATCCACCAGTTGCCCCCATTGCGCTGCCTGATCACTACTGCATCTTGTTGTACCTGTATATAGGAATGGCTCAGCTCCGCGCCGACAGCCGATTCATTTTCTATCGTATCGATGACAGCATCTATGGCTGTTACCAGTGACTGTTCATCAGCTTCTACAAGCAGCTGTTTGCCGCATTTATTGCAATATACTGCATCCTCTGGCTGTAATTTCCCGCATTGATGGCACTGCACTTCCTTCAACTCCCAGCAGTATGTTCTCTCTCTATTTCGCTTTTTCATTCCCTATCAATCTACTTCATTCTATTCTACATGACAGATGTGCTTTATACCAACAGTTGGGAAATGAAATATTTACAAGCTTATATATCGGCAGAAATAAGAAAACAGGCCAGTATAAACTGACCTGTCTCATAAGTTTAAACCTATAGATTAGTAAGCTTCAATCGCTCCAGCAAATAACGCTTCACATCGGCAGACAAGTCTTCGCGCTCCAACGCGAAGTCGATTGTCGCTTGCACGAAGCCGAGCTTATCGCCAACGTCATGCCGCCTGCCGTCGAATCGGTACGCCGACAAGGTTGCGATTCGATTGAGCTCCTGCAAGCTGTCTGTCAGTTGAATCTCTCCGCCTTTGCCTGGCTGCGCCCGCTCCAACAGATTGAATATAGCCGGATCAAGCACATACCTGCCGACGACCGCATAGTTGGAGGGCGCCTGTCCAGGCAGCGGCTTCTCGACGATGTCGCGCACGCGCGCCACCTTCTTGCCCGCTTCAATATCGACGATCCCGTATTTATGCGTCTGATCCCATGGCACTTCCATGACCGCTACGACCGAGGACTGCTCCTGTTCATACACATCGATCATATCCCGCAAGCACGGCGGCTGAGACACCAATATATCATCACCGAGCAGAACAGCGAATGGCTCGTCAGCGATGAAGCGACGCGCGCATAATACCGCATGCCCAAGTCCAAGCGGCTCTTTCTGGCGAACGTAATAAATATCGGCCAGCTGCGATATTTCCTTCACAATCGCCAGCATTTCCTCGTTGCCGCGTTCCTCCAGCTCAGCCTCCAGCTCGGCCGACTTATCAAAATGATCCTCAATCGCCCGTTTATTCCGTCCGCTTACGATAACGATACTTTCAATTCCGGATTGAACGGCCTCTTCTACAATATATTGTATGGCCGGTTTATCAATAAGCGGGAGCATCTCCTTAGGCTGTGCCTTAGTTGCAGGCAGGAATCGCGTCCCTAGTCCTCCCGCAGGAATAATTGCTTTGGTTATACGCTTGTCCATTCGAGATACAAGCCCCTCTCCCTAAGGTTTAAAATGATTTTTAGTTCATCATAACCTTATTTCTAATATTAGCCAAGCTATATGCTATAGGGCTCGCAACTAGCTAGACTGTAAGCGAGGAGTAAGCGGCAATTGTATAACAAAGCTGGCGCCTGCGGTCTGATTGGCTTCCCGATCCACCGTGATCGCACCGCCGTGAATATCGATAATCTTCTTCGCAATGGACAAGCCTAAGCCGCTTCCTCCTTGACTCCGATCTCTCGATACGTCTGCCTTGTAGAAGCGCTCGAATACTCGTTCTCGATCCTCTTCAGCGATACCTACGCCCGTATCGGAGATACGAATGATCGCCATACCGTCCCGCTCAGTAAGCTGGAACGATATTTTGCCATCCTCCGGCGTGAACTTCATACTGTTAGCGAGCAGGTTGAACCATACTTGGCTTATCAAGTCCTCATCCGCTGTAATGACAGTCTCCTCCATCATCAGCTCGACCGTTTGCCGCTTTGCCACCCAATGCGGCTCGCTTGCAAGCACCACGTCGCGAAGCTGCCGATCGAGCCTGTACGCTTCCGGATGATATGGATGCTGCTGAGAGTCGAGCGACGCAAGCTTCAGCAGGTTTTCGCTTAGCCGCGATAATCTTGTGCTTTCCTGCTTAATAATGCTGACATAGCGATTCCGCTCCGACTCCGTCAACTCTTCGCTGCGCAGCGCTTCCGCGAAACCTCCGATCGACGTAAGCGGGGACTGAATCTCATGCGACACGTTCGAAACAAAGTCTTGCCGCATCGTTTCAAGCTGAGATAAACTGACCGCCATTTTGTTCATGCCATCCGCCAGCTCGCCAAGCTCATCGCCTCTTCGCGCAGGTAGCCTAACCGTAAAGTCCCCTTCCGCCATCCTTCTGGCTGCGGAGGTCATGAGCTTCAGCGGCTTAACCAAATATCTCGCCGCCACCAGAATAAGAATACTTCCCACAATAAGCAATGTTGCCAGCAGCGTCACGGCCGTCCATATAAAGTTGCTGTTCTGCGGGAAACGATTCGGCTGGACGAACAACGCCCAATTCATATTTCCTAGCCGCACCAATTTCCCAATAGCAAACGGCGAAGGCGGTCCATTCTCCTCCGTCCTGTTCACGTTAATACTTACGCGGTATCCGTTAAATACATTGGAGAGCTGCTCGCGATTAATTTGATTTAGAAGCCGTTCACTGCCCTCGCCAGCCGTAACCAAGGATCCCCGTACGCTTATGGCGACGATGTTCTGACCGAGCTGCTTGGACATCTCCTGCAGGTATTGATCCACAGACGCAGGAGCGGACACGGCATAAAGCTGCTCGATTCGTTCAATCGCGCTGTTTATTTGTCCCGGAAGCTGGCCTCTCGCATCTCGCTTGAACATCTGGTTCGTGAATAAGAAAGCGACTCCGATACTTATAATGACAATAAGCAAAAACGTCGCCGTAATCCGAAAATACAAGCTTCGCATTAGCCGCATTCCTCCAGTCGATAACCGAGGCCACGGATCGTCACAATGCGGAACCGATATTTCTCCTCCGGAAAACGGTCGCGGAGCCGTTTAATATGTACATCGACTGTTCGCTCATCGCCGGCGTAATCCATTCCCCATATTTGCTCGATCAATTGATCTCTGGAGAAGGTTTTGCCCGGATAGCTTGCCAACTTGAACAACAGCTCGAATTCCTTAGGCGGGAGCGTGATCTTCTCGCCGCTCGCACTCATTTGGAAGTCCGTTTGATTCATCGCGACGCCGCCGAACTCCACTGAATGCGACGATGCAATGCGATACCGCTTCAGCAGCGCCTTCACACGCGCCACAAGTTCAGGCGGATCGAACGGCTTCACCATATAATCGTCCGCCCCCAGCTCGAAGCCCTTCACCTTGTGGGTCGTCTCCCCCTTGGCCGTCAGCATAAGCAGCGGAATATCATAGCTCTCGCGCAATGCTGCGCAAAGCGCCCATCCATCCATTCGCGGCATCATGATATCGATAATTGCCATATCCGGCTTTACGGTCTCCAGCTTATCGAACGCCTCGATGCCGTCAACTGCCTCTATGACCTGAAAGCCTTCCCGTTTCAAAAAAAGGCTGACGAGCTCGCGAATATTCGCATCGTCATCCGCTACAACTATTTTGGGCATAGCCAATCTCCTCCAGTCCGCTTGCCATTCCATCCTTGTTATCATACTACATGAACATGAACGTTAGATGAACAGTATTGACATTGGTTACAGTTTATAATAATTTTAAATTAAGATTCAATTCAGAACGTTCAGCCACATCATAGGAGGGCATTTCATATGCACAAAACAATTATTATCGGTACTGGTCCTGCCGGATTAACGGCAGCTATCTATCTGGCACGCGCCAACATGGAGCCGCTCGTTATTGAGGGCTGGCAGCCAGGCGGACAATTAACAACAACGACGGAAGTCGAGAACTTCCCAGGCTTCCCTGAAGGCATTCTCGGCAGCGAGTTGATGTCCAATATGCGCAAGCAAGCACAACGCTTCGGCGCTACATTTAAGACTGGCTCTGTAAAAAGCGTCGACTTCAGCAAACGTCCATACACGCTTGACGTAGAAGGAATTGGCGAGCTGCAAGCGGAGTCGATCATTATCTCAACCGGCGCATCTGCGAAATACCTGGGCATTCCAGGCGAGCAAGAAAACATCGGACGCGGCGTCAGCACTTGCGCCACATGCGACGGCTTCTTCTTCCGCGGCAAAAAAATTATCGTTGTCGGCGGCGGCGATTCCGCAATGGAAGAAGCAGTGTTCTTGACTCGCTTTGCTTCCGAAGTTCGTCTTGTTCACCGCCGTGAAGAGCTGCGAGCTTCGAAAATCATGCAGGATCGCGCACGCGCCAACGACAAGATCGTTTGGAGCTTGAACCGTACACCGCTTGAAGTGGCTGCGACGGGAATGGGCTTGCAAGGACTTAAAGTTCTTAACAACGAAACAGGCGAAGAAGAACTGCTGGAGACGGATGGACTGTTCGTTACGATCGGCCATACGCCGAACACCGGTTTCCTCGGCGGCCAAATCGATACAGACGAGCAAGGCTATATTATTGTGAAGCCTGGCACTTCAGAAACGAACATTCCCGGCGTCTACGCTTGCGGCGACGTACAGGACCGCAACTACCGCCAAGCAATTACGGCAGCAGGCAGCGGCTGCATGGCAGCACTTGATTGCGAGAGATATTTGGAATCGCTCGCTCACGAAACCGTAAATTCTTAAAAAATTTTCATAATCCACTAGTACGAATCGTACAAATTATGTATAATTAAAATGTTGAGAGATAAAATATAAAGGCAATGCTACCGCATTCCTATTCTAGGAAAAAGGTACAACCTCGGCTGTAAAAGCAGAGGTTGTACCTTTTTCATGTTTATCTCTATATTACATGTATAACGAACATTCGTTGAAGGAGCGATGTAAGGCATGTTATTAGAAGCCGTATACCACCGGCCCAAACAGAACTGGGCTTATGCTTACGACGGGAAGACGCTTCATCTCAGAATCCGCACGAAAAAAAACGATCTGGATTCCGTATACGCCATTGTCGGCGACAAATATGCTTGGAAGCAAACGAAGACCAATGTCCCGATGAAGATTATGTCTTCTGACGCTTTGTTTGACTATTGGGAAACAGCCGTAGTTCCTCCCTACCGCAGACTTCGTTATGCCTTTCAACTCATTGACGGCAGCGAATCTATTCTGCTTAGCGATAGAGGCTTCGAGCTTGCAGAGCCGGATACATCAAACTCTTTCTTCGACTTTCCTTATATCAATCCTATCGATGTTTTTGCGCCGCCAGAGTGGGTGAAAAACGCTGTCTTCTATCAGATTTTTCCCGAGAGGTTTGCAAACGGAGACCCTTCCATCGATCCTGACAATGTACTTCCATGGGGTAGCACGGATCCGACACCAACCAATTTCTTCGGCGGCGACCTTCAGGGCGTTATCGACCATTTCGATCACATTGCGGGGCTTGGCATTAACGCTGTCTATTTCACGCCTGTCTTCGAGGCGACAACCAATCATAAATACGATACGCGCGACTATTTGAAGGTCGATCCCCACTTTGGCACGAATGAAAAGCTGAAAGAGCTCGTCGATCTTTGTCATGGGCGCGGTATACGTGTATTGCTTGATGCCGTCTTTAATCATTCCGGCCGCACCTTCCCTCCATTCGTTGACGCTATCGCGAAGGGACAGCAATCAAAGTATGCTGACTGGTTCCACGTACGGCAATGGCCGCTTGAAGTTATTGACGGCATTCCAACTTATGAAACTTTCGCTTTTGAGCCAATGATGCCCAAGCTAAACACCGAGCATCCTGAGGTGAAAAATTATTTGTTCGAGGTTGCTAGATACTGGCTCGAGGAAATCGGCATAGACGGCTGGCGGCTGGATGTCGCCAACGAGGTTGACCACCAGTTCTGGCGCGAATTCCGTTTGACCGTCAAAGCCGTCAACCCCGAGGCTTATATACTGGGCGAAATATGGCATGATTCAATGGCATGGCTGCAGGGCGACCAATTCGATGCCGTAATGAACTATCCGTTCACGAATGCTGTACTAGATTTCTTCGGCCACCAAACCATCGAAGCCGACGCCTTCGCCGCAGCTATCGGCACGCAGCTTGCCGCATATCCGCAGCAGGTAACCGAAACAGGATTTAACCTACTAGATAGCCATGATACACCGCGCCTCTTGACGATATGCGATGATAATATTGAAGCTATGAAGCTTGCTGCCCTGTTCCAGCTGACTTATCCAGGAACGCCTTGTATCTACTACGGTGACGAGGTTGGTTTGAACGGCAGCGGAGACCCTGGATGTCGCAAATGCATGGTCTGGGAGCCCGAGGAGCAGAATCAAGATCTTTTGCACTTTTACACACAAGCGATTCACTTGCGTCATGAGTATCCCGCACTTCGCAGCGCGTATATCCGCTTCCTCCATATCGGCTCAGAGGACGGCACGCTCGCCTATGAACGCCAAGAAGGCAATGAACGATTGCTTATCGTAATGAACGCTCGTAACGAAGCGGCTGATCTAAACTTCTCTGTCGTTAATGAAGCATCCCCTTCCTTATCGAGCTGGACAACGCTTCTTTCAAGCAATAGCGCCGACTCATCTGCTAATATCGTCAGCAGCCCTAGCGGCCAATTCCAAATCACCCTTCCTAGCTACGGCTATCATATTTTCAAACAAATCCTTTAATCTTATTGAGTTTAGCACTTTTAAAAAGCTCCTTCATTTGGCTGCTCCAATAGCCACTTGCAAGGAGCTTTTCATTCATCCGCTCCTTCCATCAACTAGCGTCTTACGTGGGCCTCCTCCTCAAATCCATTTTACCAATTCAAGTGGAGATCGCTTTTTTTCTCTTTATCACACTCTCCCTTTTGCTCAGAACCGGTCACTTTCATCGAATTTATTCAACAGGTAAGCCCGCCCTCATATAAAAATATTGATTTAACTCCGAGGATCTGTTATCCTGAAATAAGAACACTTGTTCTCATTTTACTTGATAGGAGTGATACAATTGAAATTCAATCTCGAACAATTTCAATCGCAATACGCTAATGATTCAGACTGTATTCCGCTCCTATTTAGGATGAAATGGCCGACTGGATACTACTGTCCACGCTGTTCCAACACGTCTTACTATATGATTAACACACGTAGGTTACCATTGTACGAATGCCGGAAATGCAGACACCAAGCATCGCTTACTGCCGGTTCGATTATGGACAAAACTCGAACACCTCTGCACAAGTGGCTGCTCGTTATGTATATTGTTGCGGCTAGCAAATCCAGCATAAATGCGGTGCATCTCGCTAAGCTTATTACAGTCACGTACAAAACAGCTTGGAGTATGCTTAACAAAATTCGTCACGCCATCACCGAACTAGATCAATCCATTCTACTTTCCGGACAAATTGAAGCAAAACCCGATATTTATACACGACGCATTTTCCACTCTGCCGAAACGCTCCAACGAGAACGTTCTGTCATCGTGGCCCGCATGATGGCAACTAATAAACCTTCCTACTACAAATTAAAGTTTGCTCCGTCCCAACAAGAGCCAAGAAAACCATTGTCCCCGGTAGCCGAGAGCTCGTTTAAAGCAGCTCATATTAGTCCTTCGACTACTCATATTGACATGATACGTAAGCCCTTCATCCCCTGGGGAAGCTATCCGCGTCTGCGACATTTCGCCCCTTCTGCATTTCGATGGATGAATGACACCTTCCATGGCATAAGTGCGGCCAAAGCTCAGTTTTATATGGACGAATACTGTTTCCGCAAAAACACCAAGCACCTTACTTCTTCCCAGTCATTCGAGCTGCTCCTAAGTCATTCGCTTATTCCAAACCCAACAACGATTATGCACACTACTTATTCCTTACTGAAATTAGCGATGTAGCCCATTATTACTTTTTCTTTTTCTTTTTCTTTTTTCTTTTTTCTTTCTTCATTTTTCTTACTTCTTACTTCTTACTTCTTACTTCTTACTTCTTACTTCTTACTTCTTACTTCTTTTCGCAATTTTACTTCTCATTTACATTTCTTATTTAGCATTTGGTATTTCTTATTTCTTATTTTGTGTTTCTTATTTTGTGTTTCTTATTTCGTGTTTCTCATTTCGTTCTTACTTGTATTCTGTTTTTTCATGCTCCTACGCCCCAGTGTTGCAAACTATAAGTTTCTAGTTTTTTGTTCCCTTTTGCTTGTGCCTGTCCCCCCGTTCTCCTTTCATGTCTGTATTCTACGCCTCCTCGGTTTCTCGTTTCATTACTTCCCGGCTTAACCGCTGCGGGCCTTGTTCCTTTTTTTTGCTGCGCACTTATCATTGAGTTTATCTTCTAGTGTTGTCCGTACCATTTCCTCAGAAAAATAGATAAGCGAGACGCTCCTGTACCTGAGCTACGGGGAGAGTGTGATAAAGGAGTAAAAAGTATACATAGGATCAGCCCGTTTTTGATTTTGTTTGCAGCCAGAGGAAATTGCCTTACGCCTCACCATTAGATAGGGCTTCATTCATTCCTGAGTTGTGGGGAGAGTGTGATAAAGGCAAAATAACACCTAATAGGAACGGCTCATATAGAGGGGCCGTTCCTGTTAGGTGTTACTACTTCTAGTGGCTATGGCTAACAGGGATCTAACTGCGATTATAGAGATAACGCTATTTAAGTATAACCGTGCTGTATGGTGGGATGGAAAAATTGTCGTTGGTCAGCGTCGCAGTTGGATCAGTTTGGTGTGCGATTGTTGTGAATGATCCGTATCGGTCCGATGGAGCGAGAATGGCTGACTGGGGCTCGCTTGATAGATTGTGAACGACGAGAACGCGCTCCTTCTGGGTGAGGCGGACGTAAAGGCTTAGCTTCGGATTAGCGGACTCAAGCGTATATTCGGCGATGGTTCCGTCGCGTAGCGCAGCCTCTTCATTGCGCCACTTAATAAGCTTGCGATAGTGGCTCAGTAACGATTGCTCATCTGATTGCTGAGCTTGCATCGATACAACCCCTGCCGTAGTGTTATGCTCGGAAGTCTCCCAGGTTGTTTGGCCTTCACCACCTTGAGGATCGCTATACCAAACCATTGGCTCACGAATCAATTCGTCCGGCTTCGCCCCCTTCATCCCAAGTTCTTCACCGTAATAAATATACGGATTGCCAGGGAGGGTTAATAGAATGGCCGCTGCCATCTTCGCCTGCGAGACATTGCCGTTCAGGACACTCATCGGTCGATTCTGATCGTGGTTGCTTAGGAACGGCGCATCCACGAAGCTGCCTCCCGATGATTTCTCGTAGACGCTATATGCTCTAGCTAACGAGAAGCCGAAGTCAGCATCTCGCTCATTGGCCGCCGCGCCTAGAATGCGTCCCGCTAGATCAAAGTGGAAGGCGGAGTTAAACGCCTTATCGAAGTATGGCGCGATGACCGACAGGGAATCCCATACTTCACCAATTAAATACACATCAGCATTCACTTCGTTCAGACCCGAGCGGAACTGCTGCCACCAGGATTGATTAGCTGCCTGCACGTCCGGCGTGCTCATCGTCGATGAGAAATCGCCGTATATATGCTTGGCCGCATCCAGCCGGAAGCCGTCAACGCCTTGCTTCAGCCAATACTGGCCAATCTTTATCATTTCCTCGCGCACTTTCGGCTCATCGAAGTTCAGATCGGGCATGCCTCCCCAGAAGACGCCCAAATATTTATCGGCTCCTGACTCATGCCAAGGATTCCCGCCTACAGCGCCATCTGCTTTTACCTTCTCTTCCTTTGTCACGATCTGATACCAATTGCGGTAAGGGCTGGCTGGATCGGCAAGCGCATCCTTGAACCAAGGATGCTCGTTGCTCGTATGGTTCACGACCAGATCCATAATGATGCTGATGTCGCGCTTGTGCGCTTCTGCAATTAGATTCTTCAAATCGTCAAGCGTACCGTAATCGGGATTAACAGCGTAATAATCGGTCGTATCATAACCGTGATAGCTTGGAGAAGCAGTGATCGGCATCAGCCATATGCCTCCGATACCAAGTTCTTGCAAGTAATCAAGCTTGGCGGTCACCCCATTCAAGTCTCCAATACCGTCACCATCCGTATCATAGAAGGAACGGACGAATATTTCGTAGAACACTTTCCCAGGCTGCTCATCGACTGCAAGCTCTGTCTGAACTGGCGGAGCAGTGGCAGGTACAGCTGTTTCGGAAACGTTATTCGCGGGGGAATTGCTTGAACAGCCTGTTGTTATCAAAACGGCAGTCAGCAAAAGAGCTGCGGCAAGCCGCAGCCCTCTTTTTATTGAAGCTACTCGTCTCATACCGTCACCCTTTCGAAGCGCCTGATGTAAGGCCCTGAACGAGAAACCGTTGCAACAGCACGAACAGCAGCGTAATCGGAACGGCAATAAGCACAGCGCCGGCAGCAAACATGGTGAAGTTGCTATTTTGATAAGAATTGACTAGATCCCACATACCGACTGCAAGCGTCCATTTCTCCTTCGTACGCAGCACAAGATTAGCGAATATAAAGTCTACCCATGCTCCGGCGAATGTAGTAAGTGCGACGTAGATAAGAATAGGGCGACCTAGCGGCAGCATAATGCGGTAAAAGATTTGCAAATGATTCGCTCCATCAATACGTGCCGATTCGTCCAAACTTCGCGGAATCGTATCGAAGAATCCTTTGATGACAAAACCGTTGAACAATACAGCACCTGCCGCATATACGATAATGATTGCCGCATGGGTATCAAGCAGATTAAGCTGCAGCAAGAAGATGTAAACGGGAATAAGGCTCATGAAACCTGGGAACATACCGAGTACGAGTATGGTAGATAGAATCGTCTGTCTGCCTTTGAAGCGAAAGCGCGACAGTGCGTACATGCTGACCGTGGACAGCAATGTAGAGAAGATCATCGACAATGTCGCAATCTTCAATGTGTTCAGATACCATCTGCCGTACTGAAAAACTTTGGAGTGGAACAGCTCGTAATAATGATCAAAAGTGATCGTTTTCGGAAAAAAGGTAGCGCTGTACAACGACGTGCCTGGTCTAACGGAAGAAACGAGTACCCAAAGAGCAGGATAAATGCAGCAGATCGCAATCACAATAAGAAACAAATAGCTAAGCGTCAAGCGTACGCCCTTGGTCATTGGATCATATCCTCCTCTTTAAATGATTTCGTCCGGCGGTAGTTGATGATCGAGAACGATGCAATAATGATGAAAATAATGATGCCGATCGCAGATGCCATATTGAACTGGCTGTTGTTGAGCGTCAATTTGTAGAGCCATGTGACGAGCAAGTCAGTACTGCCCGCATACTGATAATCGCCGTTAACCGGGTTACCATTAGTCAACAAGAAAATCAGATTGAAGTTGTTAATGTTGCCCGCGAACTGAGTAATAAGAATCGGAGCTGTCGTGAATAACACGAACGGCATCGTGACGATGCGGAACTTTTGGAATGCAGATGCGCCATCAACGTCGGCTGCTTCGTAGAGATCTTTCGGAATCGCCGTCAATACTCCCATAATTAGAACCATCGATACCGGAATACCTACCCACATATTAACAACAATTGCAGTAACCTTCGCCCAGAACGGATCGGTCAGCCATGGCAGTCCGCCAAGACCGAAGCTGGACAAGTAATTATTGATCGGCCCGAATTCGCCGTTAAATAAATTTCTCATTATTAGCAGCGATATGAGCTGCGGAATGGCATAGGGAAGAATGAATATTGTCCGCCATAGCTTCTTGAACTTCATATCCTTCTGTTCAATGATTAGCGCAACGAACAGACCGCCGAAGTAGCAAGTGATTGTAGCTACGACCGCCCATATAATCGTCCAAGTAAATACGCCTAGAAATGTTCTGCTCCAGGTCTTGAGACTAAGCAAATCAATAAACGTTTGGAAACCAACCCAGTCAACGAGCTTGGCTGGAGGAATATGTTGAGGCATCGAGTAATTCGTAAACGAGAGCAGCACCATGAATATAATCGGCATAATGGTCAGAAACAGCACGCCGAGCCCAGGCACAGCCAGCATTAACAGCGGAAACTTCCGATCTGTGATGTAGGCAATGGTTTGCCGGAAGGTAGCTGATTCCTCGCCATTGTCCCTCTGCTTTCCCGTACGATACGCGTCGCGAATGTTCATAATATAAACGATAAGAAATACGACCAAAAGAAAGATAGCTATAAGTCCGTCTATTAACAGAAATATGGAATGATCGCCTTTAATTGGCTCATACATCTTGCCGACTTTCACAAATCCGCCCGTCTTCTCGCCGAGCGTCACTATTCCCCAAATGGCTTGGGCCAAATTCGGTATGAAGTATCCGAGCGAGCCGGCGCAGGTGATCAGCAAAATAAGTCCCTTCCAATATTGCCGGTTATATAGCTGTCCAAGTCCCATGAATAGCCCGGACAAAACGGCCGCGGTGTTGCGATGACGATTCATACCGCCTGGCTCCCTTCCATGATGTTCACCCGCCGAAGCACTCTTCGGCGGGCGAACGATCATTCCTGTTATTGTTTATTTCGTTGCGCCGGAGTTGGCATCTTTAATTTGTTGTACCGCATTGTCGAGCGATGTTTTTGGATCTGTGCCTTTGTCCCAAATGTCGGAGAGCGCTGCGCCAACAGGCGTCCAAACGTTACCCATCTCTGGAATCGAAGGCATAGCTTGCGAATTAATAAACTGCGCTGCGAATGCACTCGAGATTTCATCCGCCTTGAACGTTGGATCTTCCATCGCTTCCTTATTAGCAGGAATAGCGCCTGTTGCTGCGAAGTCTTTCAACTGATTTTCTTTGTTCGATACGAAGCTTGCGAATAACTTCGCAGCGTTCGGATACTTCGTGAATGTGTTAACATACCAAGCTTTCACGCCGGAGAACGATACAGCAGGTTTGCCATTAATCGTTGGCAGTGGAGCTACGCCGAAGTTAATGCCTAGGTTTTTGAAGTCGCCCACTTTCCATGGACCAGTAATCGTCATTGCGAGCGATTTATCTTGGAATTTGCCTTGGATGATGTCGGCCGAAGCATCGCCGGAGTTGATCGGCAAAATTTGTTTCAATGCTTGGTAAGCCTTCAAGCCCTCTACAGCGCCGTCGTTGTTCAAACCGATGTCTGCTGCATCTTGACCATTGCCACCGAATACGTAACCGCCGGTGGAAGAGAAGAAGATATAATTAAAATAAAAGTTTCCAAGTTCCCACATGAGCGTATACTTTTTGGCTGCTGCATCATTAAAGGTTTTGGAGAACTCCATAAGCTCTTCGAATGAAGCCGGCGGCGTTTGAACAAGATCCTTGTTGTAAAATAAGCCGTATGTCTCAACGGAACGCGGGTAGCCGTACAAAATACCGTCAACCGTTACTGCATTAACAGCAGCTTCAGCGTTGTTAGCAATGGTTTGATCGCCGTAGAAGTCGTTCGGCATAACAAGACCGGCAGCAATCGCTTTACCTAGGTTGTCATGCGGGAACGTTACAACGTCAGCGCCGATATTAGCTGGACCATCCGTAGTCAGCTTGCCAACTTGGTCCGGCGACTCTACTTCTTCGATTTTCACTGGAATGTTGTATTGAGCCGTGAATTCTTTGGCGATTTCTTCAAGCACGGTGCGTTGGTTTTTGCTATCCCATACAAGAAGCGATGCGCCTTCCTCTGGAACGATATCCGTCGATTCTTCTACTGCGGGAGGCGCTTCTGTTGCGGTACCTGCGTTGTTCGCCTTGTTCTCTGTGTTGGTACCGCTGTTTGCATTTTCCGTTTTGCCTCCGTTATTCGTGCCTCCACATGCAGATACGATAAACAGGGCAACGATTAAAGACGTCACAAACCACTTTTTCATGCGTAAAGATCCCCTTCCATAATGTGTTTGCTGTACTCCTGAATTGCACGCCCTACTATTTCGCCAGTTATCTCCTTGCACAAGTAGCGCAAACGTTTGTACAAGTTTCGAGAAAAAACGACGTAAAGAAGCATGTTTGCTGTTTTACATCGTTGTTTTGGCGATTTTCAAGTAATGTAAGCGCTCTATTCGTGTACCCATCATACAACAAGGGTTTGCTTTTGTTAAAACGTTTGCACAGTTCGTTCTATCGAGAAAATAAATTGATTTCTTCGATTTTCGTCGTTTTTCTTTGTTTCTATTAGTTTTTCACGGATTTTGAAGCGCTTTCCTAATATATATATTTACTTTTGAGCAACAATTGCATTAGGATGAATGATATAGCACAAACGATTGCGCAATGGGGGCAGAAGTCATTATGGTAACCATTAAAGATATTGCAAAAGTCGCCGGGGTATCCCCTTCAACGGTATCCAGGGTCGTCTCCAACCACCCTAGAATAAGCAAAGAAACTTCACAAAAGGTCAAACGAATTATGGAGGAAATGGGCTACCATCCTAATGTCATGGCCAAAAGTCTCGTTTCCAAGACGACGCAAACGCTTGCGATCGTGCTCCCCCGCCCTGCCGAAGAATTGTTCCAAGACTTCTTTTTTGGTGAATTGCTTCGCGGTATATTGACGCAATCCACGAGGGCCGGCTACGATATGCTGCTTACTGCCGCAACCTCGCCGCATGATGAAACGGAAACAGTGTCCCGCCTTGTGTTCGGCAGACGAGTTGACGGTATTATTTTGCTATCGTCTAGGGTTAACGATCCTCTCATCGATATGCTCGATAAGCATAAGTTCCCTACCGTCCTTATCGGCAGAACCGATGAGCATCCGAACATCCTGTCCGTGGACAATAACAATGAACAGGCAGCTTATGATGCAACACAGCATCTTATCGTGCAAGGACATGAACGTATCGGCTTCGTCAGCGGACCGCCGACGCTTACCGTCGCTCGCGACCGGATGCAAGGCTACCAACGCGCGCTTCGCGAGGCGGGTCTTCCTTTCCGCTCCGAATGGGTCGTTGAGGGCGAGTTCCTGCAACAAAGCGGTTATCGCGCCATGTCGTTCCTTATGGGCTTACCTGAGCGGCCAAGCGGCCTTGTCGTTATCGACGATGTTGTCGGCTTCGGCGTTCTACGCGGCTTAACTGAACTGGGCTACAAAGTACCGGATGATCTAAGCCTCGTCAGCTTCAACAATATTGCGCTGTCCGAGCTAGCCCAACCGCCGATCAGTTCCATCGATATTGGAACGTACCAGCTTGGCTATACCGCTTCGCAAATGTTAATTCGCCTTATCCAGGAAGAGAGTGTACATCAGCAGCGGATGATTATCCCTCATCGGTTAATCGTACGTGAATCATCTATCCATACCGTCGCAAAAAGGAGCTGAATTTATGAATACAAACAAGCCTTATCTTATCGACGCTATAATCGGCAACTCCAAAATGCTCGCTTCGCTTGGCCGTACGGGCAGACTGTACCGCCTCTGGTGGCCGAACATCGACATGCCTCAGCATGTCGATGCCATGCGTACCGGCATCAAGCTGCTGGGCAATTCCTCCGTATCATGGTTCGACAGCGAGACAGACGGCTGGAAACACGAAATCGCTTATGTGCCAAAAACGAACATTGTTAGCATCGGAGCTCGTTCTGAGCAACAGCCGATACAAGTGGAAAGCTTGCACTTCGCCGTTCCAGAGCAAGATATTCTCGTGCGAGAATACCGCTTTACAAATACGAGCGAAGCAGCTGTTTCGTTTGAATTTATCATGCATTCCTCCTTCCTAGTCAGCGAAAATCGTTTGTACAATACGACGACCTTCAACGCTACTGCTGACGCTTTAATTCATTTTAGACATACGTACTTTTTTGCGCTTTCGAGTGCAAACGTATGCACAAAGTTTCAAGCGGGACTCGACTGGGAATCCGTTCAAGAGGGACAGCTTGCCGGCAACGTCATTAATATGCGCCCGGACGGAGCGCTATCATGGCGGATTGAGCAACTTAAAGCCGGTGATTCTGCAACCATTCCGCTTTATATTACGGCTGGACGCGATGAGGCTAGTTCTCTTGCTCAACTGGAAATAGCGAAGTCTAAGGACAGCTCCGAATGGGTTAACGAAACGTCTGACTATTGGCGTCAATACTTAGCCGCTGCTTCTCCCTCCCCGGTCGCTAATGAAGATATGACCGGCTTATATGAACGATCCGTTCTTATGTTTAAGCTGATGGCTGATCATCAGACGGGAAGCATCATTGCAGCTCCCGAGTTCGACGAGACATTCTCCCGCTGCGGCGGCTACTCCTATTGCTGGGGAAGAGACGCAGCGTTCATCACGACTGCTCTCGATAAGGCGGGGCTTGGTGAGCTATCTGACCGTTTCTATGCTTGGACGCTTACTTCTCAATCGCCGGACGGCTCTTGGCAGCAGCGTCATTATCATGATGGCAGTCTCGCTCCTTCCTGGGGCTTGCAAATTGACGAAGGCGCATCTATTTTATGGGGCATGTGGCAGCATTACTTGGAGGGTCACAATATTGAATTCGCCAAGCAAGTATGGCCGGCTGTCCAGAAAGGCGCCAGTTTCCTAGCCAGCTTCCTCGATCCGGAAACAGGTTTGCCGAGACCTAGCATTGACCTATGGGAAGAGCGAGAAGCTTCCCATACCTATTCTTCAGCAGCCGTATACGGCGGATTGACCGCCGCTGCTAGCTTCGCCCACCTGCTTGGCAATAATGAGGCCGCAGAACAATGGTCTTCTGCTGCTAATCAGATCTCTTCCGCTATCCTTGAGAGCGGATGGAATGAGGAGCGCAGCAGCTTCTATCGCGGCTTAAATATTTCGGTAGGTGCAGCGGCATACGAGGAAGCAGTCTCATCAGGCATGGACGCTTCCATCGTCGAGCTCGACAAAGGCTATCGCAAATATACGCTGCGGCATGATCCGATGATTGACATAAGCCTTCTAGGCATATCGATTCCGTTCAACGCCGTGCCTAAGGATCACGACTATATGCAGCGTACTGCCGATTCGATTGAAGCGGCGCTTACTGTACCGGGTGTCGGCGGCATTAAGCGTTACGAAAACGATCATTACATCGGCGGGAATCCGTGGATTCTTACGACGCTTTGGCTGGCACACTATCGCATCCAAACTGGCAGCTTGGATAAGGCGAGGGAACTGCTGCAATGGTCAATTGAGCACCGCACCGAAACAGGCTTATTGCCTGAGCAGGTAGACAAGGAAACAGGCGCAACCGCTTGGGTCGTGCCGCTTACGTGGTCGCATGCCATGTACGTATTAGCGATCTTTATGCTGGCGGAAGCCGAAGAGAAAGAAGCAGCCGCCCAGCAATTGCAAGAAACTAACACGCTATAAGTCAATTGACGCGAAAACGGAAGAGAGCTGCTCTCTTCCGTTTTTTTGTATGATATGCATTGACATTTTCCTTATAGTTTGTAATAATTATAAATAAGGAATTGATCTAAATATTTATGATGGGTTAGTTATATTGTTCCTATATCAGTTAAATAGATGTATGGATTTCCCATTGTCTACAAACACTACTTTTCGGAAAGGATGATCGAAATGAATACGATACAACAACATTTAAACCGTCAAATTGCCAACTGGAGCGTCCTGTATATTAAGCTGCACAACTACCATTGGTATGTGAAAGGCCCGCAATTTTTCACCTTGCATGAGAAATTCCAGCTCTTCTACGAAGAAGCCGCACTGCATGTTGACGAAATAGCCGAGCGCCTGCTTGCCGTGAAGGGTCAGCCGTTAGCGAGAATGAGCGACTACCTATCAGCCGCAAGCATCAAGGAAGCGTCCGGCGAAGAAACTGCCGAGCAAATGGTCGATCAATTGATCGCCGACTTCACCATAATTATTGGTGAGCTGAAGGAAGGTATGGAAGCTGCTCAAGCTGCAGGCGACGAAACAACCGCCGATATGCTGCTCGCCATCCATACGACGCTTGAAAAACATGTGTGGATGCTGAGCGCATTTAACGGAAGATAACTTGGATTGTAGTTATGATACGATGAATGAGAAAAACTCTTATCGGAGTAGTTCGAGGATGAACGACCGCGTTTAAGAGGAAGTTTTTATCGCCAATCTGAATGATCTCCTTCACGCTTTATCGCTGTAAAGCACTTAAACATTCTGATGTGGTCAGAAAAGCGGATGAGCTTAGGCTCATCCGCTTTTTTCTTCATTATTTAGACAAACTTGACTATGCAGCTCCCGAGATTTTGTTCGCCCCAGAAGGCATCTAAAGTATCACCATCCGCCAACGCCGCTACGCCAGCAGGAGTGCCGGTATATATGATGTCCCCCGCTCCAAGGCCGTAGTTCGTTCCTATAAACTCAATGAGAGTAGCAACATCGAAGATCATATCGGCTGCTTGACCACGCTGTGCCTCTTGGCCGCTGCGTACGAGCGTGAAGGTTTGCTGCTCAAGCGCAGCTTGGCCGGGGTAGTCAATCCATTCCCCGAGCGGCGCTGAACCTTTGAAGCCTTTGGCAGGAAGCCAAGGCTCGCCTTTCGCCTTAATCTTCGACTGCACATCTCGTAATGTCAGATCGAGTCCAAGCGTCATGCCGCTGATGATCTCGTCTGCATGAATGCCAGGCTCGAAGTCACGCCCGATTCGAAGGACAATCTCCAATTCAAAATGAATCTCGCCTACACCGCTCGGCAGTTCAACAATGTTGCCATTCATAGGCGCAAGCGCATGTGTTGGCTTTGTAAATACCATAGGGGATGTCGGAACAGCGTTACCGAGCTCCAATGCGTGCAGCCGGTAATTGCGGCCAATGCAATAGATGTTGCGAATTTCGTTAGCGCTCATGGTTGAGTGAGCCTCCCTTTATTTGTTCTGTGCGGCGATCTTCTCCGCCAATTCATTCAGTTCCGTCCAGCGATCCATCAACTGCTCCAACTTCTCTTCTAGTTGCTGCTGCTCGGCGGCCAGCTCCTGCAGACGCACCGAATCGCTGCTAGCAGCTTCCATATGCTCGGCAACCTTTGCTAGCTCTGCTTCAGCCGCTTCGATCCAGCCGTCGATCTGCTCGTAATCCTTCTGCTCTTTGTACGACATCTTCAACGCCCGTTCCTTGCTGCCCTGCTTAGAGGTTTCCTCAGATTGCGGCGTTCCCGCTGCCTTCGATGACGATTTGGAAGAT
The DNA here is from genome assembly GCF_056269195.1 of Paenibacillus sp. J22P218. NCBI lineage: Bacteria > Bacillati > Bacillota > Bacilli > Caryophanales > Paenibacillaceae > Paenibacillus > Paenibacillus sp. J22P218. The sequence continues at coordinate 41,679 of NZ_JBWDNL010000003.1, forward strand.
CCAGCAGCTGATCCGGCAGATGCGCCCGATCCTGCCCCGTCCCGCTTCGCGATCGTCTCCTGATAGTCCGAGTAATTGCCCGTGTGATGCGTAATAACGCCCTCACCCTCGAAGGCAATAATTTTGTCAACCGTCCGATCCAGGAAGTAGCGGTCATGGGAGACAACAAATACGACGCCTGGGAAATCGTCCAAATAGTCTTCGAGAACGGTCAGTGTCGCTATATCGAGATCATTCGTCGGTTCATCGAGAAGCAGCACATTTGGTGCGTTCATCAGTACTCTCAGCAGCTGCAAGCGGCGTTTCTCGCCGCCGGACAACTTCGCGATCGGCGTCCATTGCATTGTCGGCGAGAACAAGAACCGCTCCAGCATTTGCCCAGCGGAAATGAGCGAGCCGTCAGCCGTCTTTACCTGCTCGGCATCCTCACGAATGTATTCGATGACTCTTAATGACTCGTTCATTTCTTCATGCTCTTGCGAAAACCAGCCAAGCTTCACTGTCGGTCCGATATCAACGGTCCCTTCATCGGGCGTCAGCTTCCCGGCAATCAGCTTCAGCAGCGTCGACTTGCCGCTGCCGTTGCGGCCAACGATGCCGACCCTATCCTCCGGTACGGCAATGTAGCTGAAGTCGCGAATCAACTTGCGACTGCCGTAGCTCTTCGCCACATCTTCGATCTCCACGATCTTACGTCCGAGTCTAGAGGATGCAACCGATACGTCGAGCTTGCCCCCAGCCTGCTTCGGGGCATCTGCCTTCAGCGCCTCGAAGCGGTCAATACGCGCCTTCTGCTTCGTCGTCCGCGCCTTCGCGCCACGGCGAATCCAAGCAAGCTCATTGCGCAGCAGGTTCTGGCGCTTCGACTCGGAAGCGGCCTCCCGCTCCTCGCGCTCCAGCTTCAGTTCAAGGAACCGGCTGTAGTTGGCTTGGTAGAAATGCGCCTTTCCCTTATCTAATTCTATTACCCGATTGCTGACGCGATCGAGGAAATACCGATCATGCGTTATCATCAGCAGCGCGCCGCGCCGCTTCTGCAGCATGCCTTCCAGCCAAGCAACGGAATCGTTGTCGATATGGTTCGTCGGCTCGTCCAGAATGAGCACGTCGGACGGCTGCAGCAGCGCCGCAGCCATCGCGACCCGCTTGCGCTGTCCGCCGGAGAGCGTGCCGACCTTCGCTTCATAATCATAAATACCGAGCTTCGAGAGCGCGACCTTCGCGTCGCTCTCCAATTGCCAAGCATCCAGCTCATCCATCTTCTGATTCGCTGCAATCAACTGTTCCTGAAGCGCCGTGTCGTTCGGCTTTAGTTCAATAGCCTCCATCGCCGCGGCATAAGCACGCACGGCGCGAAGCTGCGGCGACTGGCCGCCGAGCACATGCTCCAGCGCCGTCTCCTCCGGTTCGAATGCCGGGTCCTGCGCCAGCATTCGAACCGTGACACGCCCGCCGATTGCCACTGAACCGGCATCGGCAGGCTCTATTCCGGCAATGACCTTCAGGAAGGTCGACTTGCCGGTACCGTTCACGCCGATAATGCCTACTTTATCGCCATCTTCAAGTCCGAACGTCACGTCCTCGAATAACAGCTTCTCGCCATAGCTTTTCGTTATATGTTCAACCGATAATAAATGCATAAGACAAACCTACTTTTTTCGTTATTAGAAATAGGCTGCTGCTTGCTGTGCAACCATTCGTATCATACCATAATCGGACACGATCTTCACTTCGAAATGGATGTTGGCGCTCCTATCATCGCCACTGCCCGAGATGCCGATATAATAGGTATATGAGAGGAGTGATTCTGCATGAATAACCCCTATCTGTTCATCTTCACCGGCACAAGCGGCTCTGGGCGCAAGACGTCCGCACACCGCGCGCTGCAAGGCAGCGGCATCGTTCATATCGCTTCCTTCACTGACCGCCCGCCGCGCAATAAAGAGCTCCCCGATGCCGACTATCGCTACGTAACCGAGCAGCAGTTCGATAGCTTGTACCATAATGATTTTTTCGCGGAATTTGTTCGCATCGATCATCACCGCTACGGCATCGGCAGACGCGACCTCGATCAAGCGATGAACAGCGGCAAGAGCGTCTACATTATTCTGAACAGCGAAGGCACTGAACGCATTCGCAGCCTGTATGGCGAACGCGCCGTACGCATCTTCATTTATACGGATAAGCAAACCGTATCCGAACGTCTCGAAAGCAAGGGAACAAGCTTCGAGATCATGGACAACTATTTGAGCCACTACACCGAAGAAGTGACTTACCGCAAGCATTGCGAGCACATTATTGAAAATATGACGATCGATCGAACCGTCGAGCAAATAAAAACGATTGTAAGCCGTTATCTCGACTCGAATTCGTGACGTTTGACGATCACGGTACGGACACAAGAAAGCCAGGTGCAGACTCCTTAAGGAGCAGTACCCGGCTTCTTTTTGTACAAATCTATTCGTTAGCGCTTGCCAATCATATTCTCAGGACGAACAAATTCGTCGAATTGCTCAGACGTCAGCAGGCCGCTTGCAATAGCGGACTCCTTCAGCGTAAGGCCTTTCTTATGGGCGTTCTTCGCAATTGCTGCCGCGTTCTCATAGCCGATATGCGGGTTGAGCGCGGTTACGAGCATTAGCGACTGATCCAGGTTGCGCTTGATAACCGCTTCGTTCGGCTCAATGCCGACCGCGCAGTTGTCGTTGAACGATACCATGGCATCAGCCATAAGCGCGACCGATTGCAGGAAGTTATAAATAATGACCGGCTTGAACACATTAAGCTCGAAGTTGCCTTGGCTTGCCGCCATGCCGATCGCTGTATCGTTGCCGATGACTTGGCATACAGCCATTGTAATCGCTTCGCTTTGGGTTGGATTAACTTTGCCCGGCATGATGGAGCTTCCTGGCTCGTTCTCGGGAATAACGATTTCGCCGATGCCGCAACGAGGGCCGCTTGCCAGCCAGCGAACATCGTTCGCAATTTTCATGAGATCAGCCGAAAGCGCCTTGATCGCACCATGCGTGTACACGATTTGGTCATGGCTTGTAAGCGAGTGGAACTTGTTAGCTGCCGTAATGAAGGTTTTGCCTGTCAAAGCCGTCACTTCTTCGGCTACCGCTACCGCGTAGTCCGGATGTGCATTAAGGCCTGTACCTACTGCCGTGCCGCCGAGCGCCAAGTCGCGCATCGTTTCTACGCTTTGCACGAGCATCGCGCGCGTACGGTCAAGCATCGAATACCAGCCGCTAATTTCTTGGCCAAGCGTAATTGGCGTCGCATCTTGCAGATGCGTACGGCCGATTTTCACCAAATCAGCGAACTTCTCCGACTTCGCGCGAAGCGTTCCGTTCAGGAGGTCAAGCGCAGGCAAGAGGCGATCTTCGAGCGCGATAACGCCGGCAATATGCATCGCTGCAGGGAATGTATCATTGGAGCTTTGGGAGCGGTTCACGTCGTCATTCGGGTGAATGCGAGCTTCGCTGCCTCTCTCCTGAAGAATTTGGTTGGCGCGGTTCGCAACAACCTCATTCACGTTCATGTTCGTTTGTGTGCCGCTGCCTGTCTGCCATACGACGAGCGGGAAATGCTCATCCCATTTGCCAGCCAATACTTCGTCAACCGCTTCGCCGATAACAGCCGCTTTCTCTGCATCGAGTACGCCTAGCTTGTTGTTGGCAAAAGCCGAAGCTTTCTTAATAATAGCCATCGCATAGACGACTTCGATCGGCATGCGCTCTCCGCTGATTTTAAAGTTTTGCAGGCTGCGTTGCGTTTGTGCGCCCCATAGCTTGTCTGCAGGAACTTTAATCTCACCCATTGTGTCCTTCTCAATCCGATAATCCATTCGCCTAACGACTCCTTTTGATCTATGATTGGTCTCTCTTAAACAGTCCTGTTTCTGTTATAACGCTATTCGCCGTCAGAAGCAAGCTTGCCAGCGCTGTTTAGCTCGGTTGCAGCCTGCCATCCTTCGTGGTCATAGGGATAAATACAGCCCTTTCCTCCGTCAGCTTGTTCGGAGCATGAATGGACAACATCAGTTGCCCCTCGAACGTGCGGAACAGCATGCCGTGGCCGCCGTCCTCCGCGAATAAAGGCGTTTCGTCCTGCAGCCATGGCCCTTCAATCGTTCCCGATTCCGAACGGGCAATGCCAATCGCATAGCCGGTCTTTGAGCCGCTGGACCAAAGCATGTGCAGCTCCCCATTCTCCGTATGGTACAAGTATGGACCGTCCGTCACATAGTTCGAGGAGTCCTTGCCCGCGGCCGACCATGGCGCCTGCGAAGCGGTGAACAGCAAGATCGGTTCGCCAGCCGCCTCACGGAGATCGTCCGTCAGCGGAATCGCGCACATTTTGCCATCCTGCACCTGAATCCATTCATGACAGAACACCATCCACGGTTTGTTGTCCGCGTCCACGTAAAGTGTCCCATCTAGACACTCCCAATCCTCCGGCGTGACCGGCTTGTCCGTCAACGTGCGGAACGGTCCAAGCGGATGCTCAGCGACAAGCACCTGCGTGCCGCGGCAGCGATCCTCCGACTTGAAGGAAGCGAACATATAATAACGGTCATTGTACGCATAGACCTCCGGCGCCCAAAAATTCCGATCCGCCCAAAAATCTGGCTCTGGACGAAACGCCTCGAAAGGTCCTTCCCAGTTATCCAGATCTTTGCTGCTGTAGACGTCGAAGCCCGTACCCGGGCCGCCCCATGTATTGAGATCGGTCGAGCCGTACATATAATACAAACCATCGTCTTGAATAGGCAATATAAAAGGGTCGCGAATTCGGATTTGCTCACGTTTCAGCATGACGTAATTCTCCTCTTCAACTATATATGTATACAAAAGCGCCACTCGGAGTTTGTTGCCCCTATGGCGCTTATTATTTCTATTTGCTGCTAAAGGTCTTTCGCTTCGCGATAAGCGGCGATATAGGCTGCTGCCTTCTTCTCGATCAGCGAGAAGTCGCCTGTCTTCACTGCATCCTTCGTCAAGTCGGAACCAATACCTACCGCAACTGCTCCGGCCTTGATCCAGTCCTTCAGGTTATCAAGCGATACGCCGCCCGTTGGCATAATGTTCGCTTGCGGCAGCGGTCCTTTGATGGATGGAATGACGCTTGGAGAGTAGAGGTTGCCCGGGAACAGCTTCACGACGTCAACGCCCAGCTCAAGCGCGCTTTGAATTTCGTGAATCGTCATTGTGCCCGGCATAACGGGAATCGCATAACGGTTGCAAAGCTTAATCGTGTCCGGGTTTAACGCCGGCGCAACCACATATTCGGCGCCTGCCAATATCGCTGCGCGAGCCGTCTCCGGATCAAGCACCGTGCCCACGCCAATAATAGCGAAGTTATCCGCATCAGGCGATACATCGCTCGAGTATTCCTTCGATAATTGCTCAATTGCGCGGAGCGCGAATGGAACGGTCATCGTAATCTCAATCGCTTTAATGCCGCCTTTGATTGCACGGCGCGCCATTTCTGCTACTTCCTCCGGGGAGTCTGCGCGCAATACGGCTACAACACCCGCTTCTGTAAGCTGCTGCAGCACCTTAAGCTTCTTCATCCTGTTAGCCCCTTTTCCCTTTGTGTTCCTATTTGTTCGAAAATGTTCGTTCTACTGCCCATTATAGGCGGTTTAGAGCAAATCTTCAATCTTTGTTCGGTTTCGTATAATCGATTTCCAAAAACTTCTCCACTTCCGTTGCCCAGCGTTCTTGAACGAATTGCTGGTGAAGCGGATGCTCGTTGTACGCCTCATAATCGGCCTGGCTTGCGAACTCCATGGCGAAGCCGTAATCATAGTCGTTTTTCGCACTAACCTGGTTATAGACGTGGAAGTTGGAAACTACCGGAATCGAAGTCAATATCCGTTCCCCATCCGCTAGAAACTTGCGTGCCTCCTCCGAACCTTTCTCATGCTTCAAGCTAAAAATAACCGAATGCAATATCCACTGCTTATTCGTTTCCGACATCGATATCTCTCCTCTAATCTAGCTAATTTTAATAGTTTTAAAATACCATAAATAGGCTGGTGAGAGCTAGTTTCGATCGTCTGATACGTTCTATTGCACTTTCTGCAACAGATTAGCCATTTACTCCCTCTTCTACTGTCACTCATTGCACATTATGCAACAGATCCGCTCTAACAAGCCTCCTACACCCAAGAATCTCGCCAATCAGTTGCAGAAAGTGCAACCAACGCATGTTTCGCTAACTGCTTTGTCCTCATCTGTTGCAGTCTCTGCAACAAGACATCACTTGCGCCAAAATAGAATTGAATCCTTCCCTTCTCCATTCTATAATGAGGGCAGACGAAGAACGTCCCAAAGCCGCTACGGCCTTGGGGCGTTCTTTTTTTACTATAAGGAGGATGGGATTCTATGAATTTTGATCAAGCATACGACGGATTTCTTAATGAACATACGGAGAAACGCAGCGGGGAACGAAAGGGAAGGCTACTGCGCGGACACGGCTATGCAGAGAAGCTCTTTTCCCAAAATGTGTGGTGGCCGTTGATGGGATCATTCGAGCATTTGCATCCCGAATATGAGGTATACGACTGGAATCGCAAGTCGCAATTCCTCGACTTCGCATTTGTAGTTGCAAACGCAAAGTTTGGAATAGAGATCGACGGGTTCCAATCACATATCAAAGATATGGACCGTGAAAAGCATAGCTACGCCTTGAACCGTGACAATTTCTTAACCGGAATCGGTTGGAAAATGCTCCACTTTTCTTTCGATGATGTGCAGAGGCGACCCGATATTGCTCAGATGCTTCTACAGCTTGCCCTTGCACCTTACCTCATTCGCAGCCAAGTCAATCTAGCCCCGACTTTGCATGCCCACGAACGAGAAGTGCTCCGACTTGCCTGGTCATTAGTCCGCTCCATTCGACCAATTGATGTGAAGAACGCCTTGCAGATCAACTTTCGAACAGCACGTAATCGACTGCAAGCTTTAGCCGCCAAGGGACTGCTTGAGCCGCTCTCTACAGGAAACGGCGTTCGCCGGTATAAACCGACTGAATATGCAGCCACGCAACTTACGGAAATTTTCGAATAAACGCTGACAGACAGTTGTCAGGGTTCAGCCGTTATAATCCAGACAATACTAGTAAAATCCGAAACTTCAAATAGAGGTGATAGGCAATGAGGACACTCACTAAGCGAGAACTGAACCGCGCGCTGCTCTCGAGGCAGATGCTGCTGCAGCGGGAGAGCATCACTCCACTCGAAGCGATCAAGCGGCTTGTCGCCATTCAAGCTCAGGCGCAAGACCCGCCGTATTACGCGCTGTGGACGCGGCTTGAGAGCTTCAAGCAGGAGCAGCTGTCGCAATTGCTGCTCGACCGCCAAGTCGTGCGCATCGCGCTTCACCGCTCCACGATCCATCTCGTCACCGCGGATGATTGCCTCTCCTTCCGCACCATTCTGCATTCGATGCTGGAGCGTTCCCTTCACAACGCGATCCGCAGTCGCCTTACCGGCGAGCAGCGCCAGGAGCTTCTCTTCTGCGCGCGTACGCTCACAGAAGAGAAACCGCGAACGCTCGACGAGCTCGGCAAGCTCCTCGCCGAGAAGCTGCCCGGCTACGCCAATGCGGATCTGGCTAACGCCGCCCGCAATCTGCTTCCGCTCGTGCAGGTGACGCCGCGCGGCATTTGGGGCACCGGCGGCCAAGCATACCACACGACTGCCGAAGCATGGCTCGGCAAGCCGCTTGCAACAGAAGCAGCGCCGGACGACATGCTCCGGCGCTACCTAGCTGCTTATGGCCCTGCCTCCATCAAGGATATGCAAGTATGGTCCGGCATGACCAAGCTCAAAGAAACGATTGAGCGCATGCGTCCCACCCTGCGCACCTTCCGCGACGAGCAAGGCGTGGAGTTGTTCGACGTTCCGGATGCGCCGCTGCCTGACGGAGACACGCCCGCTCCGCCGCGCTTCTTATCCGAATTCGACAACATGCTGCTATCCTACGCCGACCGCAGCCGCATTATGGACGATTCGCACAAACCGCTCGTCTTCACGGTCAACGGCATTATCCGCTCCGCCTTCCTCATCGACGGCTTCGTTCGTGGACTATGGAAGCTGGAGCAGCGCAAAGGCGAATCTACCTTGAGCATCCAGCCATTCGAGCCGATCGGCTCGGAGGAGGAACGGTCCGCACTCGCCCGAGAAGGAGAAAAACTGCTCAAATTCGCAGCCGGAGACGATTGCTCGCACCGTATCCTTTTCCTATAATTGCACGCTCTGCTCCTGCTCGCCGCCAGCCGGTCTCCCTGCTGTTCGCGCTTTGCCGCTGAGCGTCAAATACGTCCACATCCGCAGAACCCGCTCCAGCGGACCATTCTTGAGCCGCCGCAGCATGAAGCTCGTTGCGACTGCCTGCAAACTATAGATCAACAAAGCGAGCAGCAAGCCGCCCAGCACGCCGATATCGCCAAACCAGCCTAACCCATAACCATAAAATATCGTCGTGCAAATGACGGTCTGCATAATATAATTCGTCATCGACATCCGCCCAATGCCCTCGAAGGCCGATACGATGATATTGCCCTTAGCCAACGATCCGAGCACAGCCGCCATCGTAAAGATGTATCCTAAGGCAAGCAGCAACCCGCCTACCATTATCAACGCGTAACTCCATGACGTTGACATCTGCCATACCGCGACCGCCTTCAATGCTAATCCAATTGGGACGAACAAGAGGGCACGCTTTGCATTCGTATTGCGCTCACGCAGTGGGTTATGGAACCATTGCTTACGAGCGGCAGCAATGCCGAATAAGAACATCGGCAGCAGCATAAGCGGCGTAATGACAACAGATACCAAGATGACGCCTAACGGCAATCCAAGCGGATCTTCATTTAGCCGAAAATCCATAATTTCCGCATGGCTTCCTCCCCCATATACGGAAATCGACCGTTCCACGTATTCGCTCATTCGGGCAATCCCTTCCGCCGTCTCTTCCTCCGGCACGAGACCCGTCAACAGCATCACCGAGCATAATGCAATTCCCCAGATGACAAGCGTCTTGACCTTCCGATTTACGAACAGGAGCAAGACGAAGCCTGTAACCCCATACGCGAACAAAATATCGCCTTCCCACAAAAACAAACTATGCAGCAAGCCGAATCCAATCAGCAGCAGAAACCGTCTGACAAGCGGAGCCCCCGGCCGCAGTCCTCTATGAACCAAACCCTCTCTCAGCTTGAACAAGCTGTATCCGAACAAAAACATAAAGATCGGCATGAAGCTGCCTTCCACAAACACCGTCAACAGCTTATGCATCCATATATCCAACCCTGACGGATTGAAGTGCTCCATTTCATCCTTTCCGTAAATCCCGTACTGAAAAATAAGCATGTTCGAAATCAAAATTCCAAGTAAACTAAATCCGCGGATCGTATCGATTATTCGTACGCGATTTCCCGTTTCCAACCTATCGTTCATCCTCTCATCACCTCTAACCAATCGTAATCCATCCTTTTGAACATGAAACAAACAACACCGAAACATCACCTTAATTTTTCCAAAATCGTTCAACTCCCGTTAAGGTTTATATGCTAGCATGATGCTATACAGATTATTAAAAGGCGGGATTTCCTTATGTACCACCATCGAATTGTAATCGTCGATGACGAGCTCTCCATTGTCAAAATGGTCCAGCTTGTGCTTCAAAAAGAAGGCTTCCAGCATATTCATACGGCCAGCAGCTGTGCGGAGGCGCTCAGTACGATCGCCCGCCACGGAGCGGATATTGTGCTGCTCGACATTATGCTACCAGATGGCAGCGGCCTTGAGCTTTGCTCAAAAATCCGAGCATTCGGCAACCCTCATATTTTGTTCATGACGGCCAAAGCATCCGACCTTGATATACTAACAGGCTTCGCGATGGGTGGCGACGATTATATTACGAAACCTTTCAACCCGCTGGAGATTGCAGCCCGTATTAAAGCAAGGCTGCGGCGGCTCGATGAAATGAACGCGCTCAGCCCTTTGCCGAGAGATCTGCCACTGCACACGCCGCACTCCACAGCTCCACTTGTCTATCGCTATGGCCGGTTCCAATTAAGCGAAGCTGCCGGCGAGCTGCTTATCGACGGCACCTCGGTTCCCTGTCCCGCGCAGGAATTTCAACTGCTGCTGCACTTCTGCAAGCATCCGGGCATCGTTTTCTCGAAGGCGCAGCTTTATGAAACGGTTTGGGGAATGGACGGACTAGGGGACGACAACACCGTCATGGTGCATATCCGCCGCCTGCGCGAGCGCATTGAGCTTGATCCGAGCGTACCTACTCATCTGCTAACCGTTCGCGGACTCGGTTATAAATTATCAAAAGAGCAGGCCTGCATATGAAGGTCAGACGACGGATGGCCTTTCACTTTACCTATCAGCTGCTCATTAATTCAGTGTTCCTGCTCATAGCCGTGCTCGTCATTTTCATGATTCTATACAATCAGCTTTCTAACAATGAGATCAAGCGCAACTTTCCCGCAGGTGCTCTAGATTCCATCGTCTCCGAAACCTATTATGAAAATGGCGTCGTTACGCTTCCAGCTCATTGGAAGAACTTCTTCGCCGAGCATCATGTTTGGCTGCAAGTCATTGATGAGAACGGGAAAGTGGTTTATGCATGGAATACAGAGGCTCAGCAGCCTACCTCCTATTCAGCCGCTGAGCTGCTGACGATTTCGGACACGGGGAGATATGAGCATTTTGCGGTAGAGACCGAATTCGATCTTACTTATTCGTCTCCGATTCTATTCTTGCTTGGCTACGAAACCGAACAGCTGGAGCTGTTGAAGGAATGGTTCGACCGTTATCAGAAGGACGGACTAGTCGCCGAAGAGCATCTGCCTGACTTGCATGCCGAGCTGCTGCAATCCGGCAGTACCTTAACGATTATCGATCGTTTGGGCAAAATCATTCAAAAGATCGGTGAGTCTCGGACCGACTCCGACGTCCAAAGCTATGCGCCGCTCGAAGTGCTCGCTATGCGCCAAGCGCCAGGCGAATACGACGCTGCGATTACCGTCTATCAACATGACGATCAATCGCCGACGTGGATTGTCCATGCCCCGATAGAGCCGGGAGCGATCAAGCATCAGCCCGTTATGCAGGATATCATTCGGATATTGATTGGAATCGGCATCGCTTTCCTTTTACTCTCCATCGGTATTACGACATGGCACGGCTACCGTTACGGTCAACCGCTCATTATGTTCACTGGATGGTTCGAGCGCATGGAGCAAGGACACTACGAGGAAGTATTGACGGATCGCGACCGGCGACGCGTATTCCGCAAGAACGGTAAGCTGCGAATGCGTTATCGTCTGTATAAAGAGGTCATCCGGTCCTTCTATCGGATGGCCGAGAAGCTGGCACAGACGGAGAAAGACCGTGCCGAGCTGGAGAAAACGCGTGAGGAATGGATGAGCGGCATATCCCATGACTTGCGTACGCCGCTTGCTACCATCCAAGGCTATGGCTACATACTGGAGAGCCCCTCCTCTGACTGGAATCAGGAGGAGCTGCGCGAGATGGGACGCATGATTCGCGAGAAGGGCGACTATATGCTGGAGCTTGTGGCCGATTTCTCTCACGTATACCAGTTAAAGCATCACTCCGAAGCCGTGGAGCGGCATGAGTTGGAGCTTGGCGAGCTGATCCGCAGAGCCGTGCTTAAGTATGTCAACGACGCAACATTGACGGGATACGAGTTCATTTATGAAGACGACGAGCTGCCTATTCCGCTTATCGGTAATGCCACTTGGCTGAACCGCCTCTTGGATAACCTATTGTCGAATGCGGTGAAGCATAATCGTCCCGGCACAACGATCACCGTCACGACGGGAATGATTAATGACGAGCCCTTTATTAAAGTAGCGGACAATGGACAAGGGATGGACGAAGAAACGAGCCGCAAGCTGTTTGATCGTTATTATCGAGGTACGAATACCGATCAATCGTCCGAAGGCTCCGGTCTTGGCATGAGCATTGCGAAGATGATTGTAGAAGCCCATCACGGACGTATCGAGGTGCGGTCAGCGCCGGGCAGCGGCACGGAAATCGGCATTTTTTTCACGAAAGCAACGAAATAAGAGCCCTTTATAGGGCTCTTTACTTGTTATTACAGGCTAACTATAGCTACAACCTATAAACAATATAACTTTTATATATTTCCGCAAATATTGCTCCTTGTGTAGTATAAGGCTTAACCATTACAAGGGAGGATGAACATGAATCCAATCGTGAAACAGCAATTCGACGCCGTGGCGCAACAATATGACCAACAGAGGCGCCAGCTCATTCCGTGCTTCGACGACTTCTATGGAACCGCGGTTCAATGGCTAGAGCTTAATACACCGCAGCCGCGCATCATCGATCTCGGCGCAGGCACTGGCCTGCTGTCCGCCTTCATCCTGGCGAAGTACCCGCAGGCTCATGTGACCTTGATCGATTTCAGCGAGCAAATGTTAGACCAAGCACGGCGCAGACTCTCCGCCTATGAGAATATAACCTATATAGCGGCGGATTATTTGAACTACCCTTATGAGCATGCAGGAAGCTACGATGCGGTCGTATCCTCCCTGTCCATTCATCACTTGACCCATCCAGACAAAAGATCACTGTTCCAAACGATTTACCACTTACTGAAGGACGGAGGCCTCTTCGTTAACGCCGATCAAGCCGAAGGCTTGACCCCCTCCATCGATCAACGCTACATGGAGCTATGGAAGCAAGCCATTCACGCTACCTATCTTCCGATCGAAGCGATCGAAGCCTCTATCGAGCGGCGAAAACAAGACATCAATGCAAAGGCATCCGATCAGATCAGCTGGTTGCTTGCGGCAGGCTTCACGAATGTCGATGCCGTTTATCGTTATCATGAGTTTAATGTGTTTTTCGCGCAGAAGGCTTAACCGGTTCTGCTGCCAGGAAGCGGAAGCAGCTGAAGGCAACAACGACAAGGCTTGCAATGACGATAACGAGCGGCAATGCCGTATCGTTCCCGCCAATACCTACGAGCGGCGCTGCCAAGCCGCCGATAATGAAGCTAAGCATGCCAAGCAGTGCCGAGGCGCTCCCCGCGGATTGCCCTTGGCTTTGCAAGGCGAGCGAGGTCGTTGTCGTCGATACGAGCCCGACGCTTGAAACAAGCAGGAAGAACCCTGGAATAATCAAACTCAGACCAGCATTCGTCCATATGGCTAACAGCAGCAATACCGCTCCGGCCGCTGTCAATGTAAGTCCGCTTGCCAGCAGCTTGCGCGCAGCCACACGGCCAGCGAGCCTCCCCGCTACTTGGCTGGCGATAATAATGCCCGCGCCGTTCATTCCGAAGATAAGACTGTACGTGCGCGGTGACACGCCGAACAACTCCTGCAGCACGAAAGGCGAACCCGAGATATAAGCGAACATAGCCGCCATGACGAACCCTTGCGTTAGCGCATAACCCATGAACAATCGGTCACCGGCTAGTCGGCGGAAGGTTGACAGCGTGCCCCGAATACCGCCGCTGGAGCGACGATTCACCGGCAGCGTTTCCTTGAGACCGAACACAACAGCTAATAGCATGAGCGTGCCAAGCACGCCTAGTATAGCGAATACGCCTCTCCAAGACGTAAATACAAGTACCTCAGCCCCAACAATCGGCGCTAATATCGGTGCAGCACCATTGATAAGCATCAACAGCGCAAAAAACTTCGTTAGCTCCACGCCGGAATACAAATCACGTACACTCGCCCTTGATATCACGATGCCTGCCGCTCCTGCAAGTCCCTGAATGAACCGAAGGCCGACGAACACCCATATATTCGGTGCGAAGAAACAAAGACCCGAGACAATTGCATAGACGGCTATGCCTACAATTAGCGGAAAACGGCGGCCCCTAACATCGCTGATCGGCCCCGCGATTAACTGCCCTAGTGCAAGCCCCAGCATACATGCGGTTAAGCTGAGCTGCGTCGCGGAAGTCGTCGAGCCAAGTTCCTCCGCAAGTGCCGGCAATGCCGGAAGATACATATCCAGCGACAACGGACCTATCGCCGCTAACGAGCCCAGCACAATGGCGATCCACAATCGGCTGCCGCGCTGCGCAGGCACTGCTATTGATTCGGTATGATTCATGAATTAATCCCCTCATTCCCCTGCCTTAAAAACTGTTATTCATGTTATCACTGAGGGCAAAACGATTCAACGAAAACTTTTTGTTAAATGACTTGCAACTCCTATAATTCCGAGTATAATACTAGGTAAAGATACATAACGATGATTGGAGCGGTTAACGATGGCGAATTCGGCGAAAGAAATAGCAACGAAATGGGTAGACGACTATCTAGATCTATATAACTTTGCAACCCAGATCGGCGACGCCGAATGGCAGCATGACATTCTTCAGGCGCTGCGCGCCAAAGACAACCATATCAATCTTGAGATCGAACACGGCTTACGTGTAGACCTATGGCTTCGGTTCGATGCGATCAATCGCAAAATGTTGGATATATACGAGCAGCTTCGGAGAAATCAGGACGAGGCGCAGCAGCGTCAGCTTCGGGAGAAGGTATGGGAGTTCAAGCTTCAACGCGTCATGATCGCCAGCAAGCTGAAAACCTTGAACGCATTTTAGCATCTAATTATGCGTAGAAATAAAAAAAAAGCGTCGGCATGCAGCGGTCTGCTCTGCCAAACGATTCGCGGTTGTTGCACTTTCGTAACTTATGGCATGCGGATATCCGCTCTGCCGTTATGGATAGGTACTGCTTCGAGCTATGAATGGCCAGATTCATAGTTCGATAAGATTACATCGATACTTGCTCCATATTGCGCATCATGTTCATCATCATCGTCGACATTTCATCGCACTCTTGCATCTTCATCATCATCATGTTCATATCCATGCCGTCCATCATGTTCATTTCCATCATCATGTCCATCATCATCTTCATGGACTTCATCTTGCACATCATTTCGTCCATGCACATGTTCATCATCATTTGCATCGCCATTTTCTCCATCGTCTTTCACCTCCCTTATTTTTTCCACATAATGAAGATACTACAGTATCGCGAAAACCACAATACTTTTCCGAAAATTTCTGTTGCCTTGGATGATTCATGTATGGTATAAATAAGTTTTGTGCTTTTAATCCATATTTCTCCGCTTGGATTTATGGCCATGCTCGGGAAAGCTAATCTTTCCCGATGACATAACCGTTCAACTGAATATGAGCCTCGAACATTTCCTTCGTACTCGGTCTTTCCTCACGCGGCAACCACGTTTCGGCATCCCATACTTTCGAAAATTTCAGCGCACGCGGACAATGAACAAAACACTCCTCAACTTCCACTTTAACGAGATATAATGGCGGCCTGCCGTTAATCTGCATGCTCTCCATCAACGCTTGATTGCGTATAATCGTTGCCTTCCCGTTAATCCGCAGCACCTCTTCCATCCCCGGCAATATACAAATCATGCCCAGTCTCGGATTCGCGAACAGATTGTGCATGGAATCGATTCGTCTATTCCCCAGCCGCTCCGGAAATACCAGCGTCTTCTCATCCAACACTTTAATGAAACCAGGCTCATCGCCTCGCGGCGACACATCGCACAATCCTTCTCCACTGGCTGTCCCAAGGAAAAACAACGGACACTTCGCCAAATATACTCGAATATGATCATCGATCACCGATACTGTTTTTTTCACGACCGCCTCATGCGGCATGCCGACAATCTCTTGCAACTGCTCTAAGGAATGAATAACTTCGTCCTCTAAAGGATTGTATATCATGCTGTCTTCTTCCTCTCTTCACCTACTCATATATACACAGTGTAACAAATCTATCTCCCGTACAAAAGCAGTACAAAAACCTCGCGCGCTCTGCCAATCCTTTACAAATACTAAACGATTTCAAAATAATGGGATAATAATTGATTGCTATGATCCATATGAAATCGAATCAATAGTCGATTAGTCCCATACCACTTAACGATGAGAAAGGTGACCGATTCCATGCAAATGAAAAAAGTGCTGGCTGTCTCCATGCTGGCGGCAACTCTCGGCGCAACCGCCGTCAACCCTGTTTTTGCCCAAACTCCGGTCAAGCAGGAAGCTGTCCAATTCAGCCAAACGACATTCCTCGTGAATGCCAATCCAGCCGTTCTCCGTACGATTCAAGGCGCTTCAGGCACGACGCTCGTCTCCGTACGCGATTTCGCAAAGGCCATTGGCGCAGCTCTGCAACCGGCAGCCGGTTATGTAACACTCACACTGGAAGGCAAGTCGGTGTATGTTAATCCGGGCACAGGAACCATTGCCGCTAGCAGCACTTCGCCTGCTCTTTCATCAGATGTGAAGACGGTCAACTACACGATATTCGCAGACCCATCTGCACTGGTTGAAGCACTTGGCGGTACATACGAAGCGGATGCCGATGCCCCTGCTATCGCAACGGTTGAGCAATTGACATTCGTTGAGCACGCGGTATGGGCCGGCGGTACACGTCTAATCGTATCGAACAGCTCCGACAACGGCCGTGAGGATTACCTCGTAAATGCGGCTAACGGCAAGTATGATCTGCTGCTCTCCTCCGCTGGCACATCGGATCTCGTTGTTTCGCCGAATGGTCAAAACGTGGCTTACACAGATGCTAATGGCGCTGTATATGTCATCGATCTGAACAGCAAGGAATCCAAGCAAGTAAGTACGGACAGCTCGATCAAGAACGAGTTGCAATGGTCGCAAGACGGAACGGCTCTCTTCTTCCTGCAAGGCGACAAAAACTCGATCATTGCCAAAGTAAACTTGGCCGACGGCACTGTGTCCAAAGTGCTTGAAGATAAGGTCGATTACAAAGCGAACCTCGACGTGTCCGCAGACGGCACGAAATTCGCTTTTACCGTTAACAAGCAACCGAAAGTAACCGCAGACAGCAATGTCGATGTCGCTCTGGACGATGTAGCCATCGATGCTGCCGGAACGGAAGCGCAAGTCTACTTCTACAACGCGGCAGCGGCAGACAACAAGCCGGTGCAACTGACGAAGGACACGGATGACAAAGTGTTCATTGAACTTTCGGCTGACGGCTCCAAAGTGTACTACGTGAGCGTAACGGCTGACGATGCAAGTATCGGCAAAGCAGCATCCGTCTCTACTGCCGCCACTGACGCTGCTTCGACCAGCGTATTCGCGCAAAAGGATGTTTATCAGCTCGCACAAGGTGCTGACAGACTGTACTTACTGACATCGAACGATGATTCGTCGAATGCGGTTTACGAGGTCGATGCTTTAATCGGCGGAAACAAACTGCTGGCAGCAATATCGGACAGCGTTTCCGAAATCATCGTATCGCGTCACGGACATCTCGCTGCTCTGATCGACGGCCAGCTTGCCGTATCGGTTAACGGTCAATGGAAGAACATTACTCAATAATTAATGGAGGGATATTTCAATGAAATGGTTTAAATCACTTACAATCGCCGTACTCGCAACCGTTATCGGCTTCAGTTCGCTAACGGCCGTGCACGCGGCTAGCAAGCTCAGCGGCAAGATCGTCATCAACGGCTCTTCCGCCCTGCTGCCTCTCACGCTTCAAGCGGCTAACGAATTCAAAAAGCTTCACCCGAAAGTGAAAATCTCGGCGTCGGCAGCAGGCTCCATTACTGGGCCGCAAGCAGTTCGCAAAGGAATCGCACAGATCGGCGCGGTAGACTGGGACGCTTCGAAGGACGTACCAGGCTTCAAGAAATTCGAAGGCCAAGTGGCACATAAAGTAGCTGTCATTCCTTTCGCAGCCGTCGTGAACAAAAACGTAACGGCAACGAACTTGACAACGAAGCAGCTGCAAGGCATTTTCTCCGGCAAAATCAAGAACTGGAAAGATGTTGGCGGCAAGGACGCCGATATTATCGTCGTTAACCGTACGTTCGGCTCCGGCACGCGCGTTAACTTCCAGGATAAAGCGCTGCAAGGCACGGATTTCATGACTAAAGGCGACAATTATAAAGAAGTGAAAACAAGCGGCGATATGAAAACGGCTATCGAGACGACGCCTAATGCTATTGGTTACATGGACCTTGCTTATGTTACGGACAAAATGATCGCTGTAAAAATCAACGATATCGCGCCAACGGAAGCTAACGTTATCAACGGCAAATACAAAGTGTGGGGCTACGGCTACTACATGACAAAAGGCGAGCCTACTGGCGCTACGAAAGAATTCATTAAATACGTTCAAAGCACGAAGTTCCAGAACGGATCGCTTAAAAAGCTGAAGTTCATCCCGATCTCGGCTATGAAATAAGCAACCTTGATTGAATGGAATGACACGAAGAGAGCGGCTGGCAGGCGCATGGAAGCGCCTCGCCCGCCGCTCTTTTAGAGAGAGGAGACCCTTTATTATGCTAGATTCAACCCCGGTCGCCGGCAAAGCGCCGCTTCATGCCGAGCTTGGCCGTACGCTGCTAGCGGGCAGCGGCAAGAAGTTCGACCGCCGTTCGCGTTTGTTCGCGATGAACCGCATGTTCCGTTACCTATGTGTCGCTGCTGCAGCTTTCGTTTGTCTGATTCTATTTCTTATTCTATTTCTTATGCTTCGGACCGGCGTTCTTACGTTCAACCATATCTCGTTCACCGACTTCTTCTTCTCTACCGATTGGACGCCTGAGAACGAGCAATATGGCGGACTTGTATTCATCTTCGGCACCTTCGCCTTAACGGCGCTTACGCTGCTGATCGCCGTTCCGCTTTCGCTGATGATCGCGATATTCCTATCGGTATTCGTCCCGCCATGGCTAAAAAACGCGCTTCGCCCGATACTCGACCTGCTGGTCGGCATTCCATCGGTCGTATACGGCTATCTCGGATTAACCGTACTTATTCCGCTCATCCGTACCGTTACGGGCACGGGCATGGGCGACGGACTGCTCGCCGCGGCACTCGTACTCACGATCATGGTGCTCCCGACCGTCAGCCGGATTAGCGACGACGCTATTAGCGCCGTACCTGCCAAATTCAGTGACGCCTCCTACGCTCTCGGCGCCACTAGATTCCAGACGGTTTGGAAGGTTTTGCTGCCGTCTGCCAAAAGCGGCATTATGTATGCCGTCATTCTCGGCATGGCTCGTGCCGTCGGCGAGACGATGGCCGTCGTGATGGTTATCGGCAATACGCCTCAGCTAGCAGACAGCCTGCTGAAGCCGACCTCCGTCTTAACAAGCAATATCGTTATGCAAATATCGAACGTTCCTTTTGACTCCACATGGAACTATGCTCTGTATTTGATGGGCTTCCTGCTGCTGCTTATTTCACTTCTGATGATCGTGGCCGTTCGCTGGCTTCAACGGAGAGGAGCTCGCATTTCATGAAAAACCAAATGAGTGCCGGTGCTGGTACGGCTGCTGCCGCTAATCCGTTCCGCCGCAACAACAAAGGGCTTAACCGGATCAACGACCGTCTGTTCTCCGGTGTGATCTGGACCGCAGGCGTCCTTATTATCGCATTTATCTTCGGACTGCTGTATTTGATCCTCCAGGACGGTCTCCCGAAGCTGACGTGGGATTTCCTGTTCGGCCTCCCAAGCGAGATCGATGAAGGCGGGGGTATTGGCCCTACGCTGCTCAATTCCTTTTACATTCTGTTCCTGTCGCTGCTTATCTCCATCCCGCTCGGCATGGCCGCAGGCATCTACCTCGCCGAATTCGCGCCGGACAATAAGCTCATCGCTTTCGTACGCGTGTGCGTGGAAGGCCTTGCATCGGTACCCTCGATTATATTCGGCTTGTTCGGCATCGCCTTGTTCGTCGAAATGTTCCAAATCGGACTCACGATACTCGGCGGCGCGATCAGCCTCGCATTCCTCAATCTCCCGGTATTAACGCGGGTTACAGAGGAATCGATCCGCGCGGTGCCTGCCGACCAGAAGAGCGCCTCCTTCGCGCTTGGCGCAACGCATCTGCAGACGATAACACGCGCGCTTATCCCGGCCGCGCTGAACGGCATCATCACCGGCATCTGCCTCGTCGCCGGCCGCGCCTTCGGCGAGAGCGCGGTTATCATCCTCACCGCCGGCGTGACGACCTCCGGCGAGATGTGGGACTTCAGCCTGTTCTCCCCCGGCGAGACGCTTGCCGTCCACCTGTGGTATGTACAGTCGGAAGCGATCGTATCCGACGCGCAAGAAATCGCACAGAAAGCAGCCGCCGTACTCGTCTTCGTCGTCCTACTCATCAATCTAGTATTCCGCATCCCTCTATGGTTGAATAGCCGCAAGACTCGGAGCTAGTACGAGAATTCAATAAACGCAACAAGGGCTGCACCGTTTGGTCTGTTTCAGACCATTTGGCGCAGCCCTTGTTAACGTTAATAATATACTAGAAATCGATTAACGATTCGTCTTTACACTCAAAGCAGTTGAAGAACCTTCATAAAGCCCTTCTTCTACTCTCAGTCTAAATTTGTAGCTCGTGTAGGGTGTTAGACCATCCACCGTAGCCGTTACGCTATCAGTCGATAATTCGATAGAAACAGCGTCAACCCAATCTTGACCGTTACCCACATACTCAATATACACTTTTCCGGCCCCAGTTACTGGCTTCCATTTAAAGCTCGCGGAATTGGATGTCTTGCCCGTAGAAGCAAATCCAGATATCGCAAGCGACTTCGTCCTTACATCTACTTCATTCGATTCGCCGTCATTACCCCCGCCTGTAACAACTAAGCGATAAGCATAACCCGTGTTAGGAGTCAGTCCCTTAATCGTTACAGACTTCGCGGATACCGAGAGCTTAATGCCAGCTACCGGTTCCCATCCTCCGCCAACATTTTGCTGCAACCCGATTGCAGTCGCTTTGGAAGCCGCATCCCAAGCCAACGTTACGCTGTTTGTCGTCGAAGAGCTTTCCCTTAACGAATCGATTGGCACAATCTTTGTACTCTCTTCTGCAATGTTCGAATTACCAGCGTTCTGACCGCCAGTTACCGTAATACGGAAATCGTAATCCGTACCTGCTACAAGTCCTGTAACGACAGCGCTGCTGTCGCCCGGCAATAAAGGCGACGCTACTTTTGCGGTCGTCCAAGACTTGCCGTTCAGCGATTGTTGAATAACTACCTTCTTAGCTCCGATTGCTGCCGTCCAATTCAACGCAACCTTGCTTCCCGTAGTCTCCTCTACATCTACCGAAAGATCTGACAACGGCAATGGAATGGTTGTGACCATTACACTATTGGACGGGCCTTCGTTTTGACCGCCAACAACATTCAAACGGAAATAATATTTCGTAGTCGGAGTCAGTTCTCTAACCGTTGCACTTGTTGCAATTGGATTAATGCTGTCTGTTATAGCCGTTGTCCAATCTTTGCCGTTAGTTGACTGTTCAATTGTCAATGAAGTCGCACCGACAGGCAGTGACCATTTGAATTCAGCCGATTCTGCCTTTAGATTCGTTCTGCCCGTGCTTGCGAAAGATTTCAAAGGAACAGGCTTCGTTACACCCTCTGCGGTATTGGAGGTTCCCGCATTGGCACCTTCAGCTACTTGAAGACGGAATTGGTATGCTGTATTAGGAAGCAGTCCTTTTACAGTAGCCGCCTTAGCGGTTCCTGATACTTTAAGCGCTTGTTCTTTCCAGGTTGCGCCGCCATTAGCCGAGTACTCGACGTAAATCGTTTTTGCTCTAACTGCAGCGGGCCATGCCAGAACAGCCGTATTCGTTGTCGTGCTGCTTACTCTTAGCTCAGATACGGGAACAGACAACGTCGTCGAACTTGCAACATTGGAATTGCCCGCATTTCGTCCACCTGTTGCGACGACTCTGAATTTATATACGGTACCTGACAGCAAACCAGTTACTGTCGCGTTGCCTGCATTCGGAGCTAACGCCCCCGTAATCGCATTTGTCCACGAAGTGCCGTTAAGCGATTGCTGCACGACAATGCTCGTTGCCCCTACAGCAGGCGTCCAAGCCAATGCCGTACTATTGCCAGTCGCTCCCGAAGCCGCCAAATCCGCGACACCCACTGGCGTAATCGGAACGCTCAAGATCGTCGAATATTGAGTCGATGTATATGCCGTACCGCTCACACCTAATCGGAATTTATAAGTTTTACCGGTTTCGAGATTGTTAACAGTAGCCGATGTACTTTCAGGCGTCAGGCTTCCCGAAATCGAAGAAGTTAGCCACGTTTTCCCGTTATCCAGAGAATGTTGGATAAGTAGGTTGTCAGGTACATCCGTTACACTCCAGTTGAACGTTGCAGTATCGTAGGTTTTAGATCCCAAAATAAAAGAGTTTATTTTTCCTGGCGTCAATTTTGTAGATACTATATTAGATAATCCTTCATTTTTGCCATCATTGACTGCTAATGCAAAGTAGTAAGTTTTACCCGTCGGAAGAGCTATCACAGTTACCGAGTTAAGGTTCGGATTTGTAAGATCGCCAAGATCATACCATTCCGAATTATCGTAAGCTAAAAACAAACTAACCGAAGAAGCTCCGCTTACTGCCGTCCACTTTAATTGAACGGTATTTCCTGTTTGGGCCGCAACTCTCAAATCGCTAATCGGATCGCCTTCAATGCCTACCGCTGTCCATGCCTCCGAAATCGCTTTTTTGACCGTTTGACGTTGCGCAGTGGTTAAGCCGCTGACCGTTTCTGCCGCAAGCCAATAAGCATTCTTCATATCTCTGAAATCAGATGTTTCAAATAGAAAATATCGTAGCGATTCATAGGTGAGTTTACCCAACAAATCTCTGCCTTTAAGCCCTAGCGCATTAAACTTCCCTGCCATCAAGTAAGCGGCACGGTTCGGAATTCCGCTATTAACATGAACTCCGCCCCAGTCTTCTTCCGCTGTATCCTCTAAGTTTGCATAATCATCCATATGTCCAGGCTGATTGTGGTTTTCCGGCTCTGCCATATCTCTAAGCGTCATGCCCGTATCTTCGCCAATGAACCAATCATCCTTATCGATAACGGAAGCCATTATATCGGAAATAGATTCATTCAAGGCGCCGGATTGAAAGCGGTACTCCAAGCCAGCCGTAAACTCCGTAACGCCATGCGTCAGCTCGTGAGCTACGACATCTAGTCCACATGATAAACAATCAAAGCCTCCACGGGATGAGCCCGATCCATCCCCATAAAACATTGCTTCCCCGTTCCAATACGCATTGTCCATAATATAGGCGTTGCCCTCGTCATCAAACTCAGGCACATGAACAATAGAGTAAACATCCATCCCTGCACCGTCTATACTTTCACGACCGTAGTTGGATTTATAAAAGTCATACACAATATCCGCATTATAATGCGCGTCAACCCCATCTGCATCATATGAATTGTTGAATATATTATTTGAGCTGTATATATCATCAAAGTATAAATATTCAGCATCCCAATCAATAAGGTCAAGCGTATAAATATCACCAATATGAGTTTGGTCCCACAAAATATATTGCCCGTTATATTGTGTGGTGTTTAGTTTTTTACTTTTCCCATCATTTCCGTACCCTGTTCCTGTGGCATGTTGAAGCTTATTATACTTATCAATTACTTGGCCCGTATGCGCATCCACGTACCCAATCCAATTACCGGCCGTAGGGAACATGAATATCATATTGACCTTATAAGCCAAATGATTTTTCCCATTAAAAGGATAAATAATTGTAGAGGCGGTCGGTGCGGACACTTGGTAGGATCCTGCCTTCGTCTCCAACTGAATTGCACCGCTCAGCCCGCTTTCCAAATCCTTCTTGAATGCGCTAATAGCTTCATCCGCTGTAAGTGTCGGTGAAATATTCAGAGCAGATAGGCTCAAGCCGTTATCCGATTTATCCTGAATGGCATAAATCTGATTTGCCTTATTCAAATTAATTTGCATATAACGGCCATAAACTGGAACACCTCTAAAAGATTGTTGAAGGATGTAGTGATCCTGGTCCAGATTATCTGTATCCTTACGAGCGATTATAAATTGTTTGCTGCTCGCCGCAAGCCCTTGCCCCTTGCCTTTAGAGCCCGCAAACTGCAGCACTTCTTGATCGCTATTGAGTGCACCTGACAAAATACCCTCTGTGAATGTAGTGCTAGGCAATGAAAGACTGCTGCTAGACGAGGCAATCTCTTTGCTGTCAAGCGATAGCTCCTCCACTTGGCCTGCAGCTGCGGCAAAAGCTTGTGATGCAGGGAAAACTAGTACCAAAACTAGCAATGCGGTCAACCAAGTTCGAAATCGTTTCATAACAAGCGGCTCCTCTACCAATAAATAAATGCTGTAGCGCTAGTTCTTCATTCCTAATCTATTTAAGTATATCGAAACTAAAGTCCAGGAATGATAGATAGCCTCACGAATATATCAAATAAGGGATATAGATGTTGTCGAATGATGTCGGTTCAAAAAATGTTTAGAATGTATAAATAACTTGCAGTACGATATAGTTAATATTAAGATCCAAGAAAGGGATGGATTACCATAGAACAAAAACCTATTATCTCACTCACCAAATCTAGCATGGAACGATGGATGGATTGGGTTTGCATTTTAGTTCTGATGTTTTCCTTTATTTACATGCTTATCAAATGGACCAATCTCCCGACCACAATCCCTATCCACTTCAACGCCCGAGGCGAGGCTGATGGTTGGGGAAATCGGGTAACGCTTATCCTTTTGCCGATCATCGCACTTACACTCTATGCCGGACTATCGCTGCTGCGGCGAGTTCCCCATCATTTCAACTACATTGTTCCAATTACAGAGCAGAACGCCGAAGCCCAGTATCGTCTATCGCTGTTGCTCCTGAGTTGGATCAAGCTCGAAATAGTGATCTTATTCGGTTACATTTCATGGTCATCCATTCAAAATGCGGTTGGATTATCGTCAGGACTAGGCATTTGGCTCCTTCCCGTATCGCTCATCATCTTGTTCGGAACAATTGCAGGAACGATGATTCGTATGAGAAAAGCCCGGTAGCTTTTTTTAAGGTTAAAACAAAAAATCCCGCTCCTCCAGCAGCAATTCTGCGAGAAGGAGTCGGGATTTTTTAATGTTATAGTTGAACCGCTTGCTCGGACTGCTCAGGCTGTTCCAACTGCTGCTCCTGCAGTCTTCGCACAAAAGCATACAGCAAGGAAAACCCGATAATACCAAATACGGATAATACGCCGCAGATGAAATACATCGACTGCGCTCCCGATTGCTCGAACATCAGGCCACCGATGAAGCCGGCTGCCATACCCGACAACCCTCCCCAAGTGAGTGCGTACACCGCTTGGCCTGACGAACGCAGTTCGGCAGGTACCAGTAACACCGTCAATTGCGTCCCGATATAATAGAAGCCGCCGAACGTGACGCAGTGCAGCATTTGTATGAAGATAACCTGCATCGCGGTTGCCGCTCCCGCCATCAAGAACCATCTTAATGCGAACAGACAGCTAATAACGACGAGACAAAGCAGCATCGAGCGTACGTTACGCTTCAAATACCTGTCCAGCAGCAGGAAGATCGGAATCTCGAAGATCGACGATAGAAAGGCCGACCAACCGACTAGGCTTTCTCCTCCGCCCAATTCCTTAATGTATAAGGCGACGAATGTCGTATTCACCGAGTTCGGAATCGAGAGCACCAATCCGACGAATAGGAAGATGAAGAATGCCCGGCTTGCGAATAAGGAGCGATAATTTACTTTGCCCGCTTTGGCAGCCGAGTTCTTCGCCTCGCCGCGCGGCAGGGCGAAGGCGAAGACCAGCGAGAACAGCATCATAACGGTATATATGATCCATAGACGTTCAATCCCAATCTGACCGATGACCGGCCCCGCCGCCAGCGCCATAACGCCCCATCCGAGTGACCCCCATAACCGGAAAGCCCCGAAGCTTTGATCGGTGCCCTCAATACTGTTCAATATTAAGGTGTTGCTTTGCGAAAACAACGGCATTTGGAAAAAGAAGAAAAACAGCATCGACGTATAAATAAACGTATACGATTCGGATAGAAATACGAATTGCATGATAATCATGCTGCCTACTAACATCAAGATTAAAGTCAGACGCAAGTTCCTGAAGCGGTCGCTGACATATCCCCAGAACGGATTGGCAACAAGCGATACGATGGGGCCTCCGGCCATTAGTGCCCCAATCTCAAGCGTAGACAACCCTATAGACTTCAGATATAGCGCAAAATAAGTGCTATAGATCGTTAAAGCGCCGTAAATGAAAAAATTGAATCCTTTAATCACGCTGTAGGATTGCTTAACCTTCGTACCCATTCTTTATATTGGAACGGCGGTTGACCTGGAAGATGCAATCACTTCCTCCGCCGTCACTTCCCGACCTAGTTGATCCGACAAATAGATGCCTTCGCTGATAAGCATCGTGCGCAGCGCAATATCAGCAGTTGGCAGCAAAGGAACTCTACCTTGCAATGCAGCAATCCAATGCGCCTGCGACGAATCGTAAGCATCCTCATTGTCGCGAATGCGATGCCAGCGCACGTCCATCATATCCAGGTCAAGCGTGCTGTCCATATCCATATCGCACACCGTGTTATGGAAAGTAAACGGTCTTGTCCCCCCGCCTGCTTGTTCGCTTGGCAAGCGGACGCCGCCCTTAGAGCCGGCGATGCTGCTTCCCTCGAAATCGCCCATATGCACAGCCCACGCCTCGATAATATCCAGCGTCAGACCGTCAGCGAACCGTACGTAACCCGTACAGAGCTCTTCGACGTCGAACCCGCTTTTCTCTCTCCGCTCCTCTAGCATAGCGGTTTCCTGATAAAGCTTGCCCGTAACCCTCTCTACCGCAGGATTGCCGAGAAGATATAGAATTTGCGCGATATGATATACGCCCATATCGAACAACGCGCCCCCTGCTGCCGTCTCCTTGCGAGTAAAATAAGGCGTGCCGTAACCGTCCACATAAGGACGGTTTCTCCTGCGGAAACCAGTCGACCGCGCATGGTACAGCTTGCCAAGCAGGCCGCCGTCAATCAGTGTCTTAGCGGCTTTCGTCTCCTTCTGATACAGCGTGAATAGTTGAATATGCAGCTGCTTACCGCTTGCTTCAGCCGCATCGACCATCGCCTTGCCGTCCGCATATGTTCCTGCGATCGGCTTCTCGCAATACACATGCTTGCCCGATTCCAGCGCCGCTATCGTAACAGGGGCATGGAAGTTGTTGTGCAGACATACATCTACTGCATCTATGTCGTCACGTTGCAGCAGCTCACGGAAATCTGAATAAGCATGCGGAATACCGTAATGCTCGGCTACTCGGTTTGCCTCTGTCAGATTAACGTCACAGACCGCAACGAGCTCCGCACCGGGTATATGGCTATACTTCTCAATATGCTGCTTGCCGATTTGGCCTACGCCGATAATACCGATACGTATGTTTGTCATCCTTATTTCACCCTCCACAGCTGTATTCTACGCTTCTGCCAGAAGCTTTTTCACGAGCCCGATCAAGCGCTCGATTTCCGCATACTGATTACCCTTCGCATTTTGTTCAATTCCCCAATATCCGGCGTAACCCGACACTCCCATCATTCGAATCGTCTCAATAGCATCTTCTCTTACGGCAGTCGCCGCATCGAAATGAGTGTGGTAAGCCCATGGCGCTACTAACCGGTCGCCTTCCGCTTGATCGGCCTTCCAGCGGCCAAGATGAACGAGAAATCCGAACGCCGGATGGTCGACCGCTTCCGCGATTCGTTTCATTTCGCGCGGGAGAAGCGACGCGCCCATATGATTTTCCGGACCAATCTTGAAACCATTGTCGGCTGCTACTTGAGAAAACTCCTTATAGCGCAAAACCGTATAGTCGAATTGTTCTTCGCTCATCGTTTCCCATTCCGTGTAACTGCCGCCTGTATCAATACGTACCGTCTCCGCGCCCATAATGATGGCTGCACGCAAATGCGTTAGCGCGTTGTTATACAGCAGCTCGCGCATATGGGGATCAGGATCCCATAAATGGGCCCCGTCTACGGCGAAGTTAACGAGCCGCAGTTCACGCTCGTCCAAAGCCTCTTTTATTTTGCGAATATAGCTCTCGTCCGCGAGTTTCATTATCGGTTTGCTCTCGCGATCGATGAAGAAGCCGTTCCACAAATCCGCCGCGTCCAAGCCGTAACGATATTTGACCGTCTCCAAATAACCGAATACATCCATCTTGCCTTCCAAATACGTGTTGTTGAATGAATAGCCGCCGATCGAAATGTTCATCGATAATTCACCCCGTCATTGATGGATAATGGATAAGTTGCCTACGCCTTCATTATAAACCTGCAGCGCATAGCCACTCGGTGCACGATCCTCTTTTGCAGGGGGAAATTTCTACTACTTAGAGCCTATCTTCTCGCCCATAATTTCAATATTACTGTATAGCGGCCTTTTCTGTTAAAATGGGAATCACGAGCATAGAACGGGGGACACATACTTTGGATTACATTATATTGGACATTGAATTTAACGGCCGCAAATTCGCGAGCGAGCTTCCTATGGAAGTGATCGAGATCGGCGCGGTACGTCTTGATGAGAACCTGCAGTTCAAGGATGAATTCTCATCGCTTATTAAGCCTGTCTACTTCTCCAAATTAAATAGCTTCATTAAGAAGAAGACCGGCATTCCGCAAGAGGACATCGACACGGCTGAGGGTTTCAAAGCCGTCATAACCAGATTCAACGACTGGTTGAAGCAAAGCGATGATCTGTTGCTGTTCACTTGGGGCGGGGAAGATATGAAGCGAATCGTGCTTGATACTCGGATGCATAAGCTCGATGATAGTTTCTGGACAAGCCTCTATTATTACGACCTGCTTAAAGGCTACTTGCGCTTCCGAAATGTAACGAACGACGTCAGTGTCGAGACGGCGCTTCAAGAGCTGGAGATTACGGCGGAAGGCTCTGCCCACCGCGCGCTTGATGACGCAAGAATGACTGGCGAGGTTCTTCGCAAAATTATTGCCCATTTGGATATGGATCTGAAGCAGCAGTACAAGGATATGCACACGAATGCCAAGGAACGCCGGCTTGTTAAGAATGCGATTCGTTCGATGATTCAGCGCAAGGCGCCTACGGAATGGGAAGTGCTCATGGAGCATTTTCTGAAGGACAAGATCGTGCTGACAGATGAGAAGAAAGTCGCGGAACTTCAACAGTATTTTGCCGCTGAGGTGGAGAAGGCGAAGCAACCAAAGGCAAGCCAAAATGTGTAATGGGCTTTAATAGAACAAGTGCTGCACTAGCAATAGCAATGGAGAATCGACTATCATGACAGACATCACACTATCTCAATCAAAATCGCGCAACGCCATCTATGATCTGCTTTATATCGTTGGTATTATTGCCATATCGTTCTCATCCATATTCGTTCGGTGGTCAGAGGCGGACGTCGCGGTCATCGCGATGTACCGGCTGTACTTGACCAATCTGCTCATGCTCCCATTCGTTTGGAAGTATAGGCATGAATTCATGCGGCTTAGCGCTCGGCAATGGCGCTTGCTCGCCTTATCGGGCGTCATGCTTGGCGCTCATTTCCTGCTATGGATGGCTTCGCTTCGCCTCACAACCGTTGCCAGCTCCACCGTCTTGCTGACCCTAGAACCGCTGCTCGTCATGCTCGGCTCGTACTGGTTGTTCCGCACGAAGGCGAATCGAATGATGCTTTGGGGACTCGGGATCGCTTTAATCGGCTCGATTCTGATTGGAGCAGGCGACTTCAGCCTCTCGGGCAACGCCTTGCTTGGCGATGTATTATCCATGCTTGGCGCTGCTGCGGTTGCTGTCCATATGCTCGTCGGCAAGCAGCTGCGGAATGAAATAAGCGCCTTCGTCTACAACTTCGCTGTATTCTTTCTTGCCGCGACATCGCTTGCTTTGTACAATGTCGTGTTAGGCAACCCATTTACCGGCTACAGCGGACGCGAGTGGGGTTTGTTCCTGCTGCTGGCCATTGTACCAACCCTATTCGGTCACTATCTATTCAACTGGCTGCTCAAATATATGAACGCCGCAGCCGTATCCATGGCCGTACTCGGCGAACCGGTCATCTCCTCGCTGCTCGCTTGGTGGCTGTTGAAAGAATCGTTGTCGGCGTATCAGCTCGCTGCCGGCGTCTTCATTCTCTTCGGCGTGTGGCTGTTCATCCGGCATGGCAAGGAGAAAACATAAGGCCATGAATTACAAAGAAACCGCCACAATAGTTCGTTTTCACGAAGCTAATGCGGCGGTTCTTTAATTTTAAGAGCTGAATTAGTACCTTATTTCCCTCTGCTGCTCCGCATCGCCGCTACGACCTTCAGTTCGCCGTTCTCATTCTCGATGTACTGCTGATAGGCCTCCGACTCCTTCGGAATAAGCGCCAGCTTGCCGGCACCGTCGAAATGAATGCCCCAGCCGTACTTCTTCGGCAGCATGGATGCGCGCAGACAAGCCTGTGACTTGCCGAAAAAACCATCCCATAACTCCTGGCGTCGTTCCACCAGGTCTACATCCGCTATCTGCTTATGCCGCACATACACTTCAAAGAGCAGCTCCTCTTGCGTATATTGATAAGGCTGCCCTGCTGCCAGCTCGTACTCCAAGCTGGGCTTTGTTCGGCCGTCCTTCTTGTCAGGCGGGATGATCCCCGTCTCTACCGGGCAATCCGCTGCCACCGTTATGAACGTATTATAATAATTCATATTCATTTCAATAACCCTCCGATTATTCGATTAGCGCGTGCTGCTTCTGTTCGACCGGCGTAACTTCAATAAGACAGATCATATGGCCGTCGGGATCGAACGCATCGAATAGACTATGATGATTCCACGGGGATGTCCACTCTTCAAGCTCGGATACTTGGATTCCCTTAGCAATCAGCTCGCCATGCATCTCCTGCACGTTCAGCGAGTTCAGATTGAACGGCGGATGCTTCAGCACCTGTACTTGCTCGGACTCTACCAAGGTCAGAAGCGGCCAGCCGTCATGCTCCGGGCTGATGAAGAAAGTCGCGCCTCGACCTGGATTCCAGTCCTCAATGCCCCTCAACCTCAGACCAAGCGCCTCATAAAACGGAATCGATCTCTCCAGATTCGTTACATGTACGAACACGCCTCCAAGCTCTTTAACCGCCATCGCGATCGCTCCTCTTATATCCCTATTATGGTTAGACCTACATGAAATAAACGTATGCCGATTCAAAAACCAAACAGAGCACCAAAAAAATTCTATAACCATTACCCCGTCACCATAAACCGGTTTCCATCCGGGTCAGTAAAGTGAAAGTACATTTTACCGCCAACAAGCTGAACATTGCTGACGAAAGCTTGCTGCTGTACCAGACCGCGATAGGAAAGGCATATCGCCTTCGCATCCCTTCTTCGAAACGCTTCAACCAATGCCTCGAAGTCCAGCCGCCCGTATTCGGCTTGTTCAGCCCTCGTCCGCTCCAGGCCGCTTCCGCTTCTATCGATAGAAAGCCGGCTTGCCAGCTTCTTCAATCTGGCTCGCGCGCGGCCAAGCGTGACCTGCACCGCTCCCTCAGCTGCGCCGATCATCTCCCCCGTCTCCCTGGCCGTAAATCCGAACGCATCCATGAGCAGCAAAATAACGAGTGCGCGAGGGGACAGCCGATCAGCCAACGTCTCCAGCAGCTCCCGCGTCTCCAGCCGCATATCCGGCTCGCCCCGATCAGGCCCCGCGGCTTCAAGAGCCTCTAGCCGAGTCGAGCCTTGCTTTCGCTTCTTATCCCGCCATGCGTTAAGGGCGATTCGATACATATATGCATTCGTAATCTCACGAGATGGCTGGTTCTTCACGGCCTTGTAGAGCTTAAGCAGGACCTCCTGTCTCAAGTCCTCAGCCTCCCAGGTATCCCCCGTTATACGCACACAATATCGATAGATTCGATCTTGCAATTGCCGAGCATTCAAGCTGCTGAATCCAAGCCTCTCCTCCAATTGCTTCTCTCTCCTCATTTCCATTATTACCAATTAGTATAATATAAGCTCAACGCAAGCAGCAATAAAGCCGGAATGCTCTTAATGAGATCATTCCGGCTTCTTAACGAATTCAATCTATTTCAGCAGCTTACGCAGCCATTTCATTTTATCCTTATAGGGCGGGTAAGGCAGTTCAATGCTGATCCTCGTGCTTTTCTTCAAAATGCTTTTTTTATGCGAGAACAAGTCGAAGCTATACTTCCCGTGATAACCGCCGATGCCCGAATGACCAACGCCTCCGAACGGCATATAGGCGCTTGATACATGCATAACCGTGTCGTTCACACAGCCGCCGCCGAACGATACTCGCTCAAGCACCTCGCGCTCTACCTCTTTGCTCTCCGTGAATAGATAAAGCGAAAGCGGCTTCGGACGGTCAATAATTTGCGTGATCGCTTCTTCCAGCTGCCGGAAAGGCAATATAGGCAGGATCGGTCCGAAGATTTCTTCCGACATCGCCGCATCGTCCCATGACTTTGCCGAAAGCAAAGTAGGTTCGATATAGAGATCAGCCTTGTCTACCCTGCCGCCTGCAATGACATTCGCGCGATCCTGATCGATTATTGCAGCCAAGCGGTGAAAATGCCGTTCGTTCACGATGCGCCCAAAGTCCGGACTTAAGCCAGGATTGGCGCCATAGAATGCGGCGATCGTTTCTTTCATTTTCATGACAAGCGTATCTTTAACATCCTCATGGACAAGCACATAATCGGGCGCAATGCAGGTCTGCCCCGCGTTAAGCAGCTTGCCCCAAACAATACGTTTAGCCGCAACATTCAGATTAGCCGATGAATCAACGATAACCGGGCTTTTGCCACCCAGCTCAAGCGTTACCGGAATCAACTGCTTAGCGGCCGCTTCCATGACGATTTTGCCGACGGGCACGCTGCCCGTGAAAAAAATATAATCGAAGGACGCCGCCAGCAAAGCGCTCGTAACCTCGCGCTCTCCCTCGACGATGCGCACATACGACTCATCGAATGTCTCGGTAACGATATGTCGAAGCGCCGCCGATACGTTCGGTGTCATCTCTGACGGCTTAAGCACGACGCAGTTGCCTGCGGCAATGGCTCCGATCATCGGTTCGATGCACAAGTATACCGGATAGTTGTAAGGGCTTATAATCAAAACCGTACCGTAAGGCTCACTTAATATCCGGCTCGTGGACGGCATGAGAAACAGAGGCGTCTTCACCTTCTGAGGCTTCGCCCAGCGCTTCAGATTGTTCATCGTATAGCGGATACTATCGAGAACTAAGCCAATCTCTGTCGCGTAGGCTTCCATCTCGCTTTTGCGAAGATCCTTAAGTAACGCATCGAATAGCAGTCTCTCATTTCGAACGATCGCATCCTTCAGACGCCCCAACTGCTCCAGCCGAAAGGCAACGCTCCTCGTAGTTCCACTATGGAAAAACCGGCGATGCTCCTGGACGATTCGATCCGTATCCAATTCCACAACGGTCTTGCTCTGCTCCATACGACAATCCTCCTATTCCGAACCTATTCTGTTAGCTTCATCATACTACAAGTGTCTGCTAGACTAAAGCGATTTCAGCGCTACTTATGTTACACTAGACATAGCTACAATCGCACGGTAAGGAGCGCACTCATAATGAAGCTTATATCTTGGAATGTTAACGGTCTGCGGGCATGCGTAGGCAAAGGATTCATCGATTACTTCAACGAAACGGATGCAGATCTGTTCTGCATTCAAGAAACGAAGCTGCAAGAAGGGCAAATTAAACTGGAGATCGGCGAGCACTATCACCAGTTTTGGAACTATGCCGAGAAGAAGGGCTACTCGGGAACAGCGATATTTTCCAAGCTGAAGCCGATCTCCGTCCGCTACGGACTGGAAGAGAACGAGGAATTCGAAGGGCGCGTCATTACGCTTGAGTTCGAGCATTTCTACTTAGTTAATGTGTATACGCCTAATGCAAGACGGGACCTGTCCAGGCTTGATTACAGGCTGGAGTGGGAGGAGCGCTTCCGCACCTACTTGAAGCAGCTTGACGAGTTGAAGCCCGTCATCGTATGCGGCGACTTGAACGTTGCCCATCAAGAGATTGATCTGAAGCATCCGAAGCCGAATATGGGCAACTCCGGCTTCACAGCCGAGGAACGCGGCAAGATGACGACGCTGCTAGGCAGCGGCTTCGTTGATACGTTCAGACATTTCTATCCCGACCTTGGCGACGTCTACAGCTGGTGGTCCTATATGCCGAAAGTACGGGAGCGGAACGTAGGCTGGCGTATCGATTATTTCCTTGCTTCAACAAGGCTTGCTCCGCAGCTTGTGGATGCACAGATTGACTGCCACATTATGGGCAGCGATCATTGTCCGGTTGTGCTGCAGGTGAACGGGCTGGATTAATAAAATAGGCCGAGTGAAGCAAGGACGCTTGAGTCCGCTTCGCTCGGCCTATTTTCTTTTACAGCTCAGTCGTCATGTACTGCTCCTGATAGAAGTTTAAAGCGGAATGCATTTTATCGAGATAGGCTTCCTCTCCGCCCGTACACATGAATCTTACGCTGCCGTTTCCATGTCTCTCCGCTATGCCGAACCGATTCATTAGCGCCGTTAGCCGCTTAATCGTCCCTACATTGCCGTCCACGATCTGAATATGAGGCGGAAGCACCTGTCTTAGGATAGAGCGGTAGAACGGATAATGCGTGCAGCCCAGCACGATAATGCCGTATTGGTTCAAATCGTAACCTGCCAGCTTGCCACGGAAATACTCGCGCATCAGTTCCGTATCGAACTGCAAGCTTTCGCAATAGCCGACGAGCTCAGGCAGCGGCAAAGAATCAACAATGCCCTCTTCGTCCACGCGGGACACGAGCGCATAATATTTAGGCATTTGCAGCGTGAGCGGCGTCGCGAATACGAGTACCCGCTTGCCCGTAGCCCGGTTCATCTCAACCGCAGGCTTAACAGCCGGCTCCATTCCTACGATGGGGAATGAATATTTCTCGCGAAGTTCCGCCACCGCTATGCTTGTCGCTGTGTTGCATGCAATGACAAGAGCATCAATTCCTACAGCTACCATCGACTCGATCGCATCAACAATATAGGTTCTTACCTCTTCCATCGGCTTCGTGCCGTAAGGAACGTGAAGCGTATCGGCCATATACAAATAATCGTTGGCGGGAAGGCGCCGCAGCGCCTCCGATAATACCGTTAACCCGCCAATACCCGAATCAAAAAAACCAATCGTCATAGGTTATCTATTCCTAACGTATGTAGTGAGAAAAGCATCTACAATCTAGTATCCCTCTCAGCATAGCGCGACTTGCCCCAGTAGGCAAGAACAGAGTCTTCCAGCAAGACTCACGCGCTAATAGCCCGACTATACTTTTACTTGTGAGATCGCCTCTCTCATGCGCGATGTATTGCTTTTCAGCTCGATGGAATCGTCATATACCTTCTTAATCATTTCCAGTTGCAGCTCCGTCAGCTCTTGGATTTGCTTGGTCTGCTCCGATACGCCTCCAGCCACACTGGCCATAGTGCTTACGGTAGCCGCCACCTCTTCCGAGCCTGCGGACATTTGCTCTACCGTCGAAGATACTTCCATAATTTGATCGGTCACGAGATGGAACGCCGAGACGGCATGAATGAAGGCCTGCTCCGCCTCCTGCGACAAGCGCGCCCCCGTCCCAATCTCCGAGGCAGCTAGATCCATCTGTTCACTGATTCGCCCCGTCTCCTTGCTAATATTGCCGAGCAGCGCTGTCACTTGCCGCACCGTTACATCCGATGCCTCGGCAAGCTTCCTGACTTCCGCCGCAACAACGGTAAAACCGCGCCCATGCTCGCCTGCTCTCGCTGCCTCGATCGATGCGTTAAGCGCGAGCAGCTTCGTCTGATTGGCGAATTCACTAATTGCGCCTAACGAGCCCTCGATCTCGCTCGTGTACTGCTGTAGAGATTTCGCAATAGTCAACGTCTCTTGCGCCGTCTCGGATATGCTAAGCATTTGCCTGTTCATTTCATTAATGGTCGTCTGACCGGATTGCGCCGTATGCAGCGCTTGTACCGCGGCATCCGATACGGTTGCCGACGACTCCGATATACGAATAATGCCTTGTGTCATTTCCTCCATGGCGACGGCATTGTCCTGCGCGCTCTGCGTTTGGGCATAAGCGCCTTCATGAATATGTCGAATGGATCCGCTCACACTCTCGCCCATCGTTAAGATTTGGTCCGCATGGCTGGAGAATGTTTCGGAAGAATAGGCGACAACATCCGATGTGTGTGCGATTTTGGAAACGATGTCGCCGATCTTATCGTTCAGATGACCCGACATGAGCAGCATCGCCTCGTACGCGCTGCCAATCTCATCGATTGATTTCACGGGATGTGCCAGCAGCATCCGATTCGCTTCCGCAAGATCGCCCGTCGCCATCTTGTTCGCGCTTGCCGTAATCGTCTGAAGCGGCCGAAGCGTTTTCGCGATGAACCACATAATGACGCCAAGCGCCGCTAAAGCAAGGAGAAGCATGGCCGCGTATAACGGTATGCTGTCCTTCGTTACTTCGTTCGTAAGCTGATGCAGAACGGAAGCATCGGTATCGATGCCAAGCGCTCCGATGAACGTACCGTCTGCAGCCAGCATGGGTACGAATGCAGATATGTATGTCCCGTATTCAGGATTGTCGATAAGATCAGAGCTGGCAGCTTGTCCATCCAGCACAAGCTTAATAGCCGATGCCGGCATATCGGTCACTTCATTAATCGGCGATGCAAGCGGATCGCCCTTCGGTCTTCCGTCTATAAGCAGCAGCGGATCCTTATCCGCCTCCACCTTCACGAAATAGACGTAACGCGCGCCAATGGACAGACGGAATCGATCAAGCTCCTCACGGAGCTTCCAATACAATTCATTTTCCTGTGGATCCTGGATAAAATCGGCGTAGCTGTCGACATCAATCTGCGTCACGTAATTTTGTGCGATATTCATGTTGTAGGTACTAATCGCACCTTCTACCGCCGTGCCTGTGTTGTGCAGTTGAATGGCGCTATTGCCTGCAACGATGAGTACAATAACTGCCGCCATTACGACCAAAATCCGGCCAATCAGCTTTCTGCGAAACCAGTTAATCATGCTGTTTTCCCTCTCCTGCTCTTAAGTACGATAGTGGGTTTGCTTTCTCCAAATAGAAATTCATTCGATGAATTTCGACAAATGGCATAAAAACCCTCTTTTTATCGAGCAGATTATTCCATAGCAACTGTAGCAGCCTTAGCCGTCTTGGTCCGATTCGCAAGCACCCAGCGTACTTTATGCTCATCAAGCATCGGATAGTCGTACAATAGACCCTCGTAAACAGCTTCCAGATCGATGTGCTGACGGAAGTCATCAGGCGTTACTGTTCGAGATGGACGCTTCCATAAATCTAGACCGCCTCTGTTCAGCGCCTCAGCCACGAATTGCGAGCAGAAATACGCATACTGGGGATTATAATCAACCTTTAGCAAAATACTGATAACACCAAGCAGATTATAATGGTAATCATCCTTATTCTGAGCAATACTAGACACAAATTGCTTTATCTGTGAATACTGCTTATCAGTCACGCGCAAGCGGAGCAGCGTGCAGCTAGTCCCTGGATGACTGCGATAAACGCCATCGTACACGTTCTCTTTAACGAAACCCGCCAGCAGCGGACTGCTCGGCTTCTTGCGTCCGAAGCTGTATACTTCGTTAAGCTCCGAGTCGAACGCTAACGATGCATGATTATAGGGAGCGCCGGTAAAAGCCTTAATGAGTCTCGTGAACAGCGTACCCGTATTCGTCAACAGCACATAAATATTTTTATTCGGACCCTGGCATTGTTCCACGGCGCTCGCCTCTTCTCATTCATAGGATGAAGTGCGCCGGCTCTTTTCTCCTGCGCTCTATTTGCTATGAATATACCAGTGCCCTCCCCGCGCGAATAGTACCAACAATGTGTAGTACCTTGTAAGGACATAGCAAAAGAACAGAACGAAGCAGCGCATATGAGCTGTTTGTCCTGTTCTCTTTTTCAGCCGCTAAAGCTAAGCCGTCTTGCTATTTTGCTTCCGTTCCAAGCTGTAGCTGATCGCCGTTAGGGCAAGCCCGCCTAGCGTCACGATCGCCGCGATCCACGGCACATGATGAAGGCCAATCCCGTTCACGGCAAGACCGCCTATAATGGCTCCTCCCGCATTGCCGAGGTTGAAGGCCGATTGGTTAGCCGTAGATGCCATCGTCGGCGCGTCCTTCGCCATATCCATAATGCGCATTTGCAAGCCGGGCACGATCAGAAACGAAGCTATGCCCCATATAAATATCGTAATGACCGACATCGCTTTGTTGTCCACCGCGAAGAAGAAGATGAACAGCATGACGGCTAGAAACCCGAGACAGGCCATCAAAGCCGGCATTAACCGCCAATCGGCCAGCTTGCCTCCAACCAAATTACCGACCGTCATCCCGATCCCGAATAAAATAAGGATCCCCGTGACATATTGTTCACTGAAGCCGGTAATTTCCTGCAGCAGCGGATCGATATAAGTGAATGCCGTGAATACCCCGCCGAACCCGAATACCGTTACGAAGAAAGCAAGCAGCACCTGCTTATTCCCGAATATCCTCAATTCCTTGCCGATGCTTACTTTGCGGTTATGCGGCACTTTCGGCACGAACAGCAGAATTCCCGCCACGACTAAGAATCCAAGAACGGATACGATGCCGAAGGTCGAATGCCATCCGAATTGCTGACCGATATAAGTGCCGAGCGGAACGCCAATAATATTGGCGACCGTAAGCCCCATGTACATCAACGCGATCGCGCTGGCCCGCTTCTCCGGGCTTACGAGTCCTGCTGCGATCACGGAGCTGACGCCGAAGAACGTGCCATGAGCAAGCGACGTAAGCACTCTTGCCAGCATAAGCACCGAGTAGCTAGGCGCGAGCGCCGCAAGCGCGTTGCCGGCAATGAAAATAACGAGCAAGGCGCAGAGCAGCTGCTTGCGCGGCATGCGAAGTGTAAACACGGTCATAATCGGACCGCCGATTGCTACGCCCAGCGCATAACCGGTAATCAGCTGACCGGCGCTGGCGATCGAAATATTCAAGTCCTGCGCTACATTGGTTAACAAGCCCATAATGACGAACTCGGTCATTCCGAACGCGAAGGTGCCGAGGGTTAGCGATAACACTGCGGCCATGATTGATCCCGCAGGTTTTGTCCCCTGCTGGACAGTATGATTCATCTGCATTTCCATATCCGTTTGCTTCTCTCTCTTCTCTGTTATCTGATATATAAGTAGTTGTTATTGCACCTCTATCTTTTTAAGCACAACTTGACTATGATAGCCTACAACTTGTTATTTTGGCAACTAAACATAGGACTGTAATCATATAAAAAAAATAGCCCGGTATCCCGGACTATCCCCCAATCTATCCTTATTGCTTCCGATTTTTTCTCACCCACATAATCATTACCGTGGCAATGAGCAGCACCGAAGCAGCTATTAACATATAGTTGATTGAACCTGAACTTGTACGAGCAGAAGCTGCATTGTCATCTCCCGCCGTATCTGGTGGTGCTGCGCCATCCGCACTTAACGGTATCTCGGTTTCTTCGTTCTTTTCCTTCTTAACGTTCATCGCAATCGGCTGTGGCTGCTTTCCTTCTCCAAGCGCCTTAAGCTCCTCGCCTGCCGCAGACACTGGTTTCGTCATATTGCATATGGTCGTATGAAGCGCGCCCTTGTTGTCATAGGCCGATACGACGTATTCCGCTCCTTCAACGAAATTCTCAATGCCGCAGCTCGCCGAGCTAAGCGCCGTATACACTGCAGTACGCTCCTGCACGTCGCCTTTCCATACCTCGGATACCTCGAACTGAACCTCAACCGGATCGGCTGATGACATTGATTCCTTTTCTGGCGGCTGCGTCACGGTTAATACTTTACCTGCGAAAATCGCGCTACTCCGCTCCATTTCATCCTTCACTTGCGCCTCTGCGGATTGCGCCATTGCGCACGAGCATGCGAATACTTTTGCCGGCTTCACGACCCCTATGCAAAATAATACGGCTACAGCAACAATGACCGCCGTTAGCTTCTTGTTCAATCCAATCACCTCAAACTATCAGACGGCGCACTTCCCTTATTTGTTTCACGCTAATTTCTGCGATACCCTGATGATTATGTTAAAATAATAAAACATGAAAAGTGCCTGACCTTTATAGCCGAGAGGAGATTAACGATGAAATACAACATAACGATTCGCCTGCATCAAGACTGGCTGGACACGGTAAGAGAAATCTTCCGCGGATCAGGACATCCGCTGCCTGAGGAACTCAGCGACCATGAAATCACGGTGGCTTACTATAGCCAAACTGCTTCATCCGATGAAGAAGCGGAGCAGCAAAGCATCACCAACACGGAGCGGCTGAAGGAAATCGAACAGACGATTGTCGCTAACTTCGAGAGCATCATCCTGCCGGATATTAGAAGCCGTACTGGCTATACGGGCGATGAATTCACCTTCCGCTGGATTTACCAACAGGGCGAGCATATCATCGAGGAGTATTCTGAATATCGCATTCCTCTATAAAAATTAAAACGCCGGCCTCTCCACGAACGGAGCAGGCCGGCGTTCTTTTATAACTGCTTATTACTCGGCAACAAACGGCTTATCCTGGGATACTGCGACCTGGTACAAATAAAGATCCGTTCCGTCGCCGATCGCATAGTTGAGTACACGTTTGTTGACGGGCACGAGCACCGAGCGGTATAGCGTCGGAAATACCGGAATTTCTTCTACCATTAATTTCTGCCACTCTTTATAAATGTCTTGGCGTACTTTGACGTCGAACGCTTCCTTCGACAAGCCCTTCTTAAGCAGTTCGTCCTGCTTGTCGCTCGCATAACGAGGGAAGTTGTAGATCGCTTCGCGTCCGTACAAGCCTGAAGGATCGACGTCGATGCCAACCGCCCATGCGCCTTGGTATACGTCTACCTTCGGATCGTCCTCGCCGTTAGCGCCGACACGGTCATAGAACGTGTTGAACTCGACCATCTCCAGGTTCACATTAAGCCCGATTGCCTTCCACGATTGCACATAATATTGCGCAAGCGGCTCAGCAATGTCGCCGCCAGTCATGGAGATGAAGTTAATGACCAGCTCGCTTCCATCCGGATTCG
Organism: Paenibacillus sp. J22P218; assembly: GCF_056269195.1. Taxonomy (NCBI): domain Bacteria; kingdom Bacillati; phylum Bacillota; class Bacilli; order Caryophanales; family Paenibacillaceae; genus Paenibacillus; species Paenibacillus sp. J22P218. Next base: position 82,863 of record NZ_JBWDNL010000003.1, read on the forward strand.
TGCGGAAATCGCCGTTTTTCTTATAACCGGCATCGTCCAATATTTTGTTAGCCAAATCCACATCGTACGCTAAGCCCGCATTCGACGAATCATGATACTCCGGATGCGACGGCGGAATAAGCGTTGTTGCGTTCCAGCGCAAGCCGTGGTAGAACTGCTTGCCGACCTGATCGTTGTCGACCGCATGCCACATCGCCTTGCGGAGATTAATATCAGCCATCTTCGCTTTCGGGTTAGGAACAACCTTGCCGCCCTCCGCGTCCCATGCGCCAAGCTTGAAGCCGATATAAGTATAGGCGCGGTCAACATTGCCAAGGAACTCTACATTCGACATGCCTGCATTGTCAGGGTATTGATCAACAGGGAACGAGTCGACGAGATCTACGCCGCCGCTCTCGAGCTGCTGTACGATTGTCGTTGGATTAATGACTTTCAACGTAACCTTCTCGAGCCCAGGTTCGCCGCGCCAGTAGTCCGCGTTTTTCGTATACACGACCGATTCGCCTGGAACGATGCTTTCCACCTTGTACGGACCGAAGCCGATCGGCTTCTCGCGCACCTCAGGCGATGCGGACATCTTATCGACAGGAATGTTTTGGAAAATATGCTTAGGCAGCGGAGACGTCCATATCCCGCCCGTCAGCAAGGACGGTGTTGATTCGATATAAGTAATCTTGAGCTGCTTGTCGTTAATGACTTCGATGCCGGAAATCTTATCGGCCTTGCCTTCGTGATACTCGTTCATACCGACAATATTCGTAAACGTGGAATCGTAGCGGGGTCCGTCGTACTTCGGATCGCCGATGACGAGATGCGCGAACTCCCAATCCGCAGCCGTTACCGGCTTGCCGTCATGCCAATTCACGTTGTCGCGGATCGTGAACGTGAATGTACGGCCATCCTCCGACACCTCGTACGTGGCTGCGCCGTCGTTCGTGAAGACGTAGCTTTCGTCCCAAGTCAGCATCGACTCATCGAACCAAGCAAGCACTTGCGAATCGGGATCACCCGAGTAAAAGACCGGATTAAGAGTGCCTTCGAACGGCGTATCGGATACAAGGCCGAACGTCAGCGAGCCGTTCTCGATCGCCGTGCCTTCGTTTTTCTTCACGTTGCTGAAATCTTCTATGGAGTATAGTCCGTCATCGGGCTCCGGCGTTGCTTCCTTCACCTCTTCGGTAGGGGACGGCTTGTTGCTGCTATCCGCCGGGGTTGGCTCGTTCTTCTCGTTCCCGTTGCCGGATGAACAGGCTGCAACAAATACCAACAGCGCGAGCAGCATCGGAAGCAATGCCATCCTTGTGGAGCGTAACCTCTTCTTCATAACAACTTCTCCTCCTCGTCATCCTTTTCTTTGTCTTGCGTCCGTCGCCCGCTTAAGCGCTTGACCGACGTTATTTATACACAACATCAGAACCAATATGAGGAACGATGCGGGTAACCATATCCACCATCTCGACTCCAGCGTCTGCGGATCTCGCGCATAGCTGACGAGCGTTCCGAGACTCGGCGTACTCTCGGGAAACCCGAAACCGAGGAATGACAAGCCGGATTCGAGTCCGATATTGGCTGCCAAGTTAAGGGTCATCGTCACGATGATGATCGAGCTTAAGTTGGGCAGCACTTGCGTAATCATAATTTTCACATGCGAGGAGCCAAGCGTTTTGGATGCTTGCACGTAATCCAGCTCTCTCTCCTGCAGCGCCTTGGAGCGTATGAGCCTTGCAATACCCATCCATAGAAAAGCGGTCATAATAAGCGAGAAGGAAATAATGCTGTACTTGGGCACTGCCGTTACGAATGCAATAACGATCATAAGCGTGGGCAGGATCATGAAAAAATCGACGAAGCGCATGAAAATGTTATCGACAGTGCCGCCGAAGTAACCGGATATGAGACCAATCAGTACGCCGATTAACCCCGTGAGCAGCGTCACGATAATGCCGATCGACAACGAATTGCGAGTGCCGATAATGAGCTGGCCGAATACATCGCGCCCGCCATAATCGGTACCTAGCCAATGCTCGGCCGAGGGCGGCTTCTTAAGCGCGAACAGATCGATGGATACGATCTGCTCTTGATCAAGCACGAATGAAATCCCATAGACAAGCGCGATCACCAGCACCAGGAAGAGCAGCGATACGAACGCCATTCGGTCCCGAACGAGCTCGCGCCACACAATATTCCAGCTCGAGGGGCTTCTGTTCTCCAAGCTTGCATGCGATATATTGGCGTATGTCTTCCTCAAAAGGCCCACCCCTATGCACGTTGGCTGTTATTTGATCCGAATGCGCGGATCAACGACACTTAATGTGATGTCAGACAGTAATGCACCGATGATCGACGCAGCCCCGTACAGCAGCACAAGCGCGGTAACGACGCTGAAGTCGCGCAGCGAGATCGAGCTGAGGAACAACTCCCCCATGCCCGGATAGCTGTAGATGCTCTCTATGAATACGGTGCCGCCGATCAGTCCCGTAATCTCGTATCCGAAAAATGCGGCGATAGGCAATAATGAATTTCGCAAAATATGCCGGTTATACACGCGCGACTCCGACGCGCCCTTCGCTCTTGCCGTTACGATGAAGTCCTTCTGCTTCGTGTCGATAATCTCGCTCCGCAGCAACTGTACCGTCGTAACCGTCGTAATAAGCGCCATAGACAAGGCCGGCAGCAGCAAATGATAGAACTTGCTCAGCACGTATTCCAGCGTCCCCGGCTTCATGCCTGGTTCTACGCTCCCGCCGGTCGGAAACCATCCGAAATGAAACCCGAATACCCATAGCATTAACAAGGCGAATATGAATAGCGGCGCCGCGAAGCCCAAGTACGTATAACCCGTTATGAAGCGATCCGCCCATGTATCGTTGTAGCGGCCGCTCGTAATGCCAAGCGGAATGGCGATCAAATAAGTCAGAATCAGCGTGACAATCGATAGCCAAATGGTGTTCATCATTCGCTGCCCAATCAAATCGGAGACGGGCATCTTGAAGCGGAACGATTGGCCAAAATCGCCTTGGAACGCTTTCGTAATCCAATCCCAGTATTGAACCTGCCACGGATTATTAAGCCCGAGCCTCTCTCTCTGCGCGTCCATCGCCGCCGGATCAATGCTCGGATCGATCAACCCCGTCAAAGCGTCCCCGGGCATCGCCTTGGCCATTAGAAATACGAGAATGCTCAGCAAGATGATTTGGGGAACCATAATAATCATTCTTCGCGCAACTGTCCTCCACATCGCTCTCAACCTCTCTCAGGCAACGCCGCTAGATGTGTTTGCGTAATCGGCTGCAAGGGCAAGGCAAGTCCCTCATGGTCAAAATAGGTATCGTACGCTTTCTCGTATTCCTCCCTAACCGCCTCGCGATAAATATGCTGCTTGTCTCGTTGCGTAGGATCCATGTTCGGAATAGCCGTAATAAGACGTTTCGTATAAATATGCTGCGGGTTGTCGAAAATATCGGCCGTCGTTCCCTGCTCGACGTAACGGCCCTTGTACATAATGCCGATATGATTGCACATATGACGAATAATGCCGAGATCATGGCTAATGAGCAAATAAGTAAGCTTCATTTCCTGCTGAATATCCTTCATGAAGTTCAGTACTTGAGCCTGCACTGACACATCGAGCGCCGACACCGGCTCATCGGCAATAACAAGCTTTGGTTTCAGAGCAACCGCTCTCGCAATGCCGATCCGCTGCCGCTGACCGCCCGAGAACTCATGCGGATATTTGTAGATCATCTCCGGGCTCATGCCGACCTGCTCCAGCAATTGCTCGACGCGTAGCTTCTCTTCCTTCGGCGACAGCCTCTCGAAGTTTCGCAGCGGCTCGGCAATAATATCAAGCACCCGTTTCTTCGGATTCAAGGACGAATACGGATCTTGAAAAATCATCTGAATATCTCGGCGAACGTCGATATGGCTTCTCCGGCCGCCTTTCGCCAGATCATAACCCTCGAACAACACGTTGCCCGACGTGATCGGATTAAGCCCGATGATCGCCCTGCCGGTCGTCGTCTTACCGGAGCCGGATTCACCGACGAGCCCGTAGGTTTGACCTTGCTCGATCGATAGGCTAATCCCATTGACGGCCCTCACAAGCGGAATCCGCTTGTTAAGAATGCCGCCGCGGCTCGGAAAATGTACTTTAAGATCTTTCACTTCAAGAAAGGACATGCGTATCGTTCGCCTCCTTCTGATTAGGGAAGTGAAACGACTTATGGCAGGTGCATCTGACGTAATGCCCGGGAGCAATTTCGTGCATGGTTGGATCGTCTTCATGCGCGGATGCATCGATCCACGGAATGCGCGAGCGGAAGCGGCAGCCTTGCCGCGGAAGATTTTGCAGGGAAGGCACGATGCCTTGAATGACATGCAGTCTGGACTGCGCTTCTTTGGAAGTAGGAATCGATTGGAGTAAAGACCTGGTGTAGGGGTGCTTGGCCCCGGATAGGAGTGTGTAGATATCTGCGATTTCGACGATTTGGCCAGCATACATAACGGCCACGCGATCGGCCATCTCAGCGACGACGCCAAGATCATGTGTAATTAATAAAATGCCGGCTTCGCTTTCATTCTTCAGCTTCTTGATTAATTCGAGGATTTGCAATTGAATCGTAACGTCAAGCGCAGTCGTGGGCTCGTCAGCGATGAGCAACTGGGGTTCATTGGCGACCGCTATGGCAATAACCACCCTCTGCCTCATTCCGCCCGACAGCTCATGAGGAAACTGTCCGTAGGTATGCTCGGGTCTAGGTATCCCGACTCTCCTTAACAGCTCCATTACCTTTATTCGCCGTTCGTTCCGGGAGAGCTTCGGTTGATGGAGCAACAGCGCTTCTTCGATCTGAGCGCCTATGATCATAAGCGGATTGAGTGCGGACAGCGGATCCTGGAAGATCATCCCGAATGCCTTGCCTCGTAGCCGATTCAGCTTGGCCGGAGGCAATTGGGCGATATCTTGCCCCTTATACTTAATGCTGCCGTCAATCCTCGCTCTCGTATGCAGTCCCATGATAGAGAAAGCGAGAGCGCTCTTGCCGGAGCCGGATTCTCCGACTATAGCAACGATCTCGTTTTTGCCGATCGTAAGCGACACGTCGTCAACGGCTGCATAATATTCGTCGGCAATGCGGAATGAGGTAGTGAGATTTTCAATGGCTAGCAGCGTATCACTCAACGGAATCCCCCTATCGACGAGTTGCCTTGTTCTAAATATTCTGATTATTCAGATAATATTTAATAACATTAAACATCGTTATTGCCGTCAACATGATGTCCCTCTTATTTGCACCATATGTTAATACTTGGTTAATAAGTTGTCAAGACTTTATTAAGCCAAGTTAATGACAGTACAAAATGCTGCTTAACTCTATGATTATTTATTAAACCTTAATTAATATAAACCTAATTAATGATTACTCTATCATTCCGCTGCCGATTATGGCAGATGGCTTTTTACCTAAATGAGCAATAGGGATGCAGACCCTTGATCAAGGTTCCATCCCTATCCTTGCGCTTGTTATTCACCGCGCTTCGAAGGCGCGTATGCCAATACTTCCATCTCTATTAAATAGGGTCCAAGACCGCTGAATACCGTGATTCGGGCGGGATGCGGCGCCGCTATCATATCCTCGTATACCGCATTATAAGCATCTTGGTCTTCTGTGCTTGCCAGATGCGTCGTCACCTTAACGATATGATCCAGCGTTAACCCCGCCTCCTGCAATATCGCTTCAATGTTCCGTATGCATTGCGCTGTCTGCTGCCGTATGTCCCCGAGCGGCTCTAGCGTCTGCGGATTAACACCGACCTGTCCAGCCACGTAGACAAGATCACCTGCGCGCACCGCATGCGAGAATGGCAGCGGGAATTTTGGCGCCTTTTCCGATGTAATGATCGTCGTCATATTTTATTTCCTCCTTGTTATGAACCCCGTCTACAGTCCTATCGGGGCGCTCTGAAGATGCCATGAAGTTGCTTGTTGGTATTGATGCCCGATCGCAAGCAGCGTCTCTTCACCCATTAGCGGACCGGCCAGCTGCATGCCGATTGGCAGTTGCCTAGAAGAGTCGATGCCGATCGGCACCGTCATCGCAGGCAATCCCGCATTCGTGAACGGCCCGTTGAACATCGGACTACCCGTTTTATAGCCGGGCAATGCCAGCGTTGGCGTCGATGGCGTAAGCAAGGCGTCGATCTCGCCGAAGAGACTCATCATTTCGTTGCGGAACACGCTTCGGACACGCTGAGCATGCAAGTAATCGACTGCGCTTAGCTCGAATCCCAGCTCCAACTGCTCTCGCATCGACGGTCCGTAATAATCGGCTCTTGTTTTGTACGATTCCATATGATAGGCTGCCCCTTCGGCGCGCATCGTCATTCGGTGCGCGGCGATAGCCTCCTTCATGCACGCCGGCAGCTTAACCTGCTTGAACCGGATGCCCATCCCCTTCAGTACCTCGACAGCTTGTGCGACCGCTTCGCCGATAACCGGTTCCTCTGACTCGAAGAACGTATTCGGCAAGCCGACCACCAGTCCTCTTACGTCTCGCCCAATCGCTCCAGTGAAGCGCGGAGATTCTCCCTGCAACGTGGAAGGATCGCGTCCATCTCCACCTGCCAGCGCCTCAAGCGTAATTGCCGTATCCTCGACCGTTCTTGTAAAGGCCCCGATATGATCGAGGCTCCAGCTTGCCGTGAACACGCCGTACCTGCTGATGCGGCCGAAAGTCGGCTTCATGCACGTTAGTCCGTTGTACGCAGCGGGACGGATCAATGATCCGAACGTCTGCGTGCCTAGCGTGAAGGCGGCCATGCCGGCCGAAACGGCGGCCGCCGATCCCGAGCTGGAGCCTCCCGGCGTATGCTTCAAGTTCCATGGGTTCCGCGTCGGCGGCTCCCCTCCTTGATAAGCATATTCGGTTGTCGTCGTCTTACCGAGCAGGACGGCGCCTGCGTTGCCGAGCCGATCGATAACGGCTGCATTCGTACCCGGCACGTAATCGCCGTCCACCCGCGAGCCGCCGGATGTTCTTATGTTCGCCGTGCGAATAATATCCTTCGCGCCGTATGGAATGCCATGCAGCGGACCAAGATAGCGACCCGACATGAGCAGGCGCTCCGCCTCCTTCGCCGCTTGCATCGCATGGTCGGCCGCTACCGTAACCCAAGCTTGTACCTTCCCGTCTACCGCTTCTATGCGGGACAAATACGCTTCGGTTAGCTCAGTGGGCGACACATTCTTAGCTCTGATGGATGCTGCGGCTTCCGCCAACGTCAGCTCGTACAGCTGTGTCGATATCATCGGCCCGCACCTCCCCTATAGGTCGTATAAGGCGCAACCTGGTCATCCATCCGGAAGGAGCGGAGAAGCTTGAGCTCTTCTAGAAAGCTTTCCTTCTCCTCGCCCGTTACGAGACCGCTTCTATACCTGCTCCTTTCCAATTCTAGAAAGGCTTTATATTCCGCTTCCTGCTGTACACCCATGACGATCAGGGCTCCTTTCTATGCTTGTGCGGTTATGGCATGAAGCTCGTATCCACCATGTCGCCGTAGGAGATATCGACCTTCAAATTGCCGATAAACTTCTGCATATCAACAGCATTTTGGAACGCCGCTTCCGTAAGCAATCCATCCTGCGGATATACCTTGCTGTCGATCATGCGTTGCACAGCCTGCTCCACGACAGCGCCGTCCAGGTTCGGAAATTCCTTCTTGGCGATTTCTTTCGTTCCCGCTGCATCTGCATGAATGAAATCCAATGCCGTTTCAATCGATTTGACCATTCGTTTGACCAAATCAGGATTTTCCTCAATGACCTTCTTAGAAGTATTAATCGTAGCGAACGCAAAGTCCGGATAATCCTTCGTAAAATCGTAGACGATCTCCAAACCTTGGGTAAGTCCTTGATCAAGCTGCGGCTCGTAGACGACCGCAATATCCGCTTTGCCGGCAAGCAGCGTACCAAGCTCGGAGCCGTTCTGTACCTCGGTAATCGTTACGTCGCTCTTCAAGTCAATTCCATTGTCGGCGAACAGCTTGCGAAGAAGGCTGTTCGAGCTCGTCGGCGCTATGCCTGTGACGATCGTTTTGCCAATAAAGTCCTTCGGCTCCTTAATGCTTGAACCCGCCTTGGCCACTGCCCATACCGGCGCGCTTCCCGATACAATGCTTAGCGACTGGGCATCTCCGCCCTTTGCTCTTGCGAAGGCAACATGCTCTGGGCCATGGAACGAGAATGCCGATTCTCCGGACAACACCGAAGCCAATGCAGCCGGCCCGCTTCCTGCTGCCGTAATGGAGGACAACTCGATGCCGTTGTCAGCTAGGAAACCCTTTTCCTTGGCTACGTAGAGCGGCAGGTACAGCAAGTTGTGATACACCTCGGACACCATAATCACGTCTTTGGCCGTTTCGGGTGGCGCCGTCGTCGTCCCAGTGCCAGCGTTAACGTTATCTGCTTTGCCGCCGCCGCAAGCCGACAGGAACAATGCGCTTATTAATGTAATGCCCATAAGTTTGAGTGCCGTTTTTTTCATCGTTGATCGTCTCCTTTTGTGATTAGGCTGATTTGAGCATAGACGGGATGATGCTTTCAGCAGTTAAACCGATGCTGATTTCTGAGTTTGCTGCTTATTATCGTTCCAAGGCAACAGCCGCTTCTCAAGAACGCTCACGCAGGTGTAGAGGAATGTCGCGACAAGCATCAGAGTGAAGACGCCAACCCATACGGCCGGCAGATTGAACAGGTTGCCCTCGACGAAAATCATATGCCCAAGCCCTTTGTCCGAAGAAATGAACTCGCCGCCAACGACGGATACGAGAGCCAGTCCGATGTTGATGCGAAATGCCGATATAATCCAAGGCAGCGAGGAGGGCATAATAATTTTCCGGAATATTTGCAGTTTGCTCGCTCCGAACGACTTCATCAAATTAACTTGCGAGTCATCGATTTGATGTGTAGCTTGATAAGCCGACAACAGCGCTACGATGAAGGTCGCTACCGAAGCAAGCACGATTTTCGAAAATATACCCGAGCCAAACCAAATAATAATCATCGGCGCCAACGCAATCTTCGGAACGCCGTTCAAGGCTACGACGAATGGATCGATGACCCGCGATACCGTCTTAGAGAACCAAAGCAGCAAGCCCGCGAGTGAGCCGGCGATGCTCCCGATGATGAAGCCGATAACCGTCGCTTTAACCGTAGCGTAGGCATCCGTCAGCAACTGGCCGGACTGCAGCATCGCACCTGCCGACTTGGCGATTGCGCTAGGCGAGCCCAGCAGAAACGCGTTTACCGCTTCGAGCCTTACGAGCGTCTCCCATCCCGCTAATACGGCGCCTATAATGGCGAAGCGCCACAGCATCGTCGTGATCCATTGCTTCAAGGAAGCGACCTTATGGGGCTTTAATCGGCGGCGCTTAGCTGCCGGCAGGGCACCCGCCGCATTCAGATTCACTCTCTGAGATGCATTAGACATCAGCTTATCCTCCCCATCTGTATATCGAGCTCTGACCAAATCTCTTCAAAGTATTGCTTGAATGCCGCGTCCGTCCGCGCTTTCATCGCCGATCCATGGCTTGCCGCGAGCCCGACCTCGTACGTTTTCTTCACATAAGTCGGCCGCTTGCTCATAACGAAGACCCGATCGGATACCGATATCGCTTCTTCAATGTCATGCGTGATGAGTACGCCTGTCTTGCCCTCGTTTTTCAATATCGATAGAATTTCGTCTTCGAGCACAAGCCGAGTCTGATAGTCGAGCGCCGAGAACGGCTCGTCGAGCAAAATAATGTCAGGTTGCGTTACAAGCGTACGAATCAGCGCTACCCGCTGCCTCATACCGCCGGACAACGTTGACGGATAAGCTTTGGCAAAGGAATCAAGACCATAACGTTCAAGATAAGCCATTGCCGTGTCGTAACGTTCCTTCTTCGATAACCCTTTGACTTCCAATCCAAGCGTCACGTTGTCCAATATCGTCCGCCAAGGAAGAAGCAGGTCACGCTGCATCATATATCCGACATGGCCCGTCGAGCGCCCGATCTCCTCGCCGCCGACTACGATCTTGCCTGAGCTGGGCTCGATCAAACCCGCTATAATATTGAATATCGTGCTTTTCCCGCATCCGCTCGGTCCGACGATGCTGACGAATTCTTGTTTTTGAATATCCATCGTAATGCCGCTAAGAACAGGAATGGCATCTCCCTCCGCGTTCATGAACGACTTGGTTACCTGCTGCACGCTAATCGCCGACTGCGCCGCATCTCCCCTGCCATAACCCCTTAACGCTTCACTTCGGTCAATCGTTTCCGTTACTCCCATCATCTCAACCCCTCTCCAATGCTGCATTCGCGTTTATGTTGTGTTAGGTTATCTGACATATCGAACATAAACCTATCTTATCGATTCGGCTCTCGAATGTCATTAGTTATAACAAACAGAAATCAAATGTGAATTTAGTTGTTTTAACTATATTTTTCATTCTTTAATAACGGCTCGATCGCAAAAGCAACCTGAAACCGGAAGCTCACCTGCCAATCCTTAAGCGAACGGCCGATCAGTCTTTCCGCCTTCTCGATGCGATAGATGACCGTGTTGCGATGAACGAACAACGCCTTGGCCGTATCGTTGATTTGGCACTGATTCTCGTAAAATATTTTCAGCGTGCGCAGCATTTCGTTCTTCTCTTTGTCATCCTTGCGAATCAGGTCCTTAAACGCCTCCTCGTAAAACCGCTCCAGCTCGTCGTACGGCAGCAGCCGCAGCAGCCGCCCTATATCCATAGCATGATACGACTGCGCGAATCTTTTCCGGTTCATTTGCCTGCCTGAGCTAAGAGCCTTCATTGCCTCCTTGTAGGACAAGCCCAAATCGAGTACGTTCGTGAACGGATTGCCGATTCCAAACGAGAAGCTAAGCTGGTCCGCATCCCACATGCGCTCCGCGGCCGCCTCCAGCCCTCTGGCAAACGCCGTCTCGTTCCAGTCAGGCACGGAATGCTGGACAACGATACCGAACAGGTCGTTTTTCGTGAACATAACGAATGGCATGCCAAGCTTGGCCAACTCCCGCTTAATAGCCTCATACTGGGCATCGCGTTCCACGCTGAGTTTCTCCTCCGAGGACCTGCTTGCGTTTGTTATCGACCACTCGGGCTGCTCGTCCAGCTTAGCTGCAATCAGAAATGCCTTGCCGTCGGCCGTCAATCCGTATTTGCCGCCGCGATGCAGCACCTCTTGCTCCGTGCCGAGATGGCCTTCGATCAAATCCGAGAAAAATTCATTTTTGTAACGGCGAGAACGCTCCTTAACCGCGTGTTTCTTCGTCAGCTCCAGCCCGATGACATGAGCCGCTTGCTCGAACGCAAGCGCGGATAGGCCGGATATCGTATGGTCGTTATGGAAAGAGAGCAGATAGCCCTCATGCCGGTAAGTATGAATGGGGAATAGCTCGGCGTGCCGGAAGCCTTCAGCTCGAATATGCGGAAAGCATATGGACAGCGCCGACTCCGAGGCTGGAAAACTAGCGATCGCCGCCGCGGCTAGCTCAGGCAGTTCCTGAAGGGCCGGTTCATAGAGCCCGGATGACCTCGCGAGCGGCTGAAGCTTGACGTTCAGCAGCAGCACGGGGGAAGCCAATATATCTGCGAGCGCATCGACAATGCGCCCCAGTCCATCGCCCTGCATGATCATATCGGCGAACTGCTTATGGATGGTCAGAGCATAATGAAGCTCCTCGTTTTTGTTCTCAAGTATGATGCTGATCGATTGCTGAAATATTTCGCCGAGCGTCGATTCGATCAACGATAGCTCAATAATCGGAAAGTGAAGCCGATTCGCCTCGTCCAGCACCTCCTGCGGAATGCTCATGGAGAACCGTTTCGTCTTGATTGCAAGACCGGCGCAGCCCTTGCGGTGCATGCTTGTAATGAAATCGATGAGGGCATCGGGTCTGTCCTTGAGCAGGTAACCGTTCGTTAAGAGCAAATCGCCTTTTTTCAAAAAGGTGACAATGTCGGGCGCGTCCATAATATTGATGGACTGCACGTCGTGAATCGTAAGCCCTTCATGCCCGGCAATGACGTCGGCGGCAATTAAAACGGGCGTTTTGAGTAGATCGGATAGTAACATCAAGATCAACACCTTTCACATTATGTTATAAAAACTAACATTAACATCCCGATGTTGTAAAGCGACGTTTGTGAGAATGAACTAAAAAGCCCCCGCTCTTTTGATTAAAATAACCAAAAGAGTCAGGAGCAGCCGGCAGCTCAGCCTATCGTTCAAACGTCGAATGATGACGTAAATTTAAGATTGACTATTGCTAATAATTGCTGTAGTTTCTATTTGTAGCAAATACGTTAATTGGTTAATAAATATATGAACGTTATGGATGCAATTTCTAACTCCGCGCATAATCAGCCTCTTTCTACTTTGAACATCATCACTTTTCAATTGAGTGTAAGCGTTGTCAAAATACAAATAGGAGGTGATCGCAAACGCCCGAGAAGTGGCGTTACGACCAAAAAAAAGGTTAAAGGAGCGTATCGAAGATGTTCAAATCAAGAAAGAGGATTGTTACGTTGCTTCTGCTGTCTGCCATGCTTGTATGCTCATCCGTATTTCCGGTATATGCCGCGACATGGAATTTGACGGGGGATACGAATGTGCACGACCCCGCCTATATCAAGGAAGGCAGCACGCATTGGGTATTCAGCACCGGATCCGGGCTTCAAGTACTCTATTCGACGAACGGTACGACATACAACCGCTCCCTGCCGATCTACACATCAAGACCTTCATGGTGGAGCACCTACGTTCCGAGCCATACAGGGCTTGATGTATGGGCACCAGATATTTTCTACTACAACGGCAAGTACTACCTATACTACTCCATCTCCACCTTCGGCTCCAAAGTTTCCGCGATCGGCCTAACGACAACAACCTCCATCTCCGGCGGTGTATGGACAGACCAAGGCGTCGTCATCAGCTCCAACAACTCCACTAACTACAACGCAATCGATTCTAACATCATGCAAGACGCAAGCGGCAACCTATGGATGGTGTTCGGCTCCTGGAGCAACGGCATCTACATTACGGCCATCAGCAAAACAACGATGAAGCCAACGGGCAACGCTTACCGTATCGCAACCAAATCCGGCGGTATCGAAGGTGCAAGCCTCGTCTACAACAGCAGTACCGGCTATTATTACTTATTCGTATCGATCGGCGTATGCTGCAACGGCACGAGCAGCACTTACAAGGTAGCTGTCGGCCGCTCGACGAGCGTACTTGGACCTTATTACGATAAGAACGGCGTCGATATGAAAAACGGCGGAGCAAGCGTCATCGACAGCGGCAACAGCGCTTGGGTCGGACCAGGCGGCCAAGACGTCAACGGCACGAACGTCATTGCCCGCCACGCGTACAGCGTAGCGGAGAATGGTGCTCCGAAGCTGCTGATCAGCGATCTGTATTGGGATTCCAGCGGCTGGCCTTACTACTAGCACCGTCAAACGTACAAAGACTTTTCCGAAGCCTTCAGCCTCGGAAAAGTCTTTGTTATATCGTCCCGCGCGACCGTCCAGCTCCGCCTCCGCCCGACAGCAAGTGCTTAACTTGAATATCGAGCTGGCTGCTTAACGAAATAGGATCGCCTGCCCCGAATCGTTTAATGTCTACCTCATATACGTTGCCTTGTATAACAGCCGGAAGCTCCGCCCATATGCGGCTCTGCTTCATCTCCAGGGCTCTTCGAACCCCGTCCCCCGCTTCGTACACGGTTAGGAAAATATGATCCCCTGCATATAACGGCAGCTCCGCAAGCGGAATGAAGCGGTACGAATCCCGATCAATCAGATGGCGCATGACTGCTTCAGGCGCTTTAAGCTCTAATGCGTTATACAGATTGTACCCGCCTCTTCCCCAGCGATTGCCGTACACCACGATGCCTTCAGCCCACACCTCGATGACCGATACCGTCTCGCTCGGTCCAATGACGCCGGCTAATGTTTTTCTCAGCCGGAGCGCTTTCGATTCGTAACGCGAGACCCATTGGGCAGCTTCCTTGCGCTTGTCCAGCAAGTCGGCCAGCTGGTGGAACTGTTCGATCGGCGTCCTCTCCCCGTAAGGCATGACGAAGACTGGAGCAATCTCCGAGAGCGTCTCTTTATCGCTGTCCTCGCAGCCAATAATGAGGTCCGGCCTCAAGCTTTGCACACGCTCGGCCGTCGTCGGCTGCTCAACGGACTCGATTCCCGTTACAAGCTGCTGCAGGAAAGAATGGACCATAATGTTGCTCGTCGCACCAACCGGACGTATACCGAGCGCTAACAAATGGCCCAAATATTGCGTAGCGAACAGCTTATGCTCATACCGCCTGCTTTGGGAGTAACGGCCTGGCGATATGCCGAACGATTGCTTGAATTTGCGGTTAAAATAAAACTCGTCCTGATAGCCGACCTCGCGAGCCACCTCCTGCACGCGAGCCCCCGTATGAAGCAGAAGCTGCTGCGCTCGGCTCATGCGAAGCGCGGTAATAAACTCTACGACGCTCGCACCGGTTATTTCGCGGAACAATTGATTGAAATACCGCTTGCTGACGCCGGCGGCGGCTACAAGCGCATCGATATCGATATCCTCATTGTAGCGTTCTTCCAGATCGGCAATAATCCGTTCGACCGAGCGCCTTGGGCCTTCACGTTCATGCCCCGTCTTAGCTTGTTGCCACAAATAGAGCATGAGCTCTTGAAAGCTAGCCTGATTTTTTATTTGTCTGGCAACGTCGGAGCTGTTGCTGTATGTAAGAAGCTCCTGCAACTGCGTAAGCATAGGAAACCATTGCGATGACTCGGTCATTTGGAACGCTTTGTATCGCTCCGATCCCGTTAGCGATAGTGTCTGCTGCTCATTTGCCTGTAACATATGAAAGGATAGAAGGTACGACTCCATTCCGTCTTTCCCGGTTTCCTCGATTTGGAGCGCGGTATGAGGTTCAGCCCAGACGATGTGTCCTTGTTTCATCCGTCTGACTGCTCCATCAATCCGCAGACAACCCTGCCCGCCCGCAACAACCAGCAGCAAGTATCCGCCGTCTTCACGCTCAATAGTCCATTTGCCGGATTTGGATACGTATCGGATGCCGGACAGCAAGAAAGCAATCGCCTTTGCCGCATGCAGCCGTATATTCGCTTCATTGTCCATCCGACTTTCACCGCCTCTAAATGAGAATCATTTTCACTAACTCTATTGTATAAGCAAAAGAGCGAACCTGCAATGGTCCGCTCTTTTGGGTTCCTATTATTTTTTCAACGCAAGCAGACTTTCGACTTGAATATCCATTTGCTTCATCATTGATATTGGGTCGCCGGCAGCCATCTCATCGATATTAAGCGTTATGATTCGATTATTTTTATACGCGGGAAGACTCTTCCATATTTCACTGGACTGAATCTCTTCAGACTTCTTGTCTCCGCCGTCTGCCGCATACACCGTCAAGAAGATGTAATCGCCCGCATACTCGGGGAGCACCTCCATCGAGATGTTGCGATACTGCTCCTTATCCAATATTTCCTGCTTTACGATCTCCGGAGCGGATAATTGCAGTGAATTATAAAGACTGTAGCCGCCTCTTCCCCAATTGTTGCCGAATACGAACGGACCTTGCGCCCACAGCTCGATTATCGATACCGTTTCGTCCTTCCCCACTACATTCGCAAGCTGCTCGCGGTACGAGGCCGCCTTCTGCTCGAAGCTTGTTATCCATGCATCGGCTTCCTTCTGTTTGCCAAGGATCTCTCCGAACAGCTTTAATTGCTCAATAGAGTTCAGCTTTCCGTATTCATACACGATGGTTGGAGCGATTTTGGACAATTGCTCGTAATTGTCGCCGTTCTGAACGATAATAAGATCCGGCTTCAGGTCGAGCACCGCCTCCAGCGACATCGGACTTCCGCTATCCGCAATACCCTCGGTCAGCTCCTTCAGGAAAGGGCTCTTCATAAGGTCGCCCCTTGCCCCTACCGGCTTGATGCCAAGCGCCAGCAAATGGCCAATATATTGATCGGCTACGATCCGCTGCGGGTTAGCCGGAATTTCCGTCTCACCCATTAGATGCGTAACTTTCCTCGTCGTCGCTTCCTCTTCCGATTGTGCATTCTGCTCCTTATCGCCGCTATTCGCGTTCGCATTCGTATTAACGTTTGCCTCATTAGCAGCCCCCGCGTTGCCGTTATTACCCGTATTGCCGCAAGCAGCCGCAATTACGCTCGTCATAAGCACGATCGCGCAAAGGACTAACCCTTTTCTCCACTTCATTTTAAATGCCTCCTACAACTTCTAATGATAATGATTATCACACTCATTAGCCATTATACAAGCAGGCGGACGAAGGAACAATGGAGATTCGGGAAACAACACATGGACAATTGGGCGGTGAAGCTTAACCAAATCGCCTAAGCTTAATAGGGCAAGCTGTTTCCTTCAAGATGCGCCTTGAGATTCATAAGCGACATCGTGTAGCCCTCCTGGGTAGGCATTGCCTGTTCCTCTGTCTCGTAGCCCGTCTCCGTTATCGTAACGGTTGTTCCACCATTCTCCTCTTCAAGCAGGAAGGAAGTGATCATCGCCGGTCCTTCCGATTCGAACTCCCACCGGAGCGCGAGCCTCTTCAGCGGCTCCGCGGCCACGATAACAGCCTTAAGCGTGACAACATCCGCTCCCGTATGATACTCATTCGGTGAATGGTGGAAGTAAACCGATGCACCTTCCCGCAGATCCGGCACATCCCACGGCGAGCCGGGAGAATACCAATTCGTCAATTGCTCCCCTTCCGTCACGGCTCCCCACGCACGCTCCTTAGAAGCATCAACCCATATGCTGCACTCAACGGTAACCTCACTGATGTCGTTCGGATTATTTAACTCACTCATCATAAACCCTCCACATTTCGGTTATATTTATACTCGCTCATTCTAGCTTTGCGGTTAGGCAAGCGTTAGTCGCTTGCCCGTATGCAAGCCGCTCGCGGCGGCCTGCGATAATGAATGCGTGATACCCGAGCAATCGCCTGTCACATACAGATTGGCGATACGGGATTCAAAGTCCTCCGTCGTGTCCAGCATAGGCGCGTAGAACTTGGCATCGACGCCATACACAATCGTATCCTCATCGACAGATGTTCCGAGCAGCCGCTCCAGTGCTTCAATGAAAGAAAGCGATATCCGTATATAGCTATCCGGCAGCTCTTCAATGAGATTGCCCCAATCGGCCTTCAACGTGGGCTTGATGCGGTTGCTGGCACCGCTGGATTCCGACGTTCCCCGCCTTTGCTGCATATCGCCCAACCGCTGAGCGACAATGCGGTCTCCCCCGCGATTGATCCCGCCAATAATCTGACGCGCGAGGCTATCGGCTTCTTCAAGCGTAGAGAAGTAACTCGGCACGAACAAAGTAAAATTCAAATTCGCCGTCCCTTCGCCCTGCTCCCGATAATTCTGGCCGTCAGCCATGACGAGGCCGTCTTGGAATTTCCGTATGACTCTGCCGCTCGGATTCATGCAGTAAGTCGTAGCGGATAGCCCCTCCCACTCGTATCGCAGCTTCGTTTCGAACTGATCTTGAAGAATCGCATCTAGCTGTCCTCCGGACATTTCGAATCTTAGTCCGATATCAAGCCTTGCAAGCTGCTGCGAGATGCCTAATGCTTTGCATTGACCGGACCACCACTCCGTTCCGCTTCTTCCGGTCGAAATAATGATTTTCTTCGTGATTATTGGATCTCGGCCAGCGATCGTTAACTCGAAGCCTTCAGCATGCTGGCGAATCAGACTGACCTCCGTCTCAAAAAGGAAGGAGATGCAACGCTCCAAATCCTCGAACATCGCCTGCAGCACCTCATTGGAAAGCGCTGACCCTAGATGTCTCGTCTTCGTAGCAAGCACATCGAAGCCCGCTTCGCTTGCCCTTCTTGCAAGCGAAGGATTTACGGTGCTATACATGGCAGCTTGTCCTGCTCCATAACTGCATAATATATCGTCAACCTCGTTCATAAGCTGCAAAGCATGGTCATACCCTACCTTCGCCTCGAGGTCTCCTCCAAAGTCGTTCGTGTAGTTGTACTTCCCTTCCGACTTGCCTAAGCCTCCAAAGCCGACGTACTTCGCGCAGGCGGTGCAGCTGCAAGCTTCACCCTTATCGAGCGGGCAATTCCGTTCGTTGAGCCGTTTTCCTTTATCGATCATCAAAACATGCTTGTTTGCTGCAGCGAGCGCATGAGCGGCGAATATTCCGCTAACCCCTGCGCCTATAATGACAACGTCGAACAACAATTTTCATCCCCCGATGCATGCCGTCCGCATTGTATTTCGGACGATTCCTTTGTTATATTTGGATTATACCGATATAATGCAAGTGGGGCTAGTCAAAGGCTGCCCTTATACTATAGAACGCGCAGGTGACTACAATGATTGAAGTAAAGACATCACAGCTCAGTAACGGAGAATTGAATAGAGGCGTATTCGCAACAGTCGATATCCCCCAGGGAGTCGTTTTTCATCAAGCACCCGCACTTCCTTATCCGAACGAGGAACATGTACACTTAGAGAAAACGATTTTCGCCGATTATGCATTCGAGTTCGGCGAGAACCACTCCGCCTTGCTTCTAGGCTATGGAATGTTATTCAATCACTCCTATACGCCTAACACGCACTACGACCTTAATTTCGATAATCTCACCGTAGATTTCTACGCCTTTACCGACGTTAAAGCCGGAGATGAACTGCTGATCAACTACAATGGCGAAGTTGACAACGAAGATCCGCTTTGGTTCTATGAAGAGCAGGCGGCTAAAGAAGCAAAATCCGAATAAATGATAACAAGGAAGGCCGATCCGCTTTTTGCTGCGGGTCGGCCTTCCTTTATAACGAATTAGTTGAACCGATAGGTCCAGAAGCGCTCCGTGCCGAACCGCTCCTCCAGTTCCTTATAGCTTAGCTTCTTGTCGCCAGTCCCTTCTGGCGGCGGAAACTGCGAGCGATGCGCGGAGATCGAGGCTAGCTTGGCTTTCAAGAAAGGTTTAACGTCTTCAAAGACATCGGGACTTCCAATCGCTTCTTGATGGTTCTTGGAAAAAGCGATGCCGTACACGACCGGCCGCTTCTCCTTGGGCATTGCCCCTATGATACGAACGACGGCTTCGCCGCAAGCATCATGATCAGGATGAACGCTATAGCCAGGGTAGAACGTAATCACGAGCGACGGGCGCAGCTCCTCGATAATGGCGGCAATCGGCGCGTCCAGCTTTGCATGCGGCTCGAACTCGACCATCTTGTCGTGAAACCCTAATAAGCGCATATCTTGAATGCCGATGGCTCTGCACGATTCTTCAAGCTCCAGCTTGCGGACGGCCGGAAGCGTCACCCGATTGGCGAAGGGAGGTACGCCCATATTCCTCCCCATCTCGCCGAGCGTCAAGCACGCATACGTAACCTGCGCGCCTTCGTGAATATACTTAGCCAGCGTGCCCGACGTCGAGTAAGCCTCGTCGTCCGGATGCGGGAATACAATGAGAATGCGTTCATGCTTCATTGTTCACTTCACCTCTCCCTTTAGAATGGCGTACGGCTGAGCTGTAACGCCACAACCAGCTTGCCTTGGCCGTCATGCCCTGCCATAATAAGCCGCTCCGTATCGCTTTCTTCATAATGAGTAAGTCCTTCGGAATAGATCCAACCGCCTTCTGTCTTCAGTCCTACGCGATAAGGTCCGCTGCCGGCGATCGAACCGTGGGAATATCGGATAACCGCGTTGCTGATGAAGTTGGCCGCCGGATGCCTAGAGCTATCGAAGTGACTCGCATAAGCGCCGGACGTCATCTCCAAGTGAAGATACAAATCTTGATCCTTAAGTTTATCGATTGCGCTTTGAACCGTCCCTGGATGGATTGGATTCATCGTCGCACCTCCATATCTCATACTTGAATGAGGCTTGCTACACAAATTATAGTTTAACACATTTTAGGCCGTTTCTTCTCCCCCTCCTACCAACAATAAAGCCGCTTCGCCTCATGCAGAGGGAAGCGGCTTCTCTTTCTTATACGCTGCCAAGCCAAATGATGCTGGCGGAAGCGCTTGTGATCAGTTGGTTAATCAAATTCGGATAAATAATAGTCGGACTAAGCTCAATTGCGGGCTGGATGGTACCCATTGGGAACAAAGGCCGAACTTGCAGAACGTCGCCCGCGGCCAATCTTACGATGACGGAAGCGCCTACGCTTGTAATCTGTTGATCTTGGAAAGCAGCAAGGCCGGAGGTCGTAGAAGGAACTAAATTATTGTTCACGTACAAGCCGAACGCACAGTGGGTCTGCCCCGGGATAGGCAGGAATGACACTTGCCAACTCAATGAGTAATCCCCGTCAATAGGAACCGTAATCGAAGTCGCTGTCGCCGTTATGCCTCCCACGGCTATGGAGCCTGCCTGATCGAATTGATTGAATCTCACAAGATCGCCTGGCACCAAATGCTGGGTACCCGTATCGAATACACTCGCATAGACCGGTGAGAACGTCCCCGCAGGTCCTGGAATCCCTTGAATGCCCTGTGGCCCTTGTATGCCCTGCGGCCCTTGAGGTCCCGGAGGACCCGGAGGACCTGGAGGCCCGTTCTCGTTAATAATCGTGTGTATATTATTGATTACGTTAATAATCGTATTATTCTGGACGGTCGTCATCGAAATATTCTCAACCGTCAAGAACAGCTGATTAATAACGACTTGTACTTGAATGGATTTATCCAAAATCGACGTTTCAATCGCATCTAGCAAACGAATAATTTCTTTGAGCAACTTAACCAGTAGCGTAGTGTTGCATAACCGATTGCGTTTCAACCAATCTTCTACTCGTATCATTTGGACGCGCAATGTACGGTTGCTAGCTAGACTGCTCTCGCTTAGCGCTCTCGGGAGGATTCGTTCAATTGATCTTAATACGTCTATGAGCCTGTTCACTTCTTCGAAGGGCAATCTAGTAGAGCAATGATGTTTCTTCTTATGCTTGCATCTCGTGCTTCGTTTCTTCAAGCCTCTTAACTTGGCAATCGATTTAGTAACGGACACCTTTCCACCTCCTGTGTAATCTCTTATACACTATATGAAGGTAGAATAGATTCGTCGTCCGCACTTGTCCCTGCCTTTCATAATTAGGCTGCTATAATTCCATGATATTGATAGCGTATGGATAGCAACCCCAGCTATTCATCGGATACGCCTAATGCTTTGTTCTTTTCTTTAAATCTCTCATTATGCGACGATACATATGCCATCCTTGGCGCTTCGGGATCCATATACCGCTTGGCGCTGTTAAGCGCTAACGCCGCATCGGTGAACGCCCCTGCAATCAGATTGAGCTTGCTTTCGTAATTGGCGAAGTCGCCCGCTCCGAAGATGCCCGGCAGGTTCGTCTCGAGCCTCGGACTGACGAATACGTTCCAATCGTCCATATGAAGCCCCCAATCCTTAATGCCGCTAAAATCAGACTTCAGCCCGTGGTTGACAATAACCTCGTCAACCTCCACTTGACGCGACTGCCCCGATTCGATATGACTGATCGTCACACGTTCAATCGTCTTTCCGTTACCGCTGTATAACTGGGTTACTTCATAAGGGGTGAGCACATCGACAGACGACTCCTTCATCCGGACAATGTTTTTCTCATGTCCGCCGAAGTGATCGCGCCTATGCACGACAGTCACCTGAGAAGCGATTGGCTCGAGTTCATTCGCCCAATCGACCGCGGAATTTCCTCCGCCTGAAATAAGCACGCGTTTTCCTCTGAAAGGCTCCAGCTCCTGCACCGTATAGTGCAGATTGGACACCTCATAGCGTTCAGCTCCTTCCAGCTCCAGCTTCGCCATCCGCAGAATGCCGCGACCGATAGCCAGAATGACCGTACGCGTCCTGTGCCTCTCACCCGTTGCTGCTTCCAATATATACGTACCATCGTCTTGCTTCTCTAATCCAATAATATGCTGTCCGAATACGAGCGTAGGGTCAAATGTCTTCGCCTGCTGCGCCAATTGATCGATTAGCTTCTCGCATAGAATCGGAGTTACGCCGCCGACATCCCAAATCATTTTCTCGGGATAGATGAGCATACGCCCCCCGAGCTCTTCCTTTGCCTCGATCAGCTTCGTTTTTAAGTCTCTCATGCCGCTATAAAAAGCAGTATACATCCCCGCGGGGCCACCGCCGATAATCGTCACATCGTACAATTCAAGCTGCTCAGTCAATTGATGTCCTCCTCCAGCCGGCTCCAGAAACGTCCATTCTGTGATAATCATTATCAACAACATTGTAGCTTCGGCTGCACGACAAAAACAATGGATAAAATCGACGGTTGCTTTGTACAAAATGAAGGAAGCGAAGCTTTCAGCCGCAAGCGAAAGAGAAGTTACGCTAATGCTCGCAAAATATCATCGATTTTTTTACCGTTGGAAATAATTCCGTTGTTCATCCAGGTCAGAAAATCAACCTCGTAGACGCGGTTATTGCGTACGGCGGGCAGATCGCGCCACTCAGGTTGCTCCAGCAGCTCTCTCTCCGCACCTTCTGCCTGGCTGTGCCACTTATCGAAAGTAATAAATAGATGGTCAGCGTTTAACGCGCCTAGGTCCTCTCTCGAGAGATTGAACATGCCCGGCGCATTCGCTTTAGAAGCTACGCCTACAGCGGAGTGGGAACGCAAGCCAACATCCCCATAGAGAACAGTCGAAACAAAGCCGCGTCCTTCTTCCGTGTATTGAATAATGTGATCCGCCGAGATACGCAAGAAAGCGACCGTTTCTCCTTTCATGACCTGACCAAGCCTATGGCTCGCGCTCCGGGCTTTGGAATCATACTTCGCGATTGCATCGTCAGCGAGGTCCGTCCGTCCGAAATAGTCGGCAACGGTTCGCAGCACCGTCCGCCAGTTATTGCTTTGCTCGCGCAGGATACAAGTGGTGGAAATGCGGCGGCACTCCGAATATTGCTGTTGTTCATAGCGATCCATGAGCAGAATCAAGTCTGGCTTGTAGCCGGAGAGGGTGTTGAAATCGCCGCTATGCTCATCGAACGTCGGAATGTGGCTTAAGCCCAAGTAGTCCTGTTTCCCCCACTTCGCATGCCAATACTGGACGATAGGCTGCATATCAAGTGCCACTATGAAGTCCTCCAAATAAGGCGCGACTACTCTAAGCTGTCCCTTGCGGCTGCGTCGGTATTGTCCGGGCGATATGCCTACCGTCTGCTTGAAGCGGCGATTGAAATAATATTCATTATTGAATCCCGCATTCAGCGCAATATCAAGCAGCTTGTCATCGGCGCTTGCCAGCCACTTCTTGGCTTGATTGATCCGTACTTCATTTAAGTATTGGAGCGGCACCTGACCCGTTGCCTCTTTGAACAGACGGGTATACTTCCAGCGATCAACACCGGCCAGAGCAGCGAGCTCCTCCACGGTCAGAAGCTCACGGTAATACTGATGAATATGCCGCAAGCTCAGCTCTACCCCGTGCCGCTCGCTGTCCGTTCCCTTACCCTCATCAGCAGCAGGTAGATTTTGGCGGAATAGAAACAGTAGCAATTCTTGAAATCTCACAAACCGTTGGAACCGTTCGAGCTCGTCGCTTGCCCCTCGGAGCCCATATAGCTCGTCGAGCAGCTCCAGCGTCTTCGCGAACGGCGTGCAGGCCAGCTCTTGCTTCTCCGGCAGCAGGCTGTACGCACCATCATTGCCTCTCGTTATGAAGCACACTCGATAATAACTGAAGCTCGAAGCCTCTTGATCAATAGATAGGGATTTCCCAGGCCTCCGCAAATAGCATTTACCTTGTCCCGTCCCGTTCATTATGAATAACAGTTCAAAGCATTCCTCATCGTTTCTATCGCTGTTTTCTAATTCTCCTCGATCCGCTTGTTCACCCGCTGGGATCAAGTCGATTGATTGCAGCACATATTGGACTGAGGGAGCAGCTTCAGCTTGTTTGCCCTGTTGAATATCCATCGTCAATATCAACCGCCTTTTAATTGATATTCATTCTCAATGAATATAGTGTAAAACAAAACGAGCCGCCCATCAACCTTCGTTGAAAAGCGGCTCTTGCCCGGACCTTTAATTGCAACTAGGAAGCCAGCAATTTAATCAAATCATCCATCTTCATGCCGTTGGCCGTAATGGCTCCCGTCTGCCAATACGATCTTTCTACAGGATATACGTGGCCGTTCTTAAACGCAGGAACGGTCTGCCATAACGGATCTGCCTTCATTTCCTCGAGCGCCTTCGCGTTGCTCTCTTCCTCCCATGTGCCATTGGACGGAAGCAAAATAATATGATCCGCGTCCAGCTCCGGGATGACCTCTTTCGATAAGACGATATTGCTCTCCGTCATTGACTCGGCGAAACCCGGCGCCTTTAGGCCAAGATCTTCATACAAGATTTGTCCAACAAACGTGTTATGAATGCCGAAAATATTAATCGATTTGTCTACGATGTTCATCCGCAGCACGACAATCTTCTCATCGCCGATCGCGGCGTTCAGCTTAGCCTTCACATCGACAATACGTGCTTCATAGTCAGCGAGAACTTGCTCCGCCTTGTCGCTGAGACCGAGCAGATCGGCGATTAAAGTCAACGTTTTGCGTGAATCCGCAAGTACGTCGTCCGGCAAGCGGAACGTCGGCGCAACCTTCGAGTAGAGCTCGTATTGGGCCGCATCGACCTCTCCGGCACCGATAATCAAGTCCGGCTCAGCCACGAGCAAAGCTTCAATGCTGCCGGTCACATCGAACAACGGCACTTCCAGCTTCAAATAATCCTGCTTGCCCCACATAGGGTTATAATATTGCACAATAGGCGTTACCCCAAGCGCAACCAAATAATCTTCGCGATAAAGAGCACTGACCCGCTTCGGATCTGTCGGTATCTCTACCTCTCCGAATCCGTCGGTTACGACGCGCGTTTCTTTCTCGGCTGGCACTTCACTTGGCGTTGCCGTTGCCTGTACTGGCTGTTCGGTAGTTGCATTGCCCGCCGCTTGCTCGCCTGCCGCGCCGCAACCTGTCACCGTAATCATTGCCGCCGCAATGAGCGATATCCATCCCGTCTTCATAAACCCCCATCTTGCCATGACTAAATCCACTCCCATAAGCTTTATGTTTTGCAGCAAAACAATTCATTCATTTATAATGATAATCATTATCATTTTGCTTGAATAGATTGTACCTCATTTCGGATTGCATGCTCAATACACATTCTCTACGACCGGTTTTATACAAACTCGCCACTTTCTTATCGACAAAAGCAATCTAATCTAAAAAAGGAACCCCTTTAAGAGGCTCCTCTTTCCTATCGCGGTTATGAAGTGTGTTGAATCAGCTCGGGGAGCATTCTGAGAAGCCGTTCAATCGTATAGGCATCCCCGCAGTTCCATTCGTTCTCGTCCACCAAATAGACATGCCCGTTCCGCACCGCGGGAAGGCTTTGCCACAGCGGGCTTGCAATCGTCTGCTCCATCGCCTTTCTCGAGACGGGGCTGCCCGGAAGCAGCATGAATATACGGTCGCCCGCGTATTCGTGAAGACAGTCCTCCGTAATTTCTTTGTACGCCCTGTCCGCTTGAAGCACATCCTGTACCTTCTGTACGGGAGAAAAGCCGTCCGGATGATACAGCACCGACGTTAATCCGATATTGCCCATTACGAATAACCGTCTGCCCCGATGATGCACGAATACGGTTGCCGTCTCTCCCGGACGAATATAAGGCTGCAGTTGCTGCCACATCCGCTGGGCGTTACCCGCATGATGGCTGAGCCACTGCTGCGCCTCCCGCTCCTTGCCGAACCACTCTCCAAGCGTCAACAGCCTCTCCTCGAGCGGGCCATAGGAGTTGTAGGTAAGCGTCGGAGCTATCCGAGAGATTTGCTCATATTCCCTCTCGTCTTCCTTATCGAATATAATAAGATCCGGTTTCAGCGACGATACCTTCTCCGCATTGAAAGGTCGCCCCTGCTTCCATAGGTCGCCTCCAATGGGCTGAATGCCAAGCGACAACAGATCTCCGATCGTCTCCCCGTAAAAAATAATACGCCTCGGCTGATCTGGTATCGTCACCTCATGGCCGGCCCAATCTCTTACCCGAACTCTTCGCCTCATCGCTAATGCATACTGTCTAGGCGACATGCCTGTCGTCTGGCGGAAGCGGCGATTGAAATAATATTCGTCCGCAAAGCCGACCCGCTCCGCAATATCGCGCAGCGATTCGTCGGATTGGAGCAGCCATTCCTTGGCCCGCTTAATCCGCAGCTCCGTCAAGTAGTCCAGCGGCTTCTTGCCCGTTAATTCTTTGAAGACAGCCGAATACTGGCCGCTCGGAAGCGAAGCTTTCTCCGAAAGCCACTTCACCGTTATTTTGTCCGTATAATGGTCCTGCATATATTGAATCGTTCTTTCTACGGCTTGCGTGGAGCTGGTCTTGCTGTCCGTCATGAGATTATGCTCCAATAAGAAACCTATCAGCTTCAGAAACCGCATATTATTTTCGAAGCTTGGCATTCCATCCTGATCGCTTCTGCCGCTATATAGCTGCTCCGCCATTTCCATCAACTGTGACGAAGGATAGACGCGCAGCTCGCTCCTGCCTGGAAACAAAGCCTCTTTATATGCTGCTGGGGTCGCCCATGAATCGATGAATGTAACCGCGAATTGTATGCGATAATACTCGAGTGCCGAATCGTCTTTTCTTTCCAGCTGGAAAGAGGCTCCGGGAATGAAGAGAAACGCGCTTTGGCCGGCAAACAACGACCTCTTGCTGTCGCTGTACAATTGCCCTTTACCGCTCTTGTTAATTAGAAGGGTATAAATCTCCGTCGTTTCCTCCGGCAGTACCGTACCCGGACGGCAACTTAGCAGCTTGGCATCAAGCAGATGAAAGGACAGTGACCGCAGAGGCACTGCTGGTGTTGCTGGCGCTGATTGGTAGTGCATGTCGGAACCTCCTTTTACGAACTGAGAATTATTATCATTTACATGATTATAGCCCATAAAAAGAAGCTTTTCAACCGATGCCGGTCAAAAAGCTTCTCTTGTTTACTCTATGCTCTCGTGCATTGCTTATTTGCTTGCCATAGCCTTAGGCAGTTCTTGAATGAGCCATTCTCTGGATAGAGCGTCGCTGCCTGCTTTGAGAATATCGAAGTTGTAGACGTAACCGTTCTTCACGCCCGGAAGCTTCTTCCACAGCTCGCTATTCATAAGATCATTCGTATCCGACTGCGCCTCTGGATCGACCGGGTTCAAGATGAAGATCCGGTCTCCCGCATATTCGGACATGACTTCAGCCGAAATTTCCAAGAAGCCCGTCTGCTGATCGATCAACTCTTGCACCTTGTCGAGCGGCTTGAAGCCGCCTTCTCCATATAGGAATTGCGGGAGTCCCGCGCCTGCCATAATGAACAAGCGATTGCCCGGATACATCGTGAATACCGAAGCCGTTTCGTTCTCTTTAAGCCCGCTCTCTGCGCGCAGCTTCGCCCACATATCGGCTGTCTCCGCTTTGTTCTTCGCAAGCCATGCTTCCGCTTCCGCTTTCTTGCCAAGCATATCACCTAGGATCGGCATTCTCACCTCAATCGGATCGAAGGAGTTGAACGTGACCGTCGGCGCAACCTTCGAAATTTCTTCGTACTGCTTCGCGTCGTCGTTCGAGAAGATAATCAGATCCGGTTGAAGCGCCAACCCCTTCTCCAAGTTAAACGGGAAGCCTACATCTTCTACGGATGCGATTTTATCGTCATACGATGTCCCTTCATTCTTGAGGACGCCGACCGGTGTTACGCCAAGCGCCAGTACGTCGCCCGTTACTTCCCCGTGATAAATAACGCGCTGCGGATTAACCGGAATTTCTACTTCGTGCCCCGACCAGTCGGTGAATACGCGTGTTGTCGCTTCCGTCTGCTCCGGCGCAGCCGTAGCAGGTGTCTCGGATGCTTGGCCGCCGTTTGCCGGCGCTTTATTATCCGAATTGTTAGCGTTGTTGCCGCATGCCAACAATAGTGCCCCCATCAAAACAATTACCGCTAATAGCAGACTTGCTTTTTTTGCCTGTACCATTTTTGATACTCCTCCTTGTTCTTTCCCCTTTACTTTGATAATGCTTATCATTATCATTAAAAATAGTAACTAATTATGTTCCTATACTCAATGGACAAAACAAATGTGTCACTCCATTTTTGTACAAAAATCATTCAGCGAACTTTAATCCGAATTTGAGAAATGAGCGTGATCTCTATGACCGCTGCTGCCAATAACGAGAGAACTACAGCCTCCCATACGTTCTATATGCCTGTCCATCTATTCGAAATAGGCGATCTCGTCGTCCCTTACGAATCGCCGAACGCTATCATTCTCATCCTATGGGGCGGCGAAGGCACCCTTCTCGTCGATGGGCATGAGCAAGATCTTTCCCGCGGCACTCTATTTCTATTGAATGCTCTAACACAGATAGAGCTGCGGGTAGAGTCTCGCTCCCCTCTCCGCGGTATCGGGATCGAGTACCGTTGCTTGACTCCGGACGGTTCCAGCCCCGAAGGCTTGCATCATCCGATTCCTTTGCAGCGTGTTCCTGCCGGGCTATTAAGGCTCGCCGGGGAGTTTAAGCATATTTGGATGGAACCGCAGCTTAGCTCCCCGTTCCAAGCGCAGCAGCTGTTTGCGCAATTGCTGCAAGGGCTAAGTGAGGAGCTTGCCGCAAGACAGCAGCCTTCCCATTCTTGGGTCGATCAATCTCTTCATTATATGGACGCCCATTATAATGAAGAGCTTACACGGGAGCAGATGGCTGAGCAGGCTGGCGTCAGTCCCGAGCACTTCTCGCGCACGTTCAGGAAGCACACAGGCCGAACCTTCAATGCCCATCTTACTTTGCTGCGAATTCGCAGCGCTCAACAACTACTCCTGATCGGCACGCCGAATTTGAATACGCTGGCTCTACAGGTCGGCTATAAGGAAGGGTTGTATTTGAGTCGCAAATTCAAGGAGTCGGTCGGACTGTCTCCAACGGCCTATCGACACTCGCGCAAAAATATCGTCACGCTGGATTCGAACCATACGGCCAGTCTGATCGCTTTGGACATTACCCCCGAGCTTGGCGTCTATACGTCCTGGCTGGAGCAACTCCACAGCAAGAAAAAAATGAAAAACCGACAAAAATTCAACCCGTACATCCATACCCCCGCCACCTATTATGAGGCGCTAGCCTCCGTACGGCCCGATCTGATTATCAGTTATAGCAATGCCGAGGTAAATAAATCATTGCTTCCGCTCGCACCGGTCATGGAGCTTCCTCTCATGACGATGAGTTGGCGAGATCAGTTCCTTCTCATCGCCGATATCGTGAATAAACGGTTCAAAGCCGAGGACTGGCTGGCTAAACATGATCAAATGATGGACGTGGTCAATCATCGATTGGACCGCGATTTGGGAGCCAGAGGCACCGCCATCGTATGGGAGATCGGCTCGCATGCAGCTTACTGCTTCAGCAGCAGCTTCGGCAGAGGCTGCCAGATTTTATACGATGAACTCGGCTTTCATCCTCCTGGCAAGCTATTGGAGCAAGGAATTGCCGCCAAAGGCTATATAGAGGCTGATATCGAAGCTATCGCTTCCTACCCAGCCGATTATATCATCTTTACCTCGATGCCTTCTTGTCCGGACAGCCGGCTTCGTTTTGACCGACTGCTCCGTTCTCCCAAATGGCGAAGCTTAGACGCGGTTAAGCATAACAGAGTCTACTATCTGAATGAGCCTGAACTCTTTTATGGATACGACCCTCTCTCCACGCAGGCGCAGCTTCATGAGCTCTTGCATGCCTTAACGCCACATGAGATAAACCTCTATCGAGGTCTTTCGAAGATGAGCGACCGCGTTTAAAGGTTGGTTAATTCGCCAATAGGAAAGTCCGACTCGCTTTAAAGCTTTAGCGAACTTAAACTTTCCTATGTGGTCACAAATATGCATGAACGGACATCATTTGAAGCCATAGTCATATTGACGTTTACGCTGTAGAGTGTAACTGATAATGATTATCGTTATACACAAGGAGGATATCACATTGTTTTCTGCTCATAACCCGCTCAACAGCAAGCGCCACCTGATCTTTACTTTTTCCCTGCTGGTCATAATGATGCTTGTCGTCTCCGCTTGCGGAGCAAGCAACAACAATAAGGCTGCTGACACTGCAACTAACGCTCCGGCTGCCCAAACAGATGCGCCAAAGGATGCTGCGGCCGAAGAACCAACCGTCAAAACCGTCAAAACGGTAAATGGCGATATCGAAATACCGACCCATCCTAAACGGATTGTGGCCGAGGAATATTTGGGCAGCTTGATTGCCCTGGATGTCATTCCAGTGGGCGCTCCGGGACTTACATTGGAAAACTACTATTTCAAAGAAGCGCTGACTGGCGTTACCGATACGGGAGCTTACGGCCAACAAAACGCGGAAAAGATTATTACTCTCGATCCCGATCTCATTATTACCGGCAATCCCGACAGCTACGCGGCGCTAAGCAAAATCGCACCAACTGTCGTTATTCCTTACGGCGATCTCAAAAACGTGCATGAAGAGCTGACCTATTTCGGTGAATTGCTGGGTGTGGAAGATAAAGCCAAAGCTTGGCTCGAGAAGTATGACGGGCGGATAGCCGCAGCCAAAGCCAAAGTCGATGCCGCTATTCCAGCTGAAGCTTCCTTCGCCATCATGGAGGACGGCGGCAAGTCGACGTGGGTATACGGAGACAACTTCGGGCGCGGTGGCCAACCGGTATATCAGGCTCTAGGACGCAAACCGCCTGCCGCAGTCGCGGACGAAATCATGGAGAAGCAGTGGGCGGAAATATCAACCGAGCTGCTCGACCAGTACGCTGGAGACTATGTCATTATGACCTCCAATACGCGTACGCTTGAGGACTTCCAAGCGGACCCGATCTGGAGCAAACTTCCTGCCATAAAGAACGGACATTTCTACGTTTGGCCTGAAGCGCGTTCGTGGTATTATGACCCGCTTGCTGTCGTTGCTCAAACGGAAGAGCTTGCTGAATGGCTGGTTAGTCAAGGAAAATAACATATTAAACGAAAGAAGGAAGGCCAGTTTAGGCCTTCCTTCTTTCGTTTGTATCTCGCCACTCTCTGGATACATTAGAATGGTTCATTACGGACTCCGGTGACCCTAACTGCTGCATCATTAGCTACATACAACCGTTGCGGACTCCGTTGCACCTAACGAACCGAAAATAGCCTCTTGAACGATCATCATCGGCAGTTAGCGTCATCTGTGTCCGTAAGCAGCCAATTTTGTCTAGAAAGTTACCTTTAGAGTCGCCTGTGTCCGTTAACGTGTAGAAAGCTGCCTAACTTCCCAGCAGCTAGTAATAAGAATACATCGCTTGGAATCTTGCAACCTCATCCTGCAATCCCATATCTACCATTGCGTCCGTCAAGGTTTCCATAAATCCATCATCATAGTCGATTGGACCCAAGTTAACATCCCGGATCAAAGCTAGTTTTTGCGAATACGTTACGTGCTCCAGCAGCCTTGTCAGCTCACTCGCCATCATCTCTTCATCGACCGCCAAAGGAGGAAGAAGCTTTCCTGCATCGGAAGGAACAACATTCGTCACACCAAGCTTGTCCAAAGTCGGAACGACTATCGACTTCTCCCTTTCTAACGCAACGTTCTCGGAGTAGCGATAAACGTCGTCGATGATCGGCGGTTTCAGCGTTTCCTCAAGCTTTCGAACAACGGCTTGCTCTCCAACCGGTCTTCCTCCGTCTCCTTGATACCGTACTCGCGCTCTAACTCCTCCCACATTTCGCGTTCGCTTTGCAGATAAGCCTGTTCATCCTCGTACCCCATGAAGAGCAGGGAGGGGTCTTTCATCACAATTCGCATAAACTCACGAATGTTATTGGCAACAACGATCGCAGGCTGATCGAAATTCATTGGCGACACCATCACAATCGGCGCCTCTTCCAGATTCAAAGCCGACCCGAAGTCGGTCAAAAACCCAAAATGCTCCCCATCGCCTCCCGTCCAGCCGAACGCAACCACATCGACAGGCGAATTAAAATACCCGCTATGCCCAAGCGAAGGATAAAACCCTACCACATTCCAAAGCTCATAACCTTCTTTGGCGAGCTCCGCTTCCACGTCTATCAATGCCTTCAAGGTCGGTGGAACTTCATACTTTCCGAGGTTTACCGCTATGCTTTCCTCCTCGGTAAGTTCGGGCCTCTCCTGCTCCTCCTCCACCCCAGGCATGCCCTCGGCCGGATTTCCTGAAGTGATAGTAAGACGATTCGCAGCTTGATCGAAATCAATAACCGCATTCGACATTTGGATAAAAAGACTGGACTCCAGATAGGTCGATCCCTTGATGATCCTCATGTAATCGTCGTCATCCTCTATGTCATCTACAAATAGAGCAGTATGGAAACCAATAAGATCAGCGGATTGGTATGATAAAGAAAT
This sequence comes from Paenibacillus sp. J22P218, assembly GCF_056269195.1. Classification (NCBI taxonomy): domain Bacteria; kingdom Bacillati; phylum Bacillota; class Bacilli; order Caryophanales; family Paenibacillaceae; genus Paenibacillus; species Paenibacillus sp. J22P218. The sequence continues at coordinate 115,433 of NZ_JBWDNL010000003.1, forward strand.
CGTCTTATCCTTCCACTCAACGCCCCATCCCATCTGCTCAAAAACAGCTCTCAACGGAATAAACAGTTTTTCTCCTTCCACAAAAGCTTCTTTCTTCACCTGCAGCGGATTACCGTCGATGAATATCGCAATCGCCTTCGATGAGTTTCCCTGACCATACGCAGGTTGGAGCGCTGTGAACGTAAGCAGTAAAACAAATAACAACGTCAATTTCATTGATTTCATAACATAGTTTGAATACAAATCTTCATCCTCCTAAGTCTCATTACTTAATAAACGTATTCTGCACGCGCTCGGATTTAAGGAAGTAGGGAATCCAGATCGCGCAAGTTATTGCTGAACGAACAATATCGGTAAACGAGCTGCCCGTCTCCATTTCTCTAGCAAGCGGAATTTGATAAACAAGGATCGTATCTATAATACCGACCGCAAGGCTGGCACTGTAGAAAATAATCATAAGCTTCGGCAGTATGGATTTACGGGTATAGAACATCACCAGTACGAAAATACAGAACAACAAAAACGCGATATTGTATGCGCCTTCGAACACGATAATCGGCCCCCAAAGAGCGTGATAGAGCTCAGAGTCCTTCGAAGTCAACATTCCCCAGGTATCTGGTTCAAACGCCGGCAAGTTGACGCGAAAAATTTGAACAAGCAGCGTAATCATTGTTAAGTACAATCCGATTTGCACCAAAACAAGCCACCCAGCTAAACCTTTAACGCCTAACGGTAAAAGCTTTGGTTCGCTAGATTGCCTTCCTACATCCCCATTCTCCAAATCATTCATCCCTCTTCATCCCCCAGTACATTCATTTATCCTGTTAACCATTATTCGCGCTAAATATGTAATTCCCTTTCATTTCCTTTACTAACAATAAAAAAAAGCCCAAGTTACGGAAAACAAGGACGTTTAAACACAAAATATTCATCATTTCACGAAGCTGCGGACCGAGTAGATCTTATTGCCTCCTTTTTCAGACAAACCAATACAGTATACTGCGGTTAGAGTCCAGTGTCCGTAAGAATGGAGAACGGCGAAAAAATCTACTGTTAAAGTCTCTGTTGTCCGCAAAAAAATAACCCGGCCGCCCTCCCTATCGGAAGACATCCAGGTTATCCATACCTTCTTACCCCTTAACCGAACCGGCAGCCATACCTTCAACGATACGATCGCTGAGGAACAGGAATGCGATCAGAATCGGCAAAATACTAATCATCAGCGTAGCGCCAATCGCGCCCCAATCGGTTGTGTATTGGCCGATAAAGTTTTGAACGCCGACTGTAAGCGTCTTGTAGGAATCCGAGCTAATGAACGTATTGACGAAAATAAACTCGTTCCAGTTATAAATCATGTTAATAATTGACGTGGTTGCAATAACGGAGCCTGTCATCGGCAATACGATCTGGAAGAACATCCGGTTGACCGAACATCCGTCAATGACCGCCGCCTCTTCAACCTCACGCGGCAATGCATAATAGAACCCGAGCAATATCATGATCGTAATCGGCATATTAAATGCGACATACGTCAGAATGAGCGATAGCGGATGGTCGATCAGACCCGCCTTATTGAACATGCTGAACAGCGGGATAAGCGTCGAATGGACAGGGATCATCATCGCAACCATGAATAGGCCGAGGACAAGCGAGCTGCCCTTCCACTTCATTCTTGTGATGGCATAGGTCACGAGACTGCCCAGAACGACAGTAAGCGCAGTAGCTACAACCGTAATCCAAACGCTATTCAAGAAATAAGTATCGATATTGCCCGCGCTCCATACTTTGCTGTAATTTTCCCAGCGCGGGTTCGTAGGCAGCGACAGCGGAGGAAGATTGAACACTTCCTGATTGCTCTTAAGAGAGAAAAACAGCAGCCATACTAGCGGAAACAGCTGCAATGCGGCAACGACAATCAACACCATATATAACAGCGCGTACCCGAGCTTAAGCGCGAAGCTTGAACCCTTTTCCTTCGATACGCCGCCAAGTTGTCCAGCGGTTGTGCTCGTCATGAGGCTTCCTCCTTGCTTATGAATATTGAATCGTATCTTTCGTAACGGTCAGCTTGCGGATGATCCATGTAGCGATTAGGCAAATAACGAGCAGGAAGAATCCTACTGCACTTCCGTAGCCAAAGTCATAAGCACGGAATGCTTCGTGATACATGTAGGAGGCCATAACTTCGCTTGAACCGTTCGGTCCGCCGTCCGTCATGACGTAGATCAGATCGAAATACTTCAGCGAGCCGACCACGGATAACACGATCGTCACTTTAATGACTTCCATGGCGAGCGGAAGCTTGATTTTGTAAGCAATTTGGAACGCATTCGCGCCATCGATCTTCGCCGCTTCTTCCAGCGAAGTCGGGATGTTCTTAAGCGCTGCATAATAGATTAGAATATAGAAGCCCGCATATTGCCATAGAATCGGGATGAACAGAGCGAACAATACAAGCGACGGCTCTGCCAGCCATGCGGGAGGATTAGCGACCCCAATAGATTCTAGAAAGCTGTTCATAATACCGTTCGTAGGGTGATAAATTTTGAGCCACAGCTGCGCGATCGCAACCGAAGACAAAAGCATCGGAATCAAATAAATTTTGCGGAACAGGTTCGCCCCTTTGAGGCGTGCGGATAATACCATAGCAACAACTAAGTACAGAATAAGGCTGAGGCCTGAAAACACGGCTAGCAGCAGAGAATGACCTGCGCTGCTCCAAAACTTGTTATCTTGAATGAGGGCGCTGTAATTGTCCAGCCCAATAAACTTCATAGCTCCGATTCCGTTCCACTCGTTAAGGCCGTAATAACCTGTCAGTACGATTGGAATGTATACAATAGCCAAAATTAGTATCAAGGAAGGCAGAACGTACAGTGCGATCATCTTTTTATTCGACATTACCTTATCCAAATCGGCCGACTCCTCTCTCTTGGGTCATAACGCAAGAGGCTGCTTAACCGGCTGCAGCAGCCGGTTAAGCTAAGCTCCCTCAAGTTTCCTTGCTGTCTGTGCGACCGCTTATTTCTTTACGGCAGCGTCATGCTCTTGCGCGAATTTCTCAGGCGTTACAGCTTTGCCGAACAATGATTGAATCATGTTCAGATGAGTTTCAGCTGCGTTAGCCGGCATTTGAACGTCTGCGAACAAAGTAATGCTGCTTGCTTGATTCATTTCGTTGAACAAGTCAATGTAAAGCTGCGGAAGCTCAAGCGCCGATGTGTCAACTTTCGTAGCCGGGATAACGCCAGCACCGGTTACGGATTGTTCGCCCCACTTCGTTACGAAGTATTCAACGAAAGCTTTGGACTCTTCTTTCACTTTGGAGTTTTCTGCAACGAACAAGCCTACGCCTGGTCCGCCTACCCAGCTGTTGATGTCGCCTTTGCCGCCTTCTACAGTAGGAAACTTGAAGAATCCAACCTTGTCGCGGAATTCTTGCGGAATGTCAGCGTTTGTCGTCCAGTTCGGAAGCTCCCATGTGCCCATCAGATACATAGCCGCTTTCTCGTTCGTGAACTCGGATTTTGCTTCTTCGTTCGATAGGCCATTGAAGCCTTTCACGAATGCATTACCGTCAACGAGCGATTGAACCTCGGTAGCAGCTTTCATCAGATTCTCGTCTGCGAACGATGTCTCGCCTTTGATTGCCTTGGACAACGTTTCTTGACCTGCGAAGCGGTCAGCCATGTACATATACCACAGCGATCCCGTCCAACGATCTTTGTTGCCTAGAGCGATCGGCGCTACGCCATTGTCGCTAAGCGTCTTCACAACTTGCTTGAACTGGTCATAGGTTTGCGGAACTTCAAGCTTGTATTTCTCGAAGATCGCTTTGTTGTAGTAGATTGGAGCAATATTGAACTCTAGTGGAAGCGCATACGTTTTGCCGTCAATAGCATAAGCTTCTGTCGTTCCTGCTACGAATTTACCGTTCAGCTCGCCGCCCAGCACATCGTCAACCGGAGTGAACAGGTTGCCTTCAACATAAGGCTGAAGGAAGCCGGCCGCCCAAGTTACGCCTACGTCAGGAAGCTGATTGGAAGCTGAAAGCACTTTCAATTTGTTTTTATATTGTTCGTTATCCAGTACTTCTTGCTTGATGGTTACGTTCTCGTGCTCAGCTTGATAGTCCTTGATAATTTGGTTAACGATTTTATTTTGACCGGCAGATACACCCTCTGGCCATAAATGCATGAAGTTGATTGTTACTTTCTTGGAATCGCTTTCAGTAGAGCCCCCATTAGTCGAGCCTTCGTTGTTAGCGCCATTATTACCATTGTTGCCGCAGCCTGCAGCTACCATTGCCAGGCAAAGCGTCGTCATGAGCGTGATAGACCATTTCTTTTTGAACACGTTTACAACCCCTTTTCTATTGGTGTTTGGTTGGTTCGTATTGCTTCAAAATAATTGTAGCAACGCGGCTGCAACGTGGTAAGGCTATGTGAATTGGGAAAAGTTCTACTTTTATTGGATTGTCTCTTCCGAATGCGCGACGCTCTTACGATATTGTCCCGGACTCATCCCTTCGATTGAACGGAACACCTTCACAAAATACTTGGCCGTCTGGTAGCCGACCTGATCGGAAATTTCGGCAATCGTCTGCCTCGTTCCAGATAGCAGCTCCTTCGCCCGCTGCACCCTTTTGCGCGTCAAATATTCGCTGAACGTAAGTCCCGTCTGCTCCTTGAACAGAACACTGAAGTAGCTGGCGTTCATATGTAGATGGTCCGCAATATCGCGCATGGAGATCGGCTCATGAAGATGATTGTCAAGGAACTGTATAGCCTCTTGCACCTGCGAGCCGTATTGCTTGCCTTGACGGACCGTCTCCATCAGCTTCGGATCCACGAGTCGCTCCATTCGTTCGACCCGATGTATGTCTTCTTCCCGCTTCAGCGCCAGCTCTACCGCTTGAACAAGCTTAGTTTTGTCCAGTGGTTTCAACAAATATTCCACTACACCAAATTGCAGCGCTTTCTGCGCATAATCGAACTCTGGATGACCGGATATAATAATAACGACAGGCGGGCGCTCCATTCCCTTCACTCTCTCCACGAGATCAAGACCGCCAATCTCGGGCATGCGAATATCCGTTATGAGCAGATTCGCTTCATTTTCCCCCAGCCACTCCAACGCCTCAACACCGCTTGCCGCCGTTACGATTTTGTATCGGCCTGCCGCCCACGCTTCCAGCGACTTGCGAATGCCTTCTCTTGTTCTCGGTTCGTCATCTACGACTACTATCGTTTTCATATTAGCTCTCACTCCCATATTCATTCGGTATTTCGAAAGCAATCGTCGTCCCGCGGCCTTTCTCGCTGCGAATGACGAGTCCCTCCGTATCCGATTCATAATAAAGCCTTAATCTTCGATCCACGTTCGCAATTCCGACTCCATTCCCCCTAGCGGAGCGATTGATGCCGCTTTGCATGGACGCGTACAACTGCTGAACCTTGTCCGTATCCATACCCGGACCGTTATCGGTTACTTCGATTCTCGTGTAGCCCGTGCGAACGGACGGCATCACTTGAATCTCGACGGTCCCAGGTCCAATTCGCTGCTCCACTCCGTGCAGAATCGCATTTTCCACTAACGGCTGGACAAGAAGCTTCGGAATTGGCGTCCTGCGACAAGCATCGCTTGCAACGATCTGCCAGGACAATCGGTCGATCAGCCGCATATCCATTATTTTGAGATAACGTTCCGCGTGATCCAGCTCATCGCTTATCGTCACCCATTCATCGTCGTCAGGACGGGCGATTACGTACCGGAAAAGTCCCGACATCGCCACGACAACCTGCGACAGCTCCTCTTCCCCTTTCTCATCAAGCGCCCAATAGAACGCTTCCAACGTGTTGAACAAAAAGTGGGGATTGATCTGCGCCTGCAGCGCCTTAAGCTCCGTTCGGCTTTGAATGATTTCTTTCTGATAGACGACCTCTATCAACTCATTCAGCGAAACAACCATCTGGTTGTACGTATTGTTAAGCTCGTTAATCTCCATAGAGGATGTCGATACGTCGATCGGCTTCAGCGTCCCAAGCTTCGCAATGCGCATCGCTTTGATGAGATTTAGAATAGGTCTTGTAATCATCGTCGATAAGATAAAGGTGAAAATAAGGAACAGCAGTCCGCCCACCATAACGGATACGATAATGGCAGTACGCAAGATCGATATGCCTTCCGTTGCATACTTTACGGGCGTTAAGATAATGATCCGCCAGTTCGTTTCTTCCGACTTCTTCTGCACCGCGATGTATTCCTCTTCATCGATCTGCACCGTTTCTTCACCTTGCTCGATCATCGAGCTGATATCGAGTTCCTTCGAGAAATCGGATGCGATCACTTGACCCGCAGCATCCACAAGTCCCATCGATTCGCGGGCATCGTTATCCCCTTCCTGCTCCGAATCCGTCAGCTCGAAGTAGCTTTTGTCCATATGGACCATCAAATACCCCGCATGGGAAAAGGACTTGTCGATCAGCCGGACATGCCGGATACCAATAACGACATTCGGGTAGCGCGGATCCAAACCGTACCATACGAGCCTCCCCTTGCCCTCGTCGGCAAGCCTAATCCACTCCTCCGACACTCGGCTGTCCAGACTCATATCCGTAAGCGGCAATAACATCCGATAGTCTGTTGTGAACAGCTCTAACGATTGAATGCCAGTCGCATAAGGCGTATACTTGCGCACTTCCTGCTGCAGCAATTGTCGCTCCTCGAAGCTGATTTTTCGACCTTCAACCTCTTGCGTCAGCAACCGTTGAATCGTCGCGTTCGTCGCTACCTGCGCAGTCAGCGTGTCAATCTGCATCAGAAGCGCATCCAGCTTGCCGGATGCTTGCACAGCCGTCTGCTGGATATGCTTCTCGGCATTATTGCGAAGCAGGACCGACACTTGATCATACGTAAACAAGCCGACAGAAGCGAGCACAATAACCATAACGACCATGAATCCGAGAAAAATCTGGTTGCGCAGCGTATTCAGCGCATTAAACTTATTCATAAAAACAAACCTATTCAATCGACACACTCCAATCTCCGTTCAAACCAGCGGTGAAATCCAGGTGATAGCTTCAGTCCCTCTTAATTGTTTTGAAACTTAATATACACAATTAAGAGCAGAAAATGAAATGCTAACAACAAAAAAAGACGCATCTCTGCGTCTTTCTCGCTCATGAAGTGATAGGTGTGTGTGTTAAGCACGCCTGACGATCGGCTCAGGTGAAATGACGAATTTGTTTAGTGCAGTTTCGGCGGTACGAAGCCCATTTTTCCAAACGATACGCTCAGGCGTCCGGTCGTAGATGAGATCGCAAATATCGCTTGCGCCTGTCAGAAGGAAGTCGGCAGCGGAGCCGCAAGCGAGCGCACCATATTCGAGGTTAAGCGCCCTCGCCGCCCGCGTCGTGCACATCTCCAGCAGCAGAACCGCATCCGCTCGCGTCCCCATGTAAGCCGTCTGTCCCAACAGCAACGCAATGTCTAGCGGATCACCTTTGCCGAACGGCGTGAACGCATTGCGAATATTGTTCGAACCGAAGCACACGTTGACGCCTTCCTCCAGCAGCAATCTAACAGGAGTAAGACCTCTGCGCGGTTTATACGAGTCACCGCGGCCATTTAGGTAGAGGTCTGTTGCGGGAAGCGTTATGACATGGATGCCCGCAGCCGCCATCTTGAAAGCAATAGCCCTCGCATCGTCCGATTCCATTGATCCAAGCGACGTCAGATGCGCGACTGTCACCCTTCCCTGCAAGCCGTATGCAATCGTCAAGTCGGCAATATCGACGATTGTGCGATGGGAAGGATCGTCAGAGAAATCAACGTGAAGATCAACAGGCAGACCCGTTTCCTCAGCCAGCTTAAATATCCATTCTAGATGCTCGCGCGCATCCGTATCGTTATAAGGAATGCCGCCTATCGCATCAGCGCCCATAGCGACCGCTTGCCTCATCAGCTCCTCAGTCCCCTCCTGCTGGAAGATCCCCTCCTGCGGGAAGACAACAAGCTGAATCGTCATAAGCGAACGATAAAGCTCCTTCAACTGCAACGCAGCCTCCATACTAAGCAGACCAATGATCGAATCAACCTCAACCTGACAGCGCAGATGCGTAACACCAGCCTGCATACTTCGCTCGATGACGGCAACCGATCGCCTCATAATGTCTTCAAACGTGTAATCTTTCTTAAGCGCCGCAGTCATGCCAATGGCATCGCTTAAGCTGTCCGCTTCGCGGCTCATTCGCTGCGTCAGAAACGCCTTATCCAAATGGATATGCGACTCCACTAATCCCGGCAACACTAGCCTGCCCGCCGCAGTTACCGTTTCCTTCGCACGAACCGTATGCTTCACGCCATCATAGAAACGGCCATTATATGTTATGATTCCGTCCTTCACGCCAAGATCGCGCAGTTCTCCGGTGAATGGATCGGTGTATCCGCTAACCCAAATGTCGTAGTCCATAGTTGTTTCCCCCGGCACGCTCGTTTTAATTGTTAGCTGCAAAGAAACAGCCTGCCCCATTTCGCCGCAAGCGGCACTCCTTGAGCGCCAACGCCTAGCTTGCGAAAGCTATGCCATACGGTAGCCGAGACGGAATCGATGACGGCCACGCCGAATTGCTCCTCAAGCTGGGCAGCCATAGAAGCCGCATGAAAATTCGTGCAGACGACCGCAAGCGCCTCAACGCCCTCCACAGCCGAAGCCTCTTCCATCATTGAGCGAATATCGGTTTCCGGCACGTAAGCGAAGTCCTTATTTACGGAAATGCCGCTCATACGCTCAACTAAACATTCATATCCAAGCTCACCGTATTGCTTGCGAATCATGCCGCTAACGTCTGCCGTATAGGGCGTTACGAGCCCTAGCTTCTTAACGCCCAGCGCTTCGAACGCCTCTATAATCGCAAGCGCCGAAGTCGTAGCCGGTATACCCGTCTCTGCTTCAATCATGGCGCATAGCTTGCGATCCTTCTCCAAGCCAAGCCAGCTTGCAGAAGTGCCGTTCCAGACGATGAGGTCGACATCGGCATCGGCAAGCAATGCGGCAGCAGCCAGCATCGGCTCATCGCGGAATTGGTCGTTCGCCTTGTCAGAGAGCGCAATCTCTCTGACGACGAACCGCGAGAAATGAACGGAAACGTCCGGAATATCAGCAATGATCCGATAGGTTATCGGTTCTAATATCGTATTGGAAGACGGCGTAAGCATCCCTATCTTAATCATATCTGCAACCTCCCAAGCGGGAATCAAATCTACTATCAAGAAACTTCTCTATTGCGGATCATACAAAACGAAATCTACCATCATGCCGCAGCCTTGCACCCATAGTTCACGGTTAACCTCAACGACAGTAACAGCCGGCTTATGCGCTCCGGCGAACAGCTCTGACCAAGCCTCCATCGCGCCGGCATACATACCCAGATCGGCGAAGTACAGATTCGCCTTAACCGCCTTCTCTAGCGGTACGCCCGCTGCGTCGCAGATGCTGCGCGCCTTGGCTATAATGAACGCCATCTGTTTCTTGCCTGCGAGCCCGAAGTATGGAAGACCGGGTGTTAGCGACGCTTCCGCCGCTAGTCCGTTCGGCGCCGTTGCCATTAAGCCGCTAATGTAAATGAGGTCGTCAGCCCGCATCGCTGCGGACTCGTGACTCTTCGGCGTCCACCCGCCGCGAATCGGTTGGCGCAGATGCTTCGCTTCCGGCAGCAGCAGATCAAGCGATACTTCCACCCGGCAGCCCTTCGCACCTAGTTCAACATGGGGCACAATCGTGCGTGACGGCGCTTCGAACTTGTCCGGAAAATACTTGCTCCATACGTCTTCAAAACCAACGAAGTCATTCGGATCAGCCAGAAACACATGCGCCTTAACCGCCATATCCAGGCTAGTTCCTGCCGCCTTGGCTACTTTGCTTAGCTTATCCATCAAGTATTCGGCTTGCTTCCGGATCGGCAGATCGCCCCAGAACAGCCCATTCGTCCTTGCTTCTGGCGCAAGCGAAGTAACCTCGCCCTCCTGCCCAGGCGCTCCCCAATTCCCTTGCCAATCGGTTGGAATATCCCCCGACAGAAACACCCAATTGCCAAGCTTAACGCCTTCGGCGAATCCAGGTCCAGGCTTCGCGACATCCGGCGCAGATACCTTCTCCAGCACTTGCCCCTCTTCCGGCAGCAAAGCGGTGAAGTCGACCTCCAACAGCGCCCCTTCAACAAGCAGCTGACGCACGCCAATCCCCGTACTTGGCGGACTAAGCTTCGTGAAGTAGCGGTTCTTGCTCTCGACATACCGTTTATTGTTGACGGTCAGATCGCCAATTCGGTAGCCCTCACGCTTCATATCCGTTACATACCATTGATTCGCGCGAACGATATGCTCCGGCAAATATCCAGCCGCCGCAACGATATCCTTCACTCGCTTATATACATAATCCGCTTGCTTGGCGACAGGATCGGAGTAATACGGGAAGGAAGGATGCACCTGCGCCTCCTCCGCAATTCCGCTCGTCAAGTCCGAAGCGGACTGCCCGGATATGAACAGCCAGTTGCCGGCTTTCACAGCTGGGCTATATGGGATAGCCGGCCTCGGCATGCCTTCCGGCCAAATTTCTTTAATCGCCATTTCTTATCGCCTCTCATTCTCTATACATTTACACATCTAGAAAGTAGAGAACCTCGCTCACGAACAGCTTCGGATCTTCCTTGTAAATTTCATGACCGATACCGGGCAATCGCTTCACTTTCACGTAAGCGTTCATCTGCCGCAGCTCATACAGCTCCTCATTCGCAATGAGCGGCGACAGCTCCGCAGCAAGAAGCAGCGCCCTTGTCGTTATGCGTCTATAATGCGAATGAAACGGCTCGACATTCATCGATCGGTACGACTGCACGATCGCCGGCAGCGCACATGCGCGCAGTTCCTCCGCCTTGAGCGACACATCCATTTTCGTATTCGCATAAAAGGCTGCGAAAGCTTCCATATCACCGGCCTCAATCGCTTCCTTCGGCCCAGTGAACCGAGACAGCGGCGGCGGAAAAGGCCGCCTGCCTGGACCGCTGATCGGCGGATCGATCAGCACCATCGCGCTAATCAGCTGCGGATGTTCCGCTGCGAACGCCGCAGCTATCCGGCCGCTAAGCGAGTGGCCAACTAGAATGGGCCGCTGCGCATGGCCGGACAAGCTGTTCATAACGGCAAGCAGATCATTGGTATAATCGCGAAGCGTGTAACCTTCTTCCGGCTTGAACGATTCGCCTCTGCCCCTTAAATCGACCGCAACGCAATAAAATGATTTCGGCATCAGCTTCATGACAGGAAGGAACGACTTCGCGTACTCGGTGATGCCATGCAGGAATACAATCGGTTGCGCCTGTTTGTCTCCCGATACGATATAACGAAGCTCACCGTCCAACGTTTGAATCTTCACCGACTCATAGGCGAATCCATTCTCATCCATGAAGCGATTACCTCCAGATTCAACATGATGCTCATGCATGCTCAAGCCCTTTGACCGTAATTTTGTGTTCCTTCAAATAGGAATTGTATCGCTTCGCCAGCCAGCGGTTAAGCTGAGGCAACGTACGTTCGAGCGCTGCATATCGGCCTCGGCTCGACAATCTTGCGTACATCCCCTTCTGAATCGCAGCGTTCGCGGCAAGATCCTGTTCATTTATCTCCATCACGCTATCATTAGCAAGTTTGTAACGCTCCTCGAAGTCCGGCAGCTCCGTCGTTTCCTTCGGGTAGCAGAGTCCGGCGCGGAACAGTATTTGACCCGGTCCTTGCGGCAATATAATGTTCCAGAAGATTTGATCCGGCAGCAAACCAAGCGTCAGCATAGGCGGCACGGCAGCAATCGTCATCTTGCTGCGCTGCTCCTCCGACAAGGTCGGAATGATCGGGAAGATCGCCTTCTGATCGGGAGAGAAGCCCGCCCCCTCATGCGTGAAGCCCGTTGGGTGCATCACTTGTCCGTCTCCATCCTCAAAGTCGATAAATCCGGCAAGCTTGCCCGGCGCGAAGTCATGCGGACCGCTGTGCAAATAAGTCGTATGGTACGGCTCTAGCGAGCTTTCGATCATGATTTTCCAATTCCACTTGCAGTCCTCTACATCTACGAACGGCATCGCAATCATGTCGTTCACGTTATAGTTCTTCATCTCGTCGTCCAGCTTCTTAAGCGTAGGCGCAAGCGGCTCAGCATCCTTATCGAAGTTGCAGAAAATAAATCCGTTCCATATTTCCGTCTTCAACTGCGGTAGACTATGGTCATGGCGCAAAATGTCGAAAGGCTCGATGCGGATCATCTCCGGAGCCGACACCAGCTCTCCCGTCTGATCGTAGGTCCACCAGTGCAGCGGACAACGGAAGTTTTTGCAATTGCCGCTGCCCTCGGCAACAAGATGACCCCGATGCTGGCACACCGCGGAGATGACATAGATGCCGCCGTCCTTGCCGCGCGAGACGATAAGCGGATCGTCCTGAATCGTAATGGTAAAGTAATCGCCCACGTTCGGAATTTGGTCTACGCGCCCTACGCATAACCATTCGCGGTAGTAGATTGCCTCTTTCTCGAATTGATAGAATTCCTCGGAGGTATAAATCTCTGCCGGCATGGAACGGGCTTCCTTCGTCTCTAGCAAGGATGGTGCGATGTCTTCCAAGATAGATAGAACGGTTTCTGATGGTTTATATTTTTTCATAGTAGTCCCTCCAAGGCTCATTTTTTTCTACGGATGCTTATACGCCGTGAAACTTGTACTGCTCGGGAATGAACGCTTCCCGCCGCTCCAGCAATTGCTCGGCTGCATATTGTCCCGCCAGCCTCACCTGCTCCTCGTCGACCGTTGTCAGGACGCGGTCCTTCATCAGCAGCTTGCCGTCTACCATCACATTTTGCACGTCGCTGCCCTGTGCGGAATAAACAAGATTGCTGACAATATTGTTGTATGTCTGCGTCAGCACTGGAGTCAGATGCAGCTTGCGGAAGTCGACCGTTATAATGTCCGCCTTCTTGCCAAGCTCGATTGAGCCAATCTCGCCATCCTGTCCGAGCGCCTTCGCCCCGTCTATCGTCGCCATTCGCAGCACCTTATCCGCCTTCATCACTTTCGCGTCGTAATGCCTAACTTTCTGCAGCAGAGGAACGTACTTCATTTCCTCCATCATGTCGAGATTGTTATTCTCCTTAACCCCATCCGTGCCAATGCCGATTGTAATGCCTCGCTCCGCCATCTCGTGAATCGGTGCAATTCCCGATGCAAGCTTCAGGTTGCTGACAGGACAATGCGCTACAGCCGCACCCGTCTTCGCCATTAACTCCATCTCGCTTTCCTGCATCCATACACAGTGGGCAAGAACGGTGCGCGGACCTAGAATACCCCGGTCGTAAAAGAGCTCCACCGGCCATCTGCCGTAGTTTTTGTACACTTCCTTCGCCATCTCGATCGATTCTTCGCCATGCGTATGAATGCCGGTGTTATATTTCTCCGCAATTCTCGCCGCCTCGCGATACGCCTCCTCGGTGCAATACGATAGATGCTCCAAGCCAACCCATACATGAATTCGCCCCTGCGCGCTCCCGTTCCGATCCTCGATCAACCGAATATTGCTCTCCAGCGTTTCAAAATAATCGTAGCCCGGACGATCAGCCACGTACGGCGCGAACACCGCACGCACGCCTATTTCGTCAGCCGCATCGGCGCATCGATGAACGTGACGGTACATATCAAGCACGCTCGTCGTTCCCGACTTAATTCCTTCCGCATAGCTGAGTCTTGCAGCCGCGTACGCCTCTTCCTGCTGCAAGGCGCGATGCTTCGGATCGACATACCGGTGCAGCCACTCGAACACCGGCAGGTCCTCAGCCGTCCCTCTAATCAGGCCGGAGTGAAGATGAAGATTAACGAGACCCGGCATAATCACTTGGCCTGCGGCATCCAATACCTCTACGCCTTCATACTTGCTTAGCAGCTCCGTAGATGGCCCGATATCGGCAATTCTCCCGTTCTCCACAAGAACTGCGCCGTCTGTCAGCATGTCATCGTTGTTATTCATCGTCAGCACAATTCCGCCTGCAATTAACCGTGTCTCGTTCTCCATTCTCATCGCCTCCGCAATCTAGATCCTGCACTTATGAAATAAACTCCGTCGTGAACGCCTTGCTTGCATCAAGCTCCTTCTCGATCACTTTCCCTTCTAACATTTGCTTCGCCAGCGTCTCCCACCGTTCAAGCGACATGTAGCCTACGCCATGCTCCACTGCATCGCCCGTCCAGATCAAGTCTATCGCCGCTTCCGCGCCGAACTTCAACCACTCCAGCGTCGCGTCCGGATTATAGGTTTGAATGAACGGATTCACTTCCTCGTAATTGTCCTTGTAGAAGTTCCAGCCCTTGAGCGATGCATCGACATACGCTTTAACGATCTCGGGGTTTTCTTGTATATATTTCTCCGTCGTAATAAGCATGCAAGCATAAGGGTTATAGCCCGTTGCATCGGCGATCAACATGCTGCCAAAGTCAACGCCCTCTTGCTGCAGCGTATACGATTCATTCGTTACATACCCTTGCGTGTATGAAGACTTGTCATTGATGAAGTTCGCCATAGAACCCGTATACGCAACTTCCTTCACGCCCTTCACATCACTCGTATTCAATATATAGTTCCAGAACGGCTGCCCTGGCAAAATGTAAGTCGTCTTACCCGATAGATCCTCGATCTGGGCAAGCTTATTCTCATTGTGGTACATGAAGGCGATCGGATTCGTCTGCAGCACCGATGCAATCGCTACGACCGGAATACCTTGCGCACGAGCCATCAGCACTTCGTCGGCATGCGCCATGGCGAACTCCGCCTTGCCCGAGGCAACCAGTTGAACGCCCGAAACTTGCGGACCCCCGGATTGAATCGTCATATCCAGTCCCGCTTCTTTGTAGAAGCCCTGTTGCAAAGCCGCGTATTGACCGCCATGCTCCGCTTCGGCGAACCAGTTCGTCACCTGCGTAATCTTCTTCAGTGCCGCAGGTTTCGCGCCTCCGTCATTCGTTTCATTCGCAGCATTATTCGTTTCGTTGTTGGAGCCGCAAGCCGATAGTACGATCGATACACATAACAACACCATAAGAGCGAGACTGCGTTTTCTGTTCATCTGGTTACTCCTCCGTATTCTCTTGTTAGTTTTGTGTTAGATAATCTAACTTCATACCACCATTATGTTGGAGTGAACCGTTTGAAACAATCGATTTACAGCGTTTTTTATATTTTCATAAAAATAATGGAGCCGATTTGTGAAAATGATATATTTTGAGTTAGATAAGTTTACACGACAACAATTTCATATAATATATTAATAGTAAGCAAACTCAATCCTCTTCTTTATGTTTCTTGTAGTGCCAAAACACAAGCTTCAGCTTCAAAATATCATTGAAATTGCGAAACTCAATATGCAGCAGCGAATTGATCTTCTCCATTCGATAAGCAATCGTATTCCGATGAACGAACATCCGCTTAGCTACCTCGTTGATCTGCCCGTCATATTCCAGGAATAGCTCCAGCGTACGGATCATCTCTTCCGAATGCTGCAGCGGACCAAGGAATTTGCTGCTGTAAGAAGCCAGCACATCATCAGGGATATATTGCAGCAGGCGATATACTTCTAAATCTTCGTCATAAAATACCGCCCCCGGCATCTCGGTCTGCTGAACGGTTTGCTGCGTATTGACGCATTCCGCATAAGCATCCTTCAGCTGCGACGCTTGGTCCTTGATCCTGCTCATGTAGAACTTCGGCTGCAGACGCTCTGAGCCGGGACCGCCGAACAGCGCCGCCAAGCATTCTCCGAGCGCCCGATTCTCGCTTTCCGGCAACGACGCTAACGAATAGAGCGACAGAATCGTTTTGCCGATCGGGATATGAATCCCTTTGTAGGCAGCCAGCTCCGGCGCGAACTCCAGCTTCTCATGCACATCCCAGAACGCATCTACCTCTTGGTCGTTCACTGTTGCAAGCACGCAGCGGTATTGATCAAGCGGCAGCGCAATCCCGTATTTATCGAGCGACGAGAGCAGGACAGCCAGCGGCGCGCGGCTCTGCAAGTACATCAGAAGATCGGTTACCCATTCCTCCCGCTCCCCTTCGCCTTGCCGCTTCTTCCTTCCCATGTAGCGCGACAGCAAGTCGCCGGCGAGCACGAATACGCCATCCTCGTCCTTCATCACCTGCGACTTGCCCGGTACGACCATCAAATAACCGTACAGCGCATCGCCCTGCTGCAGCGGAACTTGAAAGTATCTCGTCTCCTGCGAGCCGCACCATCTCGTCCCTTGCGCAGTCGCGAGTCTCGGCCGCCAGAACGACTCCTCCCAGCCGCTCGTATTGAACAGCAAATGGCCGCTTCGGCTAATAACCGCTACCGGATATTCAAGAATATCCGACAGCGTATTGTACACATCCTGCTCCGCAGACTGGCTTAATGCGAGTTGGATAAGACTCTTTTGCTTCGTAAGAACAAGATTAAGCCCCTTCACTTCTTCCCCAAGGGACGTCGTATAAAGACCCTTCATCATGTCCGAAAAGGTATATTCGTAAGGCAGCTCGATGAGCGGAAAGCCCAGTTCATTCGCTTCTTCGATAAGATGATCAGGAATGACCTCCCAGTAGCGTCCAAGCTTAATGCCAAGCGCCGAGCATCCACCGGCATGCAGCCGGCGAATGAGATCAATCGCCGCCTCCGGGTAACCTTTGAACACGAAAGCCGATGTCAGCAATATTTCCCCGTACTTCAGCCAATTCACAATATCCGGCGCATCCATCACGTTAACGGAGCGAATAATTCGCGTGAGCCCAGCCTCTCCAGCAACAAGCTTTCCATGCTGAAGAGGAAAGATGGATAGTGCCTGTTCGACGGTCATGTTCATCCCTCTCACCCCCAAGCCTAGTTGCGATTGCATCCTCAGAAACTCGTATAACCCCCGTCAGCGAACATCGCGCTTCCCGTTACGAACGATGCCGCGTCACTGCTTAAGAACAGAATGCAATTGGCAATCTCCTCCGCATCGCCCAGCCTGCCAAGCGGATGCATCGCGATCAGATCCTCGATCGTTCCTTGCGGACCGCGCTGTCCGCCTGCGAATTGTCTGCGCAGCAGAGGCGTATCGATCGCTCCCGGACAGATCGCATTCACGCGCACCCCCGATGAAGCCGTCTCAAGCGCAAGACTGCGCGAGAAATTGACAACCGCCGCCTTCGCTGCCGTATAGGCGGTGAACGACCCTGCGCCAACAACCGCAAGCTGCGATGCCGTGTTGACGATATTGCCCTTCGACGCCTTCAGCCATGGCATCGCCGCCTTGCTGCATAGATAGACACTCTTAATATTCGTGTCAAATACAAGATCCCAGCTTGCTTCGGCCATATCTTCAAGCCCTGCCACAAGCTCAATTCCCGCGTTGTTGACGAGCACATCCAGTGCGCCCCATTCCCGTTCCAGCTTCGCGAAGGCAGCGTCAATCTGCGATGAGTCCGTCAGGTCAACAGGAATTCGCCAGAGACGCCCCTCCTTCGTCTCGGTCTCGAATTTCTTATCGAACACGGCGACGTCAGCCCCGCTGTCCGCATACGCCCTAGCTGCAGCGAGACCAATTCCTGACGCACCGCCGGTTATGAGTACTTTTTTTCCTGAATAGTTGTAGGTGACGTTCATTAGAATTTCCCTCTTCCGTTATAAAGTGTGTATGATTACGCGAAACGCAGTTCCTTCCACTCGGAGCGGCACGGATGGCCAATCGTGTAAAACATCGTTCGACCCGTTATATCCCATAGCAGTCCACTCATCGTTTCATGCGGCTCAGCCGCATTCGACCGCCCCTTCACCAAACCGTGCGCGCATATGCTACCCGGCTCATCTCCCGCCCCCCGATGCATCGAAACAAGCTGCTTCAAGCGATCAATGACTTCGGCAGAAGCGATATCCCCCTCATTCCGCTTTAGTTCGGCGAGTACCCCTTCCGCTTGCTCCAGTCGTTGCTCGCGGTCCTTGCGCGTAACCTCCGCCATGCACCCCTGCTCCTCCTTAAACAACAGAAAAGATTGATTGCTTCGGGCAACGAAGCCTGCATCGGACGCATCCTGCAGCGCCATCTTACCTCTGCAGTGCTCGAAAACATAGATGAAGCCGCTAGCGTCAGCGATGACATGATTACCGCCAACCGGCGCGTTAACATCGGCAAAGGCTTGCTCGAATATTTGCCTCGCCCCTGGAGCGTCGGCACATTTGCTAAGCACCTCGGCTTGCACGATACCTCGAAGATCCCCGTCCCAATGCGGGTTATCTATCACAGCTGGCGCGGAAGACGAATCTACGGTTGATTGCGCACCACGATCATTCTCTACATAATCAAAATAAGAGCTAATAAGCGTCAGTCCAGCTCTGTTCATCCCGGCATTCACGCCTTGCTGCGGCACGAGGCCGTAAGCTAACGAATCAAAGCCGCCCGGCCCGTTCAACTGGCCATGCCAAAAGCCCGTCCACGGCGAATCGGATGTTTTGAAACCGAAGACACGCCTCTTGCCGTCATTACCGTTGATAACAATCGCACCAGTCGTACACATCGCAGTCACCTTTTTTCCGCTAAAATGAGAATCCGTGCATAAATACATAAGAGAGCAGACTTATGTTAGTCGACATAAGACCACTCTCTCTTAAGGAAGGCAATGTTAATGCTAGGACTTCATCGCCGATTCATGCCATGAGCTGAGCAGTCGATTCGATAGCGCATTAACAAGCAAATAGAACACGATGCCGAGAAGCGACGCCGAGAGGCCGCAAGCAAATAAGTATGGCGTCTGCAACCGTGTTGCCGCAATCGTAATACCATAGCCAAGCCCGCCGTTGCCTCCGCCGATTCCCGCAATATATTCGCCAACAATGGCGCCGACAACCGCGAGCGAACAGGATATTTTCAGACCCGCCAATATATACGGAAGCGCCGCGGGAATACGGAGGCGAATGATCGTTTGCAGCCTCGATGCATTGTATAGGTGAAACAGGTTTTTCATATTCGTATCGGTCGAATTCAAACCAATGAGCGTATTCGATAGGATCGGAAAAAAGCTAATGACAAATGCAATCATAACGATGGCGTTAACCCCCGCACCAAGCCAAATCACGATGATCGGCGCAATCGCAACGACCGGGATCGTCTGAAGAATGATCGCGTAAGGATAGAAGCTTTTTTCAATCAACTTGGATAATGACAATAGAATGGCCGATACGATGCCGAGTACGACGCTGATCGCAAATCCCAGCACGGACTCCAGCACCGTCGTCGAGACCGAAGACAAAAGATTGCCCCAATTATCCTTCGCCGCGACGAACACATCCGACGGCTTTGGCAGCAGGTACGAAGGTGTGCCCGCGAGCGATACGATCAATTCCCATGCACCGATGGCAACGATAAATACAACGATTGGCGGAGCCATCTGCAGCAAGAGACGAATCACGGGATTCGCTCTCCACGTTCTATTACTAGTGTCCATGGACTGTTCCGACGGAGAACTCGATAGGTACGATTCATTAGCAGCCATAGTCATTCTTACTCCTCTCCGGATCTGGAATCATGATGCACGATTAATGCTTAAGCGCAGCCGATACTTGGCGGATATACTCCACGAACTCCGGCGTCGTTCTATATTCTTCATTCCTCTCGAAGGAGCTTGGAATTTCGATAATATCGGAAATTTTGCCGGGTCTTGGCGTCATGACGATAACTCTCGAAGACAGCGCCACGGCTTCGAAGACGTTATGCGTAATAAACAGCACCGTCATCGACTTCTCTTGTTTCCAAATACTCAGCAGCTCGTCCTGCAACGTCTGACGCGTAATCTCGTCCAGCGCGCCGAACGGCTCGTCCATAAGCAGCAGCTTCGGTCTAGAGATAAGTGCCCTTGCAATCGACACGCGCATTTTCATGCCTCCAGAAAGCTCGCGCGGCAGCACCTTCATATGGTCTTTCAACCCGACAAGCTCCAGCACTCTCTCGCCTTCCGCTTGCCTATCGTTCTTCGATATGCCTTGCAGCGTTAACGGGAGCGTCACATTCGAGATTAAGTTCGTCCAAGGCAACAGCGTATGCTCCTGAAACACGAATGAAATATCGTTATGCCTAAGCGCCTCCTTCGGCGTCGTTCCCATAACGGTCAATCTGCCTTCCGTTGGAGCCGTTAGGCCGGCAATCATATTGAATATGGTAGACTTGCCGCAGCCGGATGGTCCGACGAAGCACAGAAACTCCCCCTCGCCAACCCTTAAGCTCGCTTGCTGCACCGCGACAGTGCCGTTCGGGTACTTTTTCCCTACATGCTGCAGCTCGACAAGCAGCGGACTTGCCGTTCCACTATAAAGACGTTTATTCGCAACGCTTAGCTCCTCATGCACGCTCCCCATCTCTGTCAACCTCCCGTCAAAATCACTCTCGATCTTCCTACGCATCGTTCGCTAAATGCTACTTTATGTCATGTATTATAACATCAATAATAGAGTTAGGCACTTTTTAACGGGGAATAACTATGATTTTTATAATTGGATTGTGGAATTATACAAAAAAAAGAGTGAGTCCGAGCATATGCAAGATAGTTTGCGTTATGTTATATGACATCGTAGTGGTGTGAGGAAGAACCGCAACCAAAACGTCTAGTTGGCGTCAAACCTATTAACTAACTTTTGGAGGTTCTATCTATGCAGTTTAGAGGGCTTGTTATTGCCTGCGCGTTATCGATTGTACTAAGCGGTTGCAGTATGAACGAGGATCAAACAAATACGGATACGAATGCGAACCAAGTAACAGCTCCGCAAGTCACACAGAAGAGTTCCACGGAGCAAGCCGCTGGTTTCGATGAAGTCCAGGCGGTAGCAGCCGTGCTTAAAGAGATGCCCGAATTCCCCGAAGCCGGACAAGCAAAGGAAATAGAGGTCGCGGCGGGAGGCAAAGAGCCTGGCACGAAGGTGAAGGGAACGCTCGCCACCACTGTTGCCGCCTCGTCCAATGCCGGCACCTATACAGTAACGCTCACCAAAAACTTGGAGTACACCATCAATGACGAGAAGCTCCGCGGCTACTGGATCTACGAAGTAACACCAGAAGAGACTCGCCTCGTCGAGAGCAACGACAATACCAGTCTCATCGAGACTGTAAAATAACCACTGCTCACCTCGATGCTACTCCGCCCTGTAAGAGCATCTATGCTCTTACAGGCCGCCCCGAGCATTCCATACCATGCCTCCGCAACAATCGCCAATACTCCCATTGAAAGTTTGTTTTTCCCTCATATCCGACTGCCGAGCTACAGCTTATACTAATCGTAATTTGTAGCAGCGAATTCCCCATCGGTGTTACTAACATCCATGGCTGCCACGTTTACTGGCAGCCTATCTGTCGTTCATCCAATGGCAATTACAATCCGTCATGAAGGAGCTATCCGCACATGATCCATCCGAATCACAGAGGCAAAACATTAGGTAAGCTGAAGAAGCTAGACGAAGTATATACCTCCCTTATATTCCAAAAAACCGGCGAGGTAGCCGTCAACTATTTCGAGACGGCCGAGCATCGATACGAAGTTCCGAGCGACCGCGAGAATTGGCAGCCTGCTGGCAGCAATCAGCCATGGGGACAGGAGTGGAGCTCCGCATGGTTCAAGGGCAGCTACACTGTTCCTCATGAGCTCAGCGGACAAAAGCTGTTCATTGCCGCCAACACCGACGGCGTCGAGACATTCTTCTGGGTGGGCGGCAAGCCCAGCGGCATCTACACCCACAAGCACGAAGCTGCCAATCGCGGCAATCATCACACGCTCCTGCTAACCGATGCCGCTCAAGCTGGCACTGCCTTCGAGCTAGCCTTCGAGGCGTATGCCGGACATCCATGCGTCGGAACACAGCCGTACCAGGTAAGCGAGGCAAACTTCTCTGGCCAACAGCGCTACAACCGGATCTTCCGTTCGATTGACGTAATGATCCGGCGCGACGACGTGAAAGACTTCGTATTCGATCTGCGCACCTTGCTTCAAGTTGCCAGCTCCGGCGCAGTCGATCCTTTCCGCAAAGCCAAGATCGAGAATGCATTGCTCGAGTTATTTCCGCTCCTTATACAATCGCCGGACGAAGTGTCCGAAGAACTGTGGCGACCGCAGCTACTCGAAGCAAGAGCGATAATGAAGCCTTTACTCGAGCAGCCGACTAGCAGTTCCGCACCTACGACGGGTATAATCGGCCATTCCCATATGGATACCGCTTGGCTATGGACACGCGACGAGACGATTCGCAAATGCGCGCGAACTTACGCGAATGTCCTTAGTCTTATGGAGCAATATCCCGAGTACAAATTCATCCAAAGCTCCGCCTTCCATGCCGAGCTCATGCGCAGACATTATCCCGATATATTTAACGGGATGAAGCAAAGGATCGCCGAAGGACGTTGGGAAATCAACGGCGGCGTATGGATCGAATGCGACTGCAATCTCGTATCGGGCGAATCGCTCGTTCGTCAGTTCCTTGTCGGTCAACGTTATACAAGAGAACACTTCAGCTATACAGCGGACAGCTTCTGGCTGCCCGATACATTCGGTTATAGCGCGGCGATTCCACAGATTATGGATAGCGCCAGCGTACGCTACTTCTTAACGACCAAGTTGTCTTGGAACGATACGAACCACTTCCCTTACGATACCTTCTACTGGCAAGGACTCGATGGAACGAAAGTGCTTACCCACTTCAATACAATCCATTGCTGGCCGGATGCCGAGACGCTTATTGACCGCGTATATGCGAATCATAACGCGATCGCGCACAAGCACGTGAACGACAGCCGACTTGTCTCCTACGGCTTCGGCGACGGGGGCGGCGGTCCGCAATACGAAATGATAGAAATGGCAAGGCGCGTCTCCGACTTGGAAGGCGTTCCCCGCAGCGAGCATATGACTGCAAGCGTGTTCATGCAGCAATTGGAGGAGAACGCGGTTAACCCGCCGCTCCACGTTGGCGAGCTTTACTTCGAGGGACATCGCGGTACTCTAACGCAGATGCACCAGATTAAGCGTAACAACCGCAAGGCCGAACTCGCATTGCGCGACTTGGAGCTGTTCGAAAGCATCACTGCGGTCCATGACGGCTCATCGCCGGATCGCCAAAGACTCAAACAACTGTACGAGCTTTTGCTCATCAACCAGTTCCATGATATTTTGCCCGGCACATCGATTCCCGAAGTGCATGACCGCGCCATTCAAGAGGTCGGAGAGGTTATTGCTTCCGCTGAAGCCGCTTCAACCTCCCTCCTATCCCGCTTCGTAAATACGAAGGAGAATGCCGTAACCGCATGGAATACGCTGAGCTGGGATCGCAACGACATCATTGCCGTGAAGGGCATTGCGCCAAACCTATATCCATCGGATCAATCGTTGTTAAGCCAGCGCATTATCGATGCTGATGGCAACGAGAAGCTGCTTATCGGCGGCGCCACCGTACCGGCGATGGGGTCGCTGCTCATACCGCTCAGCACAAGCCATCCATCCGATGCAGCTTCCAGTCCGTTCCATTATGACGAGGCAGCGCAGCAATTAGAAACGCCGCATGCAATCGTACGCTTCGACGCTAGCGGCTATATCGAATCCTTTTATGACAAGTCCGCAAAAAGGGAACTGCGAGGCGCGGGACACCCGCTCGGCGCATTGCTGATGGGCGAAGACCTTCCCGGGGCTTGGGATAATTGGGACATCGACCGCGATATCGAAGGCAAGCTGAAGCTTCAGACAGGACTCGTCTCACGCAGCATCACGGCGGATGGTCCTTTGCAATTCCGCATTAGCAGCGAGTATCGGATCGGATATAAATCCACCTTGAAGCAGCAACTCGTATTCCACTCGAATACCGCCAAAGTCGACTTCGAGACCGTAATCGACTGGCAGGAGCAGCATCAACTGCTCAAAGCAGGTTTCGAGGTCGCGGTGCTCGCCCACCAAGCTAGACATGAGGTTCAATACGGACATGTCGAACGCCCGACGCATACGAACACTCCTTATGATCAAGGCATGTTCGAGGTTTGCGCACACAAGTGGACGGATCTCTCCGAGAATCGTTACGGCGTCGCGCTCCTGAACGATTGCAAATACGGTATCTCGGTTCACGGATCGGATATGCGCCTTACCCTTCACAAGGGCGGCACCCACCCTGATCCGCGCGGTGACGCCGGCGTTCATGCCGTCACCTATTCATTCCTGCCGCATGCAGCAGGATTCAGCGCCGAATCCGTCATACGACCGGCATACGAGCTGAACGTGCCGCTGCTTGCGAACCAAGGAGCCGCACCGAGATCCGGCGACTCCTTCTTGTCCATCGATACAACGAATATTATTATCGAAGCGGTCAAGCCGGCTGAAGACGATGATGCCATCATCATCAGACTTTACGAGGCAGAACGTTCAGCCGTATCCGGCGCAACATTAGCTTTCGGCACTGCACCAGTACGCGTTACCACTGCCAACATACTGGAGGAAGAGCTGTCAGACCTGCCGATCATCGGCGGCCATTCTGTCTCACTTGACTTCCGTGCCTTCGAAATCAAAACGTTGAAAGTCTATTTTTAAATAAACAAAGAAGCAGAGCGGGCGGCGATTCACTATCCGCTCGTTCTGCTTCTATTGTTCAACCCGAAAGATCGTCGTCCTTAACAACTCCATCGCATTAGACAGCTGCCCCAGCTCTTCGCCGGACAACCCCCGAACGCGTTCGCCCATCCAATCCTCCATATGAGCAAAAGCATTACCCATCAGCTTCTCGCCCTGTTCCGACAGACGAACATACTGTTTCCTCTTGTCATCATCCGCTTCGTACTTCACGCACAACGCTTTGTCGCTCAGCTTCTTAAGCTCGCGACTCGTATTGGGCATGGACATATCCTTGCACTCGCTAATTTCACTAACCGTTACCGGCTGCGACACCGCGATATATTCAAGAATTCCGTACTGGGCAGGCGTTATGTCCGCTATAGAAAGATCTTTCGTTACATCATGCTTCATCTGGTGAACATCAGTAATGAACGCGACCAATTGTTGAAACAATACCTTCTTATCGACTTCTTGCGCCACTTCGCAATCACCTCTTACCGCGTACAATAACAAAATTATTGTTATAAAACAATTATCATTTGACAACCATTTGTTCCATGTGTTACCTTTTTGTTATCATATGATAACTAATGAGGTGACCCATTCATGAAAACGTTAATCATTTATACACATCCCAATCATGAGAGCTTAAGCTACGCTTTTCTCCAAAAGACGCTTGCAGGCATTGGCGATAACCCAAAAATCGCGGACGTTCAAGTACTGGATCTTTATGCGGAAAATTTCAACCCCGTCCTCGTCTTCAATGCGAACAAACGCAGACGCGACATGCACGCCGACCCGGCATTGGCCAAGTACAGAGAACAACTGCTATGGGCAGATAAAATCGTGTTCGTCTATCCGATCTGGTGGGGACGGCCTCCTGCTATGCTGCTTGGTTTCATTGATCAAATGTTCGCTTCCGGCTTCGCCTATCGGGATACGGGAGGTCTGCTGCCCGAAGGCTTACTGAAGGGAAAGTCCGTCGTATGCATCTCCACCATGAAAGGGCCGGCATTCTATCCGCTTTATTGGCTGGGCAATTCGCACAAGATTCTCATGAGAAAAGCGCTTTTCCAATATGTCGGCATCAAAAAAGTGAAGTTTTTCGAATTTGGCAGCATGGAGAGCGCGAAAGGACGACACGAACAAAAGCTGAACAAGGTGTATCACTATTTTAGAGCGTTAACTTCTTAGCATCCGCCTAATCAATAATAGCTTGAGTTAATAAAAAAGCAGCCGCCACTCCGAAGAGCAACGGCTGCTTAACGCTGTTCATTATGCATTCTGAGGCAGGGCACCAACGAACTCCTGCTCCTTGTATGCGAAGTAATCTTCCAAGATTGTCTCCCGATCGTCGAGGAACAGCTGCTCCGCTACCGAAGATGCCACCTTCGGCACCCCGAATCGCATGCCCGACAATGCGGAAGCCGAAACTCCGAAGCTGATGAGCGCGGAGTAACTGAAGGTGAACAGGCCATGCAGCAGCTTCTCCCCCTCTTCACTCCGGCTAGCGAAAGCGAAACCGGGACTCAAGTAAGGATGTGCATCCAGAACCGGACTCGCCACCTCAGCAGGCGCTTCATACCGATTGCCCCAACGGGCAATGTGCTGCTCTACCAACTTCAGTTCCGGACGATAAGCCGGATCCGTCAGCAACCCCGTGCTAATAATAAGAAAATCAAAGGAGTGCTTGCCTTGCGGCGTCGTTACGACGGCTTGATCTCCAGCTGCCTCAACTGCCACCCAAGGCGCTCCGAGATGCATGCGGAATCCCGGCCATGACGCCGCCCTCTCGAACGTATCGTTCGTCGGCGGCTGATTATGCTTGAAGAAATGTGCCATAACCTCGTATTTGTCGCGATCCTCGAGCGCCGCGAACCGCTCGATCATGCCCGATCCTTCCATCTGACGGATCGGATTAATTCGCGGAAGCTCCTTGCGGCGTACGAATACATGCACTTCTCCGGCACCTTCAGCGAGCGCGAAGTTGGCGTTATCGAATGCCGATGCACCGCCTCCAAGTACGGCAATCTTCTTGCCTTTAAGCGCTTCGAAGTCAATTCGAGCCGATGTATGCGCATAAAGCGCCGTCGGCAGGTTCTCCGAAATCATCTCCGGCACATGCCATTCGCCTCCGCCTTGGATTCCTGTAGCAAGAATAACTTTTCTAGCAAGCAGCGTATCCGATATGGCACCGATTCCCTCAACATGAAGCCGGTGTATATACTCCTCCGTCGGCTCTATTAATCGAAGCTTAACTTCATTAACGACAGGCAAATCAAGCGTTTTGCGATACCAGCGCAAGTAATTCATCCAGTCGCCACGCGGGATCTTATCCACCTTCGCCCAGCCTTCTACCCCATGCTGCGCTTCCCACCAGGATCGGAACGTCAACGAAGGAATACCCAGATCAACGGATGTCAGATGCTTCGGTGTACGCAGCGTCATCATACGCGCATAGGTTTCCCATGGCCCTTCATAGCCTTCCGGGTTTTCGTCAATCACCAATATATTAGATACACGTTCGCGCAATAACGCGAAGGCGATACTTAAGCCGCTCTGCCCGCCGCCAACAATGACAACATCATACACATGCCCTTCCGAGTGACTGCGTGGCCGTACCCAGTTCGGACCTCCATAAGCGAGATAAGAAAGATCGGTTGCCACTCGTTCATTTAACGCTTCTAGACTCATATCATCACACCTTTCCTCTGGCTGCCACCCTACACTCAACCAACAACAGTCACTCGCCAGCAACTTATGTTATGTTTTCGAACATGTAGTGTTAAGTTTATGTTTATTCTATCTTATCTAGCTCGTCTTTGAAAGATTCCAGGCAAATTTCATAATCATGCATAAAATAAACGCGTTTTATTGTTCATCATGACCATTTGCCCCCTCCTCAAAAAAAGGGGTTGACGACTTTAGAAAAGGAGCATATGATATTTTCAAATCCGATAACATACATTGGAATAGTATTAATTGTTCACCAGGCTACTGGAAACAATCACTTTGTTGATTGCTTCCGGCGGCCTTTTTTTATTACTAATTTTCAGGAGGAATGAATAATGAGCGAAGCAACTAGCAGCCGAATCGGGCTGGAGATTAAGGCGGACGTACTCGTGATTGGCGGTGGTCCGGCTGGCGCTTGGGCCGCAATCTCTGCTGCACATTCTGGAGCTAGCGTCGTGCTTGCCGACAAAGGATTTTGCGGATCTAGCGGCGCAACCGCCCCTTCCGGCACTGGCGTGTGGTATATCCAGCCGGATGCCCAGCTCCGTACCGAAGCTAAGCTAAGCCGATACGAGCTTGGCGGCAGGCTGGCCGAGAACGCTTGGATGGACAGAGTGCTGAACAAGGCGTTCGAGCGAATGAACAGTCTCGCCGTATGGGGTTACCCGTATCCGGAGAGCGACGATGGTACGGTGCATGTTAGAGGGCTGCAAGGGCCGGAATATATGCGGCTAATGCGAAAGATCGCGCTTAAGGCCGGCGTGAAAATATTGGATCACAGTCCCGTTCTCGAACTGCTCGCAGACGAGCATGGTGTCGGAGGGGCAAGAGGTATCCGAACGCAGACGAACGAGCCATGGAGCGTGCGCTCCGGGGCGGTCGTCATCGCTACCGGCGGCTGCGCCTTCCTCAGCAAAGCGCTCGGCTGCAATGTTCTCACCGGTGACGGATACCTGCTGGCGGCGGAAGCCGGTTCATCGTTCTCGGGTATGGAATTTTCCAACGCCTACGCCATTGCGCCAACCTTCTCCTCCGTTACGAAAACAGCATATTACCGCTATGCTTCGTTCTATTACGAGGATGGCACGGTCGTGGAAGGTGCCGGCTCCCAGCGCGGTCGCTCGATCATCGCGAAGAATCTGCTTCAAGGCAAGCAGGTCTACGCAAGGCTCGACCAAGCGCCTGAAGATATTAAGCCCGCGCTGCGAGTCGGCCAGACGAACTTCTTCCTTCCGTTCGATCGCCTTGGACTCGATCCGTTCACAGATATGTTCCCCGTCACCTTGCGGCTTGAAGGTACCGTACGCGGCACCGGGGGTATACGTATTGCAAGCGAGTCATGCGCAACCGACGTGCCTGGACTATATGCGGCCGGCGATGCGGCGACACGCGAATTAATATGCGGCGGCTTCACTGGCGGCGGAAGCCATAACGCGGCTTGGGCGATGTCCTCCGGCTCTTTCGCCGGGCAAGGAGCTGCCGAATATGCCCTGCAGCTTGGTGCGGCGGCACATACAAGGAGCGTTGCAGGTTTATCTTCCACGACGTTGACGAATCAGAGTACGGATTCCTCCGCAGCCGCTGCTAAGCTGTCTGAGCGCATTGAGGCTATACAGGCGGAGACTCACCCCTACGACAAAAACCTTTTCCGCACCGAGCAAGGGCTCACCTCCTCTCTCGATCGTCTGGATCACTTGTGGAAGGAAATTCGGAGCGAGCCGATCACGTTGAATGCCTCTGCTTACAAAGCACGCGAGGTTGCAGCCATGACGGCCACGGCGCGGCTCATGTACCATTCCGCCAAGGAACGCACTGAAACAAGGGGCATGCATAAGCGTGCAGACTTCCCCGCCCTCGACCCTAATCAACGATACCGGCTAATCAGCAGCGGTTTGGACGAAATCAAAGTCAGAACAGAGCAAGTATCAGAGGAGGCTGTATCGGTGTGATCGAAATCGTAAGTGAATCAAAATGCATCGAGTGCAATCTCTGCGTATCCGTTTGTCCGACGAATGTTTTTGACCGCGTGGAAGGCGGTATTCCCATTATCGCAAGACAGAGCGACTGCCAGACCTGCTTCATGTGCGAGCTGTATTGCCCTGCCGATGCGCTATATGTGTCGCCGGATGCCGAGGAGAAATCCGTTCTGTCCGAGACAGAGCTGGAGAGCAAAGGGCTTATTGGCAGCTACCGCGAGCAAATAGGCTGGGGACCGGGGCGGACCCCAATTACCAAACATCCTCTCATGCTTCGAAGGGGTTAACCCTTTATTTTTCACTCTAAAGAAGAAAGAAGGCTGGCGTTGATCTATGAGAAAACGTTCGTTATTGATCCTAATTCTGCTTTTTCTCTCCCTTTCTCTGGCAGCCTGCGGCCAAAACTCCGATGGCAAGGAAGAGCCGGCATCCAGCGAGAAACCGATTACCTTGAAGTTCTATGTCAGCGGCTTAACCTTCACCGACACTGAATTCAATACGATGATCGCTGAGCCGGTTAAGAAGAAATTCCCTCATATTACGCTCGAGAAAGTCGTTACGCCGGAAGGCCAGAAAATCGATAATCTCGTGTCGGCCGGCACCGTTCCCGATATTATCTATGCAAGCGCTGGAAGCTACTACAACTTCAAGCGGCTAGGCATTCTCCAAAGTCTTGACGAATACGTCGACAAATATAAGCTGGACCTAAACCGCATTAAACCGGACATTTTAAACTCCATCAAGGCTTACGCCGAGGACGGCGAAATTTATACGATACCGTTTAACTCGAATGAAACGATATTGTATTACAACAAGGATATTTTCGATAAATTCGGAGTCCCTTACCCGCCAGATGAACAGATTACATGGGAAGAAGCGCTTGCAATCGGCCAGCAGCTAACCCAGACGAAGGACGGCGTCAATTACATCGGGCTTGAAGTTGCCGCAGGTCCGGCGTACATACAGAGTAGCCTCGCTTTAGGCACTCTCGATCCGAAGACGGGAAAAGCGATCGTGAACACGCCGGAGTGGGAGAAAGCTTTCACCTTTCTCAAGAAAACGTTCGAGGTGAGCGGCTACATCCAAGGCGACACCTACTTGTACAATAAGGATGCGTTTCTGAAGGATCAGATTTTGGCGATGCGCCCCACCTATCTGGCCAATATGGTCGGACCGCTCGAAGAGCTGCGCAAGCAAGGAGAGATTATTAATTGGGATATTGCCCCCGTACCCAACTTCAAGGAGGCCCTTGGCACGTCGAAGGAAGTCAATATTCACTCGCTCTTCATCTCGAAGACAAGTGAGCATAAGGACGAGGCATTCCAGGTGCTGAACTATATTTTATCGGATGAGGTTCAGCGTGTTCTATCCCGGAATGGCCGCGTGCCGTCAATCGTGAATCCCGAGCTGGAGAAGGAGTTTGGTGCCGATATCGAGGCGCTGAAAGGAAAGAAGATCGAAAATATTTTCAAAGCGAAAAGCGTCCAGCTCCACGCACCGCATGAATTCGAAGGCGACGTCAGCAAGTTTGTTACCGATGCCGCCAAAGAGCTCGCGTTATCCGGCATAGACGTTAATACCGCCCTTCGCACGTTGGAGGAGAAAATCAACCAAGAAGTGGAGCGTCTCGAGAAAACAACGAAATAAGGAGAAGGTCGATCGTTTAGCGGTCGGCCTTTTTTAAATTTTGAGGGGACCTAACGGCTAGTATCCAAGCATGCAAGCTATCGCCTGCATTTAATAGGTAGATACCATATATGGGGAGGTACTTGTCTATGTCTTGCAACAATAGCTCGGCGGCCCTAACCTGTTGTACGGAAAAAAACTTCGTTCAAGATAAAGTATGCGCGCCATGGAGCGGAACGGTTGTCGCAACCGATGTTGAAATCGTCGTATTCACCAATAACATTAATCAAAATATCGTAGGTACAGGTTATGTACAGTACGATGTAGGACCTGCTGCTATAACAGTCAACTTTCTCGATAGCGCAGGCAATGCAATTAACCCTACCCCCTTCACTTTAACGCCGGGAACGAGCATGGCTTTCACTTATCGCCGCTTTAGCGAGATTCAGATCATACTGCCAGGCGCAAGCGCCGGTACTTATCAAGGCGAATTCTGCATAACAACTCGTTATTCCATTTAGTAAGGGGTAGAAAGCAACTCTAGAGGGAGGCATGAGAAAAGGATGTGCGCAAATACGACGCTAACTTGTTGCTCAGACAAAACTTTCGTGCAAGATAAAGTTTGTATCAACTGGCAATTTACTGCTGCGGGCAGCCAAACGGTTTTTACAAATAATCTATCCCAAAATATTAATGCATCCGGCTATGTCAAATTCGAGAGCGGCGCGGGAATCGTTACAGTTAACTTCATAAGAACCGGTGTAGTTACCCCTATTCAACAAATCGTCATCACCCCGAGCAGCAGCGCAACGTTCACCGTCGCAAGGTTCGATACGATTGCCCTTGTCGCAACAGCAGCCGGTCAAGGCGAGTTCTGCATCACAGTCCGTTATCCCCTATAACTAGAAAAGGTGGTTACTCCGCTCGGTTGAGTTGGAGAACCACCTTTTTTTGCATGCTGTTTATTAACTGGCAATGGAAGGATTATGAGTGTGCAGCGAGGTCGAGACAACGTATTTCCCCTCTACATATGAAAACTCGTTAGCATTCTGGACAGATATCTGGACGATATGAATCGATCTTCCGATGAAATTAACGGTATTTCCTGGCTGAATCACGAATTGTCTATTGTCCTCGCCGACAATGTCAACGATTAATGGATTCGTGCTATTACCCGAAGAATACACGCTGACTTGGACAATATTGATATAACACTCCACACCCGACTGCCATATTTGAAACGAGGGCTGGACGCCTTGAACAAGTATGCTTCCGCAGCACTCCTTATCAATAAGTTGCTCGCATCTTGTGGGCGGAATTGGCGGAACGGGAGGAATAGGCGGCCACGGCGGGACTGGAGGGTGCGGATGCGGCTTGCAGCAGCGTTCGTGATGGCAACAGTCTTTTTTTCTACGGCATCTATGCTTTGTTTTACATTTGCGGCGACATTTTTTTCTGCATTTGTAGGGATTCATACGAAGAGAAAAGGGTATGGTGAACAATCGTCTTTTTCTTCTGTACTTTTTGATCACACGTAATCCTCTCCCTTCGCTCGCATATGAACGCCACATCTTATAGTAAATGTATCTATTGCAGGTATGGTTAACAACTCTTAGGACATAGAGCGAATAATAGTAGAATGCCTAGTTCTTAATAGGCGTCTAGCCTCGGTAACAGAGTTGTACGGTTACGTGATCTCATGCACGGACCACACAATCCCGTTCGGCGGTCCTCCACCGATATTCACGTTGACGGTAAGTCCATTAGCTACATAATACAACCCGATAACATCACCTGCGTTCAACGTCACTTCTCCAGCTAACGTTACTTCCCCGCTTCCAAGCACCGCTCTTAGCGTCAGTAAGAGAACAATACTCACGTTCAAGACCGGCAGCAGGCCTGTAATAAGGGAGGTAGTGGTCGGGGAAGACCTTTGCACTTGAAAATATGGATTAACTCCTGCCCCAAGGCTAACGTTAAGCGCTGCTGTCATCGAGTAGTTAATCGTTGCCAGAATCGTATATCTGCCTGTATTAGGAATGGTGTAATTTCCTGTCACGGCATTGAAGTTAGCATTGCCGTAATAAGGACTGGCAGTCGACCAGTTCGTAAGCTGCGCAGAAGCACTTAGCGTAACGGTAGACAAGAAGGCTGAGAACCCTTCCGCAGCAAAGTTTGGCCCTGTCGCTCCTGTTGCACCTGTTGCTCCTGTTGGACCGGTTGGACCCGTCGCTCCTGTTGGACCTGTCGGACCCGTAACACCAGTCGGGCCTGTTAACCCAGTTGCACCCGTCGGGCCTGTCGCTCCTGTTGGACCGGTTGGACCCGTCGTTCCTGTTGGACCTGTCACTCCGGTTGCACCAGTCGAGCCTGTTGGACCAGTCAGACCTGTCACCCCGGTTGCACCAGTCGAGCCTGTTGAACCTGTTACACCGGTCGGACCTGTAACCCCGGTTGCACCAGTCGAGCCTGTTGGACCTGTTACACCGGTCGGACCTGTCACCCCGGTTGCACCAGTCGAGCCTGTTGAACCTGTTACACCGGGTGCTCCTGTTGGACCTGTAAGCCCAGTCGAACCCGTTAACCCAGTTGCACCCGTTGGACCTGTAACACCAGTTGCTCCTGTCGAACCCGTAGCTCCTATTAGACCTGTCGCTCCTGTCGGACCAGTTGGACCTGTCGTTCCTGTTAGACCTGTTGGACCTGTAGTTCCTGTTAGACCTGTTGGACCTGTTGAACCGGTTGGACCTGTAACCCCGGTTGCCCCAGTCGCGCCTGTTTCACCCGTTGAACCGGTTGCTCCTGTTGGACCTGTTACACCGGTCAGACCTGTCACACCGGTTGCACCAGTCGAGCCTGTTGGACCTGTTACACCGGTCAGACCTGTCAACCCGGTTGCACCAGTCGAGCCTGTTGGACCTGTTACACCGGTCGGACCTGTAACCCCGGTTGCACCAGTCGAGCCTGTTGGACCTGTTACACCGGTCGGACCTGTAACCCCGGTTGCACCAGTCGAGCCTGTTGAACCTGTTACACCGGGTGCTCCTGTTGGACCTGTAAGCCCAGTCGAACCCGTTAACCCAGTTGCACCCGTTGGACCTGTAACACCAGTTGCTCCTGTCGAACCCGTAGCTCCTATTAGACCTGTCGCTCCTGTCGGACCAGTTGGACCTGTCGTTCCTGTTAGACCTGTTGGACCTGTAGTTCCTGTTGGACCTGTTGAACCGGTTGGACCTGTAACCCCGGTTGCCCCAGTCGCGCCTGTTTCACCCGTTGAACCGGTTGCTCCTGATGGACCTGTTACACCGGTCGCACCTGTCACTCCGGTTGCACCAGTTGCACCCATTGCCCCCGTTGGACCTGTAACACCGGTCGCACCTGTCAACCCAGTTGGCCCAGTCTCACCCGTTGAACCTGTTGCACCAGTTTCACCTGTAGGACCAGTTGCTCCCGTTGGACCTGTAACACCGGTCGCACCTGTCAACCCGGTTGCCCCAGTCGCGCCTGTTTCACCCGTTGATCCTGTTGGACCCGTTAAACCTGTTGCACCAGTTGCTCCTGTTGGACCAGTTGCTCCTGTTGAGCCGGTTGGACCTGTAACTCCAGTCTGACCCGTCACCCCGGTTGCACCAGTCGGACCTGTCAACCCAGTTGCCCCAGTCTCACCCGTTGAACCTGTTACTCCTGTTAGACCTGTCATACCTGTCGGACCCGTCATCCCGGTTGCACCAGTCAGACCTGTTACACCAGTCGCTCCAGTTTCACCCGTTGGGCCTGTTGCCCCCGTTGGACCTGTAACACCAGTCGGACCTGTCAACCCAGTCGCTCCTGTTTCACCTATTGAACCGGTTGGACCTGTCACTCCAGTCGGACCTGTCGCTCCTGTTTCGCCTGTAGGACCGCTTGCTCCTGTTAGACCTGTAACACCAGTTGGACCCGCAACACCGGTCGCGCCTGTTTCACCCGTCAAACCTGTGGCTCCCGTTAGACCGGTTGCACCCGTCGGACCCGTCACTCCAGTTGCCCCAGTCGCTCCTGTTTCACCCGTCAAACCAGTTGCTCCTGTTGGACCTGTAACACCGGTCGGACCTGTCACTCCGGTTGCACCAGTCGCGCCTGTTTCGCCCGTTGAACCGGTGGCTCCTGTTGGACCTGTAACACCGGTCGCTCCTGTTTCACCCGTTGGACCCGTTGCTCCCGTTGGACCTGTAACACCTGTCACACCAGTCGGACCTGTCAACCCAGTTGCCCCAGTCGCTCCCGTTTCACCCATTGAACCGGTTGGACCTGTAACACCAGTCGAACCTGTCGCCCCTGTTAGACCTATCGCTCCTGTTGGACCTATCGGACCTGTCGGACCTGTTGAACCGGTTGCACCCGTTGGGCCTGTTGCTCCCATTGGACCTGTAACACCAGTTGGACCAATAACGCCGGTTGGACCTGTCACCCCGGTTGCCCCAGTCTCACCCGTTGAACCTGTCGCTCCTGTTAGACCCGTCGCTCCAGTTTCGCCTGTTGGACCTGTTGGACCTGTTGAACCGGTTGGACCTGTAACTCCAGTCTGGCCCGTCACCCCGGTTGGACCAGTCGCGCCTGTTTCCCCCGTCAAACCTGTGGCTCCCGTTAGACCGGTTGCACCAGTCGGACCGGTAACTCCGGTTGCCCCAGTCGCTCCAGTTTCACCCGTTAAACCGGTTACTCCTGTTGGACCTGTAACACCGGTCGGACCTGTTACCCCGGTTGCCCCAGTCGTTCCAGTTGCACCAGTCGGACCGCTAACTCCTGTAACCCCCGTCGAACCTGTCGCTCCTGTTAGACCAGTTTCACCCGTTGGACCGGTAACTCCAGTAGGACCCGTTATCCCGGTTGCACCAGTCGATCCTGTTTCACCCGTCAGGCCTGTCGCTCCCGTTAGACCGGTTGGGCCTATCACTCCTGTAGCTCCAGTCGGACCGGTTGCTCCTGTTGAACCAGTTGGACCTGCTACACCAGTCGGACCTGTCGCTCCCGCTAGACCGGTCGGACCCGTTGCTCCTGTTGGGCCTGTAACACCAGTTTCACCTGTTGGACCGGTTGAACCTGTCACACCCGTCACTCCAGTCTCACCCGTTGGACCGGTCGCTCCTATTTCACCCGTTAATCCAGTTGGACCTGTTGGACCTGTTACACCAGTCGGGCCTGTCAACCCGGTTGCACCAGTCGCTCCCGTTAGACCTGTTACACCAGTCAGACCTGTCGCTCCCGTTAGACCGGTCGAACCTGTCACTCCTGTAACTCCTGTCAGACCGGTCGCTCCTGTCGGACCTGTTACACCAGTCGCACCTGTTCCACCCGTCAAGCCTGTCGCTCCCGTTAGACCTGTTACACCAGTTAGACCTGTCGCTCCGGTTAAACCGGTCGGACCCGTTGCTCCTGTTGGACCTGTAATACCAGTTGCACCTGTCACCCCAGTTGTCCCAGTCGCACCTGTTTCACCTGTCGAACCCGTCGAGCCCGTTGGACCTGTTGCTCCGGTTGAACCTGTAACACCAGTTGCACCTGTCAAACCAGTTGCACCAGTCGGACCTGTCGCTCCCGTTAGACCGGTTGAACCTGTCACACCAGTCACTCCAGTCACTCCAGTCTCACCCGCCGGACCGGTCGCTCCAGTTGTCCCAGTCGGACCCGTCAACCCGGTTGCACCAATCGCTCCTGTTTCACCCGTTGATCCGGTCGGACCTGTCACTCCTGTAACTCCTGTCAGACCAGTCACTCCTGTTGGACCTGTTACACCAGTCGCTCCAGTAAGACCCGTCGGACCCGTTACACCTGTCAGGCCTGTCAACCCAGTTGCCCCAGTCGCTCCAGTCTCACCTGTTGGACCGGTATCACCAGTCGGACCTGTTAAACCGGTTTGACCTGTAACTCCAGTCGCTCCAGTTTCACCTGTCGGACCCGTCGGACCTGTAAGCCCAGTCGCACCTGTCAAACCAGTTGCACCAGTCACTCCTGTTTCGCCCATCGGGCCGGTAACTCCTGTAACTCCCGTTGAGCCTGTCGCTCCTGTTAGACCAGTTTCACCCGTTGGACCTGTTACACCAGTCAGACCTGTCAACCCGGTTGCACCAGTCGCTCCTGTTTCACCCTTTGATCCGGTTGCTCCTGTTGCTCCTGTTGGACCTGTTGGACCTGTAATACCATTCAGACCGATTGCTCCTGTTGGACCTGTAACTCCAGTCGGACCTGTCAAACCGGTTGCACCAGTCGGACCAGTAACTCCTGTAACTCCCGGCGAGCCTGTCGCTCCTGTTAGACCAGTTTCACCCGTTGGACCTGTAACTCCTGTTAGACCGATTGCTCCTGTTGGACCTGTAACTCCAGTCGGACCTGTCAAACCGGTTGCACCAGTTTCACCAGTTGGACCTGTCAAACCGGTTGCACCAGTCGAGCCTGTCGCTCCAGTTGCTCCTGTTAAACCGGTTGGACCTGTAACTCCAGTCACTCCTGTTTCACCCGTTGATCCGGTTTCTCCTG
Source organism: Paenibacillus sp. J22P218 (assembly GCF_056269195.1). Taxonomy (NCBI): domain Bacteria; kingdom Bacillati; phylum Bacillota; class Bacilli; order Caryophanales; family Paenibacillaceae; genus Paenibacillus; species Paenibacillus sp. J22P218. Next base: position 152,947 of record NZ_JBWDNL010000003.1, read on the forward strand.
TTGGACCTGTAATACCAGTTAGACCTGTCGAACCCGTCGGACCGGTAACTCCTGTAACTCCCGTCGAGCCTGTCGCTCCTGTTAGGCCGGTTTCGCCCGTTGGGCCTGTAATACCAGTCGGACCCGTCAACCCGGTTGCACCAGTCCCTCCTGTTTCACCCGTTGATCCGGTTGGACCTGTTACACCAGTCGGACCCGTTAGACCTGTCGCTCCCGTTAGACCGGTCGGACCTGTCACTCCTGTCAGACCGGTTGCTCCTGTTTCACCTGTAACTCCAGTCGCTCCTGTTAGACCAGTTTCGCCCGTTGGGCCTGTAACACCAGTCGGACCAGTCGGACCCGTCACTCCTGTAACTCCTGTCAGACCAGTTGCTCCTGTTTGACCTGTAACTCCAGTCGCTCCAGTCTCACCCGTTGTTCCGGTTGAACCCGTTGGACCTGTTGGACCTGTCACTCCTGTAGATCCCGTCAGACCGGTTGCTCCTGTAACTCCTGTCAGACCGGTTGCACCTGTTTGACCTGTAACTCCAGTCGCTCCAATCTCCCCCGTCGGACCCGTAACTCCTGTAACTCCAGTCGGACCCGTCACCCCGGTTGCACCAGTCGCTCCTGTTTCACCCGTTGGGCCAGTCGCTCCAGCCTCACCTGTTGGACCTGTAACACCAGTTGCACCCGTCACCCCAGTTGGACCGGTTGTTCCTGTTGGACCTGTTGGCCCAGTCGATCCTGTTGCTCCAGTTAGACCAGTCGCACCCGTTGCTCCTGTTACACCAGTTGAGCCCGCCACCCCGGTCGCACCAGTCACTCCAGTTTCACCGGTCGGACCAGTCTCCCCGGTTGCACCAGTTCCACCCGTTGGACCTGTAGCGCCAGTTGCCCCAGTAACACCACTCAGGCCTGTCGCACCTGTAGCTCCTGTAGCTCCAGTAGCCCCCGTTGCTCCCGTTATTCCTTTTTTAGGCTTAAGTCCATCACAACTTAACCCGCCTGCGCATGAGCCGCCCGCCTTACATTTGGGATTACCGCAATACATATTCATAGACCTTCTGGGCCCCCGTTACAATAGTCGTCATCCCGCTTCCAATTTCCCCAACACTCCCGTAACCCACATATGATTAGTTAATGGATTCTTTTCATCTAGTGATTGTACTCTCATCTGTATTACACACAAAAACTTCTATAAAAGAGCATAGGTTTGTCTAAAAGGGCTATCAATTCCACGCATAAAAGGAGCAACACAGGACTGTTCATCCCGCACTGCCCCTCCATTATGTCAACCTTATAACGCCTGAACCATTCATCATCCTAGATTTATAACCCGTGCTTCATAATCCGATAGGCCACCTTAGGCATAAAACGATGCAAATAATAAAGCAGCTTTGTCTTGCCTACATGCAGTACAAAGCGCCCTCTGACCACTCCCGCAATCATCTGATCAGCGAAAGCATCGGCACTAATCTTGCCTTTGCCTCTTCCTCGCACCATATCCGTATCCACAAGCGGCGGCAACACTTCAAATACTTGTATTGAAGATTGTTCCAACTGATACCTAAGCGATCTAGTAAATGTGGAAACGGCAGCCTTGGTCGCACAATAAATTGCCGCTCCCGACTTCGGAGCGATCGCCAGTCCCGACGATAGATTAATGATGGCCGCTTCCGAGCGCAATGACAGCATAGGAATCAACAACGAGCATAACCTTACAACCGCTATAAAGTTGATCTCCAGTTCATGATGAATAGCATTCAGGGAAGGTGGATCCTGATCGAAGCGCGCATGGTATTGAACACCCGCATTATTAATTAGTACCGAAAGCTCCGAATACTCCGCCTTCAGCCATTCCGCAAGCGATACCCGCTGCTCCTCCACACCAATATCGCAAGCATGAATGGCCAGCTCAGGGATAGCTCTCCGCGCAGCTTCAAGCTTGCTCACATCCCGCCCAACGATAATCACTTTATTACCCATTCGAACAAGCTTTTTCGCAACCGCGAACCCGATTCCAGATCCGCCGCCTGTAATCAACACCGTATGGCCCGTCAACCTCATCCCCGCCCACTCCCTCATTATTCATACTTACACGACTGCTACCTTCCTTTGGAGGCAAGAAACAATCGTATCGCAGTGAAATATGAGTTTATTGTAGCTTCACCCGCAGCGAGCTTCATTAACATAGGTTAAGTTTTGGATTGATTGACGATTCGGCTTAGCGAAACCGGACTAATACCCAAATAGGAAGCAATAAAGTACTGAGGAATGCGCGCATCGAGTCCTGGGTATTTCTTCTTAAACGCTTCCAGCCGCTCTGCCGCGCTCAAGTAGAGCAACTCCCGCTCTCGCTCTTCTTTCTTCCTGTATAGCTGCTCCACGCTATGACGCAAGAACCTTTCCCAATGACGGCTCCGGTCCACTAATTCCAACAGCAGCGTATACGGAATTTCAATGACGAGCGCCTCCTCCAGCGCCTGTATCGAGAAATAGGAAGGCTCGCCGCTAATCATTGCTCCATAAGATGTAACGATATCCCCCTCTAACGCGAAGCTCTTCGTGAACTCCTTGCCATCGTCCAACGTATAGAAGAAGCGAAATAATCCTTTTATGCAGAAGTATGCGCAATGAACCGTCTCCCCTGCCCGCACTGCAAAATAGTCCCGTTTCAACCTTCTGACCATCGTCCGCTCCACAAATATCTCCCAATCCTGGTCAGGGACGGCTAATTTGCCCATCCGCTTTTTCAAAGAGTCATACTCTTCCCGACTTTCTTCCATAAAGCTCACCCCGCTTAATCGCGCATAAAAATTATTGCAAATCCTCTAATATGAACAATTCGGTTTCCTAAACCCGTCTCCTGCGGACGGTAACATTCGCTTTAATCTGAATTGTACCTTGATGTCACGAGGCAAACTGACTGACAATGTGTAACGAGGGAATGAGTACAAACGACAAATGCAGTTCCAGTCGCCTCCCTACAATAACTTGAAGGAGTGATGGTGTTTGAACAAGATCCTTAATAGACAAGAGCCAATGAGAGGTCGTATAGCGCATTTGTAAAATACACCTCTCATTAGGCAATGGGAGGCAAGCAGGCAATGATGTATTTAAGAAATATGATTCGGGGTACGGTAAGCCCTATTCCGTCCGAGCAATTGCTTGAATTATGGGAGCACGATGCAGGCACGCTGAAGTTTTGGCGAGCTAGCAGCAACTTTGTTTATACCTTCGAACGAAGCGGAACACGATATTTCCTCCGTTTCATCCACGAAGAAGATAATACGCCCCAGCAAATTGGGGCCGAGCTCGATTTCATCCTTTATTTGATCGCCCAAGGTTATCCGGCCGCCGCCCCGGTCCGTTCGAAGAACGGGCAATGGTTAGAGACTATATCGACCGATCATGGGCGTTATTTCGGAACGGTATTCGAACAGGCCAAAGGCTCGTATATTCCCCTCGAGAAAATGTCCGATGATCACCTGACTAGCTGGGGAAAGGCTCTAGCGTCGCTGCATTATTTATCCGAAACGTACCGCCCAGACACAAATTCGCGCAAGAGCTGGGACGATGCGCTGCATTTCGTTTCATCGGTCTTGCAGCGTTACCCCGAAGAGACCGCGCTTAAGCATGAGCTCTCAAGCTTACACGAACAACTTCAAGCGCTGCCAATCGGTGAGGGACATACCGGACTTATTCACTATGATTTCGAGACCGATAATATGTTTTATTCGTCTGATGAGGCGCTTTATTACGCCATTGATTTCGATGACGCGATGGTTCATTGGTTCATGATGGACGTGGCGTCCGCTGTATCCGATCTTCTCGAACAAGATAGCGAAGAAGCAAGACGACAATTAGCGTCGTTCCTTGCTGGATACAGATCAATTAAACCATTGGATGAATTTTATATAGAACGAATTCCCCTGTTTCAGAAGTTCTCCGATCTCAATTCATTCGCCAGGCTGCTGCGCAGCGTCGAGGGAATGGACGATGCGACATCACCCGAATGGGCCACTGCGCTGAGAGATAAGCTGTTGCGAATATGCGGTCAAATTCGCGAAAAATATAGCCCGGCAGTCAGACTTGCGCCGATCGACCATAATAATTGGTACGCTTGCTCCTCGCTTGAGGTAACAGAAGAACAGCGAAGCGTATTCCCTAGCCCCGCCGTCTATTGGCTTGCAGAATCCGCTTATTGCGGATTCACTCCACTGGCTATTTATGCGGGCGAACAATTAATCGGCTTTACCGTTTATGCCGTTGATCCCGACGATGGCGCTTACTGGATTATGGCTTATATGATCGATCACAATTATCAAAATAAGCGCTTCGGAAAAGCCGGTATGCTTGAGCTCATTCATTATATAAAAGAGAAGCACGGTTGCAGCAGCATCACGCTCGGACATCGACAAGGCAACGAGCGGGCAGCCCGCCTATATGCATCTCTCGGATTCGTTATCGCCGAGCAGTCCGAGCAAGAAATCATCCGCAAGCTGCATCTGTAATGCCTGACAACCGCCGAGCAATCGGCGGTTGTCGTTCCTCGGCCTAAATAATTGGCCAGCCACACACCTTGCTCACTTCTCTAATGACTTCACCGACTAACGATTCATCCTGGTGTTTCCCCGGTTCAGCGTTCATCATGACGACAACGCCGCTCTTAAGACTCGGAAATGATACCATCTTGCATTGATACCCGACGCCCCATCCTTGCGAAAAGAAGCAAGGCATTCCAGCGGCATCGGGAAGGAAAACACCTAGACCCACTCCCGGCGCCGGACCATAGCTCGTCAACATTGCTCTCGCTAAATCAGGACGCAATATTGACGTAACGCTTCCTTCCCAAGCGCGAATAATCTCCAAGGTCAACGCAGCGAATTCAGCTGGCGTCGTCCATAGGCCTGCCCCCGACAGATTGGGATAGTGCCACTTCCTTCCTTCAACTAGGCGGCCGTTCTTGTCATGCCCTGCTGCTGCATTCTCCACAAAGCGCGCATTAGCATATTCCCCATCTACTGTTTCGCCATTCCAAAATAAGGTGCGCTTTAATTCCAGCGGTTCTATCACCAGCCTGTTCATTGCACTTGCGAAAGACTCGCCCGTAATGTCCTCAATGAGTTGCTCCAGAACGGTATAGCCAGCATCCGAATAAGAGAACCGGCTGCCCGGAACTTGTCTTACCTCTACAGGAACCGGATTATACGCTGTATGTCCCGATAGTAGCTGCTTTGGCGAAGGAAAGTCATCCTCTCCATTATGAACATCGAAGCTTCCGTCAGGATCTACGATACCCGCGTGGTGAGCAAGCAGACTCGCTACCGTTACCTTCTCCTGGTCCGTATATGTATTGTCAGGAACCTGCCACGATGTCAAATACCGATTGACGTCAGACTCCGCATCAAGCAACCCGTCCTGCACTACTCGCAGCACTCCTATTGCCGTCACCATTTTGCTCATGGAGCATGCATGAAAGAGGGTGTCCGCATCGATCGGCCGAAGTCCTCCCGCTTCCAATACGCCCCAACTCTCCGACCACTCCACATAACCATCTCGAACGACCGCTACTCCAATGCCCTGAACGTTGCTCCGCCTCATTCGGTCTTCCAACTTCAGCAGTTGCCCATCATGCCGCCCCACAGAACCATTCCCTTCCCCTGTATAATGAACAGAACGTATGTTCTTGTTATTATACCGATAATTGGGAAAATAATCAATCTTCTTACACTGCGATAGGGAGACTGAAGCTAAAGGAAATAGCCTGCAGAGAAAAGGAAAATGCCGCGAGTCTTTAGCTAGTCGGAGGTGAATGGATTTCATACGGGCTAATGGGCGAATTAGGCGATTTATCGTATAAAACAACCTTACGGATAGGTCAAATCTGGGTTTTTGATCGAAAAATCGTACTAAATCATTGAGTGCGTAGATAGATTGACCACTTTTGTATGATAAATCGTATAAGTTTTGACAGTTTACATCTTGTTTAACTGGTCTTATGTGAAAAATCATATAAATTGAGATCAATAAAAGGGGCTGTCCCAAACGAACATGCCTTAAGACCATGTTAGTTCAGGACAGCCCCTTCATTTCACCCTATAACGCCCTAGAAGCCTCGCTTACAACCGGGATTAGCAAGTCAGCATCAACAGATTGGCCTCGCTTAAGCTTAATCGTCTTGCGTTCAGACGGACCTTCGAATAGCCCATCTGGCAGCGCTAGACCCGTCGTATTGAAAATAATGAAGCTTACCGCATCCTTCGACGTCGATATTGCAGCTGCGTACTTGCCGTTTTTGAGAAAATGAGGCTTCTTATATTGAATACGCTCCTGAACATCCGGAATAGCGCGATGAACAACATCGCGCAGCGCCGTGCTAAGCTCGGCGTGCCACGACTCCGGCAATGCATCGATAAAGTCAGTTACTTCTTGATTCATTTCTCCATTCTCCTCTGCTATCGTTAGTCACACATCCTATTTCGTCTCGTTCACGATCATCCAAGTTACGCCGAACTTGTCCTGCAACTCTCCGTATGAAGCGCCCCATGGCTGCTTCTCGAGAGGATACTTCACGACCCCGCCCTCGCTCAGCTTGGAGAAAGCTCCCTTCGCTTCGGCTTCGCTCTCAAAGCTTAGCGATAGACTCAAGCATCGAGAGCCGGCCACTGGCTCGAAGGAATCCGACATGAACAGCGTGTTGCCGCCTGCAACCGACATTGCCAAATGCATCACCTTGTTCTTGAATGCCTCTGGAATACCAGGCGTGTGGGCATGCGTCATGACAGATATGGTCTCTCCTCCAAGCGCTTGCTTATAGAACTCCGCTTGCGTTCTAGCATCCTCCGACATTAGGTAAGGGGTTAGCAGTACGTTCATTCTCTCATCAACCTTTCTCATTTCTTAGTAGTTGGAATTTGGCTTTCTACTAAGACGACGAATGGAAAGGAATGAAATCGACACGCTTCACAAAAAAATATTTCGACTCGGCTAACCGCATTCCTCGGCACGTCTCAACAACAGCTCGCGTTCGCGTTCATTGCGCGTCAGCGAGGCAGCTATCTCGAATTGCTCGCGCGCCTCGGCAGCTCGTCCAAGCTTGACTAGCAAATCTCCTCTTACGCTCGGCAGCAAATAATAGGTCGCAAGTGCAGGCTCTGCGGCAAGCTCTTCGACCAGCTGCAGTCCGAACGCAGGGCCAAAAGCCATAGCAATCGCGACCGCACGGTTCAACTCCACAATCGCAGACGGTTGGACGCGCGACAACGCTTCGTAGAGAGCGGCAATGCGTACCCAATCGGTATTTGCAGCGACCATCGCCTGAGCATGACAAGCAGAGATTGAAGCTTGAAGCGTATAAGGACCAAGCAGTCCTCCAAGCGCCCGGGCTCGATCCAGCGCCGCTAAGCCGCGACGGATCAGCAGATGATCCCACTTCGCACGGTTCTGATCCATTAGAAGAATAGGCTCGCCGCCTGCGCCTACACGGGTTCTGAATCTGGAGGATTGCAGCTCCATAAGCGCAACAAGCCCATGAACCTCCGACTCGCCCGGTGCGATCTCGGCGAGAATACGACCAAGCCTCAGCGCCTCGAGACATAAGGTCGGACGAAGCCACTCGCTTCCCGATGTCGCCGAATAACCCTCGTTGAACATTAAATAGATAACTTCCAGAACCGCCGCTAGACGTTCCTTCAGCGCTTCACCAGATGGCGCCTCGAACCCGACCCGCTCGGCGCTTAATGTTTTTTTCGCTCGAACGATTCGCTGCGCCACGGTTGGCTCGGGAACGAGAAAGGCTCGCGCAATTTCATCAGTCGTTAGTCCGCCAAGCAGCCGCAATGTAAGGGCGACCCGCGCCTCTCGCGACAATACAGGATGACAGGAAGTAAAAATAAGACGAAGAAGGTCGTCGCCGACCTCTCCATCCATAGCTTTGTTCACATCATCCTCGGAATACAGCTCGCTTCCGCGTCCGATCTCTTCATATTTTTGATCCCGCAGCTTACTTCTGCGGAGATGATCAATTGCTCGCCGTTTCGCTGTTGTCATAAGCCAAGCACCGGGATTATCGGGAATTCCCGACTCAGGCCATTTCTCCAGCGCAATCACAAGCGCGTCCTGAGCCAAGTCCTCGGCGAGGCCGACATCGCGAACCATTCGCGCCAATCCAGCGATAAGCCTCGCCGATTCGATGCGCCAGATAGCGTCTATCGTACGCCCCGCCAAAGAATCGGTCATTATGGTTTAGACCTCTCAATCTGATCGCGAAGCGCAAGCTCCTTGGCCAGCGTCTCCGGATCTTCCATCAGATCATGCAGATCGATGACCTGCCTAAGCTCGATCTGCCCTTCGCCGAAGCCGTGCGGATCCGGCATCCGAAGCGCCCATTCGATCGCTTCTTCCCTCGACTTCACCTCGATCAGCGTATAACCGGCAATAATCTCCTTCGCTTCCGTGAACGGCCCGTCCGTTATTTTCGGCTTGCCGCCCGGCTCCGGATACGAGATGCGAATACCGCCGGAGCTCGCATGGAGTCCATCCGCCGCAAGCAGTACACCGGCCTTAACGAGCTCCTCATTATAGCGCTGCATAGCTTCGATAAGCTCTTGGCTGGGCATTGCGCCCGCCTCTGAATCTTTACTTGCTTTGACAATCATCATAAATCGCATAACTCATAACCTACCCTCGATATAATGTGAGGCATCATAACTCTTTCAGCCTCCATATAGACGACGAACAGATTGACTCGGAATCGACAACGCCAGTTGCAAGTCCCGACATATATTCATCTTCATAATACTGGATAATGACATAGGATGCACCATCAACCCTATAAAGCAAAAAACAAAAGAAGATCGCGTTAGCGCACCTATTGGCTGCCCTACCGCGATCTTCCGACTTTTTTTTAGATAGATTAGATGTCAAAGACAGATTCGCTCTGATCTATGACAGACTGCTCAGCCGGCGTAAGCACCCGGTCGAGAATCAGCTTCTCGAAATATGCGAATCCGCTGTCCTTCACCCGCGGGCGGGCAAGCGTAATCGGAATATCGAGCGCTACTTGCCCCTCGTCGATCAGAATGACGCGGTCTGCCAAAGCAACCGCTTCGCTGACATCATGGGTGACAAGAACAGCCGTGAAACCGCGCGTCTGCCATAACCGTTCAATCAGCCGCTGCATGTCAATTCGAGTCAGCGCATCCAGCGCGCCTAAAGGCTCATCGAACAGCAGCAAATGAGGATGGCCGACTAACGCTCTCGCAAGCGCAACGCGCTGGCGCTGACCGCCGGATAGGATCGATGGCCACTCCTTAGCCCGATCCGATAGACCGACTAATTGAAGCGCGGCATATGCCTTCCGCTCCGCGTCCGCCGACTTGTCTCCCGCCAGTCCAATCTTCACGTTATCAAGAACGGTCTGCCAAGGCAGCAGCCTTGCATCTTGAAACATAAACCTCGTATCTTGGTTAATGCCGGATACCGGTTCATCCTGTCTCGTCAGCGAGCCGGAGGAAATTTCGTCCAGCCCTGCGAGCAGCCTTAGCAGCGTGCTCTTCCCGCAGCCGCTTCGGCCGACAATCGCGATGAACTTGCCAGGTTCGATTGATAGATTAAGGTCGCTTAATACCTTTTTCTCGCCGAACCGTTTGGACACGCCTTTCAGTTCGATTGATACGCCGTGTGCCTCTGATGCTTCACCGGAAGCAGCAGGAGCAACTGCCGAGAGTTGCTTATTAGTAGCAGCCTGCGATTTTTGCGCCGTCTCCCTCTCTAGTTCTAGCTCTTCGACTGCGGCGCCGCTTTTGCGAAATGGGGATGCCATTGCAGCCATCTCCTCTCCAGCCACTTGGCCATTAAATCAGACAGCTTACCCAACAGCGCATACAAAATAATCGCTAGAACGACGACGTCCAATTGGAAAAACTCCCGTGCATTCATCGCCATATAACCGATGCCGGAATCAGCCGCGATCGTCTCTGCGACAATGAGCGTCAGCCACATGATACCGAGCGCGAAGCGAAGACCGACGAGAATCGAAGGCATCGCTCCAGGCAAAATCACTCGGCGATAGAGCTGCCATCTGTTTAGTCCGTAAACGTTGCCCATCTCGATAAGGCCAGTATCGACGGATCTGATCCCGTGAAGCGTGTTGAGATAGATCGGAAACATAACGCCGAGCGCCACTAAAAATATTTTCGCCGTTTCACCAATTCCGAACCAGGCAATGACGAGCGGAATCATGGCGAGATGGGGAACATTTCGAATCATCTGCAGCGTCGAATCCGTTAGTTTGTCGGATAATCCGATGACACCGTTCAATAATCCAAGAACGAACCCAATACCCGCTCCAATTACGAAACCAATTGCCGCTCTCCAGGTACTAACGGCGAGCGCCTCAATAAGCTTTCCATTAGCCAGCAGCTCGAACGCGGCTCTGACGACCTGATCCGGCGACGGCAAAGTTCGTGTGGAGATCACGCCAGCACTGCTTAACACTTGCCATACAACTACAATGAGTACGGGTATATACCACGGCAACGCGATTGTTGTGAACTTGCGAGCTGAATGTCTCATTATAACCCTCTCCATTAATGAGCCGAGGCTCTAGGTGTAGGTTTGACAACATTCGCAATAATTTCGCCAAAAGGACTAATAGACGTCGGACCGGCTATCGGCTTCTGATCTAGCGACAATAACGGGAACAACAGCTCTGCCACCCGATAAGCTTCCTCTAGATGCGGGTAGCCGGAGAAAATAAACGTTTCGATCCCGAGCGCTTCGTATTCCCGCATCCGTTCCGCGACAATCTCCGGCCTGCCGACGAGCGCAGTACCCGCCCCGCCGCGGACAAGCCCGATTCCCGCCCATAGGTTAGGGCTAATCTCCAACTGCTCGCGGCTGCCTTCATGCAACTTCGCCATCCGCTGCTGACCTACCGAGTCGAAGCGGCTGAAGATGCGCTGCGCTTCGGCTATCGTCTGATCGTCGACGTGCTGGATCAGTTTATCTGCCGCTTGCCACGCTTCCTCCTCCGTCTCCCTTACGATAACGTGCAGCCGGATGCCGAACTTGAGCGTGCGGCCTTGAGCTTCCGCAAGCTTCCTCATCTCCGCGATCTTGGCAGCAACGTCGGCTGGCGGTTCGCCCCAAGTCAAGTACACATCGACCTGCTCCGCCGCGATTCCCTGCGCTACCTCCGAGGAACCTCCGAACCAGAGCGGCGGATACGGCTGCTGAATCGGCGGATACAGCACATGGCCGCCCTTCACATGCAGATAGTCGCCTTCGAAATCCACATTCTCACCCGAAAGCTCCCTCCGCCATATTTGGAGAAACTCGCTTGTGAGGTGGTATCGGTCCGTATGGTTCAGGAATAGTCCATCGCCGGCCAATTCAACCGGGTCGCCTCCTGCTACCACGTTAATGAGCAGCCTGCCGCCAGATATGCGATCCAGCGATGCAGCCATTCGAGCCGCCAACGTTGGCGACATCAAGCCCGGACGAACGGCAACGAGAAACTTCAGGCGTCTCGTTGCCGGTACAAGCGAGGACGCAATAATCCAAGGATCCTCGCAAGAAGTACCGGTCGGAAGCAATACGCCTTCATAACCAAGTCGATCCGCGGCAACAGCGATCTGTTGCATGTAATCGGCATCCACAGCACGCGCGCCTTGGCTCGTGCCGAGATAGCGACCATCTCCATGCGTAGGTATAAACCAGAATACATTCATCATAATCACCCTCACCTTTTATTTAAAATATAAGAAGTTTTCTACTTATAACCGAGCCGCGCAGCCAAAGGACGGCGTTAGCCGTTTCATCTTGTATTTGGTTATTTAAGAATGGCATCGTTAATATCTAGCTTCTCTGGAATGAGCTCCAGATTGAAGAACGTATCGGCAATGGCCTGCTGCGCCTTAATCAGCTCTTCATCGATCGGCTGCACGCCGTAATTGCGACGGCCTGCCGCCAGCAGCAGCGATTCTACATCAATGCCAAGCTGCGGTGACAGCTTCTCCGCCAGCTCCTGCGGATGATCCTTCGACCAAGCATCGATTTTGTCCGCTTCCTCTAGGAGGATGTCAACGATATCCGGATATTTCTCCGCAAACGTACGAGTGGCAAGATAGAATTCGTGATTCGATACGACATCCTTGCCGTCAGCTAATATCGTGCCGCCTGTAGCGGTCTGTGCTGCCGCGAGGAACGGATCCCAGATGACCCATGCGTCTACGCTGCCCTTCTCGAAAGCAGCCCGTGCATCTGCCGGCGGCAGAAACTTAACTTCAACATCCTTGTAATCGACGCCTGCCTTCTCGAGCTGCTTCACGAGCAGGTAATGCACGTTAGAGCCTTTGTTCAGCACGACCGTCTTGCCCTTCAGATCGGCAACCGACTTGATCGGCGAATCCTTCGGAACGATAATGCCCTCACTCTGCGGACTAGCCGGTTCATGCGCCAAATAAACGAGCGGTGCGCCTGCAGCCTGCGCGAAGATTGGCGGCGCTTCTCCCGTATGTCCCAGATCGAGACTGCCTACGTTAAGCGCTTCGAGCAATTGAGGCCCGCCGGGAAACTCGATCCATTCGATCTTAATGTTGCGCTCCTCGCTCAAGCGCTTATCAAGCGCTCCGTCTGCCTTCAAAATGTTAATCGTTCCATACTTCTGATAACCGATCTTGATCGTAATATCTCTAGTCTCCTTACCCGATGCCCCTTCGTTTGCTTTCTCTCCGTTATTGCCGCATGCCGTCACCACCATCGTTAATGCAAGCAATGCCGCTGCTACAAACTTGGAAGTCCCCCACTTTTTCTTCATCATCCAAAACCCCTCTCGTCTTCGTTTCTAATCGAATCGTTATAAATAGACAAAGGTCTCCCCACCCGCACCTTCAGTGCGATTAGAGAGACCTCCGGTGGTCCGGTAGCGTCAAATATATAATTAATCCGATGAGTTAACTTGTATTTAACGAAATGATAACATTGACATAAATTGGCGTCAAGAACTATTTTTTTGCTCATTTTTTCAAACAAATAAGACTTTTCGCCCCCGTCTTTTTTGGGTCAAACGAAAAGTCTTATATGCACTCTTTAAAGCTCACCATATTCGATTAATTAGGACGATCGCTCTCAGCGAAAATATTGCTAAGGAACAAGTACAATTTGAGCGCTTTGTCGCGATCGAGCACAATTTCATTCTCTGCGGTAAGGTTATTGTCGTCACCGATGGTTGCGGCAATAATCCGTATCTCGCCAGTCTCTTTGTCGTAGGTCAGGACCGTCTCTACTCTATCGCCATGCGAGCGCGTTGCGGAATCCATATAATCGCAATCCTCCTCTTTCATTTCGGTATACACTATACCTATTCAAAGAGTACTAGATTTACGCCTATTGTTTTGCTAACTTCGCCATCGCTTCGAGGAGCATGATGCCGCTTAGCTGGACGCTCAATTGGATTGGCAGCAACGGGGGCATCGACCACGACGGGCCGCACAGATTCAACTCGCGATTAAGCCCCTGATCCCGCAGCGATGCGGCATTCGCTTCAATGACCGCGATGATGGCATCGCGTTCTGCTGGCGGAGCTACCAGGGCCATCTGCATAAGATAACGGATCAAGATGCCTTTGAATAAACCCGTGTCGTCAATGCCTTCATCCGGCAGCAGCAGCGTCCCGGCATCGCAAAGTTCCGCAAAGCAGGCTCTCGTCGTACGGCAAGCTTCCTGCAAATACGTCTCATCGCGCGTTGCCAGATATAGCTCCACGCCCGCTCCGATGAAGACGCCTTGGCAATAGGTAAACTTCCAGTCCTTGTCGATCCGTCCGTCGCCAAGCCGGTTCATCCCATCCCACACGAAACCGCTGGCGGGGTCTACCAAGCTATCGCGATTCCACTTATAGATTCGCTCCGCCCACGCCAGGTCTTCTTCCTTGCCATAGGCACGATACAGCCTGGCAGCCAGAATGGCGGCAGGCGCGTTGGCTGGGGTGTTTTTGTAATCGAGCTGATCCTTCTTCCACGCCATGCCTCCGCCCATATGACCGTTCCAAGCCGTCTTGATATCCTTCCACAGCTCCAGCACGTTTGACAAATAGGGCTCTTCACCAGTTGCTTCATAGGCGCGCAATAGGGCGAGCGCCGTCCACTCCATATCATCGTAGTAATTGTGTTTGAAGGTGTCGCCGTTATAGGCATGAACCCCTTCCGCCAGCTTACTCAGCAGTTCCCTGTACGCCGCTTCTCCCGTTCGCTCCAAGCCGTCAACTAGAACATCCATGACATGCGCCTGCCACCAATAATAGAAGTTCTCTTCCCCGAAAGCTTTGACAGGCGGGTACCACTGATTCATCATCGCTAACTCATCGTTCCAGTACCGCTCTCTCAAGGCAGCCTGCGCCTCATTCGCCAAATCATTCCACGCCGAAACCAATGGATCGGACAATCCCATTAGGCGAGCGCCTCCTCCCCAATAAGACCAGCAGCGTTCAGTCTCGTCGCCGCCTCGAGCAGCTTTACCGCGCTAAGCTGGACGCTCAGCGTTACAATGCCCTCCGGCTTCACCGACCAGTTCGGCGAGAACAGCACCGGCTCGCCCGTTCTGCCCTGCTCCCACAACAGCTTGGCGTTAGCAGCTAATGTATCGGCAACCGCCTGCTCCACACCGCGGCTCTCGAGTGCAAGCTCCGTCAAATAGCGAACGTAGATGCCTTTGAACAGCCCGCCGTCGCCCGTTTCCTCATCCGGCAGCAGCTTCGTCGATGGGTGCGCAAGCTCGGCAAGAGATGCCGAAGCGGAACGCGATGCATCGGCCAAATACCGATCATCACTCGTGATCCGGTATAATTCAACGGCAGCTCCGATGAACACGCCTTGGCAATACGTGAACTTCCAATGCTTATCGATCTGCCCGTCGCCGAGACGATTCATCCCATCCCATACGAAGCCGGTGGCCGGATCTACGAGATTGGCTTTCTGCCATTCGTAAATCTTTACGGCCCATGCCAAATCCGGCTCCGATCCGAACGCTTGATGCAGCCGCGCGGCAAGGATTGCCGCCGGAGCGTTTGCAGGCGTATTTTTATAATCAAGCTGCGACTTCTGCCATGCGATGCCGCCTCCCATATGCTCATTCCAGCCCGTCTTGATATCTTCCCAAAGCAAGAGCGCGGCTTCCTTGTACTTCGCGGCTCCCGTCGCTTGATACGCGCGCAACCATGCAAGCGCCATCCATTCCATATCATCGTACAGCTCATTCGGCCATTCGCCGCCGTTGCGTTCCAGCAATCCATCAAAAAACACGCTTAGCCTCTTGGCATACGCCTCTTGGCCTGTTCGAAGATAACCATCCGTCAGGACGTCAGCGGCATGCGCCATCCACCAGTAATGAAAGATCGTGTTGCATGCGCCGTCCGGACACGGCGTCTCGATATTGTACAGCCGTATCGATTCGTTCCAAAATAATCGCTCCAGCGCTGCCTGCGCATCATCCGCCCGATTCTCCCAAATCCCATGCTCTGCCTGATTCATTTCTCTCTCTCCTCCAGTCGCGCCCGTTGCTCCAGCAGCATAACGGCGCTTAGTTGCGTGCTAAGTTGTACCGCTTTCTCGGGTGTTTGCGCCCACGAATTACTGAAGCGTGCCTTCTCGCTATCCTTGCCATATTCCCATAAGCTTGCCGCATTGGTCTCCAGCAGCTCTATCCACGCCTCCGGCTCGTCGTCCACCTGAATGAGCTCTCCTAAATAACGAACGAATATGCCTTTGAACAATCCTCCGTCTCCGTCGCCTTCCGAAGGCAGCATGCCCGTAGCCGGACTGGTAAGCTCGTTAATCGCAGCAGCAGCTGTTCTCTTCGCATCCTGCAAGTAACGTTCATCGTCCGTCGCCTTGTACAGCTCGACCCCCGCGCCTATATAGACGCCTTGACCGTAAGTAAACTTCCAATCTTTATCGACTAACCCGTCACCTTGTCGATTAATACCGTCCCACACAAATCCGGTATCGGGATCGACCAGCGTTTCTTTCTGCCATTCATAGATGCGAGTCGCGAATTCCAGCTCTTCCTTATCGTTCGTATGCTCATATAATCTCGTTGCCAAAATAGCCGCAGGCGCATTCGCAGGCGTATTCTTATAATTCAACTGCTCCTTACGCCAAGCGATGCCGCCGCCCTGCTCCTCGTTCCAGCCGGTTTTGATATCCTCCCACAGCAGCTTCGCAACCTCCATGTATCTCTCATCCCGCGTCGCATCGTAGGCGCGAAGCCACGCAAGCGCCATCCATTCCATATCGTCGTAATAATCGTTCGGATAGACGCCGGCATTCCGCTCCGCTATGCCGTCATACATTCCGCTTAGCAGCTTCGCGTACCGCTCATCGCCTGTGCGTTCATATCCGTCAACCAGCACATCAACGGCATGAGCCTGCCACCAATAGTTGAAAGGGTCGGTACATAACTGCGCGATGCACGGAGAGACATTGTCATACAAACCCCGGCTCTCATTCCAGAACGAATCCGCCAGCTCCGCTTGCGCGAGATCGGCTCTCTCCTGCCATACGCCATCCGAAGTGCCGCCGCCGAACGGCTTCCATACTCCCGCCGCCCATAGGCTTCCTCCAGCTAACAAAGCGACCAGAACAAGACAGGATGCGGTTAGGAGAACAACTTTCCGTGAACCCATAGCCGTGTTTATCCCCCTATCCCTTGATTCCGCTGAACGCGATCCCTTGAATGAAGTAACGCTGCAGCAGCAGGAACATAATGAGTATCGGAAAAATAGCGACGAGCGCCCCCGCCATCATCGGACCGTAATCGGTCTGATAGTTGTACGAGAAAGCCTGCAGCCCCATCTGGATCGTCGCTTTGGCGGGATCGTTAAGAACGATCATCGGCCATAAGAAACTGTTCCAACCCGCTTGGAAGGTGAAGATGCCTAGCGTAGCCAAGGCCGGCTTCGTCAGCGGCAAATAGATGCGCCAAAATATCCTGAACTCGCCAGCCCCTTCAATGCGCGCCATTTCCATCATGTCGCTTGGCAGCGTAAGGAAAAACTGCCTCATGAAGAACACTGCGAACGAACCGGACGCACCCGGCAAAATAATGCCCCAAAACGAATTCAGCAGCCCGTTGCCTCCGGCTCCGAACAAGTCGTTGCCGCCGAACAACGGCAGATGCTTGAGCACGTAGACGCTCGGTATCATCGTAACGATGCCCGGAATCATCATGGCGGCCAGCAGCACGCGGAACAAAGGCTGACTCAGCTTGAACTTCAGCTTCGCGAACGCGAAGCCCGCCAGCGACCCGAAGAACAAATTCATAAGCACGCCCGATGCGGCAAGAATGAGCGAGTTCGAGAAGAACAACCCGAAGGGTACAGTCGTAAACGCTTTGACATAATGCTCGAACGTAATGTCCGTCGGGAACCACTTGATCGGCATCGAGAATATATCCGAATCCGGCTTGATCGACGTCAGGACGCTCCAATAGAATGGCAGGAACATGACGACCGCAATACCGATGCAAAGGATGTAATAAGCGAGCTTGCGGACCACTCGCAGGGTTGCCGTGCTTCCGATGGTATCCATCGCTTCTCCTCCTTATACGACAGACTCTTCTGCCTTGCTGATTTTCATATTAATAAGCGAGAAAATAAGAATAGCCATGGCAAGCACGAATGCCTGCGCCGAAGCGTAACCCATCTGAAGCTGATTGAATCCCTGCTGATAGATCAGATAGACAGGCGTCTTCGTGACATTCGCGGGACCGCCCTGCGTCAACACGAATGCTTGATCGAACAACTGCAGCGCTCCGATGATGGACATCGTGCTGACGAGGAAAGTCGTCGGTCTCAGTTGCGGCCATGTAATGTATCGGAAGCTATCCCATTTCGTAGCGCCGTCCAGCTTGGCCGATTCGTATAAGTATTCCGGCACGCCTTGCAGCCCTGCCAAATAAATAATCATGTTCGAGCCGACCGATTGCCATAACGTCAGCATAATAATCGACATCATCGCCGTTTCGGTCTGCGCTACCCATGCAGGACCGGTTATGCCGATAGAAGACAGCAGCCCGTTGACGAGCCCGTATTCGGGATGAAGCAGCCAGATCCATACGGTAGCCGCAGCCACCGCGGATGTTAAGGTCGGCAAATAATTAAGCGTCCGGAACAGCTTAACGCCCCGCCAAGCGCGATTCATCAGCATCGCAAGCGACAACGAGATTATAATGTTCAGCGGAACGAATATGACGGAGTAGATAAGTACGTTTTTGAAAGTCGTCCATAACAGAGTGTCATCGATCAGCCGTTTGTAGTTGTCGAGGCCTACCCAATCTTTTTTGCTAATGACGTCATAGTTCGTAAAGCTAAGATAAAGCGCCATAAAGACGGGAATGACCGTGAATACGATGAACAGCAGCATCGTTGGCGTAATGAATAGATAAGCCGTTCGCGCTTGATGCCGTTCAAGCTTTTTCATGGAAGCCATGAGGAATACCTCCTTCTTAGCGGAACGAAGAAAGGGAGGACCTCCTCCCCCTCTTCATCCACGCCGATTATTTCACTTCGTTATCCTTGAGCAGCTTATCGCCTTGCGACTGCGCTTTGGACAGCGTATCCTCGATACTCTGCTTATTTTGTTGAAGCAGCTGCAGGTTCGGTGTCAATGCATCGCCTTCCATGACGGAGTAACCCGGATGCTGCGGACGAATCTTCGCGAACTCCAGCGTTTCTAAGATCGGCTTCCAGAACGGATCGTCCTGGAAGAACGGATCTTCAAGCGCCGGCTTGAAGCCCGGGATATTGAAGCTTGTTTTTGCCCATAGCAGCGCATTGTCTTTGTTCGCCGTCCACCACTTAATGAACTCCCATGCCTCCGCTTGATGCTTGGAGCCCTCCGGAATAACGAGACCGAAGCCGCCCATGACGCTTGCCTTGTCGCCATTCGGTCCCGCAGGAGGCGGCACGATGCCGAAGTCGAGATCTTTGCCGTATTTCTTGTAGGTGCTCAGCATCCATGGTCCTGTATACTGCATCGCCAGCTTCCCTGTTACGAAAGCGTCCGTGCCTTCGCCAAGCCCTTGCTCGAAGCCGACTTTGTACACTTTATCCTTGTTCAGCAAGCGATCCCACAGCTCCAGAACCTGCTTCCCTTGCTCATTGTTGAAGTCCGTCTTGCCGTCCTCCGTCAGCATTTGGCCGCCCGCTTGCTGCAGATACATGTTGAACAGACCGTTATCCCCTAGGGAGAAGCCCGATACTTCAAGCTTGTTGCCGTTCCACTTGGTCAGCTTTGCCGCAGCAGCTTCGAGCTCCGCCCATGTCGTAGGCGGCTCAACGCCCGCTTCCGCAAGAAGCTTCTTATTGTAAAATAAAGCGCGAGCATCGACCGTTAAAGGTAAACCGTATAATTTATCTCCATATGAGAGCTCTTTGAGTGATTCCTCGTAAAACTCGCCGCGAGCCAGACCGTCCTTCTCCATGAATTCGTCGATCGGATGCAGGACGTTCTTCGGCGCGTACAGCGATGTGCGCCATCTATCCCAGAACAGAATGTCCGGCGAGCCGCCGGAAGTCGCTGCCGTTAGAAATTTCGTAATCATATCCTGCTGCAGCACGTACTTGACCTTGATCTTGTCTTGCGATTTGTTGAACGCGTCAACCATCGTCTCGAATTGAATCTGTCCTTCGCCGCCCCAGTCGCCCCAGAACGTTAGCTCCACCGCGCCTTTGCTTCCGCTGTCTCCTGCCGGCTTCTCTGTCTCATTGCCGCTTCCCGAATTGTTCGAACCTGCGTTATTGCCGCTGCAGCCGGCAAGCACGGCCGTCGTTGCCAAAGCGATCGTCCCCATCTTGAACCACTTCTTCATTAGAACTAGCCTCCCTTGAATCTCTAATGGTTTTCGTTCTCTCATTTATTTATGTTATAAGAGGATTGCTCCCCGTCTAACCGTCGTTACTTGCGTACGCGTATACCGCATACGTCAAGTACAAGCTCGCAAAACATCATGTTTGCCCACGAGAACCAAGGCCGGGTATAGGCAGCCGGGTCATCGGCGTGAAATCCTTCATGCATATAGCCCGTTCCCGCATCGGTATGCGCCATAAGATCGAGCAGTCTTTCCTTCTCCTCTTGCTCCTTGGCCGTTAATCCCTGCATCGCCAGCGCAATTGGCCATATGTACTGCTCCGGCGTATGCGGACTTCCGATGCCTGACGCGGACGTTCCCTCGTAGTAGTAAGGATTGCTCTCGCTTAGGACAAAGCTGCGCGTATTTTCATAGATCGGATCGTCCGCCGAGGCATAACCGATGTACGGAATAGACAGCAAGCTCGGAACGTTGGCGTCATCCATCAAGTTGTATTGACCGAGGCCGTCCGTTTCGTAAGCGTAAATCGTACCGAACGACGGGTGCTCCACCTTGGCGTATTGCTCAATCCCGCGATGGATCTCGTCGGCAAGCGTCTCGGCGCGTTCCGCCAGCGCATTGTCATTCATCACGCGCCGCGCGATCTCCGCCAACTGGCGAAGAGAAACAACAGCGAACATGTTGGAAGGAATCAAGTAGCCGAATTGGCAAGCATCGTCGCTTGGCCGAAATCCCGACCAAGTCATTCCCGTTAGAGCAACCGGCGTCCCTCTGCCTTCACGCGGAAGCGTATCGGATGCTGGACATCCGAATCGTTCGAACGAATAATTGGAAGCGTTCTCATGATTCTGTTCAAGCGTCCACAGCTTTAGGATTTCCTCTGCCCCATTCCGGAAAGACTGTCCGAATTGGGAGGTTCGGTCCGTGTTTTTCCATAACAGGTAGCTCAATTGAATCGGATAACATAAGGAATCGATCTCGTATTTCCGCTCCCATATCCAAGGGGTCATCTTCGTCTTATCCCCAAGATGTCCCTTGCCGCTTGCCTCTTCATTGAAAGCATTCGCATATGGATCGTGAATCACGTACCGGAATTGCCTTTCGACCAAACCTTCGATCATATCGGCAATCTCCTCGTCCCCAGCGGCAGCGAGCAGGAACGGCCGTACTTGAGCAGCTGAATCACGCAGCCACATAGCTGGTATATCACCTGTTATAACGAATGTGGTGCCATCCTCCTCGCGTCTGATGGTTGTATTCCACGTATTGGATAAGCATTGCTCGAACATGGCCGCAATCCGTTCGCGATGCGGCAGCTTCTCCTTTACGGTTGCAACTAAAGCCTTCACCGATTCTGGCAACCGCTTCTCGGTCGTCATCTCCATCTTGCTCCTCCGTTCTGCACTGTATAATAAACCGCTTTCATGTAGCTAGTATATTAGTATGTTAATGGTATGTCAATAACTGATTTTTCACTGTGAATTAGTATGCTAATATATTAATGCAGTTAAAAAGAAAACCCCCACCGCGATGCGATGAGGGTATAACAATCAAGCTCTGTCTATATCCGGTTAGGCGCCTCGCCTGTCGATTGCCCAATAACAAGCTTGGCGTCCAAGGTGACTTTGTTATTGGTGACCGCTTGCCCCTCCTTGATCCTAAGGACATGCTCAATCGCCAGCCTCCCCATCTCCTCTTCGTTCTGCCGCATATGCGTGAACGCATAGGTTCCCCCGAGATCGGTAGGCGGACTGTCGAAGCAAATAACGGAAATATGTTGCGGAATGCGCATGCCTAACCGCTCGATTGCCGCTCTGGCCAGCAGCGCGATATTGTACTCAATAGCGAATACAGCCGTAATGGATGGATTGTTCCGCAGATGCTCCATTAACCTCAGCACGTCACGCTCTACATTATCGTCATCACGGAAGGAATCGGGCAGCGTAGAGAACAAATCGGCTACCCACAGCTCCTTGTCCACCATAATGCCCTGCTCGGCATGCGCCTGAATGAAGCCCTCGATTCGGTCCTCAACGGCCGACGTGTCGGTTGGCGGAGGACAGAGGAAAGCGATATGCCGATGGCCGAGACCGAATAAATATTCGGTCGCCACGCGGGCTGCCGTCACGTTGTCCGTGCTGATAGAAGCCGCGGCAACCCCTTTCAGATGGCGATCGACAAGCACAAGCGGAAACTTGGCAATAACCAGCTTCAGAATCTCCGCGTTGAAATATTCGCCCTGTGCCGGGAACACGATTAGTCCGTCTACGCCCATCTTAAGCAGCTTCTGTATCGATTCTTCTTCATTGTCGGGAATGCCGAACGAACGACGCAGCACCAGGAAACAGTCATTATCCCTGGACGCCTGTTCCATGCCGTAGATCAAGCCCGTTCCATAGCTGTTGCCGAAGTCGGTGATAACAAGCCCGATCGTGGTGCAATCGTTCCTATTCGCGGTGCTCCCCGCGCTTCTCGGCAGTTGGCTTGCAGATGGTTCGGAATCTGCAGCCCCCGTCTCTCCAGATGGATCCAGCACGAACGAGCCTCGGCCGGGTATTCTGACGATAAGCTTCTCGCCAGCCAGCATCTCGAGCGCCTTCTTGCTCGTAATACGGCTGACGCTGTACTCATCGGCCAGTTCCTTCTCCGACGGTATTCGTTCGCCAGCCCCATATTCCTTGCTTAATATTTGGTTTTTCACCGTTTCAAAAATTTTCTCGTACATCGGCTTCGATGATGTTTCGTTCGCCATTCCTATACCTCCAAACTCCCTGTCCTGCTCTCGTTTTTCCTTATATATTAGTTTTATCACATAATGATATATCATGCTATATTATTTTTAAAATTGACGGTTATGCCGATAAATCTAGTGGATATGAATGGAGAATCTTCTCCATTATTCGTGTTTTTCCGCTATAATGTGAGAGAAGCAACTACCTCAGGAAAGAGGGAGACTACTATGACGTTAGATGTTCTCGTACGTAACAATGTGAAAGTATTAGGGGAAGGAAGCCGAACCATCGTGTTTGCCCACGGCTTTGGCTGCGACCAACACATGTGGCGCTATATCGTCCCTGCCTTCGAACAAAACTATCGCGTCGTCCTATTCGATTATGTAGGCTCGGGCAAATCCCAAATTAACGATTATGATTCGACCAAATATAACGATTTGCAAGGCTATGCCCAAGATGTACTGGACATTATGGACAGGCTCGAGCTGCGAGACACGATCTTTGTCGGCCATTCCGTAAGCGGCATGATCGGCATGTTAGCTTCCATCCGGAATCCCGAATATTTTGAGCGAATCGTCATGCTTGGACCTTCTCCTCGCTATGTCAACGACCTCCCCGATTATTATGGAGGCTTCGAACGCAGCGATATTGACGAATTGCTGAGCATGATGCAGCTGAACTTCATCGGTTGGGCCAGCTACTTGGCACCCATCGTGATGCAAAATCCGGAACGGCGCGAGCTCTCCGAAGAGCTGGAGCAGAGCTTCTGCTCGAGAGACCCCCATATTGCCCGGCAGTTCGCGGAAGTAACCTTCCTCTCCGATTGCCGTACCCAGCTTGAGCTCGCTTCGATACCGACGCTTATTCTCCAGTGCGCGGACGACAGCATCTCACCGGTTGAAGTAGGTCAATACTTGCACGACCATCTGAAGCAGAGTACACTTCGGCTAATGACTGCCAAGGGCCATTACCCTCAACTGAGTCACCCTGAGGAAACGATTCGGTTCATTAAGCAGTATTTGGCCAGTGCGTAGCGGAATACGTGGAGGAACGTTAACATGGATATACAATTAGAAACAGCCCCTTGCGGCTATTTCTCGATCTTGGATACGGGAATCGTTCAATCCGTTAATCAGACGCTGCTCGATATGCTCCTGCTGGAGCGTGACGAGCTGCTGGGCCGTCATATTGAAACAACGATGTCCGTCACGAACAAGCTTTTTTTTCACACTTACTTCTATCCATACATTCAGATCAATGGACATGTGAATGAGATGTACTTGTCGTTCCGAACAAGCGACAACCAGGAAGTACCCGTGCTGCTGAACGGTGTTCGCCAAGAACGTGACGGACAGATCGTCATCGATTGCGTTGTCGTTATGATGCGTAAGCGGATCGAGCATGAGAAGGACGTTCTGCAGACGAAGGAAAGGCTGGAACACCTGTACCAGGCGACCAGCGAGGCGAACAAGCAGCTCGAACGGCTGCATGAAGAGTATGAGATCAAGCAGCAGGAATTAATGCGGATCAACCATGAGCTCGAGGTCAAAGCGTCGACTGACCCGCTCACCGGGCTGCGGAACCGCCGATACTTCCAAGAGAGCCTGCAGAAGCTCATCGCTGAATATCAAGAAACACGGCAGCCGTTATCGCTGCTCATTATCGACATTGATCATTTTAAACATATTAACGATACATACGGCCACCCGGTTGGCGACTTGGTGCTGTCGAGTTTGGCTCGCTTGCTGCAGCGCTTATTGCGCGAAGGGGATGTTGTGGCCCGTTTTGGCGGCGAGGAATTCGTAGCCCTTTTGCCGGACGTGGAGCAAGACGAAGCGATTGTTATCGCGGACAATATTTGCCGTACGGTAGCTAAGACCCCTATGGACAATTACCAGATCACCATTAGCATCGGCATATCGACCGTAACGGATACAGATACCGAGCAAACGTTGCTTCATCAAGCCGACTTGGCTCTCTATCAGTCCAAAGCCGGCGGAAGAAACCGCGTGACGCATGCCGCACATTCAGTAGAAAGCTAGCCACGTATGACTCGATCTCTCTTAGAGCCGCGCTATCTTATCCGCTCCATAAGAGCCTATACGCACTTACAAACGTGATCACATACCCAGCCTTTCTCTGTAAGAGCACATATGCTCTTACAGAGGAGCGTTAACAGGCTCGAACCACCATATCTGCTCCATAAGAGCCTAAATGCACTCACAGACACAATCACATACCAGCTTTCCCCTGTAAGAGCACATATGCTCTTATACAAGCGCAGGCAGACTCTAACTCCCGTACAGCGTTTCAATTTAGCGGATAATAACCTGTTCCCGCCCCGGGCCGATGGACACCGTCGTAATCTTAACCCCGATGTTCTCCTCGATAAATAGAACGTACGCTTTAGCCGCTTCCGGCAGCTCGTCAAAACTCCGTACGCCCGATAGATCACTTCGCCAGCCTGCCAAATGCTGCAGGATTGGCTTCGCTCCTTGCAGCTTTCCCGTAGACGGAAACTTGTCTGTAACTGTACCGTCTTCCAACTCGTAGGCCGTACACACAGGAATCGTGTCGAGGTAGCCAAGCACATCGAGATTAGTAAGTGCCGCCTCTGTAGCCCCTTGTATCATACAGCCGTACCTTGTAGCAACGACATCGAACCATCCCATGCGCCTCGGACGCCCTGTTGTAACGCCATATTCGCCAGCGTCGCCGCCGCGGCGTCTGAGCTCGTCCGCTTCCTCTCCCTCAATCTCGGATATGAAAGGACCTGCCCCGGCACAGCTGGAATATGCCTTAACAACGGCGATCACATCCGTTACGGCTCGTACAGGTATGCCGCTGCCAACCGGACCGTAGCCCGCAATTGTCGAAGATGAGGTTGAATACGGATAAATGCCGTGATCGGGATCACGAAGCGCGCCGAGCTGCCCTTCCAGCAGAATAGGCTCCCCATTCCTGCAAGCCTCCTGCAGCATGTCAGTCGTATCGCAGACGAAGGGCCGAATCCAATCCGCCTCCTGCTGCAAGCTGTTCAGCAACACTTCTGCTTCAATGGGCTCACGTCCATATAAATGCTGGAGCAGTATGTTTTTCGCAGCTAAGGATTGCTCAAGCTTTTCCCGTAATCTAACCGGTTCAAATAGATCAGCAACCTGGATTCCCAGCTTCGCGAACTTATCCGCATAGAAAGGCGCAATACCTCGCTTCGTCGAGCCGAATCCTCGCTGACCTAGCCGCTCCTCCTCCAGCTCGTCGAACAGCCGGTGAATGGAAAGCACAACCTGCGCCCGCTCCGATACATGCAGGCTTGGCTTCCGCACGCCTCGCCCGATAAGCGCCTCGTACTCTTCCCTCAACTTGCCAATATCCAGCGCAACTCCCGGTCCTAGCACGTTATGGACTCCAGGGTAGAACACCCCGGAAGGCAGCATATGCAGAGCAAACTTTCCGTAGTGGTTAATAATCGTATGCCCCGCGTTGCTGCCGCCCTGATAGCGGACGACATACCCGGATTGCGCCGCCAGCATATCCGTCATTTTTCCTTTCCCTTCGTCTCCCCAGTTAGCTCCTACGATTGCCGTCACCGTCATGGAATCCGCCTCCGCCGCGTCAAGGACGCGCTTGTATTTGGTTACATCCCCCATTATAATTACGCTTATTATATAAATAAAATTAATATTAGTAATATCTGATATAAGGCGAGGTAATGACATGGACGTTAATTTGGAATGGTATCGCGTATTCTACCGGGTCGCTAAGACTGGCAGCTTAACTGCGGCAGCGGAAAAACTTCATATTACGCAACCGGCGGTGAGCCATACCATTAAACAATTAGAGGAGCGAATGGGAGGGGCTCTATTCTTCCGTACGTCCAAAGGCGTAAAGCTAACAACTGAAGGCGATGTTCTGCTTCGGTATATCGAACAAGCTTTCCTGAATATCGAGAGCGGCGAACGCGCCATTGCGGAGATGAATCAGCTTCATAGCGGAGACATTCATATCGGAGCGAGCGATACGCTGTGCAACTATTATTTGTTGCCGTATCTGGAGCAATTCCATGAGAGACATCCCCATATCCGCATTCATATCACGAATCGGACGACGCCGGAGACGCTGTCGCTGCTTAGACAAGGGAAAATCGACTTTGGCATCGTCGGCTCGCCCGCTCCGGATAAGCAAATCCATTTTCGCAAAACCGCAACGATTCACGATTGTCTTGTCGCCGGCAAAGGCTACGAACATTTGGCCGGCACGCCTCTCGGCTTGGATAACCTAGGCCAGTATCCATTGCTGATGCTTGAACCGGGCTCAAGCACACGGACCTATATCGATGAGTTTGCCACAGCGAATGGCATAAGGCTCAGCCCCGAGATTGAGCTCGGCAGCATCGATCTGCTTGTTCAGTTCGCCCTTCGCGGCTTCGGACTTGCATTCGTTATCCGCGAATTCATTCAAGAACGGCTAGAGAGCGGCGAGCTCCTCGAGCTGCCGCTCCTTCCGCCGCTGCCTGAGCGAAGCATTGGCGTCGCTTCACTCCATGGCGTACCGCTATCGTCTGCTTCGAAAGCGTTCCTTGCATTATTACCCAGCTATGATGATGCCTAACTGAACAGCTTGTAATACATAACGGTTGCATCCAGCTCACCGCTCGCCGATCTCGCGTAATGCGGGATGATTCCGGCCTGTACGTAATGAAGCGAACGATAGAGCAAGTTCGACAGATCGCCCTCCCTCGTATCGAGAACGAGCAGCGATCTCTCTTCCTGTATGGCGCGCTGCTCTGCTATCTGCATCAGCTTACGGCCAATCCCCTTGCGCCTATAATCCGGATCGGTCATCAACTTCGCGATTTCGGCGCGATGGAGTCCGTTCGGCTTCGTACATAGATGGAGCTGTACCGTACCGACGATTCGTTGGTCGTGCTTGGCAACGAAGAGTAATACGTCCTGCTGGAGTACGTTTCTCCAATAGTCTATCGCCCCCTTATCGGCAAGCGGCGGCAAGAAGCCCAGCGACGCTCCATCCTCTACGACTGCCTTGAGCAGGATAGACAGATCCTCCAAAATGTCCTCGATTTGCATGACTTGTTCAAATGTAAATTTCATCTGCAATCCCCTCTCTTCGAAACGTATAGAAAGATCATAAATCCGTGATTATAATTTGTATAACGAATCTTTCTTATTACAATAATCGATATTTCGAATAATAGAGGTGTGCAAGATGGACATATCACAGTTGGAAGCTTTTCTGGCGGTTAGCCAAACGCTTAATTTCACCAAAGCCTCGGAGCACTTGCATATTTCTCAATCCGCCGTTACGGCCCGGATCAAAGCGCTCGAGAGCGCTGTCGGCAAACCGTTGTTTCTTCGAGACAACCGCAATGTAAGCCTGACGCAAGCCGGCGTATCCTTCCATCCTTACGCGCAGCGGATGCTCCGGTTATTCGAAGAAAGCAAGCTGACGCTTACCGAGCAATACGATCAGTCAATCGTTCTGAGCGGACCAGGCGCGGTCTGGCATTATCAGTACCTGGATCGCATCCTCGCCTACCGAAGCAGCCACAAGAACACTGCAATTAAATTTCTCAGCTACATTGATTCCAGCTATATGATTCGCGACCTGCTGCTCGACGGCGTCGTCCATGTTGCGCTTCGCTATGACCCACCCGATCACCCGAAAGTTGCCAAAATGCTGCTGTACGAGGACGATATTGTGCTCGTATCCGCGCAAGAGCATCGAGAAGCCTCTGCGGCCGACTTCCACTCTCCAAGCTACTGTCATATCGAGTGGGGTTTTCCGTTCCCGGCCTGGTTTTCATCCTTAGTTGGACCTGGCTACATTCCGGCCCTACAGACTGATCACTCTGCTATCATGCTGACCATGCTGCTGCAAGGATCGGTATTCGGCTTCTTGCCGAAGTCCATTGCCCAGCCGTTTCTCGATGCGCGTAAGCTTTTTGTTCTTCGCAATGATTTTGACACTCTGACCCTCCGGTTATATGCAAGTTATCTGACTGATAAAGCCAACGATGCCAGTGTAAAATCAGCTCTAGAGCTGCTCGGCGTACACGGGGCAGACAGCGTTATCTAGCAAAAGCATGGTAGACGAGCTAGCCAGCACAACGCTGGCCATCCCTCACCCCTACCCCGATGGAGCCGCGGAACAATGGATTGAAGCCGCTCGGCAAGCGTCCGATCAGGGAGACCGCTATGTCTTCGCCATCGTTCGTCAAGAAGATCATGTCCTGCTTGGCAAGAGGCGGCACGCAGAGTCGTACAATTCGGTTTCGATGAGCTGGCGTTGAGCCGTATCCACGCCGCGGCCATGACGAGAAATCCCGCATCCTAACGAACAAAAGAACCGCAAGCCTCTTATGGAGAGCTGCGGTTCTTTTTTATAACACTTGCATCCATTACAGGTTAAGTTCGACGATTGACTGGGCTCGAACCGGGTAATCGGTTATGATTCCGTCGATTTGGAATTTGAGCACTTCCTTCATATTGCTCCTGCTGTTCACCGTCCAAATCCATAGCTCGCGCCCCGCGCCATGCACCCGCTCGACGAGCTGCTCCGTCAGCATGACTTTCTCGATCGTATAGAAATCAACGTCCAGCGCCGACAAGTCGCCTAACGCAAAATATAAGATTTGCCCGATCTTAATATCGGGTGCAATCGCTCGAATTTGCTGCAAGGTATGGCTGTCGAACGATTGAATATAGACGTCCTCTTCCATGCCAAAATATTTCACGAGACCTACGACGCTTCTCACTAGCTCGTCGCTCGGACCGTAAGGCTTCAGATCCAGCAGCAGCTTAATCCTTCCCTGCCCCTCCGCGAGCGCTTCGCTAAGCGTCGGAATGTGAATAACGTCCCCGTTCTCATCCCTGCCGATCGCAATTTCGCTCAGCTCCACATAGGTAAGCTCGGATACGCGTCTCTCCACGCCAGACACTCGCTTCAAATTATAATCATGATTTAGAACCGGTACGCCATCCTTCGTCAGCTGCACGTCGATCTCTACCGATTGGATGCCTTTATCAATCGCCGATGTAATCGATGGAATTGAGTTTTCCGGCGCATCCTCCGTATCCCCTCGATGGGCGGAGATCAGTACGCTCCACTTGGCATAGACGAGATTGTCATTCGCCTTGAAGCCTAGAAATAACGCCAAACACAAGTAAACAGCAGCGGCGACCAAGTAAATCAGCCTTGTCTTGCTTCGTCCCTTCTCCCGCATATACGAAGATATTTGTTCTTCCAGCCTTCCCAGCCGACTCCGATATACGCGAACTTTATCCAGCGGCATTACGCCCTTAGAACGCCCGAAGGAATAGAACAGCCGAGTCAGAAAGATCATGTTAATCGGCAAGAGCAGCAGCGTCAGCATATATGTAAGAATGGTCGAAACCGTAAGCGAATAATGGGCGGTAAACACTTTTAGCACATTAATATCAAGCCATGATGGCAACAGCGACAACGAGCGAATCGACACAAAGCCCAAGCCGAAAATAGCCGCATTCAGCAAAAATAACGAGAAGAAAAGCTGCAGCCTTCTCCCCCGCGTCAGCACGAGACTGCTTCGAATCGCCTCCGTAATGGTCTTGCCCTCCAGCATCATGAAATGCAATACGAAGATCCAGCGCAGCACCGTGTACAAGGCAGCCAGGAGCACTAGAATATAAACAAAGGTCATTATGAATGAGGCCGATAACACTTTGCTGCGCAGAAAAATCGGAACGTTGAACAGCGCGTAAAACGATGCGGACAGCGGCGAGTCGATGAACGGGATCAGAACAAGCAGGAAGACGAACAGCTGCACGATACCGAAACCGAGCAGGCGCGGCGTCTGGCGAAGCGTCGTCAGAAAGGCGTCCATAATCGCCACTTCTCTGCCGAAGTACTTCTGCTGCACCATAATGATAAGCACGCATAGTTCAATGAATAAGGCGAAGGACGCGACGAGTCCAATCAGAATCAGTCCAAGAACACCTTCGTAGCTGAAGCCCAGCCGATAGACCTCGCCATTGAGCAGTGAGCCTGAGCCGACGACCGTCAATATCCGGTTGAAAATAAACGTAATAACGGGAATGATGACCGAACTCGTCAGTAGCATATATAAATACTCGAAAAGAAGCAATTTCGGGTACGAGGCGCGAAAATCACGAATGCTTTTGCCTAGCAGCCTCATCATGGCTATTCATCCTATCTATGCACATAATAATTGGCGCGTCAGCGCCAGCTATTTCAATTATAGCTGTAGAACGACCATTTTACACGATGAACCTGCTTTGATGCCAATGAACTGCGTTAATTCCGCTCACCCCAATGTTTAATCACCCACTCCTTGATTTGAAACGCTACGATCGGCGTAGGTGTATCTGTGGTATCGACTATAGGCTGCGAAGATAACATCGCTTCTTCAAACATCCTGCTGGCGAAATCGTTTGCAGCTGCAATTCCTTCTTCCGTCCACACGTTGCGAGTGCGAGCTGTTAATCGTTTGGTCCGTTCTGCATTACTGCAATGCAGAAGCAAATAATGCACGGAATCGAATCTATGGAAATAATCGCACAGCTCAAGGTTATACGCTTGGGGGATGACCCCGAATAAAACCGTACAGTGTCCACTTAAACTATTAAAATAAGCTATTCTTATCCAGTTGTTGCAAGCGGCTTGATAGTCGCCCTTCACCACGATGGAATCCATATCATACACATTGAATCCGGCTCCCATCATACTTCTAAGTACCGGTACGGTCGTTGTTTTTCCAGATCCGCTTAATCCCGTAACAATAAACAATGAATGCGTCATTATTATTTCCCCTCTGCTCTTTCGCTCATCTCCTGACGAAACGGAGTCCATATGACATGCTATGCGACACGAAAGGACAAGGTATAGGCTAATAAGAGAACCGCTTAAAAAAAGAAAAACCGCAAATCCCACGATCGGGACTTGCGGGTCCTTCAAGACTGCCTTGCGGCGCCTATATGGTAAATAATCAATAACAAATAATTATAATAAAAATATCCGTAGCCTAATTCTTTTACATATATTAATATATTAACATTATAATTTCTTATTACGCTGCATTCGAGGGGGTTCATATGCTTCAAGCTTATTGGTACATAACGAAGATGAGGCTTATTACCAATCTGACTTATCGTTTTGAAGTATTCACCGCTGTAGCCACCAACCTCATTCTCACGCTGGCATCCGTTTTCTTATGGCAGACCGCCTACAAAGGCGGCACCGGAGCCGTCGAAACGCTCAGCTTGCAGGATGTAACGACTTACACCATTCTAGCGATTACACTCTCGACCATCTTCGTTTGCGACGTACAGAATACGATTTATTACAAAATAAGAGAAGGACAGATCGTCACCGACTTTTATCGCCCGATTCCGCTTCTAGCTTGCTACCTCGCCGACGACATCGGCGATATGCTCAGTTCATTCATGAACAAAGCGCTTCCGCTCATCGTATTTGCTTCCATCTTCTTCGGGATCCCTTGGCCCGCTTCCTTCCAAAGCTTCCTCCTCTTTCTCCCGAGCTGCCTGTTAAGCTATGCCATTCTGTGGTTGCTCAGCGCGCTCGTCGGACTGATCGCGTTCTGGGTCATGGAACTCGGCAATATGGGGATGGTCAAAGACAGCATCGTTCGCGTATTATCCGGCAGCATCATACCGCTATGGTTTTTTCCCGACAGCGTCCAGACCATCTCGAAGTTTCTGCCCTTTCAATACACGTACCAGACACCGCTCGGCATTTATATCGGCAATACGAACGCAGGTGATGCCTTAATCGCTATGACCGTCCAGGGCGCGTGGGTCGTTATCCTCTTTCTCTTCCTTGCAGCCGGATGGGCACGCACGAAGAAAAAAACATTAATCCAAGGAGGATGATGACCCGATATGGTCTCCTCGATTAAGCACTATGTATCCGTCGCTTCCTGCTTCGCTCGCCTGGCCGTTCAGCGGCAGCTGGAGTACCCGCTCTTCTTGTTCAGCTGGCTGCTTATGATCCCTATTCAATATTTCTCCGGCATTTGGATGCTGAAGATTATCGTCGACCGGTTCCAACCGCTGAACGGATGGGATTTTCCCCAGCTTACGTTCCTGTATGGACTCGGACTGATTAGCCACGGCATCTTCGTCGTCTTCTTCATCAATACATGGAGTATCGATCAAATGGTCATTAACGGCGGCTTCGATCGTCTGCTGCTGCGGCCGATGAACGTGTTCTTCCAGCTCATAGCAAGCTATGTGAACTTTATCGGACTCATTGATTGCATTCCTGGCGTAATTATATTCATCTACGGCTGTGAAATAGCCGGTTTCGAATGGACGCTGGTCAACGTCGGCAAGCTCATTCTCGTGCTGATCGGCGGTATTCTGATTCGGGCAGCCCTGTTCACCAGCTTGGGCGCGATTGCTTTCTGGACGAAGCGGAACGGCTCCATGGTAGGCTTCGCCCTCGCCATGCTGGAACGCGCAACGATGTACCCGCTGAGCATGTACCCTTATTTTCTGCAAGCGCTATTCACTTTCGTCATTCCGATCGGATTCATCAGCTTCTACCCCGCTGCCGAGTTTCTCGGTACGGATAACGGCGGGTTTGAGCTTCCGCTCAGCTTCGCGCTTTGGACGCCTGCAGTCGGATTGATATGCTTCTTGCTTGCGAGCATTATTTTTAGATACGGCATGAAAAACTACGAGAGCGCAGGCTCATAGGGGGACATTACGAGAATGGGAATGGAAGCCGTCATCGAAGTAAAGGATCTCGTGAAAGAATATATCATCGTGAAAAAAGAAAGCGGACTTCGCGGCTCGCTCAAAAGCTTGCTGTTTCCGAAAAAAACAAAATTTAACGGCGTGAACGGCATTAGCTTCTCCATTGCTCCCGGCGAAATCGTCGGCTACATCGGCCCGAACGGCGCCGGCAAAAGCACGACCATCAAAATGCTTACCGGTATTCTCCACCCGACTGCCGGCACGATTAAAGTATGCGGCATTTCCCCGCAAGCGGACCGCAAGGCCGTTGTTCGCAAGCTCGGCGTCGTGTTCGGCCAGCGCACGCAGCTTTATTGGGATCTCCGGCTTGGCGAATCGTTCGAGCTATTGCGAAGAATTTATCAGATCGATCAAGCCGCCTATGAGGAAAATCTCGCCGTGCTGACCGATGTTCTTAAGCTGCAGGACTTCATCCATACGCCCGTTCGTCAGCTATCGCTTGGCCAGCGCATGCGCGGCGATATCGCGGCGGCGATGCTGCATTCCCCATCCGTGCTGTTTCTGGATGAACCGACAATCGGGCTTGATGCCGATGCCAAGCATGCGATCCGCAATTTCATTAAGGAGATTAATCGTACACGGAATGTAACGGTTATTCTGACGACGCATGACCTCGACGACGTCGAACAGCTATGCAGCCGAATCATTGTCGTCAATAACGGCAAGATCGTCGAGGACGGGCCCATCGACTCGATTATTCATAAGCTGACGCCTCACCGCATGTTAGTCGTAGAGCTTCAAGAGCCGTGCGACGATCTATCCACCCCTAACGCCACCGTAATCAAACAAGAGGGGCTCAAAATTTGGTATCAATTCGAGAAGGAAACCGTATCGGCTTCCGAACTGATCGCCGCGCTGTCGCAGAAGCTTCCGATTCAAGATATAAGCGTGAAGGAGCCCAACGTCGAAGACGCGATCCGTGAAGTGTATAAGACGACGGCGACGGTATAACGATTAAGAAGAAGGAGGTGTCCTCAAGCCAACGGCTTTCGAGACACCTCCTTCTTCTATTAGTACTTCTTGCTATAATCAACCAGATTGCGCAAGCTTCCGGACTCGCCGGATAAATAGATCTTCAGATTGTTCACGAACAGCTTCACTAGCCGCTCCGTGTTGCGCACGGTCATTCCACCGGCATTATGCGGTGTTATAATGACGTTCGGCATCGACCACAGAGGATGGTCCGCAGGCAGCGGCTCTTGTTCGAACACATCAAGTCCTGCGCCAGCGATGATCCCCTTATTCAGCGCTTCAATGAGATCATCAGTCCGAACCGTCCCACCTCGTCCAACATTAATAAAGTATGCGCCGCGCTTCATAACGGCGAATCGCTCCGCATTGAATATATGCTCCGTCTCGTTCGTAAGAGGTAAAATATTAACGACATAATCGGCTTCCCTCAGCGCATCATCGAGTCTTGCCGTCTCGTAGACGACGTCGGCCTCCGCCATCGTGCCTCCCGATCGGCGTACGGCAATCACGCGCATATCGAACGCCCGCGCTATACGGGCAACCTCTCGGCCGATTTCCCCTGCGCCGACTATCGCCACCGTGCCTCCGTTCACCTCCGCCAGCGTTACCGGGCTTTCCCATAAGCCCGAATGCTGATTGCGAACGGCCGTTGCAATACCTCGTGCGAGGCCGAGCATCATAGCGACAGCCGTCTCAGATACTGATCTTGCATGTACGCCGCTGGCATCGGTAAGTAAGATACCGCGCTGCTCCAGCTCCGTCAGTGGCAGACTGTCGATGCCCGAAGACCAGCTCTGCACCCAGCGCAGCTTCGTCCCCTCCTGCAAAGCTGCCGTCCTCACCTTCGCATCCCAGCCGAATATAACTTCCGCTTCCTTGTAGTCGTGCTCATCAAAGCTCTTAGACGCTTCCCCGAACTGTATCGATAAACCAGGCGCAGCACTCCGCACCATCTCCTGCTGTTCCAACGTTAATTCCGGTATACAAAGGATTGATCTCATTTATCATTACCTCCTATGTCAGTGCGTTCATTCAAACTAATCCGAACGAGTACTCCCTCTCGACCTTGCAGATTCGAACCGTGTAATGCTCGTACCACACCTGCTTGCCCTTCTCCTGGGCAACATGATGGGCTTCATTTCTCTTCCAGTTGCTGATTGCCTCAAGACTATCCCAATAAGAAACGGTAATTCCGACTCCCGCGCCATCTCTAACGCTCTCGACTCCAATGAAGCCCGGCTGCTTCCCCGCAAGCTCTTCCATCCGATCAGCCATATGTCCATAGCCCTGATCACCTTCCGTACGCTTGCTCGTAAAAATAACCGCGTAATACGATCCATCCGGCTTCTGCCCCATAACAGCCTCTCTCTCCTTCCGTCTTCATGTTCCGTCTAATGATGATTATACCACTTTTAAGGAATTTGTTGACACTTAAGTAACCGTCGGTTATATTATAACCAACGGTTACTTAATCGCATTGAAACGAGGTTTTCCATCATGACGACAAGACAACGGCTTCGCTCCGAGGAGACGAAGCAAGCGATCTTATCCGCTGCAGGCAAGATGTTCTCCGAGCGAGGCTACGACGTTGTAACGATGAGAGAGATCGCCAAGGAGGCTGGCTGCTCTCATACAACGATCTATATTTATTTTAAAGACAAGGAGGTGCTTCTGCACGAGCTCTCCATGAACCCTTTAACCGAACTTAAGGAACGTTTCCTATCGATTGCCGCGCAAAGCGAGCTACCGCCTGAAACGAGACTTCAAGAAATTAGCATCGCCTTCATCCGCGTCTGCTTGCTGCATAAATCGATGTACTCGGTTATTTTCATCACGAAAGGAACTCGAGTGGATCAAGAGCCGGAGCTCGCCATCAACAAAATCCGCCTTGAATTATTCAATCAATTCGGGCATACGCTGCAACAATGCTTGCAACTGCAAATGAACGATGAACGTTTGCTAGCCTATAACCGCATCTTTTTCTATATGCTGCAAGGCATCGTCAGCACTTACTCGCAGACCGAAGAACCTCTCGACGACATCATGGCGCGCCTTCACTCCACTTTCGAGGAAGCCTTCGACTCTCTGTTAATCGGATTTAAATCCAAATTAGCTATTGGAGGATGATAACAATGAAAGCAACGCAAATTTCGAAACAAGTGTGGAGTCTAAGAACGTGGGTAATCATCCCTATAACGGTGTGGGTTGTCGTCGAGGAAGATGGAGTCACTTTAATCGACACCGGCATCCCGACAATGGCGAAAGGCATTATGAAATTCATCGAGCAGCTTCAAGCCGGTCCTCTCAAACGGATTCTTCTGACACACGGGCATTCGGACCATGTAGGGTCGCTTAAGGCCATTCTAAACAAGCATAATGTACCGGTCTTCGCGCATCGCAAAGAAATTCCGTTCATCGAGGGCGAGCTCCCCTACTCGGGCAAGAAGCTAATGACGACCTTGCCGAGGGGAGCGACGCATGCGCTGCAGGAAAACGGGCAAAGCCAGCCGCAGCCGATCGGCGGCTTAGTGCCTTACTTCACGCCCGGACACTCTCCCGGTCATACGGTCTACTATCATGAAGCGGATCAAGTGCTGCTTGCAGGCGACTTGTTCTCGTCCAAGAACGGAAAGCTGCACAAGCCCCTCTTTACTCCGGATATGAGCGAAGTGCTGAATAGCAGCACGATCGTAAGCAAGCTGCGCCCTGCCAGATTGGAAGTTTGCCACGGCAGCTCGGTATTTAAGCCCGCTGAGCAATTGGATGAGTATGTAGCAGGTATCCGCAAGACCCATCCAAGCGTTACTACAAATTAGTTGACCGATGCTTAAACCTTATATAACTAGAAGCCCACGCCATCCTAAGGATGACGAGGGCTTCTTTTCCTTTATTTATGGATGACTTGCAAGTAAGCGAGCATCCGAGTAATCATAACGGCGCTTTGAGCCCGGGTGGCATTCGCTTGCGGAACGAATGTCGTATCGGTAACGCCGCGGATAATGCCCAAGCCTGCCAATTGTCCCGTCGCCTCAGCCGCCCAGCTTGAAGTCTCGGCGGCATCGCTGAAGGTCGGTATCGCGCTCTCCATCTGCGGCGATTGCCCGGCGAAGATCAGCGCTTTGGCGATCATGACGGCCATTTGCTCACGGGTGATGTTCGCTTCCGGCCGGAATGAGCCATCCTCATAACCGCCTATTAAGCCGGCTTGCTTCGCAGCTCCCACTGCCCCGGCGAACCAATCCACGGAATCAACGTCCGTGAAGGGCTCTCCTGGTCTCGTCTCGGGCAAGCCAAGCGCTCGAACCAGCAGCGCGGCGAACTCCGCCCGGGTAATGGTCGCATTTGGATCAAACGAACCGTTCGGTCTTCCGTCCACAATCAGCTTGTTTGCAAGCCGTTCGATATCGATTTGAGCCCAGTGTCCTTGCAGATCAGTAAACTTTCGGTCCAACCGAATAATCGTATACATGCCCTCATGCGGAGACCGAATGGTTACGGTCCCGTCGCCTGCGAATATCGCTGGCGCAAAACGAAGCTTCATATCGTCACCCATCCAAACGACTGTCGCTTTGTCAGGGTCGACTGCGGCCGTCAGCTTTATCGTCTTATGAGCGTTAATTCTTTGCCAATCATCCACGATTCGGCCGTCCGCCTCCAAGGCGAATACAAGCGGACGATCTAAGAGGACGGCGGCTCCCCGCTTGTCGACCGCTGATTGTAAAGCATCTTTTGCTGTGTTGGAAGCTTCCGTCACGCTCAGGGAGAAGGTAGTTGTTGCCGAAAGCTGTTCGATCGCGGTAAGCGGAATATCCAGGCTATTTCCGTTCACGATCACTTGAACGCGGGCATCAGGCCGTTCTTTCAGCAGTTGCAGCAGCGTCGGCACTGGCAGGTTCACCTGTACGGACGAGCCGATGCCATTGACTGTAATGACCATATTCGTTCGGCCAGATCCGAAAGATTGGGCTAACTGCTCCGGTGTCAGCGAAAGCTTGATAACAGACTGCTTGTCGGAGGTTATTTCGGTCGTAATGCTTACTTCCGTCTGGATGCCGTCCACGAGAATGATTGCCGTTGCCGGAATTTCAATGTCAGGATTGCCGGATCCGCTCCCGCCGGAACCGGGGGACGGTGTCTGGATTCCTGTAACGGAAATCTCTTTCACCGCTTCATTGCCTGCGGCATCCTTAGCGTAGACCGTATAGATGCCATTCGCTGATACTTGGAATTGTCCGGCCGTCAAAATATCCGTCCCCGCGCCGCCGGCAAAACCGGCTGTGCCATGGCTTCCTTTCATCCAAGCCAGCTTGGACAACGTGTTTCCTGTCATAATCCCTTGTACATCGGCTGTTACCGTAACGTCAACCTTATTGCCGACAACCCCGCCACTGACGAGCGTAATCGTCGGCGCGATCGATACAACGCGGATTCCGCTCACGTCCACGCTTGCATACGCAAGAGAGGCCGCAACGCCGACCGCCCGCGTAATACCCGCTCCGCTTGGAACATTGATTTGCGCGGCAATAGCAATACCGTGTTCATCCAAGAAACCCTCAGGCACTTCGTATTCAAAGGTTAGCTCCGTCAATGCAGTATCGCGCGTTCCCGTATACGCAGCCTGAACGACGACTGTCGTACCGTGATTGCCGATGGTTATCGGAATGGTCGGCGTCCCTGTCACGGTTACTCCGTATCCGTAGCTCACCGTAAAGCGAAGGCTGTCTTGAATGCCATATACTCCGGCAGTCGGAGCCTCCAGCACCAATTCCACCCAAGCGGCTTCAAAAATCGCGATAGCCTCATTCAAATCGGCAACCGCCGTATCCAATTGAAGCTGGGTATAGTTCTCGGCATCGTCAGCGATTAGTTGCGCCGCTTCAATAGCTGCTTGGAAGGCGTCCCTTGCCGCCGCTGTCGCCTCGCCTACGTTCGCGCCTGCGGGATGATCGGTTAGCATTTGCGCCGCATCCGCCAGCAACGATACCAAGTCTGCGGCATCCCCCGCCTCAACGATTGCTCCATTAAATGACTGAATGACCGCGTTCAGTTCGGCAGCGGCAGCAGCCAAATCAGAGGCTATCGATGCATTGGTAATCGCATCGATAAACTGCTCGGCATCGCTGAGAGCGACCGCTAGATCATCATAGATGCCCGCAGGCACTTCTCCTATCGCCGTGCCCGGAGCATAGTCCTCCAATAACTGCTTGGCCGTTGCCAGAGCGCCGAACAAAGATGATCCGTCTACAAAGGTAAAACCTTTGCCAATCGCATAGGTTTGTACGGGCGAACCCGCGAAACCGAATATTTTCAAGTTTGCCGGTACGGCTTGATTGTTATTAAACGATAGTGGATCAATTGCGGTGGAGCGATTCAGCACGACTACGCTCGACAGGCTGTTATAACGGAAGGAATAGCCGCCAATCGAAGTTACGCTCGCCGGTATAACGATTTTAGTAAGCAGATTGCCTCTGAAAGCAAAGTCGCTAATGCTTGTCAAACCTTTCGATAGAACAACGCTGGTAAGCTGATTATCCCTAAAAGCCTCCTGCTCCATTGTCGTTACGCTGTCTGGAATGACAACGCTGGTCAACTGGTTATTCGCGAATGCTCTCATTCCGATATAGGCTACTTCGTTCGGGATCTCCACGCTTGTGAGATAGTTATAGCCGAACGCAGCATCTCCGATGCTCGTCAAGCTATCCGGGAAAGTGATGCTTGTGAGATCGGTAATATAAAACGCGGTTTCACCTATTCCACTGACGGGCACCCCTCCCAGCGTGTCTGGAATGATAACGTCCACCGGAGCCCCTCTAGGGTAATCCGTAATCGTGGCAGTCCCCCCGTCAATGATGTACGTATAGTCTCCTTCCTCGTCCGCATAAGCATATTGTGCCTGAAATATCGTTGTCCAACCGACTGCCAATGCGATGATTAAACATAAAGCAGATTTTCTCATTATTAATCTCTCCTCTACCAACTTTTAACGTAGAAACGGGTAACCATGTACCCCTCTCTATCATGGTAGCAACCCCCAATAAAAGAATTGTGAAAGAATCCGCGGCAAATTATATGCAAAAAGGGAGCGCGGACAGACGTCCACGCTCCCTTTTTGCATATTTCCCCTGTTATTGAAATGAGCACCCGCTACTTTCTAGCCGGCGTTTCCCAAATCGCTTGAAGCCAGGAATCAAACTCCGCGCCTTTGTCGCCCTCGTACGTATCGTAGATATCCGAACGCGTCTTTTGCAGCTTTTCCTTGAATTCCTCGAACGTATGTCCCTCTGGCAGGCTCTTCTTGATGCGCAACAAAATTTTGTTAAGTCCCTTAAACAGCTCGCCCTTGCTCTTAGCAGGCATTTGCACATTTTCACCCAATTGCTTTAGCTTGCGGTATGCCGCCTCGCGCACTTGAAATACGGAATCGCCATTCATAACATGCTGCAATAGTTTAATGGTAGGCGCCGTGTCCCATTGGCCGAGTTCATTCACGGCATTCAGACGGTCTCTCCAGCTCGCTGTCCGATTGACGGCTTTCTTAAGCTCCTCGAAGTTTTCTGGCAGTTCGCTTACGGCATCAATATGATTGTTGTTCAACGTTTAATCTCCTTAATCATCGCCATTGGCAAATGATGAATATCATACTAGCGGATTCTATTATAGCATGAACCTAACTAACCTACTCGTATACCTCACCATTCTGCACAACATTTATTTTAAAAACACAAAAGCCTGCCATTATCGCTTCCGTTGCCGGTTCACGTAATCGCAGGCTCTGCATTAATATTTAATGCTATTTAGATGTATCGACGCTAGACTTTAAGAAGCTTGCGGCAAGAGATTCGCAGTCGCGCCTGGATTAGCGAGAGCGGTTACGATCTGATCCGTCGGCTGTGTCAGCAAGGCGTATAGAATAGCCGCCAACTCTTGGTTCTTCAGCACGTTCTTGGATCCGAAATCGGCTGTTCCGTCCGCATTAAGCTTAATCTCCGGTCCATGAATACCGAGCGCGACCATCATCTTAACGGCTGGTATTGCCCAAGCGTCGGTCTTTCCGCCAAGCTTCACGTTCTCGAACAGCTGCGGCGGGTATTGAAGACTGTACAAGCCCCATAACACAGCTGCAGCTTCTTGGCGTGTAATGGCACGGTTCGGATCGAACTTTCCATTACCGGTTCCCTTCACCATGCCAAGCTCATATGCCATCTGAATGAAAGCTGCCGAAGGATGACCGGTCAAGTCGCTGAACGCTAGCTCGGTCGTTTCGCTTCCTTTCAGATTGCTTGATTCCAATATAAATTGCACGTATTCCCCTCTAGTCACCTGCCGTTCAGGCTGAAAGGCGATGCTTGCATCGTTCGCATAATAACCAAGCGACTGAAGAGCAAATATTTGCTCTGCATACGCATGCTCGGCAGTCACATCCGTAAAGCCAGCAGCCTTTACACCTTTGCTCGCATAACCAAGCGGGTTCAGATAAGGCTCTTTCATATAGAGAACGTTTCCGTTCTCATCCAGCTTGAAGGCGGTGAATTGATTTGTCAGTCCGTCGACAAACAAGTTGGCATCCACTTGCTTCAGCTGGCGAGGTCCGATGAATGCGTCGGCAATGGTCAGACCTGCCTCACCCGGCTTCAGATTCGAAATAATGCTCTTGATCCGAAGATCCGCATAGTAGCCGGTGAACTTGTTCAACTCGTCTGCCGAAGCAGGCAAGTACTGCGGCAGTTGCGCAGGCGCAGCATATTGCGGGAAAAATGTCTGAATGAATTGCGGGTAGAACAGGTTGCGCAGAACGCCTTGCTGGTTGTACGTCAAGAACACGCCGGTATTCTGCTCCGGAATAAGGAATAAATAAGAGCTGAAATCAGTCAGATCGCCGGCTTTCGTAATAATCTTGGAGCTGCTTCCCGCACCAGGAATCTGGAACGGTGCTTCGAATCCGTAAGTCGTATCCGGCAATAGCGGATGAATGGATGAGCGGTACACCTCCATCTGATCTACCGTGTTCTCCGCGAGGATACGGCTGGATTCCGTCGCTCCGCCATTCAGGAAAGCAATCATGAATTTGCCTACGTCTTCGGCAGTCGAAAGCATGCCTCCATGCGGCATAATCGTTGGCGTAACGGCATACGGTTCAACCTTCTGGCCTGCCGCGCTGTATCCGGCAGCCAGCTGTTCCTTTAATTTGCCTTCAAGCTTGAAGCCGCTGTTGTTCATGCCCAGCGGTTTGAAAACATTTTGATCCATATACGTCTCATAAGGTACGCCGCTTACTTTCTCAACGACTAGTCCGAGCACTAGAGAGGCGAAATTGTCATACATATAAGAGCTGCCAGGCTTGCGAACAACCGGCGGCAAGTTGGCTTGTACATATTCTTCAATAGAGACGATCTTGTTGAAATCGAAATGAAGATCTTCCGGTTTAGGATCACGAATCTCGAATCCCGTCGTATGCGTCAACAAATGCTCGATCGTGACAGGAGTGTTGAACGGATTAACAAGCTTTAAGTTCGGCAAAACCTTCAGAATATCATCCGTTAGGCTAAGCTTCCCTTGTTCAATAAGCTGCATGGCCGCGACAGCCGTGAACGTCTTCGATACCGAAGCGATACGGAAGACAGTCGAAGCTGGGTCAACCGCCTTGCCCGTTTCCTTGTCCGAAACACCATAGCCCTTCTGGGCAATAACCTTGCCGTCCTTTACCACAACGACCGAAGCGCCTGTGTAATGAGGTTTGGTTGTTTCCGAAGCGAAGAACGAATCGAGGAAAGCTACTGCGCTCTCTGCGTTCAGTTCCTTTGTTTGACCGTTGCTTTCCGTCCCTGATGCCGCGCCATAGACGGTTGAGGTCATCAGACATAAGATCAATAAGGCTGCAGCAAATGATTTGATCCATAGTGCGGTTCTAGGCTTGTACTTGACTTTGTTCATTATCACTTGATCCCTCCCAAGTTTTAGGTGCCAAGCCTTTAATACGCACCCAATTATTAGGAAGTTTCACCTTTTTGGAGGAGCTGTTCCTACAAGCCCTTGCCGCCGATCGGTCGCTCAGGAACAGCGCTTGCTCCTGCAATCAAAGACCGGCAATGCTGTTTTGATATCGCTCACATAACTATAGGTAAATTATTCTTTATAAAATATCCGTATCTAATAGATATTCCCATTTACTTGGAAGTGTATTATCATATTAGAAAGTATTAACATCATTAAATTTTGGTTTTAACTGA
Source organism: Paenibacillus sp. J22P218 (assembly GCF_056269195.1). NCBI lineage: Bacteria > Bacillati > Bacillota > Bacilli > Caryophanales > Paenibacillaceae > Paenibacillus > Paenibacillus sp. J22P218. The sequence goes on from NZ_JBWDNL010000003.1 coordinate 196,528, forward strand.
GAAAATTTGATTGCCAACACAGAAAAAGGAGATGTTTTACAAATGAAATTGGCTTTTAGCAAAAAAACGTTAGCTATCATTACAGCGGCATCCCTCGTCATGACCATAGGTACGACTGCATTCGCCTCATCAGCATTGAAGAAAGTTACCGCCTATCAGAATGCTAATCTTAAGATTACGGTAGACGGCAAAAACGTTAATTTGAACGGACAAGCCCCACTCAATTATGAAGGCAGCAACTACGTGCCTGCCGCTCTTATAGCCAAACAATTAGGTGCATCCGTCATATGGAATTCTGCCGCTCAAACGATTGAAATCTATAGCAAAGGTACGACGGTTCCGACTCCGACGCCGACTCCGACGCCTAGTCCTTCAGGGACCACGAATGCAGTGAAATTTTACAATGCCGGCACATCGGGAGCTACCTTATTCGAGGAAAACAAAGCCGCCGCTGCGTATTTCATTAGCCTTTACGGCAAAGCGCTGCAAACCGGCGATACAAAGACCGTCGAAACATGGATGAAAAACAATATCCAACAAAATGAATATGGTACTTCTGCTTTAGAAATCAGTATTGAAGGCATTCAAGATACCGTGAAAGGAATTCACGAAACCTACGGCGTCGACGCCATTGCGCCAATCGCTAAAGATCTTGTTGCAAAGGCCGACAAGCAGCAATTATCGTCAGATTCCGAATATGATGAATATACGTATTCCAGAGACTTGAAATACTACATTGAGGCAGTTGGCGGAGAATTCGAAGACAAGTTCGGTATATACTTCATTTATAATTTAAACCAAGACACCAACAAACTATATTTCGCGCAAGTCGTTATTTACTAATTGCCGCTGAATGGGATGCTCAGAAGATCTTAGGTCTTCTGCGCATCCTTTATTTCCAGCTTATATATTCCTTGACAGGAATATTCTCGATAAGATATATTTAATCCAAGAAATGCAGCAACGCGATCCACTCTTGATGTTTAGTGGCACAGACCCCAAGGGTAAGCTATGACAATGTGCGCGAAAACTGGGAACACATCCATTTACGATTACATTTGGAGGAATGAATGAACATGACCGACAGCCACCCGGCTAACGCCAATCAAGTGAACACCGAAGAAGGAAAACTCGTCATCACCCGTACCGTAAAGGCACCTCGCGAGTTAGTATTCAAAGTATGGACGGAGTCCGAGCATTTGAAGCACTGGTGGGGACCGACAGGCATGGCCCTGGAAGTAAAGACACTCGATCTGCGTCCAGGCGGCATCTTCCACTTTAGCATGACCTCTCCTGACGGCGATCAAATGTGGGCCAAGTTCATCTATCAAGAAATCGATGCGCCGCATAAACTCGTCTACATTAGCACCTTCGCAGATGCAGAGGGCAATACCATACGTCCTCCATTCAGCTCGGAGTTTCCGCTTGAAATATTGTATATCGTACATTTCGAAGAACAGGATGGGAGAACAACCCTTACTCTTCAAGGAGGACCCCAGAACGCTGCTCCAGCAGAGCATGCCTTCTATAAAGGCATGTTCGAATCGATGCAGCAGGGCTTCGGCAGCACGTTCGACCAACTGGACGAGTACCTCGCAAAGTTCTAAACATGCAAAAACAAACAAAGAGCGCGGCCTCCCTGGCCGCGCTCTTTAACTATGAAACCTCAAATCAGCATATTCACTCAAGCTGCAGCCTCTCCACTTCCAGCTTTCCAAAGTTTTGAAAACACCATTCCCCGTTATACACCAATCGTTTATTCATAGGCTCTCCTTATTCGTCGTAGTGACTTCAAACCTATAAAAGTAATTTGGATAAAAATGTTTCCAACTCGCGATCAGAACGTATCACTAATGGAAGAAAGACGTTGCGAGGCGAGGTGCGAGGGATTGGTCATGAAGAAATCCGACTTACATACATCAAAAGGAAAGTTGCAATACCAGATCGACGGCAGCGGCAAACCGACTCTCGTTCTGATCAACGGAGGCTCGGGCCCGATTGAAGGCTGGATGAAAATAATGCCTGACATCTCTGAGGCGTCCACCGTATTTTCGTATAACCGTTTGGGCGTTGCAGGCAGCGACAAGCCTCAGCATCCCCAAGACGGAGTTACGATTGTCGAGCATTTGCGCGAGGCATTGCAGCTTGCTGGATTGAAGCCTCCATTCGTGCTCGTTGGTCATTCACTAGGAGGACTCTATGCGAACTTATATGCGCGGAAATACCCGGACGAGGTTGCCGGCGTCGTCTTCCTGGAATCAAGCACGCCTGGAGATATCAGCCTCGACCAACACCAAGGCAAGACGGTCAAGGCGATGAACAAACTGCTAGCGATGTTCGATTTCTTGTCACCGCATAAGAAATACGACGAGGTTCATTACGTGAAACAAACGGTCGATCACATTCATGCGCTTGACCGCTTTCCTGCCGTTCCGGTATATGTCATAACCGGCGGCAAACAAAATCCGATGATGCCGGAGACCGTCCGGAAGCAGCGGCTCCACAATCAGCTTGAGCTTCTGGCATTATCTCCGTCCAGCACGCATATTTCGGCAGACAAAAGCGGTCACTTCCCTCAATTTTCGGAGCCTAAGCTCGTTATTGATGCGATCAAGGCTTGCATTGAGAAGGTTCAAGATCGAATGTAATATTGTCGCAAGAAATTTCATCCCTCATGCGGTAAAACGAGACGGCTCGTCACCGGCGAGGACAGAATAACCGACGTATTGACGTTGCCGTACGGCATGAGCCGCTCCACCAGCAAGGTTAACGACTCCATGCCCGTAACGGCCGCTTTCATCATATAGCTGACCGTGCCCGTTACGCGGTGGCACTCCAATATCGCCTCGTCGCTTGCGATCCGCTTCTCGAAGTCGGTCGGCGATACCTTCAGCTCGCTCATCTGAATCATGAGCAGCATCGACCTTCCGACTGCGGCCGGCGATACTTGGGCTCGGAAGCCGGTAATGACTCCCTTCTCTTGCAGCCGCAACAACCGCTCCGAGATGCTCGGGCGACTAAGCGCCAGCCGTTTGGACAGTTCGCTTACCGTCATCCGCCCATCCTCCTGCAGCATTCGAAGCATCTCCCGGTCCAATCTGTCCATTGCCGCGCACCACCCTTCATTTTGCATATTTTATGAGGGTAATCCGTTCAATGTTACCCATTCTCACACGAATTCGATTCATTTACTTATATAACGAGCTAAGGCCGTTCAGTATGCTTAAAGGAACAATAAGCAACAGGCGGTGCATCTTAGATGAGACGGATTATGGTGATCAGAATGAAGGCGCAGGGCCGCAAATGGCTTCCAATTGCAACCGGTTGTTTATGGACGGCCGCGGGCCTGATTATGCTTAAGCATGCGGGGCTTTTTACGGGGGGAACTGCCGGGCTATCCCTGAGTCTTGCCCATATGTGGCATATAAAGTTTCACTATTTGCTGCTGCTGATTAACGCTCCGTTCCTGCTCTTCTCTTATGTGGCGATGGGACGCAAGTTCACGGTGCATACGATAGCCGCTATCGCGCTTCTCTTCGTTTTTTCCTCCGCGTACCCTTTCATTCCCTACCCTTCCGTACCTTCCCTGTTCGGTACGATAGCCGGCAGTATACTCATTGGATCAGGCGTATGCCTCTTATTCCGTCACGGCGCCTCGCTGGGCGGTTCCAATATCCTCGGACTCTACCTACACCGCAAATACCGGATCAATCCGGGCTTAACCAACTTTCTCTTCGATTGCATCGTACTGCTTATCAGCTTGGCCGGCTACACCTTAAAGGGAGTTGTTCTTTCCGCGATATCGATTGCCGTAACTTCCTTCATAATGGCCGTTTACAAAAAAACGAATAACGAACGCCGCGCATCTACAGCAACGTACCCAAAGCATTCGCCTGGCGATCCTGCTGCCGGGCAGCCTCGCCGATATCCATAAAACTCGTGCACGGCCTTCTCGGTACGATGCTGCTATCGGCAGCATCTGTACGCAGCACAAAGAGGGGACACCATTTTGTGCCCCCTCTTCGTTGACTTTATTGCCCGCTGAAGATATGAAGCTCAGCACGAATCATCTTAGCGAGATTAAGCGCTTGATCGTCCAACAACGCTCCGGAAGCAAGCTGGCGGGCGGCGGACGGAACGTACCACGGCGTAATTTCCGCTGCAGTCAAACCGGAAAGCTTGACGTACTCATCAACGAATATACGGCAGGCAGTCTCTCTCATATCCTCGAAAAAAACAAGCACATCCGGCGGCGTTTCCGGCGGCAGCACCGCATACAAAATCGTCACGCACACTTCCGCGACATCCGAAGCCGGGTTCCCGATCGCGGCATGCATCCAATCGATCATGACCGGCGTACCTTCTCTCATAATGAGATTGTTGGGGTTCGTGTCGCCATGGCATAACCGCCGGTTCGCCGGCAATCGATCTATATAAGCATGAAGTGCAGTTATATCGTCATCCGACAACAACGCAGGCCGGCCGATAATGACCTTCAAATGCTCCTTCTGCTCAGTGACGACGCCGTCGATGCCTTCCTTATGAATGTCGTGGAGCACCCTCGCGAACTTCCGCAAATCGCTTTTCTCATCATCGTAATCGATGACCTGAAAAGCATACAGCTGTTCGAAAAACCGATTGACGAACGTCGGTCCGGCCACTTTCTCGAATACGATACCGTATCGGTTATCCCACTCGACTTGCTCGAACGGGCGGGCGGCAGGAAGTCCGTTGCCCCATGCCGAAGCGCTGTTCCGATATTCGAGTTCTACCTCTTCCCTTGACGTGCCGGTATGGAACAGTTTAACGACCTTCTCATCCCCGCCCCATTCATACACCTCGCAGCTCGAGCCCACGCCTATACATTTGCCCAGCATGACTAATAGCAGCCCCCTTACTTCGAATGAAGTTGTAAAATAATCCAATTATATCCTGTCATTCGTTAGCGTACCATGCCTTTGGGCCAATTACACTAAGCGAACATAAGATTGGCGAGAAATTCGAACATTTACCTATCGATGAAGAGTAGTTTATAGAATCAGTCGAGGAGCATGTGCTCCTCGTACATAAATGACACACAAAATGTCAGTTTATAGCGAACGGCGGCTATTGGCTGGGACTGGAAGTGATGCTACACTATACAAAAAGCAGAACGAGCAACATGCCTGCCCGGGAAATGCAAAGGAGGAGTATGCCGATGGAGCCCAAAGCAACCATCCGAATCTTTGGACGCTTCAAGGTCATAGCCGGCAATGGTACGGAAGTGAAGTGGCGCATTTCCAAGGCAGAGGAGCTCATGGCCTATCTCAACCATCATCAAGGCGAGAACGTAGACAGATACCGGATCATGAATGCCTTATGGGGCAACGATTCCAAGCCTACGGCTGCCTATTTCAATACGACGGTCCATTATTTGCGCAAAAATCTGTTAACCGCAGGCATAGCGGATCTACTCCTCCATAACCAAGGGCACTACCGGATTGAGGTTCATCAGTTGAAGAGCGATGACATGGATTTCATCGCATTTCTATCGACCTCCGAACCTGTCCATAGCGGAAATATCGACATGTGCGAGAGCATGGTCAAGCTGTACGCAGGCGGCTATCTGGCAGACAACGATTACGGCTGGGCCGCACAGACGCGGGTAACGCTAGAGAACGAATACATAGCCCTTTTACTCCGAATGAATGATTACTACGGGCAGATGCGCCTCTACCCTTCGGCCATAAAAGCTTTAAGGAAGGCGCTTAAGCATTCGCCATGGAACGAGGCTATTCACGCGAAGCTGATTAGCTCCCACTTGGCAGCCAATGATCATCTATCCGCCATGAAGCAGTATGATGCGCTCAAACGCTCGCTGAAGCGGGAATTCCAGCTTAAGCCGAATGACGAGATCAAGTCCCTGCTTACCTTTCGGAGAAATGACATCATTCGTCAAGATTACCGATATTAAAGGTTTCTTTGACAAACTTGAAAATGTTGGAAAAATGTTAATTTAAGCCTGAAAATCCTTGACGGATAGGGATTTCCAGGCTTTTTCAGTGTGAGTTTCGACCTATTTTTGTTAAGGTCATAGCTGTTAAAATGAGGCTTATCTTGTCATCTATTATTTATGGGAGGAAAATAGCGATTATGAAAAAAGTTTGGTTATATGCATGTCTTTTTGCGCTCCTGTGTACAACTGCTTTCGCCGGTTTGCCGGATAACGCAACAGCGGCCAAAACCTCCGCCGACTTCACCGATCTCAAAGATCTGGACGCGGCGACGAAAGCCAAGTTCGATGCATTGATTAGCGCCGGCGTATTTGACGGGGTCAGCGAGGGCACATTCGGATTGAAGGATGAAATGAACCGCGCCCAATTCGCTAAGGTTGCCGCACTTATCTACGGTCTTAAGGTCGACTCTTCTCTGACGACTTCCAGCTTCTCCGACGTGAAATCTGATGGTCCCGGCGGCTATGCCCTTCCTTATATCGAGGCCATTAAGGCAGCCGGTATTACGGAAGGATACGGCAACGGAACATTCAATCCGGCAGGAGAGGTGACAAAGGAACAGCTTGCGACTTTTCTCGTTAAAGGGCTCGGACAAAATAAGGAAGCCCAAGCCTTGCCTGGCGTAAAAGACGAGACTGTCTCCGACTGGGCTAAGGGATATGTACAATTAGCTTTGCAATTAAAGCTTCTGGATAACGGCGCAGACGGTAATTTCGGCGGCAAGTCCAATGCCACGAGAGATTTGCTCGTTCTCGGCGCTTATGAAGCGAAGGACCAATTCGTTAAGCTTAATCCGACACCAACACCATCGCCTTCAGAGTCGCCGACACCGACACCGACACCGACACCGACGGTTACTCCGGAGCCGACAACGCAACCTACTCGCAGACCGGCTACGCCGACGCCTTCGCCTACGGCTACTCCGGAGACGACACCGACGCCGTTGCCTACATCAACGCCGGAACCGACAGCAGATGTAGCCTTCCTATCGAATTTATATGCAGGCAGTGATACGGAGCATCTCATCATTACATTCCAGACGGAGCTTGGAAGCGCCACTACATCCATCACTGATATCGTTAATCTGATTGATTCCATAGTCATTAATCCGGATGGTGATGATCCGAAGCCCGTGCTATTTAGCTCCGCAGACGATTCTATTAACTGGGAGGGCAAGACGAGCTCTACCCCAATGGCCGATATTACAATTCCCACTACCATACTTAACATAGGCGACACTGTGCGGGTTACCTTTAAATCAGGGGCATTGGTCGACGGAGATGACATAAGCATCGCACAGCAATATTGCGAAACGCTAGTGGAAACTTATTCATCTCAATTTCCTCAATTTCCTGAATTTCCAATTTAAATAGCTCATAAAAGATCGGCGCAGGAATAATCCCTGCGCCGATCTTTCTTTTGCTCCCAGTTATTTCAACTTAGCTGTTAAATAAACGAATGCATCTCCTTGTTCCTTCCGAACTTGTAAGCGGCGGTTAGGCACAGGACGAGCGCGAATGCGGCTAGAATGGCTAGATTCAGCACTACGCCGGATACCGTTTCACCCTGCTGAAGCTTGCTGACCGTATCCAGCAGCCAGTATTGGGGCAAGAACTGGGCGATCTGCTGCATGAATGAAGGCATGGTCGCGAGCGGGAATAAGCAGCCGGCAAGCAGGCTGGTTGGTATAATCACCATCGTCTGAATGCCGCTCGCCGCCATCGAGCTTGCAGAGAAGGCTACAATAGTCAGAGACAGCCCTACCGCTACTATAGCGAACAGTCCCAGCAGCAGGTAGAGCTGCACAATCGGGATACCGGACTCCATATGGAATAGCCGGGTCATCACCATCAGCGTCACAAGGATCTGGATCAGCATGACGATGACGTTCACTATGACATTAGCCCCTACATAAGCTCGGCCCGTGACCGGCGCGGCGAACAGTCGGAACAACGTCCGGTTCTCCTTCTCCTTCAGAATCATCGCCGACAGATTGACGGCCGAGAACAGCATTAGCATGATTAAATAACCTACCGTTTGCGAAGACTTGCGATGCTCCAAGGAGCGATCCTCTACTTTCTCGACGGAGAGTGCAAAATTCGCTTGAACAAAGCTTTTATACAACTCGTCAAATTTCGATTGATCGCCACCCGATGCCAGCCCGATTGATGCCAGATTTCCGATGTAGGCATTCACATACGACTTGATATAAGGGGCAACCTGCGAACCCTTGACGGAAGCCAGCGAGACGTTCGCCGGTTCGCCTGTCGGCAAACTGACCGCGAAGCCTTCCGGCAGCGTCAATGCCGTATCGATATCTCCGTCCCGCAAAAGGTCTTCTGCCTCATCTGCCTGAATCTCCACCACTTCCACCTGATCAAGCTCACTCATATACGCTACCAGATCCATGGAAGCCGCCTGACCGTTATCGAGATTGACTACCCCGAGCGTTAACGGTTCCTGATCGGAACTGCCATAGATCGATGAGGATAACAGGATGCCGAAGATCGGCAGACATAAATACAAGAGCATGACTTTGTAGTTTTTGACCGTGCTTAGCGCCATGCGGCGAACGAGCCATGTCGTCTCTTTCATTACAGACCCTCCCTTTTTCTCATCAACACGATAGCCAGTGCAAGCAACAGGACCGAGCAGCCTATATTTAGCAGCATAGCTGGAAGCGAAGCCTCAAGCTCACCCGCATAAATAATTTGCAGGATAGCCTCATTGGACCAGTGCAGCGGCGAATACGCGGCGAGAGCATACATGAGTCCAGACGTATTTTCAACCGGGGTATACGCTCCGCCTACGAAAGCCGCTACTTGAATAATCATCATCAAGACGCTGCCGGCCACATTGCCCTTCAGTAAGTAACCAAAGGCGAGTCCGAGGCTAAGCGCTAACACAATCTCGCTGAATAGGACCAAGAAAACAAGCCACAGATGGCCGCCCCAGTTGGCGCCAAACATATATTTGCTGAGCAATACGACAATGACGACGAAAATCGCATTCAGCACAAACGTTCCGGCAATTTTACCAGCGAAAATTTCTCCCTTCGTCACAGGGGACGCCAGCAGGCGGATATCGGTATGCCCGCTTCGCTCCGTCTCGATAAGCTGCCCCGCCGTTAAGGCGCTGTACAGGATGATCATGGTGGTGACGGCTACCGCAAAATAGTCCAGGCCACTCGGCTGCAGCCCCGTATCGATCGGCGTCTCCGCTACATAATTGCCGTCTGAGCTAGGAATACCGTTCTCGGCGACCGACAGTTTGTAACGATCTGTTAGCGGAGTCAATAATCCTTGGACGATGCCGTTCTCCATGGCCCTGCCGCTGTTGCCATAATAGCTGATGCCGTCCTCAGAGATCCGCGCATAACCGGTATAGAGTCCGTTTTGCACATCGTCTTTAACGTCTGCATCCGTGCGGTTGGCCGCTTGCTCGAAGGCGATGCCGGAAGCTGCTCCATCCTGCAGCAAAGCCTCCCACTCCTGTTGTACCTCTCCGCTTGCTCCATCGAAGCTATAAACAACCCGTATCGGCTCCACCTTCACGGTTGCTTGAAAACTGCCAGACAGCGCCGTCCCCAAAATAAGCATGAGCAAGACGGGCGTCGCCAGCATGAACAGCAGCATTTTAATATCCCGGAGTATCTTCAGTTCTTTCCCTGCGATCCGCAATACGTTCATTGGCTATACTCCCTCCCTCTGTCGCGTCATCACTGGCCGCTTGATTACTCATCGCGCAGCGTTCGGCCGGTCAACGTCAGGAACACGGTCTCCAGACTCGGCTCCTGCGCTTCCACGCCCCGAATTTCCACGCCGCTTGCCACGAGCAGCTGGATGATCGCATTTAGATTATTGATTTCTACAGCCGAGCTAATATGAATCGTCTGATCCGCGATTTCAACCGTACTGACGCCAACAATGCTCTTCAGCCCTTCCAGCGGAACATCGTCGGCCGATCGCACGGCGATGCTGATGCTCTTTTGATTCGTAATAATCGCCTTCAGCTCAGCCTTCGTTCCTTCCGCAATGATCTTCCCATGGTCGATAATCGCGATTCGCGAACAGATCTCCTCGACCTCTTCCATGTAATGACTCGTGTAAATGATCGTACTGCCCATTCGATTCAGCTTCCGCACCGAGTTCAAAATATAGCTGCGCGATTGCGGATCGATTCCTACCGTCGGCTCATCCATGATAATCAGCTTCGGCTTGTGCGCAATCGCGCAGGCGATATTGAGCCTTCGCTTCATCCCGCCGGAGAAGTTCTTCGGGAAGCTTCCTTGCCGATCGGATAGTCCGACGAATTCCAGCGCTTCGATCACGCTTCGCTTCAGCTCCGTTCCTCTTAAGCCGTATAACCCTGCGAAAAAGTGAACATTTTCATAAGCCGTCATATTCTCGTAGATCGCTAAATCCTGCGGTACGAAGCCAATCGACTGCTTCGCAAGTTTGCCGTTCTTGGCGACATTGCGGCCCATTATAGCAATCTCGCCTTTGGTCGCGGAGAGCAAGGAAGCCACGATATGAATCGTCGTGCTTTTGCCTGCGCCGTTCGGCCCTAAGAAACCGAATATTTCTCCTTCTTGCACCGACAGCGATAAGTTATCCACGGCGGTATAATCACCGAATTTTTTCGTCAGCTGATTAATCTCCAGTACGTTCACCGTTATTTCACCCTCCCGTTAGTTCCGTTCTTCTGTTCTTATCTTACAAAAAAAGGACGCCCTTGCAGAAGTGCACAAGTTCATCCTTCTCCCATGAAATAGTTCATGACGTAACCCTCATTTCTTCACGGGGTATACGGCATTAAAGTCGTCACCGAAAATCCCCTCGAGCCGTCGACGATGATTTTACCGCCCACGGCCGCCGTCCTCTCTTCCATCCCCACGATGCCAATTCCCTTCACAATCTTCGTCTGTCCCTGTCCGTTGTCCGTAATTGTAGCCTTGATTAATGTAGGCAGCACCTGCACATGGATCGAGACCGAGGAAGCCATGGCATACTTCATCGTATTGGTAAGCGACTCTTTCGTATTTTCCTGAATGATTCTCCAATGAATCGGCGTAATGAAATCGATATTTCCTTCGTAGGAAAAGGCCGTCCGGATCGGGTGCTTGGCCGCAAATTCGTCGATGAACAATTTCATTCGATTGACGCCCATCTGTTCCGTCGGCGGCTTCATCCGCTTCAGCTCGATTCGAATGCTTTCGATCCCTTCCTTCGAGATATGAATGGCATTGTCCAGGAGCAGCGACGTCTTGTCCGGATCGTTCGCAATCAAGCGCTTCGCGGCCTCCATCTGAATGAGCGCGCTCGTCATGGCATGTCCGATGTGATCATGGATATGCTGGGACATCCGGTTACGCTCCTCCAGCTTAAGCGTATATTCGGTTTGCCGCAGAAACTCATCGTTTTCCTGCAGCTTGACGTGCAGCCGTTCCAGCTCGCCCCGCATTCGTTCCAGCTCGGAACGTTGTTCTCGCAGCGATCTTCCGTATCGCTGCAGGACAGCAAAATATATCCACGTCACAGCCGCAACGAATAGGTACATGAACATCAGCTGCCGGGGCAGCAATGCTAATGGGATAAGCATGAGCAGGAAAGATACAGCCCTTTGGCTGCCGTAGGCGATGGACGACAGCTCCCACAGATGGACCGGCAGCAGCAGGAACATGAGCGGATAATCCTGACAGGCAAGGATGGTTACCCCTATGGATAAAGCTGCGATAGCAGGACGAAGTTTCTCTTTTCGCAAAATATAAAACGATAAGTTCGTAGAAAGATAGACTAATACAGATAATATAAACCAAGGCGTTGCGCTTGTTTCCGAGATTAGCGATTGGCCCGTCGTAAAGACGAGCAGAGCCGCTTTAAAACCGATTCCGGCAAGCTCCGATACATCTCTTGCTCTTGGATCGGTCATCAGGTTAACTCTCCGGTCAAGTAATAAATCGCGATTTGCGTACGGTGGGTGAGACCTGTTTTGCTCAATATCGAAGTAATGTGGTTAGCGATCGTTCCCTCAGAAATAAAGATTTCTTTGGAAATCTCCTTATTCGTTCTCCCCTTGGCGATCAGCGCCATAATATCGAGTTCCCGCTCCGTAAAGAGGCTTTTGTCGACTTTCGCAGCTTCATTAGGCATGGGCGACTCTGGCTCTTTCGCCGATTTCAGCTTATCCAGCACCGAATCCTGCAGAACATTATGGCCGTGATAGACCGTTTTGATGGCGTCGCTGATCCGCTCGGGATCGTTATTTTTAAGCAAATAACCTTTGGCTCCGTAACGAATGGCATCACGTATATATTCATCATCGTCGAAGGTCGTTAAGATAAGCGGCCTTGTCTTTGTCCGTTCCGTTATCAGCCGAGTAGCTTCCACCCCGTTCATCTCCGGCATCCGCACGTCCAGCAGCGCCACGTCAACCTCATGCTGCTCGCAATAGGCTACGGCCTCCAGCCCATTCTCGACCGTCGCTACAACCTCGAACCCTTCGAACGTCGTTAATATGATTTTCATTCCTTCGCGAATGAAGGAATTGTCGTCGGCTATAAGCACCTTAATGTTCGGCATTCTCTCATCCCCTTCCATCCTTCCATTATTATGCTATAGGATAGGCGATAACGCTATATGGAATGGCTATTGTTTGTCGATAGGGTGTTTCAACTTCGCCTGAACCGTTTACTAATAAGCAAGCGAACGTTGCATAGGCCAGCATTATAGCAGACGGTCCGCAGGCTATTCGTTCGCAAATCCTAATTAAAGAGGTGTCGTTATGAGTCAGACAAAAACTTCTTATTACACGGGCGAGCAAGTCGATCAAGAAGGCGAGTACATTTGCGAGGCAGGCCGGCGCGCTGCATTGAAAGAAGGGGACAAATTCCCGTATTGTCCCGTAACCGGCCTCGATACGAATTGGTATTTGGCTAATTAACCGACTCTTGATACGCTACCATACACATGCAAAAAAAACCGCCCGCAGGCATCTGGAATGCCTGCGGGCCGTTCTGTATTATTGATGGCTTGTCGGATGCTGCACGGTTGCCGGTATTTGGCCCTTCAGCATTCGGTTGATGTCGCCCGTCAGCCTCAAATAGAAGTCCGAGGAAACAGCAACGCCGTCCGCATCAAGCGTCAGGAAATAATGATTGGCCGGAATCATTGAGGAATTTTCCGCGGCCTTTGCAATAGCGGTTCCTTCATCGTATTCATCGAACATGGCTACGTAGCCGCTGTTAATGCCAAGACTCTTGGCATTGTACGCCTGCCGCCACATGAAATCGCCGTGCAATCGCGGAATTTGGTTCTGCGGCCCTGCATGAAGGTTATGCCAGGAGAAGCCTGGCCATAGCACCGGCTGATAATCGATGCCGTATTGGTTCGTCACCGCTAGATCCGGCTGCATCAGATTGTTCTTGAAGTGATCCGCACCGTCCAATCCTCCGAAGCGGCCGACATACCAAGGGGAGAGCATGTCGAACGACTGATAAACGCTCATGAAACCCGCCTTGGAGTCCTCGACGCCCGTCCGCCAGTAAGTCGGAACGCCGCCGATGACGTAGACGTTCTGATCCTTGAACCATTGGATAAGCGCCGCCGATTCCGACGCCGTTCCCGGACGATCGTTAAAACCAATCCCCCATATATTGACGACGATCTTCCCATCCTGCTTCGCGTAGGCGGAGGAGGAGGTCAGATTCATGCCGCCGAGAATGTTGTTCGTCCAGTCGTATTTGACCGCATCGTCCCATGTATTCGCATCCATGCCTGTAATATCGTACATGATATAAAATTTGCGGCCATAGCTTTCTGCCGCATTCTTAACCTTAACCGCAACGCTGTCCCGATTCGTCCGCCAGTTGTCCGGCGTGCTGCTCGTGCTGGCGCCGAACCGTTGCAAGGCCGCGCCGTCTATGTTGTAGGCCTGCATCCATTCAAAATGTTTGTTGACCGTCTCTTGGTCATAAGATGAGAACAGCTTGGCCTGCTGTCCGTTATTCAGATTTTGCAAACTGGTTGCATACGTCTTGGAATATTCTCTGAGATCCGGATACAGGTCGAAATTCACGTTGCTGCCTGTTCCAGGGGCGGAGCTATTCTTGGACCAATGAATCCAGCCGCCGTTCGGAGAACCGTCCCCGGCAGCGTTGAACCAGCCCTGATAACCCGCAATGACTTTGCCGACAACGTCGCCGCCTGACGGCTGAGGCGCGGACGGATCGAAGCGGAACCAGTTCAAGTTGAACAGGCTGCCTACTCCGCCCGTAAATTTAAGAAACACGTTTTGTACGCCCGTTATGTTCGAGACGGCACAGGATACCGTCGTCCAGTTCTGCCAGCCGCCGGTTACGGGAACCGTACATGTGCCTGCCAATGTGCCGGTCAAGCTGCCCAGACGAACTTCGATGGAGCCGCCGATCGACTGGCTTGCGACGCGAGCCAAGAACGTATTAGCGCCGCTGCCGAAGTTCAAGTTGTTGAAGCGGATGTAATCGCCATTATCGATATAGGCGACATTCTGTCCGCCTTCGCTCGCCGTTTCCAGTTGTATGCCCGATTGTACGTCATACAACTCCGCTTCCGTCTGCACGAATGCCGACTTTCCTGCGGAGAATTGGAACCAGAGCAGGTTGAACAAATTACCCGTACCGCCGGTAAATTTCAAGAACAATGTCTGCGTTCCCGTCGGATTGCCGCTAATGGCACAGGATATCGTCGACCAGTTCTGCCAGCCGCCCGTACCTGCAACCGTACAGGTTCCGGCCAATGTGCCGGTCAAGCTGCCCAGTCGCACCTCGATCGCTCCGCCGCTTGCATTGCTGGCCACTCGCGCCGAGAAAGCGCTTGCACCAGTTCCGAAATCAACACCATCGAATCTGAGGTAGTCCCCGTTATCGATAAAGGCGACATTTTGCCCGCCCTCGCTCGACGACTCCAACTGGATGCCCGACTGTGCATTGTAGCTCGACGCCGCTGTCTGCGTGAACGCAGACGCTGCTTGGGCGTGCGACGGCGTTAACGTCAGCGTCACCAGCAGCATTGCCGCTATGAGCACTGCCGATAACCACTTTTTGTAGACTTGCTTGTCAACTGCATGATTCATTCTTTCTCCTCCTCAATCATAATGATTGCATGCAAACATAGCCTGTCCACCGTTCCAAACGGTTGTCCGATCCCTCCTTCTCCACAATCCCGAGCGCGCCGCCTCGCCATGATGATTTTTCCCGCTTGCCGCTCGACCTGTCCATTCCATATTCATACAATTTTTGGTATTGGTACATAAGGCGATCTTGACTTTTACAGTTCATTGTCATCCTAAAAAAAGCCGGCTATCCTCACACCATTGTGAGGATAGCCGGCTTGCGCATCTGCTTGTGTTATGTATCGCTTGGAATACTGCACTCCATCTGCTCGACTTCCATTGCCACCTGCGCAGAAGGCTCTGAGAGGCTTCGCAAGGGAACGTCCTGCTCTTGATCGGGTTGGTCGAGAGGATAGATTCTAGCTGTCTCATTCTCCTCGTTCACATGCTGGATATAAATCCGAGCCCCGTTATACTCCACGTTCTCCATGGTCGGCGAAGCCGCAATCTCCTGTGCCCGTTGAATGTCCATATCAGAATAGGCCTCCTCTGTATCTTGTTAGTACCACTTACATTGTGCGCGCACGAGGAGGGATCTATTCAAGAGCATTCCATTCATACAGGTCTTCGACCCTACAACCAACCATACGAGCGATGGCAACCGCATTTTTCAAAGGCATCACTCTCTTGTTCTCTATATAGTCCGATAGCAGTTCGCGTTTATAAAGCAACGCTTGGGCCAGCTCTTCTTTGGTCATTCCAGCCTCCTCCAATCGCTCTTGCAACAAGCAGCGCCCGAGTTCGAGCTTCATAACACGTCCCCCTTTTTGGATACATCACCAGTCTTCCCTATCCGTCCTTCGAATACGACAGCAACATCTCGAAATCCGTTCCGTGTTAAAACATTAATTGAAACAAGAAGAGGAGCTGATATCAAATGAAAGCATTGAGTGGAAAAGTAGCATTGGTAACTGGAGCAAGCCGGGGGATTGGACGCGGCATCGCTTTGCGTTTGGCGCAAGACGGTGCGCTGGTTGCCGTTCACTATGGCAAAAACAAGGATGCTGCCGAGGAGGTCGTCCGCATGATCGAGCAAAATGGCGGAGCCGCTTTTGCAATAGGCAAAGAGCTTGGCGGCGCTAATGATATCAAGTTGCTGTACGATGCGCTGGACGACGCGTTAGTTCAACGTACGGGCGACTACCAATTCGATATTTTGGTCAATAACGCGGGAATCGGTCTCGTTAGGTCCATCGAGGAAACTATGGAAGAAGTCTTTGATGAAGTAATGAACATCAATGTCAAAGCGCCGTTTTTCCTCATTCAACAGGCACTGCCGCGGCTTCGGGAAGGAGGCCGCATTATTAACCTTTCCTCTGCCGTCACAAGAATCTTTCTCCCAAGCATTCCGGCTTACAGCATGAGCAAAGGAGCGATTAATACGTTAACGCTCTCCCTATCCAATCAGCTCGCTGCCCGCGGAATTACGATCAACGCCATCCAGCCTGGGTTCGTCGCCACCGACATGAACGCTGGGATGCTTCATGACCCTGCTTCAAGGCAATTCGGCGCCGATTACTCCGTCTTCGGCAGATGGGGCGAACCGGCAGATATAGCTGATGTTGCGGCCTTCCTGGCTTCTCCGGACAGCCGCTGGATCACGGGGCAATGCATCGATGCTAGCGGAGGCTCGCATTTGTAAGGATTGAACGATTAAGAGGCTCTGCCTAGGCAGATGATCTGCTGTTGGCGAGCCTCATTTTACTCGAATTCTGCGCTTCGGACTTTAGAAAATAAGATGGTGTCTCTTACTATACCATTCATATCCAACTTATCATTTCTTAGAATGCCTTCCTTTGTAAAGCCTAAACGTTCTGCGACTCTAGCACTCCGCAAATTCCGAGAGTCGCAACGAATTTCTATCCGATTCGCCTGTAGTTCCTTTATTGCAAAGCTTGTAATAGCTTCAACCGCTTCCGTAACGTACCCTTGTCCGCTAAAGCGCGTGTTGACCCAATAACCAATCTCAAACTTCCTTACATCCCAGTCGATCCGATGAAGGCCGCTGCTTCCAATAAACTCGCCTGTTATCTTATCGATAAGATACAGCCTTAAGTCCGAACGTTCTAAATAATGAACGCGACCCTGTCGAGAGATGATTTCCGACTCTTCCAACGTAGGAATCTGTTGTGCCCAGGGCATCCAGGGACGCAACTCCTCAATACTCTCTTTAATGGCCTCGTTGACCATTTGACCATCATCCCACTGGGGTGCACGGATTATTAATCGATTGGATTCAAAACTCTCGGGTATCCATAATAAAATTGGATTTGGACTTTTCATGACCATCCCTCCCCCAGGAATATAATTCCTATAATATAGCGGAAGTTTTTTATTCATTCAACCCATTAATTACAGCAGCGTCTCCGCTCCGTCTATGAAAACTTCCGTTCCCGAGATATGGCTGGATTGCGCAGATGCGAGGAACAGGACAAGGTCGGCGACCTGCTCGGGTTGGCCCGGACCGTGCTCAAGCGGCTGATTGCCCTCTGGGTATTCGACGGGAATGCTGATCTTATCGACCTGCTTCGTGCGATCGGTATTTTCGCCGATATTCGTTTCGATCGCTCCCGGGCAAATGACGTTGACGCGGATTTTGTAGCGGGCCAGCTCAAGGGCGGCCATTTTGGCAAAGGCGACTTGGCCTGCTTTGGATGCGCTGTAGGCCGACATGCCGAATCCGGAGAACTTCCGGCTTCCGTTGATGGAGCTCGTAATAATGATGCTGCCGCCATCTAATTTCATATGCGGAACCGCGTATTTAACGGTCAGGAACGTTCCCTTCAGATTGGTCGACAGCGTCTCGTCCCATGCCTCCGGCGTTAAGTCCTCGATAGGGGCAAGCGTGCCATTGATGCCTGCATTGGCGAATACGATATCGATCCGCCCGAAGCGCTCAATCACAGCTTGTACCGCTTGCTGCACCCGCTGCGGATCCGATACGTCCACGTCCACGAATAACGATTGTCCTCCCATATCGTGAATAGCCTGCTCTGCCTCTTCGGTCCGATTGTTGTTCAGATCGAACAGGCAGATGCTTGCTCCATTCCGGGCCAGCTGCAGCGCCCCTGCACGTCCTATGCCCGACCCCGCCCCCGTAATGACCGCTACTTTACCCTTCAATAACTCGCTCATCCCTCATGGCCCCCTCGTAAATAACCGGATATAAACCGTTATACCCTTCTTCCGTTAAAGGTAATCATAAGGAGAGCTCCATGGTATTTCCGTTAATCGAATAGACCGAAGATCCCGTCAGGCAGCCACAACTTCCTTACAACCAAGCATACCGCGAGCAGGACAACGCCAAAAATGATGTTTTTGGTCCATTTATTCATCGAAACTCCTCCATCTCCGTTATTATTGGCATAGCGCCGCCGCAGCTTTACTTATCGAATCTTCTTTTCCCATACACGAGGAAGCATAACGCCACCGATATAAGCGTCCATACAATCAAGTTGGTCAAATTCCCTAGAATCGGAGAAAGTCCGCCCTCCTGATGAAGCTCGGTTACCGCCAGCACGAATTGATGCGAGGGCAGCAAGTTAATGATGTTCATCAAGGCTGGCATATCCAGATCGGGAACAAAAATAGGTCCGAAAATAAAGAACAGCAGCAGGGGAAGGCCGACGATGGAGGATTCCGATGCCGTTCGCGCGATAAGGCCGATAACCGTACCCAAAGCCATAAAGATGAGTAACAATAAAATAGCCAACACCGACAAGTAAGCGTAATTTACGTGAGGTACGCCGGATATGGCCAAGCACGCTGCGATTACAATTATTGCAAATAAGGTGGTCGTCGCGCTTTTGCCCGCAAGCACCTCCAGTTTCGTAGCCGGCGACAGCATTAACGAACGCAGCGTATTTTTCTCTTTCTCTTCCGCGATCATATTCGCTTGAACGAAAGCACCGGTAATGGATATGGCAACCAGTATGGGAACAGAGATAAACGAAAGGTCGCTCGGGTCAGCCCCTTTTTGGTTGAATAATACGGCAATCAATAGGGGCATGCCCGCGTTCAATAAAATTTGCGGATTCCGAACCGCGTCCTTCCATTCTTTCTTGACGATCGCTTTGAATCGGCGCATGGAGAACCTCGTCATTCCAGTCCCCTCCCCGTCAATCTCACGAAAATATCGCCTAGCGTAGGCTCATTGGAATGGATGGCCAGCAGCTCTCCGCCGTTCATTAAGTTCCGTACATAATCCGCACTCGCTTCGTTTTGCTCCATAACCAGCTTCCCCTTCCGGGTCGTCACGGTAATGGAGCGATCGCCGTACTGCAGGCGCAATGCCTGCGGGGTGTCGAGGGCGGAAATTTCACCATTGTTCAGAAAGGCAACGCGGTGACAAAGGTCTTCCGCTTCCTGCATATTGTGCGTGGTCAAAAAAATGGTCGTCCCCCGGCGGTTCATTTCGCGCAGCGTTTCCTGAATGCGGGCGCTATTCACCGGGTCCAAAGCTGACGTGGGCTCATCCAGAAAAAGAATGTCCGGCTCATGCAGAATCGTCCTTGCGAGCGTAACCCTCTGCTTCATTCCTTTGGACAGCCGCCCGACCAGCGTATGCATGTCTTCGGTCAGATTAACCGCTTCTAAGACGGCTTCAATTCTTTGGTCGGCGACGCCATACAACCGACAAAACAATTCCAGATTGTCGTACACGCTAAGCCGCTCGTACAGGCCGCTATTATCGGTAAGCACGCCGATTTTGCCCAGAAACGGCGAATGACGATTTCGCCCGGGATCGCTTCCAAGCACGTTCACCCGCCCCGATGTGTACAGCAGCTGAGAGGTAAGGATTTTCACCGTTGTCGTCTTCCCCGAACCGCTTGGACCGAGAAATCCGAATATTTCGCCCCGTTGAACGCGAAAGCTGATTTTCTTCAAGGCATGCTTCTTTTTGTAAAGCTTCTCGAGGTGTTCAACCTCAATAATGGATTGCATGACGATTACACCTTCCCTTAAGACGCGTAGCCTTGTAAGCTCCGTTCCAGATTAAGCGCAAAGCGGTCCGACAGCCTCATATTCACCGCGAAAAGAGCTATTCGATAGCCGAACGACGCCATTCGCGGGATGAACGGAACCAACTTCATAACCCTACGATCGTCTTCAGCTCCTCGAATTTCCCCTTCGACAACGGAATCCGCGACTTGCGATCGTCGCTCAGAACCAAGCTATAGCTGTTGCGGCTCCACACGATTAACTCCGTTAACCGATCGAGATTGACGATATAGGAACGGTGACAGCGATAGAATCGAAACGGCCGTAGCTTATCCTCCAATTCAGCCAGCGTCCAAGCACAAGGTAGAATGCCTTCGTTCGTATGTACGCAGGTGATACCCTCGTTGCTCTCGATAAAATGGATTTCCCGGGGATCGATGAACACATATTTATCTTCGGTTTTTACCATCAGCTTAGCTAGCTTCACAGCATGATCGGGGAGCTCGCTGCTGTTAAACGTCGCAGACTCAACGTCGTCAACGCCTGCATTCGTCTCAATCGTTTCCGTTTGCTCAGGTACGCTAACCGGAACCAGTCCGCTTCCCGTCAGCCGGAAGATCATACTCGAAATCGAATGCGCTTGCTCCAACGTCGCGCACGTAATGAGAATCGCCTTATCCCTGCGGATGAGCTCGTCTATCAACCTCCTGACGATGATGCAGCTCTCCAGATCGAGATTCTGTTCCGGATCTTCCCATATGATAATGGCAGGATCATGAACAACGCTTCGTACGAAGCTAAGCAGCCGCTTCTCCGAATAACTAAGCTTGGATATTCGTTCATGGGCTTTGCCCGCCAATCCGATGATGCTAAGCAGCTCCGCTAACGATGCTTGAACTTCATGGAGCTCTGCCCAAAAGGAAAGGTATTCTCTCACCTTCAGCCGTTCATATAACCCTTCGTCCAACGTGCTGTATCCGACTTGCTTGACAGCTTCCGGGCCCTCCAGAGCTAACCGTTCCCCTTGATAAGAGATCCCATATTCCGATGATACGCGCTCTCCTCTCATGGACCGGATGAATGTACGTCCGCTATCGGGATTGCATTGTATAACGACGCATTGTCCAGAGACGAGCTCGATGACATCCGTTCGACCATCCTTGTTAAAAGCCTTATTATTGTCTAACTCATCCATGTAAATTGCCTCCTGCTCACCGAATTTCTATATCGATATATACGAAAAGCCTGACGGTAGGGTTCACACCTTCCAGTCAGGCTTTTCATTCATTCATCGCTATCTTATATTGGCCGTAGCCATGGCTACCCAATGACCGGGAGTTACTTCAATGAATTCGGAGTGTTCCAATCCATATGGGTCGGCCTTGCTTGCCTCGTTGTTCGTGACACGTTTCTTAAGCGCCTCCACCTTCGGATCGGGAACCGGAATCGCGGCAAGCAGCGATTTCGTATAATCATGCAGCGGATTGCTGTACAGCTCCTCGCTTTCCGCTAGCTCGACGATTTTGCCCTTGTACATGACCGCAACGCGGTCGCTAATATGCTTCACCATTGACAAATCATGGGCAATGAACAGATAGGTAAGTCCGAGCCGTTGCTGCAGTTCTTCAAGCAGCTTCACGATTTGCGCTTGAATCGATACGTCCAGCGCGGACAACGGCTCGTCGCAGACGATAAACTCCGGCTCGACCGCAAGCGTTCTGGCAATGCCGATCCGCTGCCGCTGGCCGCCGGAAAACTCATGCGGATAACGCATCGCGTGCGAAGCTTGCAAGCCGACGAGTTCGAGCAGTTCCTCGACACGCCGCAACCGCTCGCTCTTCGACGTGGCGATGCCATGCACATCCAGCGCTTCGCCGATAATATCGACAATGCGCAACCGAGGATTCAGCGAGGCGTACGGATCTTGGAAGATCATGCCCATATGGCTCCGTATTTTCTTCATCTCGCCTCGGTTCAATTGCTGGAGCGGAATGCCGCGGAACAGCACCTCTCCTCCCGTCGCTTCATCTAATCGAAGAATGGTGCGTCCCGTGGTGGACTTGCCGCTGCCTGATTCCCCGACCAACCCAAGCGTCTCCCCTGCATGGATGTCGAACGATATATTGTTAACGGCTTTAATCAGCTGTCCTTTGCCTAGGTCAAAATGCTGTCTAAGCGACCGAACCTGAAGCAGAGGTACGCCCTCCTCGCGCTTAACGGCGCTTGATACAGCCTTCGGCTTCTTCTTCTCGTCCAGACGAGGCAGCGCATTAAGCAGCTTAATCGTATACGGATGCTGCGGATCGGCGAATATTTGCTCCGTCGTTCCCGTCTCCACGATTTCTCCATCCTTCATCACAACGACCCGATCGCACATCCCTGCCACGACACCCAAGTCATGCGTGATGAGAATAATCGATGTGCCGAGCTGCTGTTGAAGATCCTTCATCTGATTAAGGATTTGCGCTTGAATCGTTACATCGAGCGCCGTTGTCGGCTCGTCCGCAATAAGCAGCGAAGGACGGCATGCCAGCGCGATCGCAATCATGACCCGTTGGCGCATGCCGCCAGAGAATTCGTGCGGATATTGACTGTACCGCGTCTCGCTATTCGGTATGCCTACCATACGCAGCATCGCGATCGCTTCGGCTTTCGCTTCCGCTTTATTAAGCTTACGATGCTTGACGAGGCTTTCCTCGATCTGCTTGCCGATGCGCATCGTCGGATTCAATGAAGACATCGGGTCCTGAAAGATCATGCCGATGTCGCGGCCGCGAATCTCTTCCATTTCCTTATCGGTTTTGAAAGCGAGATTCTGGCCTTGAAACAATATTTCTCCGTTTTTGACCATGGCCGGAGGCGACGGCAAAAGCCGCATAATCGCACGCGCCGTAACGCTCTTGCCGCTGCCCGATTCGCCTACGATGCCCAGCGTTTCGCCCTTGCGCAGCTCGAAGCTTACTCGGCGCACCGCCTCTACTTCACGTTCATGCGCAAAAAACGAAACGGATAAATCTTTCACTTGTAACAATGTATCCATATAAGCACCTGCTATTCTGTAAAATTCAGCTGTGTAATGATGCGTCACTTCATTGTTTTAGGTATAATAACAAGGAACTTTAACCAACTATAACTTTATTGACATTTCATAGCCGTTAAAATAAAATCTACTATATCGATCGGAATAATTCAATTTAAAATTTTTGTTAGATGAAAGGGAGCGGAATAGCTTGACAGGGCACGCAACTTCAACAAGTAATGGCTATACGGCTCGCATAGCAGCCATCTACCGTAAGATGCTTCTTCATAAAACATATGGATTCCTGCTGCTGCTCGCCGGGTTGCCAGTGTCCATCGTTGTCTACTTTATACATCTAGCACGCAAAGCGCAAGACGGCCAGAAGGCTCTAATAGAAGAAAACCGCAAGCTCCTGCTTCAGAGCGGCACTAGAGAGCAGCTGCTTAAGGAAGCAACGGAGCAATTGCGCCGCAAGCACGCCTTTTTTGGTCAAACCGTCACCGAAGAGCATACGCGTCGGGAAGCGGAACGCATCGCCTCCGATAAGCTCGAGGAGAAGCTCCACGACCGGCTTGAAGGATTGCGGATTCATACCTATACCTTAGCGGATACTTATGAGTCGCTTGCAGCTAATCCTGTCTTTATGGCGCTATCAGTCATTATCGGCTTTCCTATGTATGTGCTGATGGCCATATATGCAAGCCCTTATGTCAAGTACGTAGCCGAACGGCTCGTAATGGCAGCTCTCGTCATTCTTGGCGTATCGTTTCTCGTATTTACGATCCTTTATATTTCGCCGATGAATCCGGCTGCCAATCTGCTAGGCGAGACGGCTACCGCCGAACAGATCGCCAATTTCAATCATTTATATGGACTGGATCAGCCTTATCTTGTGCAGTTATGGAACAATTTAAAGGGCATACTAACTTTTGATCTGGGCAAGTCATTTGCCGGGAATGAATCCGTGACGACGGCGATTGCGAACAAGTTTCCCGTTACGCTTACTCTGACGACAATCTCGACCTTGATTGCCGTGCTGATTGCTCTTCCGATCGGCATCATATCGGCAACGCGCTCGAATTCCTTTTTTGATTATACCTTTATGTTCATCGCTCTGCTTGGCTTGTCCATTCCGAACTTCTGGCAGGGACTTATCTTTATCTTGAACTTTTCGATCAAGCTTTCCTGGCTTCCTGCAACGTATAATCCCG
Source organism: Paenibacillus sp. J22P218 (assembly GCF_056269195.1). Lineage (NCBI taxonomy): Bacteria > Bacillati > Bacillota > Bacilli > Caryophanales > Paenibacillaceae > Paenibacillus > Paenibacillus sp. J22P218. The sequence continues at coordinate 220,842 of NZ_JBWDNL010000003.1, forward strand.
ACAATTCGTTATCTTCCATTATGCCGATTGTCGTGCTCGGTACCGGCCTAACCGCTGCCGTCGCGAGAATGACCCGTTCATCGACGCTTGAAGTCATTCACGAGGATTATATAACGACTGCCAAAGCCAAGGGGCTTGGCCGCGGACAGGTGTTATGGAAGCATGCGGTCGGAAACGCGCTCATTCCGATTCTTACGATTGTCGGCTTGCAATATGGCGCCCTGCTCGGCGGCGCGGCCGTAACCGAGAAAGTATTCAACATTAACGGGATCGGCAGCTACATTGTCGACAAGCAGTTTATTCCGGATATACCGGCCATTATGGGCGGCGTAATCTACACCGCTATTACCATATCAATCGTCAACGTTATCGTCGACCTGCTGTATGCTTTTTTTGACCCTAGAATCCGCTCCAAGATGAAACAATACTAAAGCAGGTGCTACTTTTGAAAAATAACGCCATTAACAACCAAGAAGCGCAGTTCCGATTGAAGTCGAGCTCCGAATATAGCCATGCCAGCTTTTCCGCTATCGTCTCAGTTGCGCTGGGCGCCGCCTTGCTGTTCGCCAGCTATGTGCCGGCCCAAGGCGCGTTTAACCCGTTGCCGTTCTTCGGCGGCATCGCCTGGATCGTCTTTGCCTTTCTCCAAACGTTGGTATGGGCGGTCATCCGGGGCAATTTATTGAAGACCGGCGAGATCAAGACCTCGACCAGGCGGCTTGGTTACGTGCTGCTGCTAAGCCTTCTAACCGCTAACGTATTCATAGCGACATCGGCTTTCGGACTTATCAGACGGAGAAAAAACGCCGCGTATACGCTCGCCGTATACACGCTTCTCACGACATTGTTCGTATTTGCCGTATCCTCCTTGAACGTATTCAAGCCTTTCGTAGCTAACGGATTTTTACTTGGCATGACGCTGCTAATCATTATTGCGGTCGTGCAGCTGGTTTCCCTGCTGCTCATCGCCAAGTACGCAGACCATGCTGTCCTGCCCGGGTGGATGGGTCTCGTAGCAGGCATTCTCATTGTCACATCAGCTACCGGCAACTTGTTCGCGCTCTTCCTTGGCCTGCTGCTCATTGCGAGACTGCGGGACAAAAATTATTCTTCCGGCTCAAGACTCGCCGAAGTGATCGATAAGCTGTCGCGAAGCTCCACCTCTATGCTCGGACTGCTGTTTATCGTCTTTCTGCTAACGATCGCCATAACGAGCTATCTCACATTCGATTACGGTATGGCGATTGAAAATAACTATAGCCTGATCTTACACTCTCCTGACCTAGCCTACCCGCTCGGTACGGACAATTACGGCAGAGATTTGTTCTCGCGCATTATTTTTGGAGCACGGATCTCGCTTGTCGTCGGTCTGCTCTCCACTCTTATTCCGCTGCTAATCGGCGGTGCGCTTGGCGCGATCTCCGGTTACTACGGAAGACGCACGGACAATATCATTATGCGATTGCTCGATGTCCTGTATGCCATTCCCGGCATTCTGCTCGCCATCGCGATTATTGCGGCGTTCGGGGCAAGCACCGCCAATCTGATTCTGGCGCTTAGCGTCGGTGCCATTCCGACCTACGCAAGGACGATGAGAGCGAATGTCATGCTCGTATCGACGCTTGAATATGTGCAGGCGGCACGCGCTTTCGGAGTCGGCGACGGTAAAATCCTGTTCAAGCATATCGTTCCGAATTCGATAGCGCCCATGATAGTCAAGGCAACGCTGACGATCGGCACCGCCGTCATCTCGACAAGCAGCTTGAGCTATCTGGGTCTCGGCGTTGAGCCGCATATTCCGGAATGGGGCAACATCCTTAAGCTGGGAAGCGCATATTTGGAGACACACTCGTTCACGGCGATCTACCCGGGACTGGCGATTATCGCGCTTGTGCTTTCCTTTAACTTTCTGGGCGACGGGCTGCGCGATGCGCTCGATCCGAAGCTGGACTAACACGGTAGGTCAATCAACCTTGGTAACCTCATTCATATTCCTACGGCCTCTACGTTACGAAACGATGTATGGACGATACATGAATGTGAGTTAATATAAAAAAATAGATAAGTGGAGGGAATCATCATGAAAAGAAAAACCAAATTTGCCGCTCTGCTGTTAATCAGTGCTGCGCTTATGCTCAGCGGCTGCAAACTGACGACCAAAGACGACGCCGCGGAATCGCCGGCGCCGACGCAAACCTCGGAAACACCGAGCGACGGAACGAAAGTGGACATTGAATTGCTCGGCATGAGTTCCAACGAAGCCGACCTCAACATCGTTCGCGACCAATTGACGAAAAACGGCTTTAACGTAAAGCTTAACATTCAAGCCGACTACGGCAGCTTCAAATCCCAGCAAGATGCAGGCAACTTCGATATCGCATTGTCCGGCTGGACGAGCGTAACGGGCAACCCTGACTACGCGGTTCGTTCCCTGTTCAAAACAGGCGGCGACTACAGCATTCTTGCTGATTCCGAGATTGATGCGCTTATCGATAAGGCTGGCTCCGAGACGCCTGAGCAATACACGGAAACATACAAGCAGTTCGAGCAACAGCTTGTGTTCGACAAAGCGTATATCGCGCCGCTCTACAGCTCGCTTAAGTCGCAAGCGTTCAATAAGGACGTGCTGAAATCGGATTCGGTTCGCCTGTCCAAATCGCGTTCCCTTCCTTGGGAAGAGCTTGATTTCAACGATGCGGGTAAACGCGACAAAGATCCGATCGTGCTTCAATCGACGATGCCTACATTGACATCGCTTGATCCGATCAAAGGCAATGACGGCTCGATCAACATTATCAACACAAACCAATACGTGCGTCTTGTGAACTTGACCGACGACGACAAAATTACGTCCGAAGGCTCCCTTTCCTACAATCACGCTATTGCGGAAGGCAATTCCGATTACTATTTCATTCTGAGAGACAACATCAACTTTGCTGCAGTTAAAGACAAGCTGGCGGTCGATACGGGCGAACGCGTAGGCGGAGACGACGTTATCTTCTCCCTGAACCGTGCTAAAGACAAAAACTCCGTACCTGACCACCGTACGTTTACGCTGCACGAGCATATCGGACAAGTCGAGCTAGTAACCGACGTCGCAGCTCTTGATGCCGTTAAAGTATCGGGCGGCAGCGATACGGTAAAAACAGCGCTTGAAAATGGATTGGATGCAAAAATTTCTTCGCTTGTATCCGACAAAACGCAAGCCAGCAGCAAAGATGGCAAATACCAAGTCGTGAAACTTACGACTACCGAGCCTTTCCCGCAAGTTCTGAACTATCTGGCTCACCAATCGGCGGGTATCGTATCGAAGAAACAAGTCGAGAAAATCAACACGTATGACGTGGCTAAGTTCGACGTGAACAAGGACATCCCTTACGGCGACCAGAACACGGTAACCGAAGGCAGCACGTACAACAATACGCTTTACACAAGCGGTCCGTACATCCTGTCCTACAAGAACGAGTATGAAGCTGTATTCTACAAAAACCCGGCTTACATGAAGGGCACAGAGCACGAGCCTAACGTGAACAGCATCAAAATCCGCTTTATCAAAGATATGGACGCAAGCTTGTCCGCGCTCCGCAGCGGCGAAATCGATTTGTTGTACTCCGTACCTGAGAACAAATTCGACGTTGTGAAAGGCGACAGCAAGATTGAACTGCAAACTGTACCGAGCAATGCGGTTTCGTACCTGTTGTTCAACACGAAAAACCGTGCGGTTGCCGAAAGCGCCGATCTGCGAAAAGCAGTGCTTTACTCCATTAACCAAGACGAAATTCTCGCCTTCTACGGAGGCAACAAATTCAAAGCGATCTCTACGCTTAGCACAATGGTTAAGACCGGTCTTGAGCTGAAAGCCGATTCGGCCAAAGTGAAAGAATACCTGGACGCTTACAAAGCAAGCAAATAACGTAATAGGCAAGTTCGAAGACTGCCCAGGACATCGCGGATGGCCGGGCAGTCTTCTGCCATTCTTATCAATTACTTACATTGAAGCCTATGGAGGTCATTGTTATGTCTAACTTATCTGCCCCGCTCGCTAAGCTGTCCCAATGGGATGCGCTTATGCTGGAATCGCTCAAATCCCTCGGATGGTCCGACGAGGAGCTTATACGGAGAGTTGTTGCCGGAGAAGAACTGCCTAAAGACGACAGCAAATTTCATTTCGATTATTCGCAGCTAACGGCCTTTGCCGCAGATAATGTAGATACGTTTCAGCAGGCTGTGACGCAAGGCTATCAGATCAAATACAATACGATTCGCGGCATTCATAGCTGGATTTTGGTTGCCCTGGGGATAGAGGCGGAGTTGCATTTGGATGCAGGCGAGGAACAGGTTACTGCCCGTCTGACCGCTTCAGAGGCCGACAAGCTGGCAAGCGTTCTCTCCTTCGGCTGGGAAGCCAGCCGCTTGGATGAGCAGCCGACAGAGGATGACCGTGCGGTCTACCGCATAGCGCCTGCCAGTTTGAATGGATCTCATACAGACTAACGGGCTTAATAACATTAAAAAGGTAGTTAGATTGGATTTCATACAGGCTAATGGAGCTAGATTGGCGGAAACGAGCAAATTGGGCGAATTAGGCTGTATGATTTCCACTCAAAAGCGCTTCTTCCATCTCCCGGAGACAATTTGACTGGATGATTGAGGCTGTAGATTAACTATGACTAACCTATAGTGGTACGATAAATCGTATAAAGCAGCCTTACCAATAAGTCATATCAAAGCATTTGATCGAAAAATCGCACAAAATCATCGGCCGCATCTATGATTTATACGCTTTTGTATGAAATATCGCATAACTTTTTACAAGTTACGCCTTGTTTAACTGATCTTATGCGAAAAATCGTATAAATTAACTATCTGGCAAAATGCACGTTGGGAGCTTCTCTCTTCTGATCGTTAACTGCGATAATACGACAATACCCAGCACACGCCGTTCCGGTCGGTCACGATGGCCAGCAGTCCGTTGAACGGTGCTTCATACACTTCCGTTTGAACTGTTCCGCTTGCCGCGAATTCGCCGTAAATGCTTCTGAACGTTTCCTCCGTATCGATTTTCAAGAATACCCGCACATAGTCGCCCTTGGCGGACGGCTTCGCCGCCTTTGTATCCGCAAACTTGAGGCTTGCTCCGTCAACAAGCAGATCCGCGTTCAGCACCTCTTCCCCCTGCTTGCGCAAAATCGTGATCTCTCCGCCAAAGACGCTTTGATAATACTTGATTTCCTCTTTGCAATTTTCCACTGCGATAAAAGGTTGTGCAATCATCTCTTACACCCTCCCAAATATCATTCGATTATATTGCGAAGCACGTTCTTCAGCAGACCTATCAACAACTCATACTCCTCGTCGCTCATGCCCTTCTTCGACTTGCTCTTGACCCGATTCAGCGCTTCTTGAACCTTAGGTACAACCTCGTGACCCGATTCCGTCAAAAAAAGCAGCTGGTAGCGATTATCGGCAGGATCGGCCTCCCTTCGCACATAACCTTCCACCTCCAGCTTGGCGATCGCCTTCGCGGTAGTCGTCTTGTCGATGAGCAGCTTCTCGCTTAGCTCCTTCTGTGTGGTTGGCTGCTGATTCGCAATCGCCATAAGAAATATATACTGGCCGCTGCCTATTCGATAAGGTGCCAGCTCTGCTGAAATGAACACCTGCATATGACGATAAATTGCTGAAATATAATGGCCGTGCGATTCGGATTCCATTGTTCTCATCCTCCTCTCGAATAGAATGCTATTGCAACTAATTTTAGAATACGAGAAATATAATGCTATTGCAACTAATTTTTCATAAAAAAAGCTGTGACCGCATGATTGCTCATGACCTGTCACAGCGACTACACTACTTTTTCAGAAGAAGATACAAGAAGTACGGTCCGCCGATGAGCGCGACCATTATGCCCGCCGGAATGCCTGACGGATCGACAAGATTGCGTCCAATCGTATCCGCGAACAAGAGCAGCCACCCGCCCATCAGAACGGCAACGGGGACATAATATTGATGACGGCGCCCTACAAGGGACTTCGCAATATGGGGAGCCATCAGGCCGACGAACGCGATGCCCCCGGTGACGGATACCGCCGCAGCGGCCAAAGCAACGGCAGTTCCGAGCAGCAGCAGCCGGTTCCTATTGATGGAGACGCCTGCCCCGACGGCAACCGCTTCGTCCATCGACAATAGATTAAGCGCGTTCGACTTGTACAGCGTGTACGGGAGCAGAATGACAAGCCACGGCAGCAGCGCCCATACGAATGGCCAGTCCGCTCCCCATATGTTGCCCGCCATCCACTGCGCGATAAATTCAACCTTCCGATAATCGGCGGACGAGATCAGCACAATCATCAGGCCGGACAAGGCAAGGGCGAACCCAATCCCGACAAGTACCAGCTTCACGGGCTGCAGTCCGTCTCTTCTCGAATACGAGAACAAATAAATGAGAGCGGCCGTAATTAGTCCTCCTAAAAATGCGACAATCGGAAGCATATAAGCGAACGACTTCGGATCGAGAGGCGCATAGAGGAAAAATACCGATATCGCCACGCCGGCCCCGGCGTTAATGCCGATAATGCCGGGATCAGCCAAGTCGTTCCGCGTAATCCCCTGAAGGATTGCGCCCGACAATGCCAAAGCCATGCCGGCCAGCAACGTTACAGCGATTCGCGGCATGCGGATGGAGAACAACACGAGATTTTCCTTGGTCGTCCCCTGCCCGAATAACGTCTGGAACAGTCGATTGATCGTTAGTGCCCCAGAGCCTAAACTCATTCCGACAATGATCGTTGCCGCGATGAGCAGCAGCAATGCCGCGAAGACGACCACTTGTTTCTTAACCTTCGCATTCGAGAACATCACAGCGTCTTCACTCCTTTACGAACCACGAACAAGAAGAACGGAAGTCCGAGTACGGCCATAATCGCCACAACCGGCGTCTCGAACGGCACATTGAGCGTTCGGCCCACCGTATCCGCCATCAGCATGAATGTCGCACCCCAGATCGCCGACATTGGAATGACGATGCGATAATCGGTCCCGAACAACGCTCTTACGATATGAGGAATCATCATCCCGATGAACGCCATGTTCCCAATAAGCGCAACGGAGGCTCCGGCCAGCAGAATAATCATAATGTATAATACCGCTTTGACGTATGCCGTGCGAATGCCCAAACCAACCGCAGCTTCTTCGTTCAAGCTTAATATCGTGAGTGACTTGGACATGGCCATTGCAACCAGAATCGCAACGATGATGACAGGACTCATCGCTTGAACCTGCCCCCAAGTGGTACCGATCAGCCCTCCGGATGTCCACATCGTCGCTTCTTTAGATGTCTTCGTTAGAAGACTGATACCGTCCGCTACGGCATATAGAAATGCGGATACGGCCGAACCGGCCAATACGATCCGGAACGGAGACATGCCGCCTTTCTTCACCGAGCTGATTCCGATAACGAGGAACATGCCGAGCGCGGCTCCAGCGAAGCAGACGAGCATAATTCCGACATAATTCATCGCCGGCAATACGGCGATAGCCAAGGCGAGCGACGCTCTCGCACCGGCAGTTAGACCGAGAAGCCCGGGGTCTGCAAGCGGATTGCGCGTCAACCCTTGCATGATTGCCCCGGCTACCGCAAGCGCGGCACCGACAAGCACAGCCGCCACTTCCCGCGGATAACGGATCTCCCTGAGCATCGAGATTTTATCATCATCTCCGCCTTGGTTAGCTAATATTAACCAGAGCTCGCGCAAGGATACATCCTTCGCGCCAAGCAACATAGCGAGCGCGAACATGACTGCTAGTACCGCTATGCTGAGTATAAGTTTGAGAACAAACGATTTTGGCTTCCGAATAGCACTCATATTGCCATTCCTCCTTTAGGGCATAACGGGCAAGAAGAAGACCGAGACAGCCTCTTTGTTAACTGAGGCAACTCGGCCTTCTTCATCAGCCAGTGCGTTAAGCAAACGCTTATTTCAAGAAACCTTCTTTGAAGATGTTCAACAAGTATTCAAGCGTTATCGGATCGCTGTAAGAAGCAGCTTCTGTGTCGATCTCGATGACATGATTGTTTTGAACAGCCGGGATTTTCGTCCAAGTCTCCGTCTTCATGAACGAATTGTCTCCCGTAGCGCTTCTGCTGAGAACGATATAATCGCCGGCATAGTCGCTAAGAACTTCGTTGGAGAGTGTATAGTAGCCAGGCCCTTGAGCGTCGGCTTTAACTTTCTCAGGCATGTTCAGTCCCATTGCTTGATACAGAATTTCCGTTCCGCGCGCCCAAGCGTCGCCGAACACGTAGAAGCTCTTCGAATCCGTCTCCAATACCGACACCGTAGCGTCCGCGCCGATTTTCGCTTTGATTTCTTCGCCGGCTGCTGCCGCACGCGTCTTGAAATCGTCAATCCATGCTTGTGCTTCCTGCTCCTTGTTCAGCAGCTTGCCAATTTCGAGCTGTTGCGTCAAGTAATCCAGTTTGCCCCAAGTGTACACAACAGTTGGCGCGATTTCCTGCAATTTGTCGATGTTTTTGTTATGTGTACCGGCAATGATCAAATCCGGCTCAAGCTCGATGATCTTCTCAAGGCTCTCATCGGATACGACCTCTACACCAGCCAGCTTATCTGTGAAGTGAGGGCTCTTGTTCGTCCACTCGTCTACGCCAACGATCTTTCCATCCAACGACAGGATGTTTGGCGCGTTCGTCAAAGCAACGATACGTTGTGGATTCGCTGGCACTTCTACTGGACCAACCTCGGATTCATATGTGATCGTGCCGGATTCGGCTGGAGCGTCCGTCGCAGGCGCATCCGTTGCGCTTGGAGTGTTAGTTGCCGACGATGCATTATTTGCACCATTGTTCGCTGCATTGTTACCGCAAGCACTTACGAAAATAACGGACAAAATAAGAAAGATGGACAATAGAAACTTTTTATTCATTTTCATACCCCTTTTATTGATATTGATTATCAATTTCATACGAGTGTTATTATATCTGCAATAATGCGGGCTGTCAATGAAATGAATCCAGCCATTTTTTGTTCCACCGCGAATTGTTACAGCTTTATGGCTTTATATAATTTGAAGCATTCCTTTCCATCCATATTCACAACGAAAGGCGTACGCCTTCTTCGGCGCACGCCCATGCAATCCAATGCCTGATTCCGACTGTTGTTCCGCCTTACCCGTTAAATCTCAGCGTATACGACGTCTTCGCGTCCGCAGACAGTTCATATACACCGGGCTCCGGGGAAGCGAATGCCATTACCGCCCCGTCGGTGTCCCGCTCGATAGACATGGCCAGCTCCCTTCCCTTAGAGGCAGATAGACAACATTCTTAAGATCGGATTGTCAATTCTTCATACTCCTCCCGCACGGCGGCAACCGTATGCGCTCTTTATCAAAAACGCTGTCGCACCGCCCTTTTGGCGCATTTTCAGAGTAATAAAACAACTAAATCGTAGCAATTGAAACAATCGGAATCTTAGAAAATCCAATAAAATCATCGAAACATGAAGTTTAAAACGTCTCCCCTGCATGATACCGTTGAATTGTAAACGGATTCATAACAGCAAGGCATGCCATCTATGAACGGAGAGTGAAGATTCATTGTTACGTGAACTATCCAAACACAAAGTACTTTACCTAATGACCATTCCAGCCATGATCCTTCTATTATTGTTCAACTACTTTCCGATGGCTGGCATCATCATCGCTTTCAAAGACTTTAACTTGAGCAACGGCATCTTTGCCAGCCCCTGGATGCACCCTATTTATGAGAACTTCCGGTTTTTCTTCACTTCCGATAACTGGTTAAGCGTCACTCGCAATACGATTCTATTGAATCTGATGTTTATCCTCGTCGGCACGGTCGTGAACGTCGGTATCGCCATTTTGTTCAACGAAATTCGATCAACCTGGTTCAAGCGAACGGCGCAATCGCTGACGCTGCTGCCGTATTTCATCTCCTGGATCGTCGTCGGCGTGTTCGCTTACAACTTCTTGAGCTACGAGCACGGCATGCTGAGCGAGCTGCTCACAAAGTTCGGTATGGACAAGATTGACTGGTATTCGAATCCGAACGCATGGCCGTTTCTCATTCTGATTATTTTCATCTGGAAGGGCGTCGGCTACAACAGCATTATTTATCTCGCTACGCTGACCGGCATCGACCATACGCTGTACGAATCCGCCCGTATCGACGGCGCAACGAAGATGCAGCAAATTTGGTTCATCACGATTCCGTTGCTTCGACCGACCATCGTTGTCTTGACGCTGCTCGCGATCGGCCACATTATGAATTCGGATTTCGGCATGTTCTACTCGCTTGTTGGCGACAGTGCACAGCTATATTCGACCGTAGATGTTATCGATACCTTCGTATTCCGCAGCTTGAAAGGTTCCGGAGACATGGGCATGGCGGCGGCTGCGAGCTTCTATCAGTCCGTGCTGGCATTCGTGCTTGTATACGTCAGCAATCGCGTTGCCCGCAAGTACGAAAGCGACTCCACCCTATTCTAAAAGACAAACTTGCCCTTATGGAGGTGCTACTATGAACACCCGACGTTCAACCGTTCAAGCGGGAGAAATTATATTGTACGCATTTATTTCCATCATTTCGTTATTGTGCATCATCCCGTTCATCATCATTTTATCGAGCTCGATGACGCGCGAATCGGACATTCTGATGCACGGCTACAACCTTTTCCCAAAAAATTTCGACTTTACCGCCTATCGTTTCTTGTTCCAACGACTGGACGTCGTTCTGACCGGCTACAAGGTTACCAGCCTCGTAACCATTATCGGCACCATTGCCAGCTTGACCATCAGCGCCATGATCGCGTATCCGATCTCGCTGCGCCGGCTGAAGTATCGCCGCTTTATTTCCGGCTACGTGCTGCTGACGCTCCTGTTCAACGGCGGGATGGTCCCTTGGTACATCATTAACGTCAAATATTTGCATCTCCATAACAACTTGTGGGCGCTCATTCTTCCATCCATGGTGAATGGCTTCAACATATTCCTAATGCGTAACTACTTTTCATCTATACCTGAGGAAATGCACGAATCCGCCAAAATCGACGGAGCCAGCGAAGTGCGTACGCTCTTGTCCATTATTTTGCCGCTGTCGGTTCCCGTGTTCGCGTCGGTCGGTCTATTCATCGGTCTTGCCTACTGGAACGATTGGTGGCTTGGACTGATGCTGATCGACAAAACCGAGCTTCAGCCGCTGCAATTAATGCTGCGGACGATCGTATCCAATGTCGATTACCTCGCTAATTCCAGCGTGCTGTCGACGAGTACCGATCAGATGGTTCCTCGCGAGAGCGTCAAGATGGCGGCCACCATCGTTACGATCGGGCCGATCATCTTCCTCTATCCGTTCCTGCAACGGTACTTTGTCAAAGGTCTTATGATGGGCGCGGTCAAAGGTTAACCGGCCGCCCCGCCGGATGGGCAATATCGGACCGTTCACTCCAGGTGCGATGCCCGTCCCTAACTCTCGGCTTGATCGGCGGCAGCCGTGAAGCACATAATAATAAGAACGAACAGGGGGATTTCACATGACTATCAACACGAAACGAATTGCAGCCGGTGTGCTCGCTACCGTCATCGCCTTTTCGCTGGCCGCATGCGGCAACAGCAATAACGATGCCAACAACGCTTCCGGCACGAAAGGAACGAACGCCCATAATGACAGCGCTTCACAAGGGGAGAAACTAAAGCCCGTCACGCTCCGCTTTTACTTCCCTGGCGATAAACCGCAAGCTACGGATGAAGTATGGGATTATGTATCCGAATTGACGAAAGACACGCTGAATGCCAAATTCGAAATCAACTATGTCAACTGGAACGATTTCAAAAACAAAATGAAGCTGCTTCAATCGTCCGGTGACAATTATGATTTGAACTTTGACGGCAACTGGCTCGATTTCCCGAATGCGATGAACCGCGGCGGTTACCTGGACATCACCGACCTGCTGCCGGAATACGCGCCAACGCTGTACAAGCAATACACCGACAATAACTTGCTGGATCCAATCAAAGTCAATGACCGTGTCTATGCAGCTCCATGGACAATCAAGAAGACGAGCAAGCCGATTGTATGGTACCGCAGTGATCTGGCAGCCAAAGGCGGCTACGCGAAGGATAAAGTCGAAACCGTCGAAGACCTGGACGCCATGCTTCACGCGATGAAAGCGGCAGCTCCGGAGATTCTTCCGATCTCGTTCCGTCCCGACAACTGGTTCGGCGACATCAGCCGCGTGTTCCAGGAGAAATACGGTTATGAGGATTTGAACTTCCATGGTCTCGTCGTCAAAATCGATGATCCGAAGCATACCGTAATCCCATGGGAACAAACGGAAGCGTTCAAGGAATACGTCACTTACATGAAAAAATGGAACGAAAACGGCATCATTCCCAAAAACCTGCTGGCAACAAAAGGAACGGAAGGCGACTTCAGCGCGGGTACTATGGGCTCGGCCATCAACCAAATCGACGGCGGCATTCTGGAAAACCCGAATACGTTCAAACCGCAGGTCGCAGAACAAGGCGCGGTCAAAGCATGGTCCGAGTTCTATCCGGACAACAAATGGGTTCTTGAATCCCCTCTCGGCAACGCAGTGGCGATCAACAAAAATGCCGCGAATCCGGAAAGAGCGATTATGTTCCTCGAGCAGCTTACGACGAACGAGAAATTGTACGATGCCGTCATGTATGGCATCGTAGACAAAACGTACAAGCTTGATGGACGCAAAGTGTCCTACATGGAGGGCCAAGGCAACGGCCAGCCGACGAACTATCTCGACTGGGCGGGCCAATGGGGATTCTGGCGCAATGAGTTCCAAAAGGAAGACTCCTCGCGCACAGCCAACTACTACAAGCAGTACGACGAATTCATCAACCGTCCGAACAACATCGTCTCGACGATCAACTACTTCGTTCCGGATCAAGCGAGCATCAAGACGGAGAGCGCGAAGCGCGAGCAAGTACTGAGCGAGCTTGGCCTGCTCTTGATGACGGGCATCAACATTAAAGACGTCGACAAGGATGTCGCAACTTTCATCGCCAAAGAGCAAGATGCGGGCACCGACAAAATCGTGACCGAGGTCCAAACACAGTTGGACGCTTACTTGGCGAAGTAAAACGAATTTTTTACATCGGACGTTCACGAATAGTTGCAACGATCGCGAATGGCAGCTTTTTACTAGCCATTCGCGATCGTTTTTGTCTATACTTATTAAACGTATTATGGCAGCGCTTAATTCTCGAGGGAGGAGGGCAATTGATGTTTTCATTGGTCAAACTCAAGTATAATTCCTTATTCGTTCGTACTCTCCTGTCTTTCACGATTCTGGTCATGATCGTTATCGTGACCATTACGCTGATCTTCTCCAACTTGTATTCCACGACGCTCTACAACCAGCTCTCCCGCGAACAGGTGAAGGGTCTGGAAATGTTGAGCGAAAATATCGACAACCTGTTCAAAGAGATGGACCAGATTTACTTGAACCTTGAGATCAACATGGATATTGAGCTCTTTCTGGCCTCCCGAACAAGCGATGCTTTGGTAACCAACAAAGCCCGGCTTCAGATTTCCAACATACGTCAGATCAATCCTTACATCCAGTCCATCTTCGTCTACAACTCCGTCCTTCACGAGCATATTGTCGAAGGCGAGCCTGGCTTCGATGTGGAAAGCTATTTGCAACGGGACGCTTCGTTCCAGAAAAGCGTGAACGACTCGCGTGCCATTTATTTGACCCGGTTGACAGAAACGGATGTGGCCAAGCCCTTCCTTACCGATAAAAAAGCAAATTACGTCATTAGCATGGAATACACGAACCGCAGCGTGAACGGCGAGCAGCAAACGGTGGTCATTAATTTGAACGACGATCTGCTCGTCCGCGATTACTTGTCCAAATCCGGCGACCTGCTAATGCTCGTCGACGTGGACGGCAACTTGATCGCGCACAGCAATATCGATGAGATTGGCCAAAGCATGAAGGATACGGCCTCGTTCCAAGCCGTGAGGAATTCGGTTGGCGAGTCGGGCGATGTCATCAACAAGAATGGAAATGACCGAACGCTGACCACGTTCGTCATCAACCGGACCACTGGTTGGTACGTTCTCGGCTCCACTCCCTATCAAAGCCTGATACAACCGATTCAAGACAAAAGAAACGCCTTGCTTGGAGTATGTCTGTCTATTCTCTTGCTCTGCCTGGCTCTAACTTTTCTTATCTCGAAGAAGCTGTACAATCCCGTACAACGGCTCACGGAACTGTTCAAGCGATCGCAGTTCAATGTCGGCAGCACTGCTTCGAACGACATTTCCTTGATTAGCCGGGTCTACACGGAAACATTGCAGCACATGCAGTCGCTCGAGGACAAAAATCGCGACAGCCAGCAGTTAATGAAAAACAACTTCCTCCGGCGGAAGTTGATAGCCGATGAATCCGAGGCCGCCGCGAGCCAGAGCACGGACGACTTTAAGCTGCGCATCGACTTCGACCGGTTGCTGCTGTGCGTCATTAAGATTGATGGGTACTCGCAGTTGGATGGAGCAAGCGTAACGGTATTCGAATCCATGCTGTTCCAGAGCGTGACGGAACTGTTGAGTGACGAGTTCCGATACGAGTCGCTGCAGATGCCCAAGGGCGAAATCGTGCTTCTCATCAATGAATCGGAAAGCGCCCCGGACAGCTTCCGGCATTTGCTGACCAAACTGGCTGGCGTCAAAGATTCAATTGCCGTTACGTTAGGCATAACCGTTACTATAGGCATCAGCAGCCCGATCGACGCATGGGGAGATTGCCCTTACGCTTACCTTCAAGCTCAGGAGATGACCAAGCAGCGGTTCGTATTGGGACTAAACCGAATCATCTATCCGCAATTCGTAGAGGAGATGCTGACGCATAGCTACGACCTCCCTACCGAGATTGAACAAAGCCTGACGTCCGCGATTAAGCGCAACGACCGTGAACGGTTCGTGGAATGCTTGGAGAATATGGCTAACCTGCTGCGGGGATACGTCTATGCAGACGCGATGCAGTCGCTGTTTCACGTGCTGCTCGTCTGCATTACGCAGATGAATCAAATGCTTAATGATGAGAATAAGAAGCTGGGCATGCGGTTCGGAGAGCTGAACTTAATTTTCACGGAGATGGAAACGCTCGGCCAAGCGAAGCATTGGCTGCTGAATCAGTTCGACGAATACCGGAAAAGCCTCGAAAATATTCAACAGCTCAAGGAAAATAAATTTTACCGTAAAATCGAGGAAACGATCCAATACATCCAGAACAACTATTCCGACAGCAATCTGAGCGTCGAAATGCTCGCCGAAGTAGCCGGTTATACGCCCAACTATTTCTCCAAGCTATTCAAGGAAATGACCGGCATCAATTCCGGCGAATACATTCGCAAAGTCCGTATCGGCAAGGCGAAGGAGTTGCTGAAGAACGATGAATATAAAGTAAGCGACGTGGCGGAAATATGCGGCTACATCAACAGCAGCCACTTTTACTCCGCCTTCAAGAAGGTTGTCGGCATGACCCCGTCGGCCTATCGGGAATTCGCGCTGACCGAGAAGGATTAGGTTCGATGATTCAAAGCCTCTGCGAGACGCAGAGGCTTTGGAAGCAGTTTATTTGAGTGATTAGTTGAATTTACCCGCATCGATTGCGGCTTGCTTCTCATCAAGAATCTCTTGATAGCCCGCCTCAAGGTACGTTTTCTTAGCCTCTTCATACATGGCGTCGAACTGGTCCGTCGGTGCAAGAACAACCTTTACATACAGCTCTTGGAACAGCGAGTTCAGATCGGCCTTGTACTCGCTGACCTTCTCCAGCACTACGCTGAACATTGCGTCCGGCGTACGGAATTCCGCCGTTTGATCGTAATATTTCAATAGATCCTCAGCCAAATATTCATAGCCTGCCGGCGACCAGTTGCGAAGGTAAGCTTTGCGAGTTACAGCAGGATCGGCATATTGCGGACTTTCGATGACAAGCGCCCAGTAGTCCTTGTTGTTGTTCTGGGACAGAACGGATTCGCCTTTGAAATCTGCGTTTTTCACGGCGATTCCTTCTCCGTCAAGCGTATAGTTCTGACCTTCGACGCCGTTCTGCAGGAAGAACAGGTTCTCCGGCTGGCTCATCCACTCGAGGTACATCCATACAGCTGCGCGTTCCATTTCCGTAGACTCATAGTTGATGCCCATGATAAAGCCGAAAGGCCAGTACGCGCGTCCCTGCGGCTTGTAGCCCTCAGGAGTACCTGCCGTCGGAGGAAGAACAGCGAATTGCGCGTCCGGATTGTTGGCAAGCGTAGCCGTAATGACATCCGTATTGCTGGCAAGATACAGACCATAGGTACCTGTCTTGCCCGCAACGAACTCTGCCTTGATTTTGCCATCGTCATTGCGCAGATAAAATTCCTTGTCGATCAGACCTTTATTGTACTGATCGTTCAGGTTGCGCAAGTAGCGCTCGCTTGCCGGCGTCGTCAAATCCGCTACGCCGAGATCGGAATAGAGCGCGCGCTCTTTGGCGTCAACCGGCCAATCGCGGAATGCATAGTTGTACGTATAGTTGTTCTGCAGCAGGCTGCCGGCGCCAGCTCCAAGACCGGCTTCTTTCCATTTCGTCAGCATCTCGTTGTATTTCTCAAGGGAGGTCAGATCCTCCAACTTCATGCCGACCTTCTCCACCCAGTCTTTACGAATCAAAGTCGTGAAGTTATCTACAGCCGGACGAGCAGCGAAGAAAAACACATTTTTATCGTCTACCTTGCCGTATTGTTCGATTGTTGCGCTCATGTTTTTCCAATAGTTAGGGGCATAGTTAGCGATTTCCTCATAATTCAGCTCTTGCATGACGTCCTCGCTATAGTATGCAAGCGCTTGCGGCATGTCGTAGTGGAATAGAATGTCCGGCGCCTTGTGGGAAGCGAGCAGCTGCTCGAAGTCCGTGACTTCGCTGCTGCGGGTAATCGGGATAAACTTTACGTTTACGTTGTACTTGTCGCCGAATTCCTTCTGAATCCAACGTGTATAGTAGTTGTCGGTTACGTTCCATCCCTCGAATGCGCGTTCATATACCGGAATCTCGAGATTGACCTTCTCCGGGAAGCCTTTGGAGTAATCGGCAAAGGCGCCTTCCGGGCTTTCCGCAGGGGCATTGGTTGCCTTATTGCTATTGGTTGCCGCGGGCGCATTGGTCGCGTTGTTGCTCCCCTTATTATTATCCGAGCAGCCTGCTAGAAGAGTGGTTCCCACAACTAAAGTCATCAACAACGATGTGAAGACTTTCATTTTGCTCATCTCTTATTCCTCCGCTATCGTATTTTTTAATGCTCCCTATTACTCTTTGACAGCTCCTAGCATAACGCCCTGGACAAAATACTTCTGAATGAACGGATAGACACATAAGATCGGCAGCGTTGCGAATACAACGCATGAAGCTTTGAGCACCTCTGGATTGCTTAGCTGCACTTGCGTCGCTTCCAGCTGGAAGCTCTCGCTGGCTTGAATAACCAAGTAATACAGCTTCAGCTGCAACGGCCGCATATCTACATTTTGCTTAATGTAAAACAGCGCATCCTGGTAGGTGTTCCAGCGCCCGACCGCGTAGAAAAGCGCCATCGTTGCCATGATCGGTTTGGACAGCGGTAAAACGATATTGACTAGGATGCGGAAGTGTCCGGCTCCATCGATTCGCGCAGATTCCTCCAAACTAACCGGAATGCTGCTGGTGAGAGCTGTTTTCATAATCAACAGGTTGAATGCGCTGAACGCCGGAGGCAAAATAATCGACCACATGCTATCCAGCAAGCCTAGATTGTTGACCAACATGTACTCAGGAATGATTCCGCCGTGAAAGTACAACGTGAACATAAAGATAAAAGTCAGCACCGTACGGCCCTTCAATTGCATGCGAGACAAAGGGTAGGCCGCGCAAATCGTGATGATCATGCCTAGAATCGTGAAAAGCACGGTCACGATAATGGATACATACAACGACCGCAGAATGCTCTCATCTTGGAGAATTTTTTTGTACGCCTCAATTGTGACGCCTTGCGGCCAAAGAAAAACCTTATTCGCGATTACGTATGCATCATTGCTAAGGGATTTCGATACGACATGCACGAACGGCAGCAAGCAGACCAGCGAAGAGATCATCACGGTGAGGCGGATCAGCACATCCCAGATGTCGAAGCGCCTTTTGCGATGCATGGCAAGAGTGCCATTGGATGTTTTCATGGTTCGCCTCCTTTCTATAACAATCCGTCTTCGCCGAGCTTCTTGGCAATACGATCAGCGAGCAGCACGAGCACAAGTCCAATGAGTGCCTGGAACAACCCAAGCGCCGTCGCACGGCTGAAGTTGCCGCTCTCGATCCCCCATCGGTAGACCAGTACCGGGATCGTAGTGGTGTATTCCGTAGTGGCTTTATTCTGCAAGGCAAAAATCCGCTCGAATGAGCCCTCCATCACCTTGCCCAGGTTCATGATCAGTAAAGTTACAATTGTGGCGCGGATGGACGGCAGCGTGACGTTCCACACCTTCCTCCACCGCCCTGCGCCATCGACGGTAGCAGCTTCGTACATCTCAGGGTTAATGCTGCTAATCGAAGCAAGGTAGATGATGGTGCCCCACCCCATACTGTACCAGACCCCGATAGCCAAATAACTGAACAGCCAATGCGTGTCTTCTTGAAGGAACGGGACACGATTCCAGCCCATTAATTCAAAGAGATTATTGACCGCTCCGCTCCCTTGGCCGAGCAGCTGATAAGCAATCGCGCCAATAATGATCCAGGACAGGAAGTGCGGCAGATATAGCAGCGTTTGATTCACGCGTTTAAATCTGACGCTTTTGATCTCGTTGAGCAACAGCGCAAGCACAATGGGCATTGTGAAACTAAATACAAGGTCGAGGCTGTTAAGCATCAACGTGTTGCGGACAGCGCGAATGAAGTCGGGTTTATCGAATATCTCTTGAAAGATTTGAAAACCGACCCATTCGCTGCCCCAGAACCCCCTTGCGATCTTATAGTTCTTAAAGGCAAGCACGAGCCCTGACAACGGCGCGTATTTGAAAACGGCAACAAAGGATAGTGGAATCAGAAGCAGTAAATAAAGCTGCCAGTCCCGCCGAAGATAATATGTCATTCTCCGGTTACCCTTTTGTTTCTTTAAAGCGGTTTCATTATTAAGTGAAGCGCTTTCAATGTTCATGGTTACACCTCCTCCACATTAGGGCTTCCACGGCCGACGGTTTGTTCGGACATTGGCGGGGTTATGACAGCATCATAGCCTTCCCTCATCCATTCCGTAAATCGTGACTATTGATTGCCCCTTTCATTTTTGATTTTCCCGCGTCACTCCGCGGTTTTCGAGTCTTAAATAATCAATTCTGATTAGCATGAGCAAAAATAATGGAGCAGCCTCCGTTTGTCTTTAGAGACCGGAAGGACAGCTCCACGCCGCTTGCTTATCTGTTATTCGGTCAGCCTGCTACAGCAATTCCTGTTCTGATGCTCTTCCATGCTTCAGTGCCTTGTAGCTGCTCGGAGGCATGCCCTCGTACTTGCGGAAAAAACGATTAAAGCTTTGAACGTTCATGTAGCCGACCTCGATGGCAATCTGTGCGATGTTCAGCTTGGATTCCAAGAGCAGATGCTTGGCGTACTCGATTCGCAACTGGTTGGTGTAGTCGATCAGGCTCTTGCCCGATAACTCATAAACGAGCTTACGCATGTAGGAATAGCTGATGCCGATTTCCTTCGCCATATCTTCAAATACGATCTCTTCGCTGAAATGCTCTTCCAAGTACCGAATGATCCGCTCTCCGTAGTTGACCTCACCTGAGCTGCGCGTAACATATTGAATAATTTCGCCAAAGAAGCCATGCAAATATTCTTCAAGCTCATCCAGCGTATCAAAGGATGCAATGGCGGAATATATATTCCCTTGCCGGGCGAAGAAACGCGAAGTGCTAATATTGTTCTCCCTGAGATGTCTGATCGTAACGCCTACCAATTGGGTGTAGATGAACAGGATATTATCGTAGGAGATGTAGTCGACCGACTGGATCTCGCCCCGAATGAGCGCCAGTTCTTTCATAATGCTGACCTGATCCCCGTTATCGAGAAAGTTAAGTATACGCCTCTCGCTGTTCGATGGATAAACATATTTTTTGCTTTGCTCGGCCTCTTGCTTCCAATACGTAATACCGCCGCTGCCTTCAATCATGCGATGCTTGATGACTTCCATCGCTTCTACCACTCGATCGGCGATCATGGCGCTTTCCATCGTTTGGCTGCTGACCCCAACAGTAACAGTGTGACCCAGCAATTCGGCTGCCGCATCCCTGATTACGGCAAGCGCCTGATTGATGCCCTCATATTGGCTTTCAAGCTCCGCTGAACCAAAGTTGATGACAATGGCAAAGCAGCCTTCCCCTTGATAGACGCTTCGCGCGTGTACGCCGTCCGCGAATGAACTCTCGCATTTGGCTATGAGCAAATAACGATGGTAATTACGGGTCTCCGGATTGGTTTTGCTCACATACCTTCTATATTGATCAATTGAGACAATGGCTACGAAGGAATAGGGCTCCGGAAATAGCTCGTTAATCTGCTTCGCCACTTCGCCCCGCAGCAAGTTATGAATAGACAAGCTGCGTGTATCCTGTTCCCGTTCCTGCAGCAGCTTGTA
Source organism: Paenibacillus sp. J22P218 (assembly GCF_056269195.1). NCBI lineage: Bacteria > Bacillati > Bacillota > Bacilli > Caryophanales > Paenibacillaceae > Paenibacillus > Paenibacillus sp. J22P218. The sequence continues at coordinate 241,569 of NZ_JBWDNL010000003.1, forward strand.
GAGCCCTTCCTCCTCGTCCTGCATACGTCTGAATGCCGCATCTAGGAAAACAAGCTCATTCTTGTCCCCAATAACGAGATTTTTACTGCGTGCGCGGACAACACGGACCAGCTCCCTTAGCGGCTTGGATAGCCAGGTTGCAAGAAAGACGGTTAACACGGTTCCTGCGACAATAATCATAATCGTAATAACAATAATGTTGCTCTGCAGGGAGTTAGTCTTGGTCATCAACTCGTCCATTGAATAAATGTTAACATTCCACCACCCAAACAGCGGAGAACGGGACCACGTATAGATCAGTCGTTCACCCGCGATTTCATGGAACGCATAACCTTCCTTCGAGCCGCTCTCCAATATCTCTTCAATATGAGGCTGCTGCCTCCCGTCTGTAAGCAACAAGCTCTTGTCATCATGAGATATGATCGTCCCATCCGCTCCCAAGAGGAGATAATTATGCTTACCCGGCTCCGTACTGCGAAGATATTCCGCAATTTGGCTTTCTCGCAGGTTGACGACTAGAAAACCGCGAGTCGTGGTCAACAAGCTGTTGAGAGGCAGCACGTAAGATACCACTTTTACCCCCGAGTCCAATGTACGCGGATACCATACGCCGCTTATCCCTCTTCTGCCGACAAACGCTTCCTCTGTCCAATCGATCGACTCATACCTCTCCAGCGTCGTAATGCCCTTGTCGGTGGAAATGACATAGTCGGAATCCTCCAGGTAGAAGTAGGACGAATACACGCCGTTTACTCTATGATTCAAGTTGAGCAATTCCAGCAATACAGCTTGCGCTTTGCTCACATTGCTATAGTTCACGTTAAGCTCGTTAAACGTCTCGAACACGCGAATGCGGTCGAAAATATTCGTGGCAGCAAGCCTCACTGCATCCTGAGCCAGATTGTTCAGCGCATTCTCATTAAGCTTGCGGTTCGCATTCAGACCCGCCAATGAGGATTCAGCGATAGCGCTCTCGGAGTTCTGCAAAATCTGTCCGCCGCTATACCAGGTCAAGATAGCCATTGGAATGGCCATAACGCAGAACAGAATCAGTGCCAACTGCAGCATCATTGGAATTCGTTTCATGGATTCTCTCCCTGTCGCCTCTGCATTCGTATTGCATTGCCGCAAAAAAGCGCTTACAAAATCAATTGAATAGGAAGCCGATGAGCTGTCCTAACCTACAAATATTTTACCTGTAAGATCTATAATTTAAAAGGAATTTTTGTAAGTAACACCCATGCAAAAAGCCTGATGGAAGATTAACCTCCCTATCAGGCTATATGGTCAGATATGATTAGATAAAGGCTTTACGGATTCACGGTCAATGCCTCAATACGCTTATTAATGTTTCCCCGCAGCAGTCCGCCGTGATAGCAAACGACGGTTACAATCTCGAACGGCTTGAACTTCTCGAGCGAGCGGATTGCCTGCTCCATGTTAACCGTAGAATAAGGAGAGGAACCCAGCAATTCGCCATTATGGATAACCAAAGCATCGCTCGCGATAAGCGTCTTGCTTGCTTGGTGGTACAGACTGATATGGCCCGGCGTATGGCCCGGCGTATGGATAACCGTTAGCCCGCCGCCAATCGGCAATGTCTCTCCGTCCGATATCAGCCTTGTTACATTCGGCTTGGAAGGATGAACGAAAGTGCTCTCGAACTTCAAGCGCACATGGTCCGGCAACGAAGCAAGCTCGGCGCTTAGCATCTCTGGAGGGAATTTCAGAAGCGGTGCTTGTCCGTCGATTGTATCTCTATCGTCCTCATGGGCGTATATCTCGAATGCCGCTTCGCCATTATCGCCTAGAAATTGCGGCAAACCTCCGATATGATCAATGTCCTGATGCGTCAGAATAATCGTTTGAAGCGTCTTTTCGGAAATCCCTGCTTCCTTGGCGTACGCGAGGATTGCCTCGGCCATTCCCGGCATTCCCGTATCGATCAACGTCCAAGTGTGTTGGTCATGAACGATCATAGGATGAATGATCATCGTACGGTCGCCAAGCTTCATCTCAAGCTCCAACATATCTAGTCCTTCTGCAATACGCATCATTGTTGCCGAGCTTGCGCGAGGGCCAAGCTTCGGCACACCTCCCTTATAGGTATAAAATAAAACTCATGAGTTCAATATAAAACTATAAAGTTTCATTGTCAACGCTATAACGTTGACCTCTTTCGAATCTCATGTCAATATAGGGTGGGGTGATTGTCTACATGACGGATTTAAAGAAAGCGAAAGTTCTCGACACGGCTATGGATTTGTTCCGAAATAAGGGGTACAACGCAACTTCGATGCAAGATATCGCTGAAGCGTGCGGGATGGCCAAAGCCAGCATCTATAAAATCTTTACATCCAAAGAGGCTCTGTTCACAGCGACTTTCGTCGCCTGCCATCAGACGTTGCTTGAGCAGGCCGCCGAACTTGACCGCTCCGGAATGCCGCTTGGCGTATCTCCTAAGGAGAAGCTCAGCCGTTTGATCGAATTTTATCTATACTATATCCTTGAGAATCACTTGTTCATGATCGAATTCAACGAATCTCCTATTACGGAGAATGACATTTACATAGAAGCAGCGAAGAAGATCAACAATGCCCTGCTGACTTGGCGGAAGGAGATGTTGATTGAAGCCTTCGGCGAGCAGCTCGAACCGCATGTGTGGGATGCCGTCATGATCTTCCGCGGCATTCTCCGCGAATATACGAACGGCGTCTTGCAGAAAGTGGTCTCACAGCCGCTCCCTGCCCTTGCGGACTTTATCGTCGATCGCATGGAAGCCATCGTACAGGATATGATCCGCACAGCACCGAAGCCGATAATCGGCGAATGGATCGTTGAGCCGCGTCTCATGAACACTAACGACGAATCGGCGCGAAAAGGAACGGTCGCGGAATTTCTTAAGGCGATGGAGGAGCGGATTCAGACCCTTCCCCTGCCGTCAGCCTCCCTCAAGGAGTTAAGTGAAGTTGTCGGTCTTCTGCGCGCGGAAGTGCAGGCGGAGCAGCCCAACCTCACCTTACTCCGGGTTCTGAAGGCGCATCTAGAGGCGGTTCCGGAGCTGCGCTCGTATTTGCGGCAGCTTAAGCTGCTGCTAACTTAATCCATAGAAAAAGCCGTGACCTTCGACAAAGAAGGAACACGGCTTTCGTTTTTTTACTCATGTCATAATTATTGCTTCCTTCTTTCGAAATATTGGACCGAGCGAATCTCAATTCCCAGCCAATCCTCCCCGGCCGCGACTAAAATTAATCAAGATGCTGCTAGCACTGGCTCATAACCGCGTTTATTTTCTCTTTTGAATGGGTATCCATTTTCATGGGTTTCAAAGCACTGGAATCTCATTTTGGATGCTCATGTGCGCTATCCTCTACAGGACGATGAATTGCATCTAACAATCCTGACACATCATCGAAAATTTAACTGAGAGGTGCCAACTTAGTTTTACGCACCAAATAATAATCCGCTTTGTCCCCTATTCCAATACTTCATCCTTCTTATCCATTTCAAATAGAACCTTATTTATTACTTTCAAGTGCAAGCCCAATGGGTCCAGTATATAAGATTGTGTAAATAAATTAAGTAGTGTACTAAGTAATACTGGGACGATAAAGAATAAACACATAAAAACAAAATCAAATAATTGGCCACCATCGAGTGTATTAGAATACAATGCAATAAGAGAGATCAATAAGGCGAGTAATGGTACAATACCTGTTGTTAAATAACTTCCCAAATGTCCGTTACCATTGTTTTTGTGAGATTTTAGATCAATATCAAATTGAAGGTCAACCAAACTTTGCCTATCAAATTTCTGCATATAATAGTTAAATAGTATTTGACCTTCTGTAGTTAAGTTATAATTACCTGTATGTGTAACGGTTAAATAAGATTTCCCAAATAACTTTACAGGCTTTTTCAATTGTTTACTAACCCACTTCATCTGATTCCATTGAATTGCGAAAAGAATGATAAATAACAAAGTTGCTACAACTATACAAATAAAAACAATGATTTGTGTATTTCCCATGACTGTAACATCGCCTCTACATTTCATTTTAGTTTAGTGCATAACATATTAATTTAATAAAAGATTGCATGCTTTTTAAGACTGAATACTTTCCCCAGAAATATTTTCAAGTCCTCCTGTCGACAATGGTCTGCTTTAACCCCTATGCGACAGTTCACATTATGATTTACTTTAATACTGTTAAAGACTCCGGCTTAAACGTTCCTGATATCTCCCGAACCGGCCTCTCCAATCGTGAGCTGCTCGAATCTCGCATGCGATCCTTCGCTGATCGGCGCTTGGGCAACGACGCCTACTTTTATTTCCTCGGGGCAGTCCATTCCGAAATATCTGACCAGCTTCCAATGCTCCCCGTCCAACGAATAATGGAAGGCAAAGCAGTTTCCGGAACGCGCTGCTCTCAAATAAGGCTGCCTTACCTCTACCGGGCTGGACACGCAGTCGTCCGATGTGTTTCTAGTGACAACGCTTAGGATGGAGGGCTGATTCTCAAAAAACTCGAAACATACTTTTGCCCAATTACGGTCATCGGCCATTATCATTAGGCAACCGGAATCGTATTGCTGCTTCATCTCCACGCTGACGCGCGTTACGATGCTGAAATCGCCTTTTACCCAAGTGTACAGATACGGCGCGGACGCTTTGTTCGTTTCTCCAGATGGATCGATAAAGAAGTCTGCCATTGCGGGCGCAGCCACCGATAAGCTATGATCCTTCTGAAACGTCCAATTGACAGGTTCGTTTATCCAATGCAAACGGGACGATAGGGATTGATTGTAACAGCCTTCAAATAAATTCATCGTATTCGCTCCTAGTAAGTGGATATATGATTTCGAACCATTCAAATATACTACAAAATTTCTAGCATTTGCACGTTATGCCAATCTGAATGACATCAAAACAAAGAAAGCTAGCTCATCCGCACAGGCTGCGGATAAGCTAACTTTATTAATGTTATAGAGAGAGCAGCTTCGCAAAAACCGTTGCCGCCTCGGCGCGGGTCAATGAGCTCTGAGGATTAAACTTCCCGTTTCCTCCGCCCCGAACTAATCCAAGCCGCTCTACATTCGCAATCGCTTCGATTGCCCAACTTTGCGCGTCATCCATATCGTTAAAGCTTGCGGTTGGGGTATTCCCCGTATTTTTGCCATTCATGTACGCATACGCCCGATTTAGTATGACCGCCATCTCTTGACGGCTAATCTGCGCATGCGGATTAAATTGTTGATTATTTTGACCGAATATAATGCCTTTTTCAGCGGCAGCGATGACTGCATCCGCATACCAAGCATCGTCGTCCACATCATTGAACTGCCCTTCTCCGGTTGCGGAAAGCTGCAATGCCCTAGCGATAATTGCCGTAAACTCCGCACGAGTAATCGATGCATTAGGCGCGAACCGCTCGGCATCTACTCCGGCAACCAAATTTGCTGCGGACAACATTTGAATGTAATCGTACGCCCAGTGATTGCTGTTCATATCAGAATAATTCGTTACCACTTCAATGGCTACGTAGGTGTGGCCGGCCAGCAATGCAAGACGATTCGCATAAAGAGCGACATTCGCTTGGACCAGCGTTAGCTTTCCATCGCTGCCTTTTTCATATAGATTCGTATATGCAGACATTCCATCGGATTGCATGCCAAGCGCATAAGATAACGCGGCCGTTGCAGCGCTTGAAGTTGCTGTAACCGTGAATGCTTTGCTTGCAGCGCTGGCCGTCTTTTTCGAGCTTTGGATTTGCTCCACATAGGCTTGCTGCTCGGCCGGCGTTGCATACTCCACCGTGATTTCAACCGACTCCGCGTCGCTGTTGTCCGACAACAATCTGTTCAGCTCTTGTCCGCTTATCACGATGTTCGGTTGATTAGGCACGGTGATGACGATTTCTCCGTTCTCCAATTGTTTGATCAAGGAGGCCAGCTCGGTTGGAATTTGAATCGTACCGCCATCGCTGCTTAGATCAATGACCAATCTTCCGGATTGGATCGCTGCCGTTACTTCCTTATCCGAAATGACTTTATCCGCAGTTGGCGTCGGCTCAGGAGACGGTTCCGGCGACGGCTCGTCGATTGGACCCGGCACCGAAGGCCCGCCGGTCTTCGGCTTCGTGATCGAGAACTCGTCGATCAAATCGCCCGCGCTCGTGCGCGCTTCGACGCGAATCTCGTTCTGCGTAATTTTGATAGCGGAATATACGGGAACATCCTCGTCGAATATGTGATTTAAATAGTCGTACTTAATGCCGTCGTAGAATTTCCAGCCAGCGGCGCCGCCATCCAAATAAACAGTGCCCTTATTCGTGCTTTTGTTAGGCTTTCCGTCTTGCATCGGATAAGTGCGTGCGTACACGTGATCATGGCCTACCAGGACCAAATCGACTTTCATCTTCTCTAATATAGGCGCGAAATACGTTTGCGTGTACTCTACGAGCGTGTCACGGCCTTCCTCTGTATGGTAGGCAGGACGGTGAAACATCGCGATCGTCCATTTTTTGTCGTTTTTATCCAGATCGTCTTGCAGCCAGGCAGCTTGGTCCATCATTTGCTCTTCCGTGCCTTCCGAGTTCAATACAACAAAGTGCGTATCGTCGATATCGTAAGCATAGGCATATTGCATTTGGGATTCCGGTCCGTTCTCGGGGAAATTGGCGCCTTTGGTAAACACGTCCTTCCCTTCGCTCTTCACGTCATGATTCCCGAGCGTTAGCGCGGACGGATACGTTGTGGCATAGATCGAAGAAGCTTTCCAGAACTGCATCCATTCTTCGAGGGCTCCGCCTACGTCCACCATATCTCCGCCGTGCATGACAAATTGCGTAGACGGATATTGCGCGAACGCGTTAGTCATGAGCTCTTGATAGATTTCCAATCCGTCATCTTCTTTCGTATGCGAATCCGTAACGTACAAGAAAGAGGTTGGCGTAGCTTTGTTCCGATCAAGCGTGGAATAGGCATACCATGCCGACCAGTGGCCGTCATAGCCTACGCGATATTTGTAAGCCGTGTTTGCCTTCAAGCCTTCTATTCGTACATTATGGAAGCGGATCTCGCCCTTGGTGCCCTTCTCCTTCATGCTAAGCACCTGAAGCTCGCTCTCGGATTGCTGCTGCTTTACATAAGAGGCATTAGGTTCTTCTTCCGTCCCCCAATCGCTCGCAGCGATGTACTGAATGAACGTGTCTTTAGTTGCGGAATTCGTTTGCCATGCCGCGCTCAACTGCGTGGACATGTCTTCCGCGACATATGTTTGAACGAACTCCGGGGCGTTCGTGCCGTATTGCTCCACGACCTCATAGTCGACAACCTTACTGTTCTGATCGCCGAAGACGGCTTGAACCTGATAGGTTCCAAGCGCCAGTGTCGTTAAATCCGAAGTCAGTTGTCCTTCGGCATCCGTCTGGCCCAAGCTGCCGTCCAGCGATTGGCTGCTAACATCGGCTTCGGCGATATAGCCCGTTGTTTGGCCGTCGGCAAATATAACCTCGAACCAACCGTCATCGGCTTCTCCCGACGCATAGTAGCGTTGGCCGGCCGTTGCAACCATCAGCACCTCGGAGGAAGCATCGTCATCCTCGTATACATTAGTCGTTGCGGCGTCAATCGTTACGACCGAGCTTTGCTTCAATAAGCCCGTAAAATAAATATCGGCGCCCTCATACGGTTGATGATTACGGTCTGTAACCGTGAACGTAGTGGTAGTCCCTATTCCAACTCCCGTCATCTCCAGATGGAACGGAAAAGCAATCGTGTAGCGGATAGGCGTAGCGAGCGGCGAACTCGTTTGAACTCCGCCCGATGCCAGCTCCGAACCGCTCATCGTTATGGATTTATAAGCCTCGCCTCGCGCCAGCACAGCCTCGGAGTTGACTCTGAAGTTGACTGTCGCGATATCGCCGGCAACTGCCGCAGATAGCCCGTCAAGGTTTACTTGGACGATTCCGTTCTCATTATCGATATCCGACGTTTGGGTAACGCCGTTAACTTCGTCAACGTTTTCTACTTGCAGCGTATTCGGGTCGTAATTTAATTCGAACTGTGCCGACTCTGCATTCGCATAATCCTTAATATTTACGTTGACGGCATATATTTCATTGCTAACTGCCTCTTCGGCGGCTTTCATGAATAGACGTTCGCCAGCATTCATCGTGAAGGCATAGGTTTTCTCTGCCGGGTTGCCGTTATTATCTTTCACCTGAATAGCAAGAACATGATACCCGCCGTCAATACGTTCGCCTGGGTAGGTTAATAGATGGGAGTCGGAAGCATACTGCACGTCGGCCGTAATATCCGTCCCATCCAAATAAACGGACAACGTATCCATATTAAGGCCTGATTCCGTGTCGGCCATCTCCACCTTCAATTCATCCAGGGGAGCAGTTAATTCGGCATTTTCGACAGGAGCAATCGGTTTAATGACCGGCACGTCATGATCCTCATCGGCCTCCTCATAAATAAACCGAATATCGTCCACCCATATGGAGCCCTTGTTTTTCTTGCTCATATCGGACTGCTTCAATTGGAAAAACAACTCAAGAACGATAGGGCCGGTTTTACCTTGCGGAACATCGGCCTCGATATATTTCCATCCCGTCCAATTGATACCGTTCGTAGCCGCATCGTAGAATTCGGACTGGAAGGAAGAGCCGCTCCCTCCTTGCTCCCTGAATTTCGTCGTTAACAAATGTCCCTCGTTATTGCCGTAAACCCACATTCCTACTTTGATGGGGTAGCCCGTTACCGGCATATAGCTTTGATAACCTACCTCGATTTGGGACGGATTGTCTACGATCCCGATCATGTCATAATCGATTCTGGCAGAGTATTGTCCATTCCTTACGTACTTCGCGTTGTCTTCCAGGTGCAGCGTGGCTTCATACATACGTTTAGGATTGAATTTAACGTCGGAAATGCCATCCTCAAAATCTTCAACGATAACGGATGCGGTGCCATCTGCGGCTTGGACATACGGATTCGGCCCGAATCCCGACAGTAGCTCTACTCCTAGCAACGTTAATACAAACGCGATTATTAATGTTTTGCGCGATTCTTTTGTAATAATATTCATGTTTCCATCCTCTCTGATCACAGATTCATCGTGTCATTAAGGATTTTATCAATGCATTGTAATGTGAATTCACATAAATTGTTAAGAAATTTTATTATTCTAAGAAAACAGAAAGACGGCCCACTCATCAATGAATGGACCGTCCTTGGCTTTACGGGGTCGACGAGACGATGATGCGCGTTACGTTCGCTCCTCCCAGACCGCCGCTCACCCGAATCACGTTACCGGAGCCTGCATTCAAATCAATGGCACGGCTGACCTGTCCGGTGTACGTACTCCAGCCCCCCGTGCCAGGCAGCGTGAGCGAATAGCCATTCCCGGTCGGGTCGCCGCTGGCGTTCACCCGAAACGTTGTTTGGGTGTCCGCCGAACCGTAGATGACCGTAAGCGTCGACTGTCCGCCCGCACCGCCGTTCACGCCAGTCACCTCGAAGTAAGAGCCGGGAATGTGCATATTTTCGATGGTGCCGCCCGATTTAACCGCCCCGCCCCCCACTGACACATTGGCTCCGCTCATCGGATATTCCGTTGGCTGGGCAGATTGCGGAATCAACGATACAATGACACGGGACACGTTCGCTCCCCCCATACCGCCGCTGAGCCGAATGATATTATTCGCGCCCGCGTTTAGATCGATCAGGCGATTGGTCCGACCGATGTAGCTTCCCCAGCCACCTGTACCGGGAAGGGAAAGGAAATATCCGTCTCCGGCCGTATCGCCGCTGGCGTCTACCTTGAAGGCTGAGCCGCCGTCAGCGGAAGCGTATAGCACAGTAAGAAGCGCCTTGCCCCCAGTGCCGCCGTTAATACCATTCAACTGGATATAAGAACCTGACGTATGCATATTTTCAATTTTGTCGCCCGAACGGGTTGCTCCTCCGCCAAAGGCGACGTTGCCGCTATTCATGGCATATTCCGTTTTCTGGGTATATTCATCGAAGCTCTCGTTAATCAAGTCGTAGTACTTGATCTCCGTGGCATGCGAACGCGAGCCGACCGCCGGGACGCCCGTGGTCGTCTGAATAACCTTCTGGATCGTGCCGTCGGAATTGAAATACAATCGGTCCACGGCGACGGAACGCAGCGTACCGTTAGAGGAAATTTGGGCATTATGGTAGAACAAATACCAGTTCCCCTTATACTCCACAACAGAGCCATGGGACGTTTCGCTGCTTACCGGATCCAGCAGAATACCGCGATTCACCCACGGACCAAGCGGACTGCTGCTGGTCGCGTACCGCATCCGGTTGCCGCCTGCGTTATTATCGGAATAGGTTAAGTAATACGTGCTTCCCCGCTTGAACACCCAAGTAGCCTCGTGAAAGTCGTCCAGCTCGGTGAACTGCTTGACGGGACCGTCGATCGACGTCATGTTGGCAGCAAGCTTCATACCGTAGCTTGTTCCACCGCCTCCGGCATAAAGATAATAGGTGCCGTCGTCGTCACGGAACACGTTAGGATCTATTAAGTTACTGCCCGGAAGCCCCTGTATATAGCCTTGAACCTCGAAGTCCGCGGCAGGCTTGTCACTTGTCGCCACGCCGATTTTCCAAGAGTTGTTCCAGTTCGTGTCGCTTGGATGAGGGAAATAGAAGTAATACGTTCCATTCTTGTAAGCCGCGTCAGGGGCCCACATAAAGCCTCCCTCCGGTCGTCCCCACGGCACATCATCCGCTCGCAGGATCTCTCCCTCGTCCACCCAGTCCACCATATTATCCGACGAGAAAACGTGATACTTATCCATCAGATCGCTGCCCCTGGAAGGAAATATATCATGTGACGCATATACATAAATACGTCCGTCATTCCACACGCGCGCAGAAGGATCGGCAGTGAAGATGCTAGTGAAAATTGGATTACCAGAGCTGATGACTGGATCTGCGGCAGAAGAAGAGGATGCTAATCCGAAAAAGATAGACAGAAGCATTGTACCTGATAAGAACAAGCTTAAAACCTTTTTTTTCATTATTATTGTTGCCTCCCCATTACATGAATTCCGAGCATTACGTCGGTAAACGCTTTCATAACCATGCCATCTAACTGCTTGATAAGCAGACAGTGAAAATGCCCCCATTATCACCCCTCGATAACCATAATGGTAAAACTGTAAATATAAGGACCATTAATAGCTTAACGTATAGGTAACCTCTAATATAGTGAGGCATTATTAAACTTTTCCCTATCATTCTTAGCTGCGTAGCCTATATTTTTGATTGCATACCAAAAACACACCGCCATGGACTTACTCTCCACATGACGATGTGTTCACTTGATTACTCAACCATTTTGAAGATTAGCTCCCCGTGCCCTGATACTTATTCAGTCCCGCATTCCAGACCCGATAAGCAATGAAGAACAGAAGAAGGCCGACGATTGGAGTGGCGTAGGGCAGCCACGGCGCGAATAGCGAGCCCCCCTCCTTACCTAGGATCAGATGAGACGGATAATAATTGACGAATCCGTATGGGATAATAAACGTCAATATAATTCGCAAAAGCTTGCCGTAGATCGATATCGGGTAATCGGCAAAACCCCGAATTCCGAATATAACGACATTCATAATCGATCGGGCGCGAACGATCCAGAAGCACATCGAGCCGGTTATGACAATGAAGGAAGCCTGAACGAACACCGCTCCGAGCAGCATAAACACGAAGCTGACATAGGAGCCGAAGCCGGGATGAATATCCAGCCGACTGAAACAGAACCCCAGCATGATGATCGCGATAACAATGTCGCCGAGAAAGAAGTGGCCGAAGCTGCGAATAATCATATGGATGAACGGGTTGATCGGCTTGACCAGCAAGCTGTCGAAGGAGCCTTTGTGCACATCTTCTTCAACATCATTCATTTGGAACAAGAAAAACACAGCTGCCACCGCATAAGTAAGCATATTAAGCGTGTAAATCAGCATGACCTCATACATATTCCAGCCGTTAATCGTCTGAAAGCGGCTCATTAACGCCCATATGACCATATAACTGACGATATGCGTGAGGGCGAAGCCGACAAAATCCATATAAAAGCCAAAACCGTGCTCGGTTTTGCTTTTGAAATAAATCGGAATAAACCGCGCGTAAAGCTTCAAGTATCTCATCTTAGCCTCCCTGAACGACTAGCCGGCGAACAGCTCTCGACCACATCCATTTTTGCAACAGCAGAAACCCGGCTATCCAAGCTAGTTGCTGGACAACGATTGCAAGCAGCTCCTGCCAGCCTGTGACTTTTCCCAAGAAGACAGAAATCGGCTCAAAATAGATGAGGCGAAATGGTAAAAAGTACGAGACCTGCACCAGCGAGTCCGAGAAAAACCAAATCGGAATAAACGCTCCGGAAAATAGCCGGATCAGCCCGTTCAGCACCGTATTGACCTGCCAGACAAGAATGTACCAGAAGGCAATTAATCCGATTGTATACGTAATTAAGAAATTAAGAATCAAACCATTGATGACAAGAAGTAGGAAAGCAAGGCCGTTTGCCAGCGAGGGAAGTTGTACATGGAAGAATAGCAAGCTGACCGTTATTAACGGAATTAATTCAAACAGCATCCGGTACATATTCGTGCCGAAAGCCTGGCAGAAGATAACGGATCGGAAGCTCATCGGCTTAATGAGATCCATCGCAATCTCGCCCGAAGACACTTTCGAGCTTACTCTGAAGATGACATCATTCGTTGCGAATACCGAAATGACCGAGCTGATGACCACATACGTGATCATCTCTTGTATGGAAATCGTTCCGGCTTGCGAGGTCAAGTGGCTCGAATCGCCAAATAAAGCGTGCCAAATATATACCTGCACGAATATTTTGAACAGCTGCCCGAACAGGAACAGCAGTACCTCGGCCCGAAAAGCAAGCAGTGAGCGGAAGGCGTTCAGCGTCATTTCCCGATAGAGTGCGACTCTCATACGTTCACTTCCTGCTGCTGACGTTCCTTCTGACTAAAGCCGGCATACAGCTTGCGAATAATTTCCTCGATCTCCGTTTCCTTAACCTTGAAATCGCGAACGGAATAACGATCCATAATCCACTTCATGACCGCAGAGGAGTTCATATGGTTCTTGTCGTAGACGAGCTGGCTGCGAGCGTCTTCCGTTCGGCTGAACGAAATCCCCATGCGCAGAAGCGCATCGTCCATCACAAATTCCTCTTCCGTATCCAGCTCCATCGTCTCCATATTGCCGTAATCGTTTTTCAGCGTATGCAGATTGCCGTCATACATAAGCTTGCCGTGATCGACAACCATAACGCGGCTGCACAACTTCTCGATGTCCGACATGTCATGCGTCGTCAGTATGACCGTCGTTCCTCTTTCCCGATTAATCTCGCGGATGAACTCACGGATTCTCTCTTTCACCACGACATCAAGCCCGATCGTTGGTTCGTCAAGATATACGATATCAGGATCATGCAGCAGCGCCGCGCATAGATCCGCTCGCATCCGTTGGCCAAGACTTAACGATCGGACAGCCACGTTTTTGAATTCGTCCAATCCAAGAATGTCGCCGAACAGTGCCATATTCTGAACAAAACGATCCTCCGGAATATCATACATATATTTCGTCAGCCGGAGCGACTCGATGACCGGCGTGTCCCACCATAGCTGGCTTTTCTGGCCGAACACGGCACCGATTTTTCGCGCATTCTCGATGCGGTTCTCGAAAGGCACAAGTCCGTTCACGCGCACATCCCCGCTAGTTGGCACGAGAATGCCTACCATCATTTTGATCGTAGTCGACTTCCCCGCTCCGTTGGGCCCGATATAGCCGACAATCTCACCTCGATCGATCGTAAAAGAGATGTCCTCAACCGCAATCTTCTGCTCGTATTCCCGGTATACGAGACTTTTCATTAACGGCCAGAAGCCGTCTTCACGCTTCTGCCTTTTGAATTCCTTGCGCAAATTTTCTACATGAATCAGCGGCATGGCTGACCCTCCCTCATACCGTATCCAACTATTATAGAAGCTGGAAAAAGATATAGGTATATGGAAATATAGTCTTTTGCAGGGTTGCTTTGACTTTCATGTCGCTGAAACAAAAAGAGTACATCGCTCATTAAGCGATGTACTCTTTTTTCTACTAATGGTCAAATTACTTTCCTATTTGTCGGATGTAAGACTCTTCGTAATGGATACGAGTACAAGCCCGATTACCAAGATTACCGCCCACGCGGCAAAAGAAGCCCAACCTTCCGGCAGCAGTCCGAGGAATTGATAAGATAGCGGTTTGCCGAAGATGGCTTTAATCAGAGGCTGTGCCACCGTTGCAAGACCGATAAGACTTAAGATAATTCCAAGTATCTGCAACCCGTCATTTTGAATCTTCTTCATTGTTCTTCTCTCCTTGTCGCAATAGTAAATACGCCGATCATCTCTTGAACAGCGCCTTCAAAATCTTCGATTTCGTTCATTGCGATCCGGCCGCTTAATGTGTCTATAACGCTCCTGACGAACATCGCCATCATATCAGGAGAAAAAGACCTGAAGCTTTTTTCTTCAGTTTGTCCATATCGGAAAATTTCGATGAGCGGCTGATTTATGAGATTGTCTTTATCGGAGAAAGCTAAACTGCCGTCTTGGTCTCTATGATTAGCAATAATGTGCATGATGGCTAATGTCCCGATTCGATTGTTAGCCACATAACGCAAATTAGCATCAATATACGACTCCAACGCTTTAGATGCCGTTTGATCAATGACCATATGCTTAGCCATATATTCCGCCGCATCGTGAAAGTAGACCCCTACAAGCTCAGATAAAATAAGATCTTTTCGTGAAAAATGATACGTGACCACTCCTTTGCTGATGTTCAGATGTGTTGCAATCGCACCTAGAGAAAAGCCGGCATAGCCGATTTTAGCTATAAGCTCCTGTGCGGCCAACAGTATTTTTTCACGCGTATCCTTCATGCTCTTTCACCTTCACTTTCGTTCCAAGCAGGTAGTCATTTTCGTATTACAATCATTTTAGTACGATCGAGCTAAAATGACAAGTTGTTTTCGTACGACCGAGCTAATTATTAAAACGCATAATAAAAATACACCGCCATGGCACGAGGTCCACTTGGCGGTGTATTTCATGGTGTTACTATTTAATCATTTGGAACACTTGCTCAACGTCTTTATCTCCGCGACCAGACAGATTGATGATGAGAATCTGATCCTGATCCATCGTAGGTGCAAGCTTCTTCGCGTATGCAACCGCGTGCGCGCTCTCCAAGGCAGGGATAATCCCTTCCGTGCGGGATAGTTCCTGGAACGCTTTCAGCACTTCGTCGTTAGTAACGGTGGCATATTCTGCACGTCCCGTCACCTTCAAGTGGCTATGCTCCGGACCAATGCCCGGATAATCGAGCCCCGCGGCAATCGAATACGTTTTCCGAGGCTCGCCTGCCTCGTCCAGCAGCACCAAACACTTGAAGCCGTGAATCATGCCGGGAACGCCCTCGGTCAAAGTTGGCGCTTGATCGGGTTCGACGCCGATCAGGCGGACGCTTGGCTCGTCGATATAGTGGGCGAATGCGCCGATTGCATTGCTGCCGCCGCCCGCGCAGGCTACCACCGCATCCGGCAAACGGCCTTCCTTCTCCAAAATCTGTTGCTTCGACTCTTCGCTGATGACCGCTTGAAAGTGTTTGACCATTGTCGGGAACGGATGCGGTCCAACCGCGGAACCGAGCAAATAAAACGTATTTTTATAATTGCGAACGAGATCGCCCAGTGCTTCATCCACCGCGTCCTTCAGTCGTCCTTGGCCCTTATCAACCGGTACGACCGTAGCGCCAAGCAGTTCCATCCGGAACACGTTAAGCGCTTGGCGGCGCGTATCTTCGGCTCCCATGTAGATGACGCATTCCATATTAAACATAGCGCAAGCCGTTGCCGTAGCGACTCCGTGCTGTCCAGCACCGGTCTCGGCTATAATCCGCTTGGCACCCATACGCTTGGCGAGCAGAATCTGGCCAATCGCGTTGTTGATCTTATGAGCTCCGGTGTGGTTCAGATCCTCGCGCTTTAAGTAGATTTTGGGTCCGCCCCAAGCCTTGGACAACCGCTCCGCATACGTCAGCGGGCTCTTGCGGCCAACATATTCGCGCAGATAATAGCTAAGCTCTTCATTGAATTCCGGGTCGTCTTTGAACTTATTAAATTGCTCGCTCAAATAGTTCAGCACTTCCTGCAATTCCGGCGGGACGAAGCTGCCCCCGAATTCTCCGAAGTATCCTTCTTGCTGTACTTGTTGGTCCATAAGTAAGCGCCTCCATAAATAGAAATAGTAATCTATCGAAACTATATTACCATAATTTTCAGCCTATCATTACTATTGTTCTGCTTATCCTTGTTTCGCCAGGTTTTCTGCGGTGCGGAAAGCCAATGCAAGAATCGTTAACACCGGGTTAACGCCGCCATTGGTCACATGCACAGAGCCGTCGCTCACCCAAAGATTGTCGTATCCATGAACACGGCCCAAGGGATCAGTGACCGATGTCGCAGGGTCGTTCCCCATACGCAGCGTACCCGCCTGATGCTGACCGGCACTTAGCCCGCTGCCCGGCCGGGTTCGCCACACCTCACGCGCTCCAGCCGCCCATAGCCACTTCTCCGCTTGCTCTCCCAACATGTCAGCAGCACGAAGAGACTCGGGATGAACGCCCCCGGAGAGGCTAGCTACGGGTATGCCAAAACGGTCTTTGACCGACTTCGATAGACGCACTCTGGACTCCGGATTCGGAATCTCTTGGATCGGCCCTTGAATTTGGCTCGTTCGCAAGTAGCTCTCGCGCATCGTTTCCTTGCCCTTGCTCCCCCATCGCGCCGCATTCGGCGCAAGTGCCCGATACCAATGGATGAGCGGCAATCGAGTGAACTCGTTAGCAAGAAGTCCTCCGCCGATAATCCCGCTTTCGCTACTATGGTCGAAGCGGAAGGTCGCAATACTCACGCCTGGGCCTAGACCATCTTGAACCCGCTCGTCGAAGAGGCCGTAAGCGCCGGCGTAGACGTGGCCTTGCAGATTTCTTCCTACTTGCCCATTCCGATTGCCTATGCCATTCGGTTCCGAATCACTTGCGGAATTGAGAAGAAGCCGTGCGCTTTCGATAGCTCCAGCGGCAACTACAATATGGCCTGCCCGAACTTGCCGTCGCTGAACGGAGCCCTCCGATTGCTGTACGAGATGAACTCCGGTAGCATGTTTTCCTCCTTCGGTATCAATGCGCTCCACCGTCGTATCGCAGATCAGATCGCAGTTGCCGGTAGCCATGGCTCTTACTAACATCGTATTGTGCCCGCCATTCTTGCTGTTGGTTGGACAAGCAAATCCGACACATTGGCCGCACTGAACACAAGCCGGACGACCATCCCGCTGAACGGAGTTGATGAGGAGCGGCACCGCCCCTGCTTCCCATCCTAGCTTCTCTGCTGCACGGGCTAGGCGTTCTGCCTCCAACGTAGGCGATAATGCCGGCATTGGATAAGCATGTTCCCGCTTTCCCCTTCCAGAATGGGCATCCCCATCACCGGAGACGCCAACCTCCCACTCAGCCCGATTGTAGTAGGGTTCGAGATCTTCATATTGAATCGGCCAATCACTTAACGAACTGCCTTCTGGTACCCCATAGCGACTCGCCATACGGAAATCATTCGGGTGAAAACGCCATGCCTGGGCCCCATAGATCCGCGTTCCTCCACCCAAAGTCATCGCATTATTGTGGTATTCACCTTCAAAAGGCACCGTGATTCGCTCGTCCCCGCCTGCCAATACAATGGTACGAGGGTTGCCCTCTGTATCTGGTCCAGTGTTATGTCCATATTTGTTAAACCGATGATTACGCAAGTGATCTCTGCCGACCTGACTGTATCGAAGCCAACTGCCGCGCTCCACAACGAGAACCAGCAGCCCTGCTTCAGCCAATACCGCTGCCGCTACCGAACCGCCAGCGCCAGCTCCAATAACGATAACGTCATATCGGTCTCTCAGCTGACCCAACGATATTTGCGGCAAGTCGACTTCCGGAGTTTGTGTATCCGTTTCGGATACGGGGCCAGGACGGAAGCCAATCATATCCCATGACTTGCCTCCGATATTCCCGCCTGATTCCGGACTTCCATAATACCCTTCGGCAACTAGACTCAATAGAGTATCGAAGAAACGTTTAGACGCCGGAAAGGAACCGAGCTCTGCATCATGAAGCAATCGATCTTGCTCTTGAGCCGACAGTTCCGAGAAGGGTTGGTTATGAAGTTTGACTGCTTCTGCATTTAATGCGCGAAGGCCGGGTTCTATCACTTCCGTCCAGGTAGCAGCATCTTGAACGGCGTAGCGCTCCAAATAAGTCAGGACTCCCCCTTCGGACGCCGATGGCCACTCATCCTTCGGTATCATTCGATCAGTAACCGCCTTCAAAACTTGAGTTTCATCATGTTGACTCATTCTCCCGATCGCCCCTCCCAATATAGCTTCATATCCATATTAACCTTTTCACCGGCTTGTTCAAGTCCTATCTACAACTGTCTGGCAACGGCAAGTATTAGAGCCATCCATTGGATGTTGTCCATATGTCCGATACCCATTTCATGTTAATTATATATAATTCTTTGTTAGTATTGTCTATCCTTGCATCGCTTCTTAATTGGTACAATGCAAATGAACATACCGATATGATTCGTTGGGAGGAAAAGCCTTGGAGTTAGTACTCGATTTAGTGGCAAATAAGCTGGGGTGGATGCCGGAATCACTAGAGATGAAATTTCAAGAAAGAGGATTGACGAACCAGAACTATGTTGTATCGAACGGTTTAGAAAAAGTGGTTGTCCGAGTGAATGGAGCTCATACCGGATTGTTAGGCATTAACCGGCAGGCAGAGCTAGCTGCGATAGAGGCTGTGAGCGATTTAAAAACTGCGCCTGAGCTTTTGTATTTTGACGTTGAACAAGAATACATGATGACTCGGTTCATCGAAGGGCGTACGTGGGAATCGAGCGACTTGGACATGAATGTGGACCGTATATGCGTTTTGCTCAAAAAGGTACATACGGCTGCTGAGATTGACTTTGAGTTTTCGCCTTACAAAGACATTGAGTCATGGATTCAAAAAGCGAAAAGCCGCGGCCAGCAGTTGCCTAACTCGCTAGACAAAATGTTGGAATGGCTTCACCGCATACAAGCTTTGCGAGCGGCAGCTTCGGACAACTTCCGAGGGCTTTGCCACAATGACCCTTTCGCCAATAATTTTATGGAAGATGGATCGCTTCGGCTATTGGATTGGGAGTTCGCAGGGATGGGCGACATCATGTATGATCTTGCTTGTATCAGCCAATCGATGGGGCATGACAAGCAGCTCGAGCTGTTGCATGCCTACTTCGGGCATACATCCATTGAACTTTTACGAGCGCTTCACGATATGGACTATGTCGTTTCTTTTTGGAATGCGATGTGGGCTGTCACTTTGCTTGACACATCGTCACCGTCACACCAGGGCTTTGATTACTCTGGCCTGGCCAACTATCTATTTCATAAGATGGAGAACGTTTTGGAACAGCAATAATGGCTAAACGCAAAAATACACCGCCACATGAGCGATGTATTCATACCCAGCTTATTCGATCATCCGCTTAATTTCGTCCACGATCAGACGAGGCTCGGTGTACATGATCATATGCCCGGATTGCGGGGCTTCGACCAAGCGGCCTACCGCTAACAAGCTTGCCGTCTGCCGATGGGCTTCGTGAAGCGCGGGCCGAAACTTTCTTTCCATTCGAGACATTAACGTTCCGGAGATGACGGTCACCTCTGTTCCCTCCAGCTTGAGCGGACGGTCGCGAAGCCTCCTCAAGTCCTCAAGGAATGGCATTCCCTCGGCTACCATCGTTCCTGCCGCCTGCAGAGTGAAATCTTCCCTGTAATGTTCCTTATAGACATCCGCAGGAAGAGCCTTTCCGGGCTTGCTTCCCATCAGCCGATATAGGCCAACTCTAGCAAGAAGCGGTATAAGTTTATTCATTCTCGCGTAATGCTTCGCGGACGCTTGTTCGAAATACAGTCCGCAATGCTCATCCGTCTGATCAACCAGAATAAGGCCGCGTATTCGCGCAGAACCCATCTTTGCAGCCGCCGTGCGAATGAGCGGTCCGCCCCAGCTATGTCCGACAAGGATGAATGGACCTGCACCCAGATGGTTCAACAAGCATATCAAATCATCTGCCATTCTAGTAAGCGTCCTTGGCCCTGGGTCCGGCTCGCTTCTTCCGCTACCCGCTCGGTCGTAGACGACAGCGCGTGCATGCTCGGCAACAAGCGGCTGCACTAGACCCCAACTGGAACGCGACAAGCCCATGCCCGATTCGAATACGACGGTTAGTTTGCCTGCGCCTTTCTCCATATAATGCAGCTGGCGCCCGTCTGAGGTCTGAATATAATGGCTGTTTCCAAGCGTATGAGATCTCTTGTCCGGCATCTTCGTTTTCCGCCCATCCATTAAGAATCATTATCAATAGTATTGTATGTGACGGAAGAAGAATGGACAAGTGCTGTTGCTGTTGACATCCCCTTCTATTTGTACTGGATCAGTCCAAAACGAATACCCTGCGGATCGTACAAGTAGGCAAGATAGAAATCGCCGAAGTCCATTTTATCCCTATCCAGCTTCGCGCTGTTTTCCACCGCTCTTGAGATGGTTTCGTCGATAGAATCGACTTGTATTGTAATTTGCACTCGTTGTGAAATATCCTTCGGGGATCGTGTAATACCGCCGTCTATACCAGCCGCATCACCTGATCCTGTCGTTACAGGCCAGTAATCCCAATTAGGATCCCCTATCTTCCAATCAAACACATTGGAGTAAAACCGAGATGCCCCCTCCGGATCCTGAGAACCTAAGTCAAACAAAACGACGCGATTCATATCCTCACTCCTCTACCAATTTCATTACAGAAATAGTATAAAGGATACAGTATAAGGAAGGTCAAGCGTTTATTGGGTTTACCGCAAAGAGTGAATGAATATTGCCATCCGGGTCGGCGAAAAAGCCCGCTGTATGTCCCCAAGACATGGACTTGGGCTCCGTAATCGAAGTAGCTCCCTTCGAGACAAAAGCATCGTACATCTCGTGAACAGCCTCAGGAGATTCACATTGAAAATTCAGTTCAAAGGCCTGCCCCTTGCGTTCTTCTATAAAAGAGTAATGACTGTTCGTATTATCAGCCATTAATGGTTTAGAACAAATCGCAAGACGAACTCCGTCATTTGCAAATTCAACGTAATGATCCTCTTCAACAACGATATGGAATCCAAGCACTTCATGATAAAACTTAGCTAATCGTGAAACATCGTCCGACAATACGGTAATACCTTCTAATTGCACTCTCATCATGGAATCTCTCCCTTATCCCGGCTTAACCGCCATTACTCTTAATCGTTTATAATCCGCGTACCATGAACCGTTATGAAACAATTCGTTTCGCGTTTTCTCCGCTATTTTCGCACAAACGGCATGCCTCTCAGCTTCGGACAGTGTCGTGAAGAAGTTGTCGGCGAAACCCCGAAGCCAATGGTTCAAGCCTTGCTCGTTGTCCTCGATCTTTGTCGGTCGATCAAAGTGAATCGCATAGGTGACGCGGAAGCCCTGCTGTTCCAACAAGGTGCTGTATTCGGCGATGCTTGGAAAATACCAGGGATTCAGCTTGCTCGCATCAATGCCGAAGTCCTCTCGCAGCACCTCGCCAATGCCCTGAACGATCGTTTCCACATTTCCTTTCCCGCCAAACTCTGCAACAAACCTGCCGCCAGGTTTTAAACTATTCCATACACCGGCCAGTACCGCCCCCGGGTTCTTCATCCAATGCAGCGCCGCGTTGGAAAATACGGCATCGAACGTAGAATCTACGGTAAACCGTTCTCCATCCCCGACAAAAAATTGGATTTGAGGATATTTGCGCTGCGCCTGCCCGATCATCGTCTCTGACAAATCCATCCCTGTAACCTGTGCGCCGGCTTGGCTTATTTCATTCGCCAAATCTCCGGTTCCGCAGCCCAAATCAAAGATATGTTCATCCTTGATCGGATTCAAAAGCTGAACAACGTCCTTACCCAATTCAGATACAAATCCAAGCTTACGGTCATAGTGATCGGATTGCCAAACTTGATTGGAACTCATGGAATCATCTCCCAACTTTTATGTTAGGGATAGTATGGCACAGTCCTATTTATAAGTTAAATATATAAAATCTATATACATTATAGCCCTAACCTATCATGCAGCTCTATAAAAAAACATCGCCCAAGGTAAGTAACCTTGAGCGATGTCTACAAATCTCACATACTGCAATACTTCTAGTTCTGCACGCCCACATAGTCAATATTCGCGCCGTCATCGCCGCTGTCGCGTTGCAGCTTAATCGTAGCGCCCGCTGGTATCGGAATCGTCACCGTAACGGTCGAATACGTCGTATTCCAGCTGGACGTGGACGGGAACGTAACGTTGCCGCTGTCTACCCCATTAATGTACAGGCTCAGCCGTCCAGGATTGTTGGCGGTGCAGTAGCCGATCACGAGCTTGGAGCCCGCCTGCACATTAGCGACCGACACGGCGTCGCCAACATTGGAGTAATGATCCGTCGCTTGGCCGCCCGAGGCGCTCGCATCATTATAGATGCCTACCGCTCCCGTTCTGACTCCGTTCTCCGCTTCGTATTTCACGACGCTGCCACCGCCTCCGCCGCTCCCCACAATCACGACCGAGGACATTTTATCGTTGGCGTTCGGATTCGTACTGCTTGGGAAGTCGGTGTCCGCCGTGAACGACCAGGCCGTGCCGGTAAAGTTGTCGTTGTCATAGACGGTTACCGTATAGCCTAGCGGAACCTTGACGGAAGATACCCAGTTATTCGGAATGCCCGCCGCGGTAAGCTGTGCGGTCGTATAGCTTCCTGTCGCAAGCGTTTTGGAGGTGCCTCCGTAATTCGAGTCTTCGAAGAAGGTCGTAATCGTCGCTCTGCCGCCATTAGCGTCCAGACCCAGCTTGGAGTTCGTGCCGCTCAGCGACTTTACGCCTTGATTGGCCGTTCCCGTCAGCTGCGTATGCTCGAAGTTGGCAAAAGGTTTGGCCGTGCGTTCCACCACATACACCGTCCCAGCCGAGGTATTGAACGTAAACTCGCTGCTCGAGGACGTCGTAATAACGGCGTTGTCGGACATTCTTCTGACCTGCACGGCTTGCGTTCCCCATGGATTCACGACGGTAGCCGGCTTTCCGTTCAGGCTCTTGATTCCGACGTACTTGATCTCGTTAGCCGCTTTCTCGGAGCTGACCAGAAAACCTCCGCTGGCGAGCAGCGTAAATTTGCTGACTAAATCGGTCGGCAGCGCCGGGAATACCCGGATTTTGTCGTTATAGCTCTGGAGCAGCGATTCGTTCATTGCCGACAAATGTACGCCCATATACTCGAATTCGCCGTTAGAATTGGTCGTTCTTCCGTTCGGGTAATGCTGATAGCGCTGCAGCATCATCCGCATGCCGAGATACGCTTCATCGCCGAGACCAAGCCGGGCGGCCTGAATCGGAGCCGGATCCCATACGTTGTTCGAGTTATACGGATAAGGCCGTGCGTTGTAGTTGTTAACCAGCTTCTGATAATCCGGATAGCCGATTCCGCTAACGCTATACGGCCATGCCAGCTCCAGTACGACGTTCTCGTTGTTCCGATTCTGAGAAATCGGCGGCGTATGCGGCGCGTATTTGTTCGGATCGCTAGGGTCAATAGGATAAGCGACCAGATTGTTAAGCACGGTTTGCCATTCGGCGCGCAAATCCGCATCTACGCCAAGGCTGGCGCTGGCCTGTATAGCAACCGGGAACAAGGCGCGAATCGCGGCTAGATCGGTAATCGCGTTCCGTACGTCCCAATGCTGCTCGTGAGCGTTGGAGGAAGCCATATAATACTTACCTGTCGCACTGTCGTAGGAAACCATGTCGGCATAAAATTTCGCCGCCTCGCGCATGAACGGATACGCAGTGCCGCTTAAGTAATTAGCGTCGTTCGTATACTTGTACTGCGCATACATGTTCAGAGCCGCTTCCGCCGCCGTCGACAGCGTATCCTGCGTATAATCGCTGTAGATCGTTCCCGCCGCGCTGGCATTCCAGCCCATCGTCTCCGGTACCCAGATACCGTCGATTCCGTAACGGGTCATCGTATACGCCTTCAGCGTATTGTAATTTCGGCTGTATAAATTGTTAAAGACGTTAACCATATCGGCGTGATTGGAAGCCAGGAAGGAATGGTAGATGTCACGCTGATTCCAATACCAATAGGCATTGCTCCACTTGCCGCTGTCGTTGTCGTTAACGGCGCTAAATACGCCGTTAATAAAGTGGAACGGATAGTTGCCGTAAGAGCCGGCCGCAATCATGTAGGTGCTCAAGTAGTAGAAGCTTTCCATATAGTCGGCGTCACCGGATGCATTGGAATACTGCACGAACGATTTCGCCCAGAAGTTATGCCACCAGTTTTTGTAGCTGGCCAAGGTAGCGTTGTAGCCGGTATTTTTGACACCGGTAAGTTGGTTTTTGGCGGCGGTTACGGAGTTGTGGCCCGGCGCGTTCAGCCGGCTCGCGGTGGAGATCCAGATCGTGTAGCTTGAAGATGGGGTAATATTCAGCCTGACCTTGTTGCCTCCGACCGCCTGGGTGGTGAAGCTCGCTCCCTCGACGGTAGCCGCCAGCGTATAGCCGAAGTTATTCGCATCCGTCTGTCCCCTGCTCAGTCCGACGACCGTCGGGTCGACGAAGGTAGAGACCGTTCTCCACGTGTTGATGTCCGGCACGTCGCCGCCGCTGAAGTTGCTGACATCCCACAGGCTTAAATCCAGGGAGACGCTGGACAAGCCGGTACGGCTGTCCTCGACATGGATGCCCATGACTTCGGAGTTCGGTGCGCCCATAATCGTAATTTTACGGTTGCTGTCATACTCGGTTGTGAGCACGCCGTCATACAGCGATAGCCGCTGCTTGTACGACGTATAGCCCGCATTGAGCCCCGGATTCGTATACAGATTGACCAACCCTTGCGAAGCGAAGCCTTCCTGGGAAGCGTCCACGCCCGACACCTGCATCGTGATGCCGCCCAGCGTGTCCCACACCATGCCTCCGACCCGTCCGTTGCCGACGGTCAAAGCGCCTTTCGGGTCTGATACCGGCGACTGGTATACCACGTCATGCTTGGACAAATACGTTGCATAATCTACATCCAGCACGCCGGTCGACGTATTGAACGCCTGGGACATGGCGTGATCCGCCGCCGAAGCTACGCCTCCTGTTCCCGGTACTGCGGGCAACCATGCAAGACTGCCGACTACCAGCAGAATGGCAAGCTTTCTCGAGCCTTTCTTCCGAACCATCTTCATTGACCGATAACCTCCGTTTAATATCATATTGGCATAGCGGACCTCAAGTAAAACGCTTACATTTCGAAACGATTTAAATCTCCTACATCAACGTCTCTCCTTCCTTTGCTTCGCTTTTTAGTTTATGCGTGTCTGAGCATCCTCTCGTCTGATTGCAGGTTCATGGAGTTATACCTTAATCATAGTTTTCGGCGCGTTTAAAACAATGGAATAATTTCCACAAATAGTCGAAAAAAACACGCAGCGGGAGTCTTTTCCCCGCTGCGTTAGCTTCTGCTATTCGTATTTTGGCATCGGCACGATACTATAATCCTCTAATCGCATCCCGTCAAGAGATAATGTGCAAATATGCAAAAAAACGTGCGACTCCCCCTATTTTCTTCGAAATCGGAATGAATGCCCGCGTAGGAGGAGCAGTATCGCTTTTTCCAATTCATTCGAATTCACGTAAAATTTTGTTCAGGCAGACAAGGAGATAGGCGTTGCACGCAAAGGAAATAACGCAAAGAAAATGAGGGAGGTAAAATATGAATAAACGGATTCAAGCGGCAAGCGAAATAAAGCGAGGGCCGATGTTAACCGCGCTGCTCGTCGGTGCATTTGTTGCGTTTCTTAACGAAAATTTGCTTGTCAATGCATTTCCAGTATTAATGCGGGAATATGGCGTTGCGGTTTCGACCATACAGTGGCTATCGACCGGTTATATGCTCGTGATCGGCGTACTCGTGCCGGTGACCGCATTGCTGCAGCAATGGTTTACGACTCGCCAAATGTTTCTGTCCGCGATGGGGTTATTTTTAGCCGGCACCTGCCTGTGCGCGGTATCTCCCGGCTTCGAGATCTTGCTTATGGGCAGGGTTGTTCAGGCTGGCGGAACGGGATTATTGATCCCGTTAATGATGAATACGATTCTTGCCCTCTATCCTCCGGAACGCCGGGGTGCGGCCATGGGGCTCATGGGCTTGGTCATAATGGTCGCCCCCGTCGTCGGACCGGCTTTGTCGGGACTGGTCATTGACACCCTGCACTGGCGCTGGCTATTCTATATGGTCATTCCCGTCGTATTGTTTTCGATCCTTTATGCGCTCAAGTACTTGAAGAATGTGACAGAACTGACCCGGCCGAGAGTCGACCTATTATCCATAGTCATGTCAACCATCGGTTTCGGCAGCGTCATCTACGGCTTCAGCCGTACCCATGTCTGGACTGAGCCCGAAGGTTACGGCTTAATTGCCGCAGGCAGCCTCTTCTTGCTCTTCTTTGTATGGCGCCAGCTGAGGCTCCAAGAGCCTTTGATCGATCTTTCCGTATTCCGTCAATCGACTTTTTCGATCGTTGCGGTATTGGTGGTCGTCCTGATGATGATCTTATTCGCCACCACGACGTTGCTGCCGATCTATATACAGGATGTGATGCAGTTGACTGCATTCGCGACAGGCATGCTCTTAATGCCGGGCTCGATTTTAAACGCAATCATGATGCCGGTGACGGGAAAATTATTCGATAAATTCGGGCCGAGATTCGTCATCATGCCCGGAATGCTCATGATCGTCATATCGCTATGGTTATTTGCCGGCATGGACAGCGATACGGCGCAAGGCTCCGTTCTTTTCAATCATATCCTCTTATTCCTGGGCATATCGTTCATCGTCATGCCGGCTCAGACAACAGGCCTGAATCAGCTTCCGCCTCATCTGGTTTCCCACGGCACAGCCATATACAACACGCTCCAACAGATTGCCGGAGGGATCGGCATTGCCTTGTTCGTCGGCATCATGTCGTCTAGAGCCAAGCGTTATCTTCACCAAACGCTCGACCCTACAGCTATGCATGAGAAGACACAAAGCATGGTAGCCGGTTTGCAGACCGTTTTTTGGATTGCATTTATTCTCGCCATACTTGTTTTGATGCTAGGTTGGTTTATCAAAAAGTCGCCTACTCAAAATGAGAACGATTCATTAGAAGCACAAAATGAATCTTAAGTTTAAAGCCCTGCTTAGAACAAATACCTACTACGAAGAGGACCTCAGCCACGAGGTCCTCCTTCATTCGAGCTCTATCCTTGTTTGAGTGGATATCGTCCAATCAAATAGCCCGTTGCAGACGAATTCGTACCTTTGATTGGAAAACATACAGCCTAATTCGCCCAATTTGCTCATTTCTACTAAAAGTGTCTCGTTTGCCTGTATGAAATCCATTCAAACCGCTTAATTGATGCCATTTGGCCCATTAGCCTGTATAGAATCCATTCTGAATGCTTATCGGAAGGAAATTCAATCCCCTGCCAGAAAGACATCGCCGAATGCGTTAATATCCTTTGCCGTTCCTATTCCGCTATTGTATTCCAGCCATCCCCTTCGCCCCGCACCGTCATTGTCGTTGACAAGCAATGATAATTTCATTTTCAATCCTGGCTTTATCATTGCGATGTCTTGGGTTAATTCACTCATGGGGATGGCCATTTCATAGAACGTATGTTGATTCTTGCGGACGATGGCATAATCAAGCTTTATTGAATCGTCGGCTCTAAAACCCCTCGGAGCTATCCAACGCCATTTGGACAGCTGTCCCTTGTCGGTCAGCGCGACGCCTAATTCGTGATACTCGAGAGGAAGGCTGCCATCCTCATTCGCCAAACCGATCGCCAATTGAAGGCTGTCACCACTCCAGATCCCGAACCCCTCTGCTTCTTGGGTATGTTTATCGTCAGTAACGTCAAGCGCTAGGTACACATGGTCGGCATCCCAAGTCATATAACCGATCGCGCTTAAATCTTCAATCCCTTTCCAATCGGCGATCATTACCTTATTAACATCGAATTGCGTCTGACCTTTCCACTCCTCCAGATTTCCATCGATATGGATCGGCTTTTCGGACTTCTGAAGGACAAGCGCATGAAATAGATCTTCCGTCTTCTGAAGCAAAGCGCCCGCTTGGTTGTATGCATGGATGACCCGCTTCCCTCTTGCCAGCTCCGGGATATGGAAGGATTCACTTTTCCCCGGCTCTAACTGGTCCACGTTCGTCGTGAATTTCCCTGGAGACGATTGCTCCGTTTCGTAATCCACCTGAATAGTCCCGCTGAACTTGTTATTGGATCGGTTGGTGATTTGCATTCGGGTTTTTATTTTATGGTCCGTGGCATCAAAATACGTTTCAAAGCTCTCTTCCAAAGGGTCAACGACATGGACATTGATCGCAAAGCTTTGAACAGCTTCCCCGTTTTGATCCAGAGTGATGAAGATCGAACGATTGCCGCGATCCAAACCTGCAGGGATGTGCACCTGAAGAGACTCATCGCTATCGGCATTATCCTGCGACCATCCCTCCGGCAGGGCAACGCTAATCTGTCTTTCTGCCGAATGACCGATACTCGAATCAGGCAACTTAATGTCGAATGAATCCCCCGACACGGCCTCGACCCCCGTGCTCGCCGGAAGCCATCCGCTCTCGGAATTACGCATGACATTCCACAGGAAATGCAAGGTCGTCTCGATAACCTCGTCTATATACTTTTCGTTCTTATAGTCATGTCCCACACCCTCCATGGTGAACAGATCATGATATATTCCTTGTCTCTCCAACGTATCCTTCAAGACTACACTTTGTTGGTAGGGTATCAATTGATCAATCGTTCCATGGATCATCAAAATCGGAGGCAATTGTTCATCCACGCTATTTTCCAGCTTACCACCGTATATATCCACAATGGCAAATATGGAATGAACGATTGACGGATCGCGTTTCAAGTATTCATTGACAACATTCATCGATAAATAACCCCCGGCGGAATCCCCGCCTATAGCCAGTTGTTCTGCGTCCATTCTATAGGCCTCCGCGTTATGGCTAATCCAGCCGATCACATCGGATATATCCTCGTAAGCGTCCGACAAGGTGCGTTGAAAATGGACAAACGGGTCCTTTTTCAAGCGGTAATCCATGGACACCACGACGTACCCACGCTTGGCGAGCTCATTGGAAATGGTAGCCGCATCGGACTTGCTTCCTTCCTTATATCCTCCTCCATGAATAAAGATAAATACCGGTCTTCGGTTATTGTTATCGTTGATCGGCTCATACACATCCAACTTCAACGGCTCTTCGGTTTCTGATTCATTCACCTTGCTCGCATAGACAATATCGTTGTGTACATTTACGTCGTAATTGGTAGCCAAATACCGCGCTTCGCTCTGCTCGCTGCTTAAGGCAGCTTTAATGGGCATTTCTTTGCTCCCCTGTCGGTTAATCAGCAGCCCCATAACTACAACAATTATGAAAATCGGAAGAACGTACACGAGCCCACGCCTCATAGGTAAACCTCCCAAAAATATCCTTTAATATTAATTATTTTATAATACCGATTTGTCCCCAAACATGGCTTTTCCTCGGGTTATCGTGTGTATTATTACTCATTCCTTGCCAACTGCTCTGAAGACAAAAAAACATCGCCAAAGTGTATAGTCACATGGCGATGTTTTTTATATTGCTATGCATCTTTCCGTTCCCCTTCATTCACGATGGTATCCGCGTCACCGAGATCATATTCTTCTCTTGCCTTCCTTACTGCGGAGTAGTGATTGGAAGACCACTCTACTAAATTTTTCATATATGGAATCAATGTCTCTCCAAGTGGGGTTAGGGTATACTCAACTATCGGTGGTACCGATGGCATCACTTTCCGGCTGACCAAGCCATCCCGCTCCAGTCGCCTCAACGTTTGCGTCAGCATTTTCTGCGAAATGCCTTCGATACGCCTCATTATCTCGCCATATCTGATGGTACCGTTCTCCAAAGAGTAGATAACCAATGCGGTCCATTTATTTGAAATAATCTCCAACACATGGGTATAGCTGCAATCTTCCAATGAGATATCCCGCGACTTCATATGCCTCGCCTCCTTACGCACCTTAAGGTTCGCAACCGACTTTAAAGTGCCGTCTAGCTACATCTTAGTGTGTGGATTATTGTATGTCTATACCGAAGATAAGGAGAGATGCTCAATGAAAACGTACGTCCTTCAAGGCGGCTTCGGACTCGATCACGTCGCCGAAGTCGATCGCCCCATCCCAGCTCCAGGCCGAGGTGAAGTCCTCATTCGAATGAAAGCCCTATCGCTGAACGCGCGCGATATCGGAGTCATAGACGGCTTCTACAATCCCGAACTAAAAGAGCCCCTCATTCCGGTGTCCGATGGAGTAGGCGAGATCGTTGCCTTAGGAGAAAATGCCGGCAAGTTCCTTATGGGAGAACGAGTGAGCGCGATCTTTACTCAAAGCTGGAAGTTAGGCGAGGCTACGCAGGAGAATTGGGTTACGACTTTAGGCAGCCCCCTCCAGGGGCTGCTCGCGGAATATGTCGTGTTGCCTGAAGAAGGGTTAGTTCGCGTCCCCCAGCATTTGAGCGATGTCGAAGCAGCGTCTCTGCCTTGCGCCGGGGTCACGGCCTGGCATGCGATCGTGGAAGAAGGCAAAGTCAAAGCAGGAGATACGGTTGTCGTCCAAGGCACCGGCGGCGTCTCCCTGTTCGCCCTTCAGTTCGCTAAGCTCCAAGGCGCCAAAGTTATCGTAACGTCTAGCAGCAATGAGAAGCTTGCACGAGCCAAAAGCTTAGGCGCCGATTACGGCATTAATTATAAGGAAACGGCTGAATGGGACAAAGCCATACTGGAGTATACGCAAGGAAAAGGGGCTGATCATATCGTGGATCTCGGAGGCGGGGCAACGCTTAATCGTTCTATCTCCGCCTTAAAAGTAGGCGGCCAAATCAGTATCGTCGGCATTCTGTCTGGAACCAGCGTCGAAGGTTTAGCCATCGTCCCGGCCATTCTCCGAAGAGCCAAACTTCAAGCCATAAACGTAGGCAGCCGGGCCATGTTCGAGAACATGAACGTTGCGATCGAACACCATCGGCTTCACCCTGTCATCGACTCGGAATATCCGTTCTCGCAGGCCGTTAAGGCCCTCGCCCACCTCGCGGAAGGCTCGTATTTTGGCAAGATTGTCATTCGATATTAAACCACGGCTGGTTAGCGAATCGAATACACCGCCAAAGAGTTCTGAACTTTATGGCGGTGTATTCATCATTTATATACTGTTTTATCTTGGCTTAATCGCCATCACTCTTAATCGTTTATAATCCGCGTACCATGATCCATCATGAAACAATTCGTTCCGGGCTTTAGCAGCTATTTTCGCACAAGCGGCTTGACGCTCTGCTTCGGAAAGCGCCGTGAAGAAATTGTCGGCGAAGCCACTCAACCAATGATGTAGGCCTTCCTCATTGTCCTTGATCTTGGTCGGTCGATCGAAGTGCGCTGCATAGGTGACCCGGAAGCCCTGCTGTTCCAACAATGTGCTGTATTCGGCTGTGCTTGGGAAATACCAGGGATTCAGCTTGCCCGCATCAATGCCGAAGTCCTCTTGCAGCACTTCGCCAATGGCCTGAACGATCGTTTCCACATTTCCTTTCCCTCCCAACTCTGCAACGAATCTGCCGCCAGGATTTAAACTATTCCATACACCTGACAGTACCGACTGCGGGTTTTTCATCCAATGCAGAGCTGCGTTGGAAAAGACGGCATCGAACACCGAATCTACAGTGAAATGTTCGCCATCGCCGACAAAAAATTGGACTTGGGGATATTTGCGCTGCGCCTGCCCGATCATTGCCTCCGATAAATCCATCCCTGTAACCTGTGCGCCGGCTTGACTTATTTCATTCGCTAAATCTCCGGTTCCGCAGCCCAAATCAAAAATATGTTCATCCTTGATTGGATTCAAAAGCCGAACAACGTCCCTGCCCAATTCCGATACAAATCCAAGCTTGCTGTCATAATGATCGGATTGCCAAACTTGATTAATACTCATGGAATCATCTCCCGACATTTGTGTTAGGGATAGTATGGCACAGTCCATTTTATAAGTTAAATATATAAAATCTATATTAGTTATAGTTACAGCCTATCATCAAATTGGACCTGAATTGAAACCCTTACTTCTTTTCCCCGCTAGGCTGGCTTACGAGGATTTAAATACAAAAGAGCCGCCGAAGTAACTTCGACGGCAATGACGTTGCTGCCTATAGAATGCCTGTCAACTAGTTGTTATTCGCAGTATCCCGATTCATGACTACCTCATAGCGCCTCGTCGAAATGCCATCCGGCGCCACTACATCTACTATGAAGGTGGATTGCCCGTAGCTTAGCTGAATTGCGCCGGATGCCTTTCCGCTCGCGACAGGCACGCCGTTCACCTTTATAGTCGAGCCTGCGACAGCCGCCGTTGGCGTTACCGTGATGCTGCTGACCGCAGAGTCCACAATAACAGGCGGATAGGAGAGTCGATTAGGCGCGAATCCCAGATACCCGCTCGATAATGTTAACGAGCTCAGTCGGGCATTGCTCTGTTCCGCGGTAGCGCGGGTAATGTTCAGTTGATACGTTTTTGTCGTTACTCCGTCCGGAGCGGTTACCTTCAGCGCAATGGCATTGCTCCCCTCGGCCAGATCCAGAAGCGCCGATGGATTGCCGCTCAACGTTGTCGCGCCATTGATCGATAGCGTGGCATAGTTGTCCGCTGTTGCCGCCGTGACCCTAATCTTGCTGACGCCGTTCGGAACGATCGTTGTGTAATTCGTTGCGCTCGGGTTGAATGCCGGAAGCGTCCCGCTGTCCAAGCTTAGCTCGGAAAGGTTGGCGTTAGTAGCGGCGTTTCTCGTGATATTGAAAGTGTATGCCTTGGCTGTTCCGTTAGCGGCAGTGACTTTTACCGCAATGACGTTCAGCCCGTATTTCAAGCTAATCGGAGCAGAGGCCGTTCCGCTCGCAACGCTCGTGCCGTTCACCGTAACCTTCGAGCCGGTCTCAGCGACCGTCGGCGTAATCGTAATGGTGGATACATTGGAACTGACACCGGCCGCATAGGTCAACGTCCCGGGAGCAAGGACAGGACTGACCGCTCCGTTCGAAAGCTTTAATCCCGACAAGAGGGCATTGCTCCCCGCAGTCGCCCGCGTAATCTTAAGAACGTATTTCTTGGTCGTCGTACGGTTGTATGCCGTAACTGTCAGCGTGACCACATTCTCTCCAGCGTTCAAACGAATGGCCCCGGATGACGAGCCGTTCGCCACGACCGTGTCGCCCACCTTAACGTTCGCGCGAGGGTCGGATAAGGAAGGCGTGACGACCATGCTGCTCACCCCGCTCGCAACGTTGAC
This sequence comes from Paenibacillus sp. J22P218, assembly GCF_056269195.1. NCBI lineage: Bacteria > Bacillati > Bacillota > Bacilli > Caryophanales > Paenibacillaceae > Paenibacillus > Paenibacillus sp. J22P218. Next base: position 275,282 of record NZ_JBWDNL010000003.1, read on the forward strand.
AGAATAGCCAGTCGTTGCTGGCGCGAATACCGAACTGAGAGTGCCGCTGTCGAGATGAATTCCCAGCAGATCGGCATTGCTGTCTGCGGGTGCTTGCCGCGTGACAGACACCGTGTAGATCCTAATCGTCTTGCCATTCGGTGCGGTGGACAAGATACTTATCTTATTGACCCCAACGTTTAAAGGAATATCGCTTGAAGCCGTTCCGCTTGCGACGGCCACATCATTGACTTTCACCGTCCCGCCTGCCACCGTTACGTACGGTACTACCTTTATGCTGCTGCTTGTATTGGGCACACTCGCCGTGTAGTTGATCGCATTAGGAGAAAACGTCTGATTCAATGTGGCATTCGATAATTGCAATTGGGACAAGTTGGGATTGCCGGCATCAGCAGCAGCCCGGAACACTTTGACGATATAGCTCTTCACGGTGCCGTCTTGCGCAGTTACGACGATCGGAATCTGCGTAAGGCCTATGCCTAGCGCGACCGCTTGCGACGGCGCTGCGTTCTTCACAGTCACAGCGGACGTCACGTCCATGACGGCAGGAGTCAGGGTGATGCTGCTAACATCATTCGGCAGATTAACCTCATACGAGGTCGTGCCAGGCTCGAATGCCGGGCTCAGCTTGCCGCTCGACACGCTTAACCCGCTTAGATCGGCGTTGCCGTACATGCGAATCGCTCCGCCATGGCTCGCCAAGATAAATTGACCTTTGCCGTAGGCGACAGAATAGTCGAATGAGCCTTCCGGTCCGACGCTGTTCCAAACGACCCCGTCGCGAGATGCTTGAGCCGGTTCGCTGGCGCTTACTGCCATATAGGTGCCGTTGCCGTAGGCGACGGCTGCGTAATTCTGATTGACTTTAATCGTCGACCAGGTCTTCCCGTCGATCGACGTGATTACGGCCCCGCCAACCGCGACAAAGTTACCGTTGCCGTAAGTTACTCCTTTAAGAAAGTAAATATTCGTAAACGCTTTGGCGCTCCATGTGATGCCGTCATCGTTAGAAATGACGACTTCTGCCCGCCCCGTCGCCGTTCCGACGGCGACGAACGCCCCATTTCCGTAGGTCACGCTATAAAGATCAGCGGTCGAATTGGACACGACCTGAGTCCAAGTCAAACCGTCCGTCGAATACTGAATCGAGCCTTTTTCGCCGACGGCAACGAACTTGCCGTTGGAGAACGTAATTCCCCTCATTTTTTTCGTATGCCCCGCCGAAGCCAGTGCCCAGTTCACGCCATCTTTGGAGGTAACAATCGTGCCAACCTCCCCGACGGCTACGAATGTGCCGTTGCCGTAAGCGACGCTCAGCAATTGCGCGGAGGTTAAATCCTTATAAGGATTGCGGGCTACCCAACGTCCACCGTTAACGGACGATAGGATGGCACCGTAGGTTCCGACCGCCACGTATGCATTGTTGCCGTAAGCGACGCTTTGAATCATGCCGCCTCCTGTCGACGAACGAACGCTCCAATTCAAGCCGTCGGCGGAGGTTGCGACTAATCCGCTCATTCCGACTGCGACATAAATGCCGTTGCCGTAAGCCACGGCATATATCACACCTGTCGCATCGGGAATTTTGGAAGCGGTCCATGTGATGCCGTCGGCGGAAGTATTGAATGCTCCATACGTTCCTCCCGTCGCAATATATTGACCGTTGGCATAGCCGAGATTCATGATTGTCCCTGCGCCGCTTGCGTTCTGTTGCGTCCAGCTAATGCCGTCACTGGATATCGCCGACTTGCCGGAACCGATAGTAATGAACTTGCCGTTGCCATAGGCAACATCCGTTAATCGACTAGGCTCTTTGAGATTGCGGTTCGTCCATGTTGCACCGTCGGGGGATGTGTATACTTTCCCGTTATTCCCGACCGCTACAAACAGGCCATTCCCGAAAGCAACATCAAGCAATGACACAGCTGCGCCGGACAAGCCGACGTTCCACATTTTGCCGTTTGTTGAAGTCAGAATGAGCAGCTGCTCATACCGGTTGCCCCCAACCGCTACGAACAGGCCATTGCCGTAAGCGACGCTTTCCAAGAAAAGTGTCGTACCCGAGACGGCACTGGTCCACTTTTCTCCGTCAGAGGATGTAACAATCGTACCGCCGGTTCCTACCGCTACGTAGGCGCCGTTGCCGTAGGCAACGCTGTTCAAATGCTCTGACACTCCAGAAGGGCTGTTTCTCCAGCTCTCGCCGTCCTTCGAGTTCATAATTAATCCGCCGGTTCCTACCGCCACAAACGCGCCATTCACAAAGGCAACATCGTTTATTTCGCTATTAGTAGGCAACTGAGTCTGAAGCTCCCAAGGCTCAGCTGCTGCTGCCGTCACGGCAGTCGGGATGAGGCCAAGCAGCAAGGTTAAAGCAATAATAAAGGACAAAACACGGTTGGACATGAGTTCTCTCACTCACCTTTATCATAATAGTTGCAACTCATCATGTTGCTGGAATTAATTGTTTATCTCATCCTCCCTATTTTACATACAAGATGATCGGATGCCTAGCTACCCGGCGGGTAGGTTAGCGACACTACCCTCTTCGTTTTTGGAACTCATTTCTAAATGAAAGCAACTCAGTTTCTCTTCACCGCTGAGGTAGCGGTGAGCTTCAAAACTTTGCGATATCTGCATAAGCGTATGGACGGGCGTAGAAAATGCGGCTCCGGTATTGAGGGCAGCATTTGGGATAGCATGAGTAGGAGACTTCGTGGCGGTGTATCTTCATTTATAGACGGTTAAGCCTTCCCACTTATAGGATTTTTATCGACTGATGTCGAATGTAGTCATAAGCATATGGAATTCAAACATTTAAGGAGCTTACTTATGAGTCTTCACGACGATGTGATGTTCTGGAACCAAGCGAACGTGAAAATACACGATATACGCCGAATACGAATCGAGGAGGACGCCGGCAGATACGAGTATCGGTTGCCTGCGGGCAGCTATCTCTATTTTACGCAGGGAAGCGCCTTGGTTTGGCTCAATGATCGGGCTTACAGGGTAAGCGGCAACGATCTTCTGCATGGCTGCAAAGGTATGCGTCTGTGCATCGAGGCGCCGGTGCCATTGGAGTTTTTCATCATTTTATATCGTGCCGTTGCACCGCCGGAGCGTCGTGAAGCCTTGCTTAATGGCGATCCGTCTTTGCAAGCCTACGCCTTCACTCCGTTGTATCCTGCCGAACTGAGGGAATCAGCGGAGCAGATGTTCAAAGCTTGGCAGGCATTCGCCGAGATCGAACGATTGCATGCCAAGTCGTTGTTCTATCATTTCGTTTTCCAGTTGCATTGGCAGATGCAGCGTCAGGTTATCGTTCCATTGAGGCCGAGCCTGCTCGATCAAGCCTTACGCTATATGAATGATCATTACGGCAAACCGATTACCGTAGAATCCGTCGCAAAAGCGGTAAACTGCAGCACCCGCTATTTGAATAAGCTGTTTAACAGCAAGCTTCAAGAGAGTCCTGTACGCGTGTTGACCCGAATCCGGCTGGAAAATGCCATGCGATTGCTGACCCTCACGGATCTGACCCTACATGAAATCGCCGAAAGCACCAGCTACTCGGACGCGCGTGCGTTAAGCCGAATGTTCAAGAACGAGCTGGGCGTGACCCCCTTGTCGTACAGGCGCAACAGCATGGAAAAAGCCGATAGGGTTCCGAAATCGTCACCGAACAGTTCCGATGAAGTCGTTCTCGGTTTATTTTCTGAGTGCTATAATGAGAATGGTTATCACAATCATTTGAAATATAATCGAGAGGGAGTCATACAGATGTTCAGACGTTCCAAACCCAGCATAGCTGCCGTCTTGTTCGTTGCATTCACGGTCCTGCTTGGCGGATGCGGTAATTCAGGCGATGCGGGTAATTCATCACAAGCAGCAACCGCCGATCCTTCGCCTTCGGCCTCGGTCACGCCGACCCCGAGCGCAACCGCGCAAGAAAGCGAGGCAAGCGTTAAGTCGTATACCGATAAATTCGGCACGCGCGATATCCCCGTTAATCCGCAAAGAATCTATTCTATCGGAGCCACATCGCCGCTATTGGCGGTAGGCGTCCATCCGGTCGGAGCTCCGAAGTACGAAGTCGAGCCGGATTATTATTTAAGCCATTATGAGAATCCCATTACGATCGTAGGCGACTATCCGCCGGATTACGAAGCGATCATCTCCCTAGATCCGGATCTCATTATCGCTTCCGACTACATAGATAGCGAAGTATACGGGAACCTTGCGAAGATCGCACCCACGGCAACCTTCCAATGGGCAGGCCAGGACATCTATGATCAGCTTACTCAAGTGGCGGGGATTGTGGGCAAAGCCGATGAGGCCGAGGCGTGGATCGAGCAACATAAAGAGCGGGCGAGCGCGGCGAAGGAGAAGGCTTCCCAGCTTGTCGGAGCCGATGAGACGACAGCGATTCTCTGGATATCCAAAGACTCCTTCCAAGTCGTCGGCAATCGCAATGTAGGCCATGTGCTCTATAGCTTGCTCGGAATGAAGCCAACGCCTAACATTCAATCCTTGATCGACGAGAACAAGGGCGAGTTGGTATTCACGGATCACCTGTCAATGGAAGTGCTTCCGGAATACGATGCGGATCGTCTGGTGGTCATGGTATCGGACGTAGATGCGGGTGCGGACGACAACTTTAAGAAGATGCAGGAATCAGGATTGTGGAAGAGCCTTAAGGCCGTCAAAAACAACAAAGTGTATGAAGTGCCGTACGACAAGTGGTGGTCGTATACCGTGTTTTCCGCGGATGGCCTACTGGAGGATGCGGTTCGTTTATTCCAGCCGTAAGGGTCGTCTTACTAATAGCTTTCGGAGGGGCAGACAGCAGTCTGCCTTTTCTTGTTGTTCTTTGCAAATATCTAGTACTATTATTATAATAACCTCACCTATAAAAGGCTGGCTTCAGCAGCTCGCGGAAGGAAGACAACACTTCATTGAAAGCAACCGTGAACGTACAAGAGCACATACTCATCTGGAACCAGGCAGCGCTCAAAATCATGGATATCCGACAGATCGGCCTGCAGGCCGGCGAATCCGTGCAACCTTACCTGTTCCCTGCCAGCGCCTTTCTGTACGTAACGCATGGCAGTGCTACCCTCATATTGGACGGAAACGAGCATGCCGCAAAACGTTTCTATATGCTTCATGGAGGCAAAGGTGCCCGTCTGGATATTATTCTAGCGGATGAATCCTTTCAATATTACTTGATATTCTATAAAGCCTCCTTACCGCTATCTGCCGAGCAGCATACACTTCGACTTGTGGATCAACAATTGCCCTTCCACCTCCAGTACGGGTTTATTCCGCTCCACCCTGCCATACTCTACGAACTGGCCGAGCAAATGCTAAGCGAATGGCTTGTTCAAGGACGTTTGGAGCGACTCCATGTCAAAACACTTTTCTATCAATTCGTATATGAGTTGCTCAGGCAAATGGATCAACAGCAGGTCAGCATCATCAAGCCTAATCTCGCCTCTCAGCTTATTCGCTATATGCAGGAGCACTATGCCGAGCCATTAACCCGGGAATCACTCGCGCACACCTTTCACTACAGCGTGCCCTACCTGTCCAAGCATTTCCGACGCGAAACCGGCGCAAGTATAATCGATTACTTAATCCGCATTCGAATGAACAAAGCAAGCTCACTGCTGCAACAGACCGATTTATCTCTGCAAGAAATCGCGGCAACCGTCGGCTATGCAGACGTGTCCTATTTCATCAGAACGTTCAAAAAGCACGTCGGAGTGACACCCAAACAATTCAAGGATACGTCCGAACAAGCTGCGCGAAGCTCCTATCGTCCTATCATTAGGCTTGGATCGTCCATTGTTCCTCGCAGACTTCGTCGTTATATTGATATGAGCGATGATAATCATTATCAATATAGCGACAAAGGAGATTTACAGATGTTCAGAAGCAAATTACCTGTTGGCGTCACGTTGCTGCTGTGCCTAACTTTATTGCTCAGCGCATGCTCCGGACCAGCGAACACGAATGGCGGGAACGGCTCTAACGTTGCGGCAAGCAAAGCGGCAGTGTCAGAGAGCAATGCCAACAATTCCGGCAACGCAGCAATCGGCAATACAACCAGCAGCTCGGAGATGGTCGCATATTCCGCCGTTAACGGCGAGGTGCAAATCCCCAAAAACCCTCAAAGGATCGTTATGGTAGCAGGAGCCTTCACCGGACATTTGCTCGCGCTTGGCCTTAAGCCTGTCGGAGCCGGTGATGAGTCCTTTAACAACTATACGGAAGGAAAGCTGGACGACGTTGCGAACATTGGCAACGATGTATCCTACGAGAAAATAGTGGATCTCCAGCCGGATTTAATTGTCGTCTGGAACGACCCTGCAACGATCGAGAAGCTATCCAAAATCGCGCCGACCGTCGCCGTTGAATACGGTATACCTCTACGGGAGCAATTATGGGATTTCGGCAAGATGACAGGCAGAGAAGAGCAAGCGAAGGCCTGGATTGCACAGTGGGACGCTAAAATCGCCGAATACAAACCACTCGTGGAGCAAGCGGTAGGTGATCGCACCGTTTCGATCTTCGATTCGGGCAGCGCCAAGGAATTTTATGCCTACGGCAGCTTTGGCCGAGGTGGCGACATCATTTACGGAGAGTTCGGCCTGAAGGCACCGCCGATTATTCAGAAGGAAGCCATCGACAGCGGCCAGGGCTGGGCCAAGCTATCGCTTGAGCTGTTGCCGGAATACGCGGGAGATTATATCTTCATAAGCGGATGGACAGGCGAAGAAAATGCGGCTCCGGTTTTTGAGGGCAGCATTTGGGATAGCCTCCCCGCTGTCCAGAACAATCGCGTTTATCACGAGGACAGCCGCGGCTTCGTATTCAGTGATCCGATTTCGTTGGAAGCCCAGCTTGAATTCGTCGTGGACAGCTTAACTAAACCGGAGTGAAATGGTGAGAGGCGAGGAGCAATCCTCGCCTTTTTACGTATTTATAGAAAAGATTCCGATAGAAATAGACATATAATCCAACGTTCTAAATATAGTAACCTCTGCTAAATGATGTTATATTCATCGCGAGAGCTCTCTGCAAAGGTACATGCCCTTTTCGGCCGGAACGGGTAAAACGAACCTTATTAGGAGGAATGAATAATGAAGAAAATATTATCGCTTGTCATGGTCATCGGTTTGCTGCTCGGAATCGCTTCCCAAGCGAGCGCGGCCGACGGGGTTTACGTATTCAACCCGTATCCGAACAGCATCGGCGCGGTTCCGAATTATATCGGCATTACGAAGCCGACCGGGGCTTACAAGTACGAGCTCCGCATTCAGGAGACGAACAACGGGTCATTATCCTACTATTCGGGCATGCTCAACGTGCCGTCCAGCGGATACGACATTCGTCATACGTTATCGAACAGTACGAAGATCACGCTGGCAGGCGGAACTTTCAATATTCTCGCATCGGTTTACAACAGTTCGGGGACTCTCATCGGCAGGGATGTAATCAAGGTTACTTTCCTCTAATTTCGTAAGGGATCTATTTCCCCCGTCGGGTCAATTCCTGCGACAGAACAGCTATACTAGGGACAAAAGGGCTGGAGCGCGGTCGGGGGAAAGATTGTAACGGACATAGCTGCACCTTAAAAAGTGTTTTACCGTCTTCCTTCATTTTAACGGACATACGTGACGCTTAGCGCGCCCAAAGTGGCGGAATACCATTCATCTGGTGTTTTAAGCGTCGCTGATGTCCGTTAGAAATCCGGATTTGCGGTTTTTGCCCGATACGCGTCTCTGGTGTCCGTTAGATTTTTTTCACTCCATAAGTATTTTCAAGAATTGAGCGATGACCAAATTATAACAGCTCATCTGCTATCATTTTTGCTTGTTCTGCAAGCTTCCTCATATCATCGGCCGGAACAAGCTTAGCTAAATCGTAGGACAGTGGATTACGGGAAAACTTGTTCAATTCATCCCGAAGCAGGCTTCTTGTTTCTTCGAAGGCATCAATATAAAGTTTTTGCGGCTGCCTAGCCTCATCCAAATCATGTAAATCGACATAGCCTGATTTAAGACTCTCCAATACAATGGCTGAAAGATCGATTAGAGCACTGCAGGCAATATCAATTTCTACTCGAAACATACCGTTAGCACTTCTCCTATCAAATCCAATATTTCCGCCGTTTTTCAAATCTCCCTCAGCAAGCAGAATATCGAAACCAAAGTCCCGTAAAATCTGATTGAGCGTCACATCCTTGAAGTCCAATTGTTCCAAATAGTCTATTAATGTAAGGGAGTCATCGGAACCGCCAATCAAATCCCCCCACCATTTGCTTATGTACATGTTCATCTCCACTTTCTTTTGATGTAGAATGTTAATGCCGCCGTATAAGCCACTGGGATATTGAAAAGCAAGGCAGCTGCCATTGTGATAATCACTTTCAACTTGCGTAGGTGGCTTAACCCTCTTTGTTGCTATGCTTTTGGGGTACACTAATTTTAGTGATAAATGTCGTTGTAATTTGATATTTCCAATCAATCTAATACAGCTCGTGAAAATAAGTCTTTTATTAATGCGTCATCTTCACATGCTTCCTTAAAAGCAGTTGCAAAACTAAGTATGGCTTCTCTATTGTCTGAATAAACGCAGAACGTATCGGCTTCCGGGTCAAATCGTATGATATCAACTAAGTGAGGCATTTTTTCTTCAAGAAACACGGCTGCTAATGAACCCCAATCATAGCCATTGCCTTCGCATCCTTCTTCGGCTCGTGTTTGAAAAATTTCACGCTTATATTTTCCAACACCTAAAATCATTGATATGCTTCCATTATGATGAGCAACTAGCCCAAATGGGTTTATTTTTTCTTCAACTTCTAACAAACCCTCATCCTGTTCAACGTTAGCTATATGGATAGTTTCATTTCCTGCTCTACTAACGGCATTGAGACTCATTTTTAAAAACATACTGGCTTGTGAATCTTCAGGGTCAAGCGCTACAGATTGTTCAAAGGCAACGTATGCTTCCTTATATTCTTTAAGGTAAAAATAAGCATATCCTATTCGAAAATGCCAAAGAGGGTCGTTCTCACCTTGCTCTTGAACAGATAAAAAACATTTGATAGCTTCATTATAATTATCTTGATTATTCAATGCTCTTCCCAAATGGCAAGTCAATTCATAGTCCCTGTCTGCTTCGGGTATTTCTATAATTTTGTTAATGATTTTCTTATACTGGTTCTTGTTATGCCAAAGAGTGAGCTGTTCCAATAGATCGTTATCCATACTATTTCCCTCCCCATCACTACTACCAATCACGTTCACGAATGGCTTCTTCTATATCAATCTCGATACCAAAAAAGGCTAAAATATCTACAACAGTCTGTGCAATAGATTCTCTCGCAACTGTTTCAATTTCACTGTCATTTTCGTCAAACTCTTCTGCCAAATCATTGATTGCATGGATAGCCAAATCAAGCTCTGCCTGAATTTCTTCGATATTTTGATTTCCTTGTTCCAAGAATCCAACAACTTTAACTAGTTCAGCTTTGACTTTATCCACAAGAAAATCCGGGAAATATCTATCAATGTACATATCTTTCAAATATTCAATTGGTTTAATTGTATCTGTGGCAGTCTGCTTAAGCTTCTTTTTCTTTTGTTCGAGTTTACCTCGGCTCCAATCTAATAAGGTCAAAGTAGATCTATCTCCTGGGTCTAACTTATCTGTAATTTCAAATTCTCTTAATGCTTCCTCATATTGTTCAAGATAATAGTAGGAGTAACCCACGCGAAAATGCCAGAGAGGGTCATCCTCACCTTGTTTTGCAATAGTCAAAAGCTGTTGAAGTGCTTCATCGTAACGTTCCAGATTATTCATAGCTCTTGCCAATAAACTGGCTGTATCATAATCTCTATCTAATTCAGGAATTTCCATAATTCTATCTACTATTTTTTGATGTTCATCTTCTTGATGCCAAATAATAAGTTGTGCGAAGGAGTGTCGTTCCATCACTCTGCCTCTTTTCGGTCCGATAATGTGTTTAGCACAATTCCCCAACTTAATTATCGCGTTTTCCATAACGACCGGAAATCCGCACCATATCCTAACAGTCTGATCATTCCGAATTCCTATTCTTCCAATTATACTCCAATATAAACACAGGTGATAGATTCACTGTTCTTCATTTTCATGCAATCCGTGCAAATACGCCTCAACCGGCTAAGTCAATCCGGCAAGAAGCAGGATTGCAAAATGCGGCTGAGCAAGCATTTTAACTACTCTGTAAAAAAAATACATCGCCGTGGCGCATAGGCCACTTGGCGATGTATTCAAAATCTGCGTACTATTATTTTTTTCCTCGTTCTACTCTTCCCCAACCGCAATCGGATTCCCCTCCTAGGAGATCCAATCACTCCAACTCGATTCCATGCCAGCCACCTCGTCTATACGGTCGTCTTCACGGGCAAGATGCTGGAATGCGGAAGCCAGACTGTCCGCAAATTTTAATTGAATCGATCCATGCCGCTCGACTTGTCTAGCTGCTGCAGTCTCTTTGACGGCTTCGGGCAGCACGACAACAATCCATCGCAGGTGCGCATGTTGGAGGATCGGCAGAGCTTTCAACATCGAATCCAGAGTGGCGACCGTCCTTTCGGCGATAATCCGATTATCGATCAGAAGGTGAAAGGGCTGCGTCGCCTCTTGCAATGCCATGTGCGCATCCGCAGCGATATCCCGGAAATCCTCCATCGTTACCACCGGTTCAAAATGCGTCAAAGCCAAAATATGATTATGCACCAGCCACCCTGCTTTATAACGCATACTTAACCCCCTTTGTTATATGGTTAGATATATTGTCGACTATATGCCCAAAGCGCCTCAGCTTCTTGGCCTTCGGGTAAAGGAACGCGGAAACGCATGGAGCGGTTCTGCTTCCAATGTACCCCCGAATGCTTCTCCAAGATCAGCCGACCCAGATAAGCGCTGCCTTTGGCTATCGGTTGGCCGAACACTCGAGACAACAATCGGAACAGCAACGGCGCCTCTTGGAACAAATTCGTTCGAACCATTCCCGGATAGCAAGTATGCACGCGCAACTGCGGATGTCGCTTGGCGAGCTCGGAAGCATAGAGATCGACCGCAAGCGCTGCCTTCATCGCCGATGATAGACCGGCTTGAGGCTCAGCCCAAGAGGTCGAAGCATTCTTGTGGACACCGTTACCTCCTACCATAACGATGCATCCGTCAGGTACGATCTTATTCTGCTGAAGAAGCATCTCCGATAACGCGAATTTACTCAAATAGTTTGTCGCGAAAGTCGTCTCCAACCCTTCATTGGTCAGCCGTGCCTCTTTATCGGTAGATATCCCTCCCGCACACAGCGCCAAAGCATGAATCGGCCCTTCGAGCTGTTCCACTAATCGACGTACATCCGACATCTTGGACAGATCTGCATAGAGGTAGTCTCCCCCCAGCTCTGCGGCAATCTTCTCGCCTTGGGTTCGATTACGACCGACAATCGTTACCTCCCAACCGCGTTCCGCGGCAAAGCGCGCCGTCCCGTAACCGATTCCGCTTGTTCCTCCCGTAACTACGATTCGCATAATAGAATAGCCCCCTTATTAATTAGGATCCTAGCTATGTGGCAATTGATTTTCCATCTTCATTAATAAATGCACCATTGCACTCACCTCCTCTCCGATTGCTAGGATGCTAGCTATTAGTGAAGGCTAAAAGCCCTTATTAATAATATTCCTTATCCCCTAGGTTCTTGGCCACTCGTTGCAGCCACTGTCCCAACAAATCTCTCTCGGCTTGCGTGAACCCTTTAAGCATCTCGTTCTCGAATTGCAGAATAAGATCAACCAGCTTACCGAACACCTCGTTGCCCTTCTGCGTAAGTGTCACAACGTTAGCCCTTCCGTCCGTATGGCTAGGCTTACGGGAGATGTATGACCGAGCCTCCAGCTTATCTAATATTCCGGTCAACGTCGCGGATGTAATCCCGCTATGATGCTGGAGCTTCTGCTGCTCCAACCCTCCGGATTGAGCCAAGTAGCCCAGGATCTCGAATTGCGAAGTCGTCAGATTGAATGTGCTTAACCGCACGTCAAGCTCTTTGCGCATAATAATATAAGTTCTTTTCAAGTAAAGGACGGATTGAGACATGTGGCGGTATGGCTCCATTCTAAGATCGTGTTCATATAATTAGCATCCTAATTATATATCAGGAATTTCCAGAATGTCAAACGACTTCGCTTTATAAGCCAACATAACGGCAATCGAACCGATGAATTAACGTGCGCGTCTGCAAATCGGGTGTAAGTGATTGCGATTGGATTGTCGCTATACGAAATCCAATCGCTCCAACTGTAGAATTGGCTTATGATGCGCTTCACCGCACTGCCTATAACGCCAAGTTTTAAACCTATATTATCCCTAATTACCACATATCCTTCACTTCTTTACCACAGATACGAATCCAAGAAAGGATTGCGGAACTTCCCCTGCGGATCGCAGCTAGCTGCGAGACTTTGGAATGCTAGGCGCTTCTCATAGAGCGACTTCAAACGTTCAGGCGCCATTGTGAACACCTTCCCCCAGTGCGGGCGCGCCTCGAATGGCTCGAGCGCTGCTTCGATGATCGGCAACACACGTTCAACCGCCTCAGAATGGGGCTTCCATGTAAAATGAATGCCGATCGAATCCCGGTTGTAGTTTGGACTCATCCATAGCTGATCGGAGGCAATCGAGCGCACTTCCGAAATATAAAGAAGCGGAGCGATATGCTCCCTTATCTTGTTAATTGCCTCTAACGCAGCATAGGCTTGGCTTCGCGGCACGAAGTACTCGCTTTGCAGCTCCTCTCCCGCACTCGGAGTAAACTCCATTCGGAAATGCGGCAGCCGCTCATGCCAAGGCCCTTTTTTTCCAAGCTGCTCACTGCATGGTTCTGCAGAAATACCCGGCACGGGATGCAACGGCACAGTAGCCCTCGTCGCCCCGTAGAAGTCACCCTCAGCAAAACTATCATCCACATCGGAAAGACGTTTCAACCACCCTTGATTAAAGTGATCGCTGCTCCAATCTGTAAATAGGCTGACGCTGTACGCACTCGAGAAAATATCGTCGAAATGACTTTCCAGCCTAGATAGAGCCAGGTTCTCAAACACTTGCTGGCTGATATCAAAGCTCGGCACGATGTCCAGTGTCAGCTTCGACACGATCCCTAGCGCCCCGAGACCGACGATGGCTCCATCTGCTTCCGGCTGTTCACCGCGCGTATAACTGACCGCTTCCCCGCTTGCAGTAACAATCTCAACCGAGCGTACGGCGGTAGCGAGATTGCCATTCCGGTCCCCCGAACCATGCGTCCCCGTTGCGCAAGCGCCGGCAATCGTAATGTGCGGAAGAGAAGCCAAATTATGCAGACCATAATGATTTGCATGCAAATAACGGGCCAACTCTCCGTACCGGATACCGCCTTCCACCGTGACGGTCCCTCGCGAGGGGTCAAGCTCCAATACTTGATTCATCTTATTCAGCGAAACCAGACTGCCGGACGTATCGGCAATGCTGTTGAACGAGTGACGCGAACCAAGCGCTCTGACTTTATGACGTTTCGCCACCCATTCCTGGAGCTGCTCCATTCTGTCCGGCTCGAATAGCTCCGATGCACTGTATCTGTAATTTCCCGCCCAATTGCGTTCCTCTATCATTGTACTTTTCACTCCATTCCACGTTATGCAATGCTGACATAAAAAAACAGAGCCACGACATCCCTCTCGTCGGGCTCTGTATTTAAATTCGCTTTCTAAGCGCTTAACCCTCTCACACCGCAACCGGATTTTTACCGTAATAGACCCAATAGCGCCAGCTGTAGAATTGTTATTTCATTGGTCTGATGTATAAGGTCCAGTTTCTTCACCATGCACCACAGGAATCATCCATTGGTAATGCAGCTTGTCATGAAGCTGATACCGCTCCAAATTCGGACCTGCCGGCTCGAATCCGAACGACTGCAAAACGAGCATTAAACTAAAACAAGCGTAAGGATCGGTAGACAAGCAATCCAGGGTAACGAACAGTGTGGGCTGTAAGACTTCAAGCTCAACTTCAAGTTCGGTTTCCTGCTTCCAATCATCCGGTATGGCTGACTTCGAAGGCAAGCGAAAACCGACTTTGCCGAGCATCTCATCTCCGATTATTCGTTCCTGCCGTACATATGCCTCTTTCGCATGCAAGAGCCCTCGCTTTTCTAAGTAAGCCGAACTCTCATCTATAGCCTGTGCAAACGGATGAAGCTGGCGCTTGACACGATGCCGAAACCAAAGCATCCTCGTAGACTGGGACCATCTAACCAACTGGATATGCTCATCAACGGAATCTACACCATCTAGGTACTGTTTGGCTACATTCAGCGCCAACAGCTTCGCATCTACATCCTGCCTCCATTTGCGCAGCCATCCTGCCTGCCCCTCAGCATCCGCAGCAAGATAATGACGGATCTCGATTAGGCCAATTCCCGCTTGGCGCAGCGTATGTATCTTCAAGGCACTCGGAATCTGATCCTCCCGATAGTATCGATACCCGTTATCCGCCCGATGGTTCGGCTGGAGCAGACTTTCTTTTTCGTAATAACGAAGCGTGCTGGCAGGAAGACCCGTCCGTTCGGAAAAGCTCTGGATGGTCATGTCAGCTAACAACGGATCCCCTCCTTGCTGCTTCATCAATAGTAACTCCAAACATTCAACCGATTGCCGTCCGGATCATAGAAGTGGAATCCTTTCCAGCGCTCGCCTACTATTTCAGATACTTCGATTCCCTGTCCTTTGAGCCAATCGTTCGCCTTATACAGATCCTCTTGTTTTTTGATCCTGTAATATAACCTAGCTCCGGGATTGGCTTTTTTAGGTGATTGCTCGGCGTTCACTTTCTCCAGCCAGACGGAATCCCATGTTTCACGCATTAACGCAAATCCCTTGTCTTGAAAATTTTTCTTCGAACTTTCCCAACCGCATATACGCGAATACCAATTAATTGAAGCTTCCAGATCGGTGACACCTAACCACAAAGGCTTAGCAGCGTATTGAATGACGCGCGATTCAGGGAATTTACCTTCCAACTTCCTGTCTTCGCTTAACGTCAGGCGTACATTACCGAATGCAATAATATCGGCAGACCGCGTTCCATCGGGCATTTTCACCGGAGTGCTGCACTTGACGCCTTGATTATTGAAGTATTCTAATGTCTGATCCAGATTGGCCGTGCGAAAACAGAACCTACAATTCCCTTCAAAATAATCTTCGGACGTAAAGTGGCTTAATTCGCTTTCGAACGATTTCAGATTGGCTTGTCCAGATCCAGGCATTTTGAAGAAAGCCTTCCCGCCGACCGGCCCAACGCCCGTACCTAATAATTTCCAACCCATTTTATCGCCATACCATTCTACTGCCTCATCGAACTGATCCCATGGCACCATAATAAAACCGCCGTCAAACTTAAAATTAGGTGTCTCCATATATGCATCCCCCACTTTTTGGAATATTTCAGGTGAGATCATCATACACCTTAAAGTTACTTTAAGGTCAAGAGCTATTTCACGTTAATATGGCTTCCTAATCCATTTGGACCTCCACTTTGTCGGCAATAGCGCTATAGTGAGTAATCGTTTGACCGACTAGAGAAAATCTTAGCAGACTTTTCCGCCAATTCTCTAAACGGTTGTATTCCTCGGATCTCCGTATCCATTACGCCATTGGAATAATTTCTAAACAGAACTCCTTCGTGCAGGAGCTTAAGCATACCTTCAATATCGAATGAATTGTAGGCCTCCACATAACGTTCAATGATTTCTTTTCCGTGCTCGCTCATTATTCAATTTCCTCCTAGTCAGATTCCTTCATTCGCCTGATCCCCTGCACGATTTGCTCCTTGAGAATTTCCCGCAGCGAGTACGTAACCGGTGCCGAAGGGATATCGAATTTCAGATGGGAGTGGGGAATTTCCGTTAGCATGGTGCCGATCGGGTTGCCTTGCCGGTCATGGATTACGTTCCAAAATATTCTCGATCTGTTGTCTTCCGCACCCCATTTTTCTAGAGAGTTTCGGAAAATCAAGCGCTTGGCGATAACGAAATCATCCTCTTCGAGCTTCTCCATTGTGCTGAAAGCGGCATCTTCCAGCTGTTCGAATATGCACGGCATAAGCTGATCCAAATAAAGACCATAAGCCGCATCTTCGATTTCAGCAAAAGCGGCCGTCAATTGTTCATACATGAATTCGTACATGGACCTCCACTCGGACTCGATATAACGGTTTGCCACTTCACTAATTTCTTCGATCTCCATGTCTTGCCGGAAAATCGGTAATCCTTTCCTCACAAGCAACGCCTCCTCCTCTTCATTTCAATTCCATTTTACAACTTGTAAGCCAATTAGAAGGTTAAGCGAATAATGAGGAGGACTTTTAACTATTTTCATGGAAAACCTTATAAGCATGTTTAATCTTGGTCTAATGTAATGTGGAGAGGGATGGCGAGTTGACGAGCCCGAAAAAAATGGCGGCGAAATTCATGATTAGCGCCAGTACGATAAGAAATTACGAAGCTAAAGGCCTAATCCCTCCAGCCGAACGATCATCGAATGGCTACCGTATTTATACGGACCAGCACGCCGCCTATCTGTCATGTATCCAAGCCATGGCCCCTGCATTCGGAATGGAGGTGACGACCGAGTTGCTTCGTTGTCTCCAACGGGACAAGCCGCAAGATGCAATGTGGATCATCAGGGAAAAAGAAGTCGCTCTGTACGAGGAAAAAAAGAAATTAGAGAAGCTGATCACGGATATCCGGCTATACGCTATCGAAAATAAATCTCCGTATGCCGACGAGCCGTTCACCATCAACGAAGTTTCCGAACTAACGCAGATTCCCAAATCGACGATCCGCTACTGGGAGCAAGCAGGATATGTAACGGCGGATCGGAACCCTGAAAACGGATATCGTAGATACAGCGGATCTCATTTGTTAAAAATTAGACTAATTCAAGTGCTGCAAAGCTCCGTGTATTCAGAAGATACCGTGAATTTCAAGCAATCCATCGCCGCTACCGAGCATACGGATCTGCAGGGGCTCATGAATGTAGCTGAGAATGTCAGGACCTATCTTGATACGATTATCGAATACCAGATGTGTGGGATATCTTATTTATACCGGTTGATTCAGTTTACAAAAGCTATTTTCTAAAGCTAATTTTTGACTTCGTGTTAACTTCTCTGTCTAAAAAAATACATCGCCATGGCGCATAGGCCACTTGGCGATGTATTCAAAATCTGCATACTGCTATGCCTTACTCGTTTTTTCTTCATCCTCGCTCGCGATCGGATTCTCTCCAGCTGTCGGATTGGTTTCTGAAGTTGTTCAGAGGTACATTGAGAAGTATCGGGTGGCACTGCCGCTCATCCATCATGTTCATTGAGCTGTTGCCCGATTATACCATCCATCATTGCCACAGCCCGCAGGCACGATCTGCATGGCAAACTGTCTACGCTATTAAATTAAAAGTAAGAGAGAGCTAGAACATTAGTAAGTACCGCTCCATCAATAAAGTTTGCTTTGACCTTCGTTCGTGTATTCTTTCATTTCATTCCCGTCCCCCTCCATCGGCATTGCTTTCCCAATACTTATATAAAAAATCACTATAGTCGAATAGATTGGAGAAGAAGTACCTCTCGTTTACCTCCCTTTTTCCTATTATAGTAGTATTAGTTTGCTTACATAAAGGACAAATTAATCGCTTGCCACTCTTTAAAAAGAAGTCAGCGGAGCAACTATTAATTAGAATATCTTTCTCGCATGTTTCGCATCTCAATTCTTCTGCCTCGAACCTTTCACTTTCATTCTTTTTAGAGTTTGGCACATCATTATAAAAAATAATCTCGTATAGTAGCTGTATAGCATCTCTTACAGCAACAACATTTTTCTCAAATAGCAGCGGCAAGGAAGTAAGATCGTACCACCCTCTTGGATTTATACTCACTGCATTACCTGGAATAATATCATTTGATGAAAGAGAAAATCTTGCCGCTAATGGACGTCCATGCACGATTTCATTCCTTAAACTAATCATTTCTTTGACTTCATTACAGTTGTAAATATCAAATATAAGCTGCATTCTACCCTTCATCCAATATTGTTTCTTAACGGCCTTCAGGAAGTTGTTGTTTGAGTTTTTAGGTGCTATCTTAAACAACTTATATTTCTTCATTAACTCTGGTTCAATCTTCTTTCTTTCCTCATCATCAACAGGGGTATACTTCACTTCAAAACCTCTGCCCTTTGGAATAAACTCAACATGATGACAACCTGCCTCGATTAATTGCTTTCTGGCATCTACCCCTACTACTAAGCCCGCTTGTAAATATTCGTGCAAAATTAGGCACAAGTACTCCCAAATAGAGGCCACTCTAATTACCGAATTTTCAAAGTAGTATGCCTTCATCCTCCTATCAATATGCTTTTTTTTCGATACGGTCAGAGACTGCGCCATAGCCATGCAAAAATCATTATTATAGTAGTCCTTCAATTCCCAAAATAACGGTAATGTATATGTCATCATGCCTAAATCCGTTGCTGTTTTTGAATCGTTTTGTTCAGGCTCAAAGTCACAACGAAATTGACCCAGCATTCTATTCACTTCTTTGATGTCGTCTTCATTTAAAAGAAAATCCTCAACTGAATATATTTTATGAGTATTCTCGATCTCTTTCTTTTTCTTGAATGCTTTAAACATATTAGAATCTTCCTTCCCAAAATATATTATTGAAAAATATTAGAACTAATCTAACACTTCATTCGATTCATAAACAGGGCGAATGTATTACGAAGAACGCATATGCCACCTTAAGCAGTCCAGGATATGGAACAAGAAATAAGATGATCATTGTCACAGAAACCCTTTATTTCTTATTTCAAGTTGATTTGTTGTTGATTGAACCCTATGAATTTTCAAGTTGGTGATTTCAAATTCTGATATTTTGTTCGTCCAATGCTAGTTAACTAATGGGAAAAAAAGAAGGCCGGTCAGCACCTCGGAAGGAGGGGAAGACTGGCCATTTGTTTTTCTATGCAGAGCATTGTGAAGCATGCAAACGTGCATCCGGTACAACCATACTGAAAGTATTTTCACGATCTAAGTGTTGACTCCGTGTTGACCTGCAGTCCATTCAAATACATTGCAAGGCATACGAACCTGATGGCGATGTATTCAGGACCTTTATACTGCTATTCGACTTTCGGCGCTTATTCATTTCCAACGGCTATCGCGTTGTCAGAGTAAGAAATCCAATTACTCCAGCTGTCGGTTATGCTCTGGAAGTGTTTTCAATGAAAGCCATCGGTAAGCAACTCGGCCGTCATCATTGTACTATCGCACGAGAGAACTAACAAAGTCTGAGCGATCAGCGAGACGAAGCCGCAACTGTACAAGAAGCCACCTGCAGGTCACTCTCAGATAATGTTTGTTTCCCCATCTAGTATAACAGTCAAAATTAACGGAGGTAATTTTGGGAATAGAAAAAAAGTATTACTTAGATACAAATATTGTATACAGTCTAATTAATCATTTAGACAAATTCAATAAAAATGAGGTATTTATATCTTTATTGGTGTTTTGGGAAATGGTTTCAGGTGTAAATAGTGACGATACTTTTAGGCGAAGAAAGTCAGCAGTTCAAAAAATTAAAATGAGTGGATTGAAAATATATCCTTACCTAAAGGTTGAGTGCATAGCTCTAGCTTTTAGTCTCGATATATCGGATCATCCAGATGTATTGAAATATAAGAAAGAGCTTTGGAGACGAGTTGAAATTATTCTAGAAAGTGAGTCATATGAAGAATACAAAATTAATTTAAAAAGAAATGATATTGAAATCGAAAAGATTATGGAATTCGAGAAAAATCAAGAAGAAGAAATTCGACTTCGTTTAAGTTTCTTAAATAGGCAGCAGGCTCAATTTCTTAAAGAGAAGGAAGAAAGAAGATTAATAGAACCAGAATTCTTTTCGATAACACCAGAATACCTACTTAGTTTAGAAATTGGGAATGACCTTTCTAATGAGAAATTAAAGAAAACTTTGCTAAACATATTGACGACTTTTAGGATTGAGTTTTCTGAGGAAGATCTGAAAGATCATCTAAATAAATATGATGGAAGTTTGACACCATATTACTTAGGTCTTGATTTTTATGCGTGCAAACGAGGTAAAAAGGGCGAAGAATCACAACGAAATGACTACACTGATTTGGGCCATCTTTTATATCTAAGAGGTGAACATGATATTATTGTATCAGTTGATAATATATACAAATATAGCACATTACCACATCAACAAATGAGACTTGAAGAATTTAAAAGCCTCTACAACCTAAAGTGTTGATGACATTACCACCTTTAAGCCAGCAGTTAGTTAGGACTGCTGGCTTTTTTATGCTTTGGAGTTCGCTATAAGGTGATTCCCATTCCATTGTCAACGCATGACCAGCCTAGCGGTTAGCAATGATTCTTTGAGAAACCGCCACAGGCTATTGTCCTGCATTTGCGACAGAAAAGGCGTACATTGGGTACTGTAGTTCCCAAAACGATAAACACGTTATTGTCACCTGTAATAAGATTTATGGTTCGCTTCACTGTTACATGCTCATTAAATTCATTATTTTCCTAGACCTCAAAACATATAAGTACTTCGTAGTTACCAGCGGAAATTCCAGTAGACCCGCTAACACCGTCGATCGACATAAGTTCACCGCTACAATTAGGAGAGTTTGTAGCACACAGCGTTCTTGAGATGGTGCTGCAATAGGAATGCAAATAAGTTCTATACTTGGTCATAGTCACCACCCTCACTTTTCAATTTGTAGTTGTTCCGCAGCCATAGAGAACTGCGGGACATTGAGCTTCAACACTTTAGAACTCTTGTACCTTTATTCCCAAGACAAAGATGAACATCTGGACGGACGAGCAATTCGTAGAGTTCCTTAACTATGCTAAGCAGTATCGCTACTTCATGATTATTCTACTTGCTGCCACTTGCGGCTTGCGTGGGGCGAAGATATCGATCTTCGCTGGGAAGATGTAGACCTAGTCAAACGCACAATCAATATCGTGCAGTCGTACGCTCGTGGAGAGCGCGGGCATATCTCCCAAGATCTAAGACGAAAGCCAGTAACCGTACAATCGCGTTGCCACAGATCGCAATCGACGCACTGAAAAAACAAAAAGTCCTGCTTGCGCAGGACAAACTCGCTGCTGGAGCCAAGTACAACGACCATGGTCTGGTCACGCAAACCAAATTCGGTTGCCCTGTAAGCCCCTACTACTTCGAATCTCGTTGGCTGGTTATGCTTCGAAAGTTAGGGCTTCCTAAGCTGCACTTTCACGACCTCAGACACACCCATGCCAGTTTATTGATATTAAAGAGTATGAGCTCTAAAATTGTAAGCGAGAGGCTTGGTCATGCATCCGTCGGTATCACTTTGGATGGGTACAGCCATACGTATGGGATCGACTACAACACTGCAGATGAAATGAATAAAATATAAATCGATAAGATATGTGCTTAATAAATTGCTATTCATCTATTCAATATATCTAATCATGATATACTTAATTTAAATCTTTTTGTATGGGAGTAAAAAATCCAATATGACATCAATTGAGTCAACATTGATAGCGACAACTATCGCAAGTTTGACCGCTATTTTCGCTCAAATCATCTCTCACTATTTCTCTCGTAAAAGGGAGACAGAGAAAGCTAATAGAGAAATTTATCAAAATCTATATTCAAACATTCAACACAAGCTTGAGTTTTATTTGATGTTAAGTACAAATAACCGTGATGATAAGATTCTCGATACAGTCAAGCCTGAAAAACTTAAAGAAGATATTCTTGAACATGTAATTAAAAACCAAATGTATTTATCCAATAGAACTATAAAAGTTCTAAGTTTATTGGAAAGCTATGATTATATAAGAGATTCGGAATTCTTTAAAGAAGTAAACACAATTCGCCTATTCGTAGAGTTACTTGATGATTTGTATAAATTGTCTCGCAAACTAAAGATATTTGATGAAGGCACCACTAGAAGTATCATTAAAACCAAAACAAATTACTACATTTGGTTTATGATGTTGTTCTACACGAAAAAAATTGATAAATCATTATTAATAATGAAATATACTCGTTATTTCAAACAAAATACATTCTATAGAAACTCTGAATTTAAACGAATTAGACGCTTTAGACAAAAGCAATATAATTCCACAAAACGTAAAGACCTTCTTGATCCACAACTAGAGAATACAAGAACATTGCAAGCAAGAGAATTCTTGACTTTCGTTACACGAAACGAGGAGAAAGAAAAGCTGATTAATCAATTCAATAAAATAATGAGTTGATCATTCGTTGAATCGTTATCTATTTGTTGATTATGAGGATATACTCATAATCAGGGTCGGTTAGCCACTTTCCAGAGGAGGGGCTGACCGGCCTTCATTGTGTGCGTACAGTAGCAAGGATGTACGGTCACAATGAGCTATAAGACGTACCTGAGATCATACAAATAACTCGGTCCGAAGCTTCATAATAACGCTTATAAGGAGCAAGCGTTATTCCGTGTTGACTTCGAGCATAAAAATACATCGCCTAAGGCACGGAGCCTAAATGGCGATGTATCCATCGATAAACCATTATTATACGTCTATTTGACCTTCCTCGTCTCCAATGGCAATCGGATTCTCACTATACGAGATCCAATCGCTCCAGCTCCCCGCATACAGCCGCACCTTGTTAAAGCCCGCTTCCTGCAGGGCGATAACATTAGGTGTCGCGGTTACGCCTGAGCCGCAGTAGACGATAAACTCGCGGTCGCGGTCGAGATCGGCGAAGCGGTCGGCTTGAGCCGCAGAGTCCTTCCAAGCGCCGGACTCAGCGAGGCCTTCCTTCCAGAAGCGGTTGATCGCTCCGGGAATGTGACCGGCGACGCGGTCGATCGGCTCGACTTCGCCGCGGTAGCGCGGAGCTTCCCGCGAATCGATGAGCGTCACGCCTTCGCTGCCGAGCAAATCCTTCACTTCATCCATCTCAATCAGCATGCTGTGCTGTACCGTTGCGAGATACGTCGCAGGCTGCGCTTCAGTCCGCTCGGACGATACCGGCAGATCCTGCTTTACCCAAGCCGAGAACCCCTTGTCCAGCACATAGACCTGCTCATGACCGAGATACTTCAGAAGCCACCATAAGCGGGAAGCCATTGCTCCGCCTTGATCGTCATAAGCGACCACAACCGAATCGTTGCTTATGCCAGCCCTGCCGAACGTAACCGTCATTGCGAATATATCCGGCAGCGGATGGCGTCCCCCGACCTCTTCAACCTCCCCGGACAGATCCTTCTCCAAGTCCATATAGACAGCTCCCGGAATATGCGACTCCTCGTAAGCTTTGCTCCCTGCCGTGGGATCGTCCAATCGGAAACGGCAATCCGTAATAACGAGATTCGTATCCCCCATCTTCTCCTGCAGCCATTCCAACGATACGATATTATTCATTTTGCTTCTCCTCTTTCGTTCAAAAATTTCACCTATATCTATAGTATAGTTTACAGATTCAATCTTCAATGGAACGATTCCTCTTCCTATCCTCCCACATCTTGGATTGAACGACAAAAAGCCCGAAGCGTCAACGCGCTTCGGGCTCGATGCCTTCAAGGTTCCCCTCAACCAATATGCCGCCAACCGCCGTAAGCCGAGATGTCTTCGGCATCCTGCTCGGCATAGCCTTCGCATATAAAACCGGGAATTTGCGTCCCATCCTCCAGCTCTACTTTCCCGATGCCGAGCGGCGCAGGTATAAGCGCCGCGAATGCCCCGAAAGCGGCGGCCGGCATTTCCCACACTTCTAACTGAAAGGCATGTCCGCCCTCCTGCCGTTTAATCAAGCCTGGCTTAGGCGGCGCGGTCGCCAATTTCACCATTGCATATTTGGCAGCCGTTGCCGCTTCGCGCACGAACCGGGCGCCATGCTCTTGCATCTGCTTCTCCAGCGGAAATCCCCGCATATGCAAGCCGCATACCGCAACGGAAATCATAGCCTGCTCCGGACTGCTCGCAGGCGTTATCCGTCCATGAATAATCATCTCCGCCGTACCGGTAACAAGAGATTCTTCCTCTGCCAGCGCGAACAGCGTGATCCCGAACGGCAGCGACGGAGCAGCTTCTCCCGCAGGAATGGCTACGGCGCATAGGTCAAGCAAATTGCAATGGTTCGTATATCGCCCCATATTCGAGTTCGTGCCGATCGGGTCCAATCTCACCTGCTCGCGCAAATACGTACCGCCGCATGTCGGCATAATCATCACGGCGTTGTCCAGCAGCTTCCTTGCAGCGAGCTTATACTGCTGCAGCTCATGCATCGCTTTAAACACGGAAGCGGCAGTCTGCTTCTCCGACGCCCCGGAGCGCAGGATTTGCTCTGTCGTCCCGAACACCGCTTCCGGATTGGCCTCCACAAACTCGCTCAAGCTTGCCCAACGCTCCGCCACCCACGGACCGTCGTACAGCAACGCCGCCGTCCGGCCGAATAATTCATAATCGATATAGGCAATTGGCAGATCAAGCTTTGTAATGCGATCGACCGCCGCATCCCATGCATCGCTATATTCAGCCGCATAAGGTCCGTAGAACTGTGGCGGGTCGACCGGCAAATAAACCTTTTGCGGCAGTCTAGACGCCGCTCGCTCCACGCTGCGAGACCAAGGATCGGATGCATCCAAGCCTCGTGCATACGTATCAACCTTAAGCGCATCCTCCAGCGAATGGGCAAACACATTCACGCAATCGAGGCTGGCGCATGCCGGGACGACGCCCTTGGTCGGCCAAGCCCCCAGGCTCGGCTTATAGCCGACAAGATTGTTCAGCGCGGCGGGAACACGTCCGGATCCCGCCGTATCCGTGCCGAAAGAAAAGGCGGCATGGCCGCGTGCGACCGCGACAGCCGAGCCCGAGCTCGAACCGCCGCTAATCAGCTCGGGACGCAAAGCGTTATGCGTTTCTCCGTATGGACTTCGAACGCCTACTAGACCCGTCGCGAATTGGTCCAAATTGGTTTTGCCCAGCGGAATCGCCCCTGCGTCGATCATTCGCCGTACGACTGTCGCGTGCTCGGTCGGCTCATAGGAATAGGCAGGGCAGGCTGCCGTCGTTACGACTTGAGCCACATCGATGTTATCCTTAATCGCAAACGGTATGCCCCATAAAGGCAGATCTCGTGATTCCGTTCCTTCCAATCGCGCTAGATACGGCTCCAACGCTTCGATAGTAGGAGGGGTAATCCAAATATTCATAGCCGAATCCGCTTGGACACGGTTTATAATCTCTTGGATGACATCCCTGGGCGTAATCGCTTTACTCGCATATAGCTCCTGAAGCACACCGATCGTTAGCTCGAATGGAATAGTCGGCTTGCTCATCGTTTCACTCTCCCCCGTCATTTGGGCCTCATCTCGTTAAGCTTGACGGCCAAATACAACTGAAATAGATCATCGCCGTCATCGATGTTAATGCCCAATATTTCGCATACCCGGTCGACTCTATAAGAAACGGTATTGTAATGCGTAATAAGCTCCGCGGCCGTCTTCTTCAGATTGCGGTTATATTTGAAATACACCTTGATCGTTTCATAAAATTGCGAATTATGCTTCTGGTCGTATTCGAGCAACGGTACGATATACTGATCGCGGAAGCTCATGACCTCCTCCGTGTCCGGGAGATGATACAGCAGCTGATAAACGCCAAGTCCTTTGTAATCAATATAAGGCTCGTCATAGTTGCAAATAGCGCTAATATGGTTAATTTTCTTGGCATCATCGTAGCTTTCCCATACCCGGTCCGGACGATTGACCGTCTTGCCAACGCATAGCGAGAAGCCCTGCGAGCCGAATTGGGATCGCAGCTCTTCCGCGATTCGGTCAAGCGTCGTTCGCTGCGGGGTTTGCGGAGAACCTGGAATGAGGATGACTAGCTCCCCTTCCAACAGAGTGGCCTGCAAGCCCTCGCACGGCGACTTGGTTCGAAGACGTCTGACGGCCTGCAGCAACTGCTTAGCAGGAGGCTTCCCGACTATCCAGCGTACAAGCCCCACGTACATATTCTGATAATCGTCCAGCGAACTGCCCGACGCTTCCGCCCTTATTCTCAGATCCTCCATGGTCACGATTCTTCCCGAAATCCAATCTTGGAGAAACTGATCGATATATTTCAATTCAACCTCTCGTCTAGCGTTCGCGTTGATCATCTCCAGCCCGACGAGAATGCCTACACGATCGATCGTCAACTGATCGACCACGGAATGCTCCTGATTCCACTCTAATAGAATCAGCAAACATTTCTCATGCCGCTTATCGTTGACTTCGGATACATATACGCGAATGCGGCGATCGCCTATCGTGATGAAGCTGACTCCGAGATTCGATTCAAGCCGCAGTCGAGACCACAACGCGGTATCCTTAGCCTGCTCCAATCGCTCTGCTTGTGGAGACAGAAACAGCTGATCGGAATCATCGAGAAGAACAATCGGATTATTAAGCATGCCGTCCAGCGTCTGCATGAACTCCTCGATTCCTTTACCATAGAGGAGCTGTTGGGACAGCTTCTGGAATCGGCTTTGCAGGAGCGACAGCTCCCTCGCCTCCGTAACGAGCACCCGCTCCATAATGTCCCGAACAACATCCGAGAACACCGTCGAAGCCGGGAGCTCGAACACGGGAAAGTCCAGCTGGTTGGCAAGCTCAAGCGCCCGCGGCGGTATTTGCTCGATAAACCGTTTTGTTTTGATGCCAAGAGCCGCAACGCCTTTCTCGGCCAACTGCGGAATGATGTCGGCGATTACCTCCGGCTGATCGCGGAAAGGGAATCCGCTCGTGATCAGAAATTCCCCTGGTCGAACCCAATCAATAACATCCGGCACTTCCATCACGTTCACCCGGTTAATGCTCCGATGCATGCCTCCGGTTCCGGCCAATACAACCGCTTCCTTGAAACCGGGCATTAACAAAATGTCCCCGCATGTAATACCCGCCTGATTGTTATTCGCCATGGCTGTTCCCCGCAATCTTATTTCTTAATGGAATAGACGTCTTCCACGAGAGTCGTGTTAAAGAAAGAGTTAGCCGGCACATCCTGCTCAACAGGCAGGAACACGCTGATCTGCTCCGTCGGCTGATCATCGTCATTCGCTACGGAATGAACGACTCCCGCAGGTACGTGGAACGTATCTCCGGCTTTGTAGCTTTTCCATTCGCCATTGCATAGGAGCTTAACTTTGCCGACCGTAATATATATAATTTCAGCGACATCATGGTAATGCGGCAGCACTTGCCCGCCGACGCCGATTTTCTCCCATAGAATCGAGCTTGAACGAATGCCCAGCTTATCGGCCTGAGCAGCAGAAACGATTTCGCGGTGATAGAGATGGATATGATCCGGCATAAGCCCCCAAGCCATCTCTTCTCCTACCATTACCTCTGTCTTGTTTGCGTTGATCATATCGTTAGTCTCCTGTCTTCAGTTGTTTATTTGATAAAATAAGATCATTCCTTGCGACGAAAGACGACCGCCACCGGTCCGCCGCCCGCCGGCCCTTGGTGCTCTGCGCCGCCGGATACATAGATCATCGGATCGCCGCACACGGAAGCAAGAACGCCTCCGACGACCGCGCGGGCATGGCGCGTGTGGTTAATATCCGAATCATCGAGCATCGTATGCCTTTGCCCCCGCACATACCCCGTCGGATCGGCTTCGGCCTTCGCAAGCACTTGCACCATCTCCGCATTCGGGTATTTGTCCAATATCCGCTTCAATGCAGCGGCGTCTATCGCATCCTTCATGACATCATGATCGATAAAGTACGGCCCTTCCGCAAAGACGGAATTGCCGAACACAATAACCTCGCAATACTGCAGCTCGCTTCCCGCAGACGTCGAAGCGACATCGCTGTATAGCCCCCACGAATGGCAAATATCCGATTCCTGCAGCTGCTCACGGTCGATTTCCCCAAGTGCCACTGCAGCTCCCAGAGCCGAGGCGCCTCTGGAGAAGCCCATTGATTTGTACGTATCTTCCGTGACAATGCCCATGCCTCTAAGATGCGCATCCTGAATCTGCTCCGCCGTCAGCAACGGACACTTAATTTGCACGAAATGAACGTCGGCAGGACTGCCGATGCCTGCCTCGCCGATCGCACGGCGGACCGCTTCCGCGACTTGATCGACCTGGGTCATGCGTCCGAGCTCTTCGGGCTTGAAGTCGGGCGTTCTCGCAACGCCGATCGCAAGCGATTTCTGCTCCTGTTGAACCGAATCCTTATCGACCGTTCCGCTGCGGCTGATGACCGAGAAATGAGGACTCAATATGCCCTCGGTTCCCCCTGACATGACGAACGAGATGGACTTCGCCTTCTCGCCGCTATGGGCAGCGAACAGGTTCTTCAAGGCAAGAACGGCAAAACCGCGGGTAAAGTCGTTCACGCAGCCGTTTCCTTCTGTCTTGCCGAGCACGGCGACGACATCATTCGGATTTATCGTTGAATCTTCAAAGCGCTGTTTCAATGTATGGGTATCGTTAGGTGAACGAGTTGGAACTTTAACAACCGAGCATTTCATCATATTTCATCCGTCCTTTGCCAAAATACGACTTTCTTCTCTAGCCAGCTGATGCCCCAGAAGAGCACCAACCCGCATAACGCCGAAGCAATAATAGCCGAGAACATAATCGGCGTGTCCATATGATAGGAAGATACGAGCACGACATAGCCAAGCCCCTTGTTCGCCCCGACGAATTCGCCTACGATAGCGCCGACAATGGCGAGCGACGTCGATATTTTCAAAGCCGAGAACACATAAGGCAAGCTCGTCGGAAGACGAAGCTTCCAGAATATTTCCAGCTTCGTGCCTTTATACGTCGAGAACAGCTCCCACGCTTCATGCTCGATGGCCTTTAAGCCTTTAACGCTGTTAACGAGAATCGGGAAGAAGCAAATGAGCATGGACGCGACGATTTTCGAAGAATAGCCGGTTCCCATCCACACCACTAGCAACGGCGCCAGAGCAACGAGCGGGGTCGTCTTGAGCGCAATCGCCAGCGGGAATACGCCCTTCTCGATCGGTTTGGAGTGTACGAAAATAACGGCTGTTATCATCCCCAAAATGTTAGCAAGCACAAAGCCGATCAAAGCCTCCATTAGCGTAACGAACATATGAGACGCCAAGGAGCCGTCGATTACCGTCAGAACAGCCGATGGCGCGGGAAGCAAATAAACCGGAATATCGAACAGACGCACGGCCAATTCCCATATCAAAACGAAGCCTAATGCAAAAGCGACAGGGTACATGATCTCTTGTATTTTTTTCATCATAGATGCTTGACCCTCTTTCTTAATTCGCTGACCGTTTGATGATACTCAGGAAGCTCCTCCATGCCCACCTCTCTATGCGAAGGCAGCGGAACAGGTATAATCGCATCGACTCCGGCAGGCCTAGGCGACATCATGACCACGCGGTTGGACATAATAACGGACTCTTGAATGGAATGGGTAACCATGACGACCGTGCTGAGGCTCGTATCCGGGCTTTCCCACAAGCGAAGCAGCTCGAAATTCAGCTTCTCCCTCGTAAATTCGTCAAGCGCTCCGAACGGCTCATCCATCAGCAGCACCGTCGGGTCGGCGGCAAGCGCGCGCGCGATCGCGATTCGCTGTTGCATCCCGCCGCTTAGCTGATGCGGGAAGTGATTGATAAAGTCTTGCAAGCCGACTAATCGCAGCGCGCCCTCCGCCTTTTCCCTCGCGACGCTCTTGGAGAAACGCTTCTCTCCGATCGTGAGCGGCAAGACGATGTTCTGGATAGCCGTCAACCATGGCATGAGGACCGGCTTCTGGAATACCATCCCGATGGATAGATCGCCCGATGCGAAGCTGACCTCCCCTCCAGCGTTCGGCTGGAGGAGATTCAGCATGAGCCGCAATAGCGTTGATTTTCCGCAACCGCTCGGACCAAGTATGGAAACAAACTCGTTTTTATAAATGTCCAAGGATACATTGTTCAGCACCTGAACATCGCCAAACGAAAGGGAACAATTTTTCAATGTAACCGCGATTTCGTTCCTCGAAGAAGCTGATGTTTTCACGTCATTCAGTTGTGCTGCGCGATTCCCCAATTCACTTATTGTCGCTTGCATTCAAATCACTCCCTATTCGATAAATTCATTCGTGAACGCTTCTTCCAGGTTCTGTTCTTCCTTCAAAAACTTCAAGTCGATCAGACTCTTCTGCAGCTCGCTCCAAGCTTCCGTATCCATCTTGCCAAGCGGCAGATTGTCCGGCTCAAGCAGCTCTACGCTAGCCTTCATCATGCCTATTTCATGTTCGAGATTCAGCTTGCTGCCGTACTTCAACCCGAATTCCGCAGCCTCTTCCGGATTAGCAATCGCGTACTCCCAGCCCTTCATCGAGGCTTGGACAAAGCTCTTCACCATCTCTGGATCTTTCTTAATGATAGACTCGGTCGTAAACAGCGTATCCGCATAAAAATTAATGTCGTAATCGCCAGGCTGGATCACATTCACTTCATGTCCTTGCTCTTGAACGGCAAGCATCTCGTTAATCACATAACCAGGCCATGCTGCCACTTGTCCGCTAAGAAGCGGACTCATATCGTATTTCACCGGCATTTCTTCGATCTTCGAAGCTTCGATGCCGGCATTGTTCACCATAGCGCGGTAAGTCAATTCCTCGTTGCCGCCTAATTTCACGCCGACCTTCTTGCCGATCAGATCTTCCATTTTCGTTATGCCGGAATCCTTCAAGCTGAACAAGACGAAAGGCGTCTTGCGATATACGGCCGACAGTGCTTGAACCGGCACGCCTTTTTCCCGCGCCATCAAGATTTGATCGGCACCGGTAACGCCGAAGTGCTCGCTTCCCGAAGCGATCATCTGCACGGAAGGGAAATCCGCTCCGCCTGGTCTGATCTCGACGTCCAGACCCGCTTCCTTATAGAAGCCTTTCTCCACCGCGGCATAATACCCGGCGAATTGCGCTTGATGAATCCACTTCAGCCTCAGCACGACCTTCCTCAGCTCACCCGTCTCTCCGTTCGACGCCCCTGACGAAGCAGGTGCTTGATTAGAACCGCATGCCGTCGCAACAAGCATGATAGCCGCCAATACGATAAACAATGATTTCTTTGAATTTCTCCACATAATAGTTCCCTCCATTTATCTCTTCTCTATGTTTTGGTTTTAGTAGATTAATAGCTTTGCAGTGCCTTCAACACATGTTCGGAGCTGCTTACGCTTCCGAATACGCCGCCCTGCATTGTTACCATGTTCAGCGCCGCTTGATGGTTGGCCGGGTCTGTCGCCCCCGTGCAATCCTCTAGAATCAAGCATTCATAACCTCTGTCGTTTGCTTCCCTCATCGTCGTATGAACGCACACATCAGTTGTGATGCCGGTCAATATTAAATGCGTAATGCCTTTGTTTCTCAATACAAGCTCCAGGTCCGTTGCATAAAAGCTTCCCTTCCCCGGCTTATCGATAATGCATTCGCCTTCGATCGGTCGAAGGTCCTCGATGATTTCCCAGCCGGGCTCTCCTCTAACCAAGATGCGTCCGGCTGGTCCGTGCGAGCCGATCTCCGCGCCGATCTGTTTGCTCCTCCACCTTTTGTTGGGAGGCAGATCGGATAGATCCGGCTTATGGCCTTCTCTCGTATGAATAACCGTCATGCCTTCTATTTGCCGAACTCGGTTCAACAACTTCTTGATAGGCTCGATAGGCTTTGCCGTCAGCGACAAGTCATACCCCATTTGCTCCACATATCCGCCTTTGCCGCAAAAATCAATTTGCATATCAATAATGACCAGCGCCGTTTTTGAAGGATCAACGCTTCCGTCAAAGGGCCACGCATAAGGGTTAGCTGTTATCTGCATCGTTGACTCAACTCCTTTCAAACCTCACATGTTTGTCGTATTTCACAAGATGAATGCTTTCTTTTTTGTTTATGTGTCACATTATATCACATGTAATTCGGTTTTTGTTTGTGAATTTCACAAATATGTAGGATGTTTGATTGTGGATTTATACAAAAGAACAATTTTGTGTCATGTTTTATTACATATGGACGAATTTTCACAACAAAAAACGCCGCTTTCCCCATAGGGAAATGCGACGCTTTTATGCTATCCAGTAATTATTTGAGATAGCTGTCTTTCAAAATATAAATCCGCGGAGAGGCTCCGATCGCTGCGCCATAAGGATGGATCGTAATTGACTTGCTGCCTTGCAGATCGATGTCATACACCGTCACTTGGCCCTCGCTCACCGTCAATTCCTCCGTAAGCAATTGTTGCTTGTCGTTATACAGCTTGAATTTCAAGTCTTCGTCGCCCGCGATCATCAGATGCAGCGTTGCATACTTTCTCCCCAAATCAATGTTCAAGGAATAACGTTCCGTATCACTCGCCACCATAGCGAACGCCCCATTATATTGCTTGCCTCCGAACACAAGCTGCTTCTTATCAATAATATCCTGGAAGGTCCAGGTCGAAGTCTCCGGCTTAATTCCGGACGAGTAGAAATTCACGTTGTCCCCTTCTCCAAGCCGAATCGTTTTCGACTTGCCCTCGTATTCAATGGGAATGTTAAAGGCGTCCGAGATAGCCCGAACCGGCAGGTAGGTCGTTCCGTTATAAGTGACTGGCACCACCGGTTTACCATTGGCATCGGTCGGTTTCCACACGACTCCATCTTTCAAGAGCGTAAGCTCCCCGTTCAAGAAAGCTTTAATCGCAGTAACTTTCGTGGCCGCGAATGCCCCGGTGGCAAGGAAGAAAACCGCCATCGCAACGATCAGCAGCGACAAAATCCATTTTTTCACTATGAACGCCTCCTATTGGTTTGATTCTTCCCAAATTTAGCATGATTGTACGAACGCGCCTATTACTCGAAAGAAGTAGATATCGTATTTATTGCGCAAAAAAAAGCCCCCTTTGAAAGGAGGCTCACGGACGTATGCTGCATTATTGGAGGGTCGAGCGGCCCGATACTTTGTGAATAAGCTGGGATCGGCTTTTGACGTCAAACTTTCGGAAAATATTAGAAAGATGCTTTTTCACGGTAACCTCGCTTATGACCAGATCCATCGCGACCTCGAGATTAGATCGTCCCATGATTAGCCGTTCCACGACCTCTTTCTCCCGCTGGGTCAATTCTTCCAGAATACTTTCTTTCTCTTCGTCATCTTCCTGCAAGCCGAACGAAGTGATCATTTTATTCACATAATGAATCACTTTGTGCCCGCGAGTATCTAGGAAATAATAAGGAGTAGGCGTTATACCGTCATAATCGCGATGGAAGATGCCTTCTACCTCATCGAGCCCCAAACTCATGCAGATGGCGTGCGAGATCGGATTGCTGATCGGGGCGGCAACGATATAGCCGGTTGTGAGAATATGACTGATCAACGTTGATAAGGAGGCATGCATCATCGCAACATCGGAGAAATCGAATACATCGAGCGTCTTAACGAAAAATCCGGATTTCCGGTTCTCGGTAACCATCAATTCTTGCTTCACCGTCTCCGACAAAGCATTGAAATAAGGACCGGACAACGGACCGGTTAACAAATAATCCATGGTCTGCTCGTTGATCGGGATAATCTCCATGATTCCGTTAATTTCTCCCTTAGCATTCCGAATGAGCTTCACGCAGCTCGCATCCAATTCGTACAGCTCTTCAAGCTTGATTTGGTTCAGCACTTGCAAGCTTTCGCGCACAGATAGCAAGTAGCTCTCCTGCGTGCGAGTCTCTTGATTCACGAATACAATTTCGGCATCCTTCGCCGTGAGTCTCCTACGCTCGATATACTGCTCTGCCTCCATCCAATTCGCAAGGCTAAGCGGCTCTACACTATAGGAAATCCAATGACCATGCAATAAAAATTGAACGAATTGATTGCCAATATAATAGAGAAACTCGGCGTTTTCCCAAGATACTGATTTTTTCCTCGCAGACTGCTTCAATTTGTTCGAATAATACAACACGCAGCGTTTCCACAACCCGTTATAGCGTTCGGGCATGCGATGACGCAAATCGTTAGCGATGGCTTCCCGGAGCAATTCATGGAGCAGCCACCCGCGATCAATCCGTTGGACGAAGGATAACGAAACCAGCTGCTGGAATTGCTCCGTCTTGACCGATCTTCCGAGCAAGATGCTCAGCAGCTCTTGATTGAAGTTGCGAGCGACGGCCGCCGACTCCACCAGCTCTCTCATTTCCGAATCGGGAACCTCTCTTAACCATGTACGCACGATATGTACGAACAATTCGTCATGGTCCGCCGCAAGCGGTGCGCTGTCCACTTGGGATATGGTAGTTGAAGCGAGCAGCGCCAAAGACAGAGGATGCCCTCTTGTTCGACTCCAGATGTGATGAATTGTATCCACGTTAGCGATTCCAGACCGCTGCAGATAAGCCTTGGTGACAGCGAAGTCCAAGTCTGCAATCGGCATGCGATAGACCACCTGCCTCCATACGGGCATCGTGTACCACGACGGCTGCAGAGGAGATCTCCCGGCTAGGACGAATAGCACCTGCGGGAGCATGCGCTCCAGAAAGCTTTCTCGAAGCCAATGCTCCATCTCCCCGATTTCCTCGAACGTATCCAGCGCGATAACGCATTTCCCGTTTGTCGACGTTTCCGTAATCGCCTCCCGGCATAACTCCGTTAAGGACACGAGGTCCAGCGTGTTGTCTAGTCGAGCCATAGGGTAGCGAAGCATGCGCAGCAGAAATAAACAGAAGTCCGTGGGCGTACGTGAAAACACACGGCAATCCAGGAGCAGAAACGGGATGCCCGCCAGCTCGGACAGCCGCCGGAATTCATGAAGCAGCGTCGTCTTCCCGACGCCCCCCGTTCCGTAAATGCTGAGAATTCGTCTTATGTTCGTTACTTCTGACAATTGCTTCGTGAAGAATAGAATCTCTTGCTCTCTGCCGAGCAAATCTTGCTGCTCCATCGCCACATCGCTCTCGCCGGCCAATCTTAGATACCGCTGTTCTCTGGACATAGGACTCCGCCTCACTCCCGATCGCACCTGGAAGATCGAATCATACTCTTCCTTTATTTATCACCTATTTTATAATACTTTTTTCTCGAAAGGTGTAGAATGATGGAGCTGTATCTGCGTCCCTACAGATTTTGTTCTGATATACCTAACACAGGGTCGAAGCTCAGCATCTTCGTCCCGATTTTGTCGATGAAGAACCGGTCATGGCTAACCGTAATGACGGCGCCGGGAAAATGGATCAACGCCTGTTCCATCACCTGAATGCTCGTTAGATCCAAGTGGTTGGTCGGCTCATCCAATACTATGACTGCGGCGCCGGAGAGAAGACATTTAGCAAGGGCAACCCTTGCCTTCTGTCCGCCGGAAAGATTGCCGATCGTTTTGCTTAGATCCATCTCCGAGAATTGCAGCATGGATAAGAACTTATTCACCTTTTTGCGAGGCGCATCCAGTCCCAAACCGTACGTATTGACCGCATGGCTAACGGTATCCTTCGGATCGAGCTCGTCCCACATCCGGTTGAAATAGGCGTAGCCGACACCCTTCTCCCAGGTCACCTCGCCGGACTCCGGTTTTTCCTGCCCGGTAAGCACCTTAATGAGCGTCGATTTCCCGCTTCCGTTAGGCCCTACGATGACTAAGCGGTCTTCCTTCTGGATATCGAAGCTGACGTTCTCGAAGATCGTCCGACCGTCATAGGTCTGTCCGATGCTCTTCACCTCGCATAACTTATCCGGAAAACGCAGCTTTTCGTAAATATCGGTAATCAGCACGTTCACGGGATGCGGCTCGATCCGCTTCTTGTTGTCAGCCAGTTGACGGGAAAGCCGGTCCTTCGACGTCTTCTTGCTCGCACGGTTGTCAATCGCTTCGGACTCCATGAGCAGAAGCTCTTCCTCCCACTCGAACTGGCGATCCAGCTCTTTTTTGCGCATCTTCTTTTTACGGACGTAATCGGTATAATTGCCTTCGTATTCTTGAAAATGATAGTTCTCGATCTCGATCGTGCGCGTAACGACTTTATCTATGAACTGCCTGTCATGCGACACCAGAATCATAGCTCCATTGAACCGATACAGCCATTGCTCCAACCACGTTATCCCTTCGATATCCAGGTAGTTCGTTGGCTCGTCAAGCAAGACGACATCAGGAAGTTCGATTAACATCTTGGCTAGAGCCGCGCGGTTTCTCCAGCCTCCCGACAATTCATCGATAGGCTGATTGCGGGATCTATCGTTGAACCCCAGCTTCGTAAGTACCGTGTTAATCTCGACGGAAACATTCCAGCCATCCAAATGGTCCATTTGTTCAAAAAGCTCCGCTTGTCTCGCGAGCAGCCGTTCCATCTCGCCATCATCGGTCACCAGTCCCAGCTTCTCCCCCACTTCCTGCAGCTCTCGTTCGATTATTGCTACTTGCTCGAAGCACAGCTCCAGCTCTTGTTGAACCGACAGACTGCCGGTCATTTCTGAGAATTGAGAGAAGTAACCGATCTTCACCTTCGGATCTATATCCACTTTGCCAGACGTCGGCTCTTCTTTGCCCATGATCAGCTTGAACACCGTCGACTTGCCGGCACCGTTGCGTCCGATCAGCCCGATGCGATCCCCTTGGCTCAAGCGAAAATAAATATCTCGAATAATCAAGGAGTCTTCATACTTCTTTGTTACATTCTCCAAACGAATTACACTCATCACGATCACCCTTCTAACTCCGTCAGTCTAAGGTGATTATACCACTACTGCCTATTTCGGGTTTAAAAAAACAGAGCAGCAGACGTCAAGTCCTGCTGCTCCCTTTTTAGAATACCGGCGTCTGATTCAGCCGCAGCTCTTCTTCCGATGTTAGTCCGTTCTTCAGCGCCTGTTGACGCAAGGCCAGATATAGCTCCGCCTTTGTGGCGTATATATACGGCATTACGAATAGAACACCAACGAATAATACGACTATACCGAGAAGAATCCAACCAATAAAGCTTAGATCAAGCACGAAGATACGGAATTTATGTCCCCGTGTCATTTCCTTGCTTAATTCCACTGCGCGATGATACCCAATGTTCGGGTTGTCCGCCAAAATGTAAGGCACCATGCTGTAGGCGTACGATTTCACGATCCCCGGGATAATAAGGAGCAGAAACCATAGGAAGTTCAGAAACGTTCTCCACAGCATCGCTTTCACGACATCCCAATACCTGTGTTTGTTGAACGCGTAGCCAATATGGTTGAGATTCACCTCATGTTCCGCAGCTTGCTTGAAGTATCGCATCGAGCCGACCTCAAGGGGAAAACAGAGAAAAATACGAAACGCTAAAGCGAATACAAAAACAATAATAAAGATGATGATCGCGATCGCAATGAAAGGACCGATAACCTCCCAGTCTACATCCATGCCGGAGGAAGGGGATGATCCAAGGTTGAGATTAAAGGTTGACGGACTGCCTCCGCCTCCAGTGACAAATGCAAGAATAATACTTACGAGAAACGCCTTCCAATACGATGTGCGCAGCACCTCTTTGGCTCTCTGCTTCAGCTCTTTCCGTTCCCACATCGCTGAACATCTCCCTTCATCCCTTATTTCACACCTTACAATATGTACCATGTTAAATATAGTATGACAAGCCTTGAAATATGCATATAACGGCAGCATGAATCGTAAAAAGGCCGTAAGTCTCCCCGCTAAAGAGGCATCCGGCCTAAATGACGATCATCGGATTTGAAAATTAAATAGTACCATTCGTATTAATAATCGTAGCTGTAACAGCCCGGGTATTTATCGCTCCCCCTGCGTCTCCTGCAGCTGTAGCCAGCCCTATTCCCTCCTACCATTGCGTTGGATATATAACTATCCGGCTAACAGTGTATTTTCGGGGGATAGGTCATGGCACGTCGTTTGTACCTGATTCATTCGTCTATTTTGCGGCTGCAAGGTCTTCTGACCACTGATCGGTCAATCAGATGTATAATAGAAGGCAACATTATTAAGGAGGACCACTATGTTTATCATCATCGGGCTTGTGTTTATCGTTTTGTACGCCCTCATCGTATTCTATATCGGTTGGAGCGGTTGGACGTGGATAAAGCCGGCGGTATCGCGCAGATTCCGGCTCTTCTATATCATTGCGCTCGTCTTTCTGGCAAGCTCTCTCTTTCTCTCCAGAATTATCGCGGGGTCGACCATCCTCAGCGTCATCGGCAGCTACTGGCTGGCCCTATTCAGTTTATTGATCATGCTGCTCCCGCTCGTTCACCTTACGGTCTGGTTAACGAAGCTGACACGGCTGCCGCGCCATGCCATCCAGAAGTGGTCGGGAATCGTCACTTTGCTCCTGTTGGTGACTCTGCTCGGTTATGGAAGCTTTAATGCCTTTAGTCCGACAGTAAGATCCTATGACATACATATCGCCAAAGAGGGTCCGGCCAATGGCGAGCTTCATATTGTGATGGCGTCCGATATGCATTTTGGCTATTTGTCGGGGAAAGGCCATGCGCAGCGGATGGTTGAGGAAATTAACGCGTTGAAACCGGACATCGTTTTGTTACCCGGCGATATTGTGGATGACGATATTTTACCTTATAAAGAAAATGGCATTGGCGATATTTTATCGGAGCTCGAGGCGCCTCTCGGCGTATTCGCTTCTTTGGGCAATCATGACCGGTTCAAAGGCGAGACGGAGGAGCTAGTCGCACTTATAGAGGAAAGCGGCATCCAGGTGCTTTATGACGAGACGACCCAGGTTGGAGACTGGCTCACGCTGGTCGGACGGAAGGATTACAGCGATACGGAGAGAGCGGAGCTTGATCGTTTAATGGAAGACATCGACCGCTCCGGGCCGGTCATTATGCTGGAGCATCAACCGGTCGAGCTGGGTATCGCGGAGGAGCAAGGCATCGATTTGATGTTATCCGGCCATACCCATCATGGACAAATCGCGCCCGGCAATTTAATAACCGACAGATTGTTTGAGAACGATTGGGGGTACTTGCAGAAAGGATCGCTGCATTCCATCGTATCATCCGGTTACGGCTTCTGGGGCCCTCCGATCCGCATCGGCTCCCGGGCGGAAATCGTGTCCATTCATGTCCGTTTCTCCAATTCGGAAAGTTAACGCCTAGTCCTGGACTTTTGAGTGGATTTTGTGCAGTCAAATGGCTGGAAACGATACGATATCCGAGTTTGATTGGATTTTGTACAATCAAACGGACGGAGGAACCCTGCTGAGGGCTCAAATGCCCGTTTTGACTGTATGTTTTCCACTCAAAAGTCGCTTAACAGGTGATTGAGGCCGAATAGACTGTATGAAATACAGGCAAAACGTCATATCACCAGGAGAGGCCCGAAGAAGGGGCATCCTGAACTACACTACACCCAAGCATCGTTGGAATAACCGCGCTGCTCCCAATATCCGACATGCTCGCCGTCGATCAACTCGATCCGGTTCAGCCACTTGACCGACTTGTAGGCGTACATCTTCGGCACGATCAGCCTTACGGGACCGCCAAGATCGCTTGGGATTGGCTTGCCATCATGCATAACGGCGACGAGCACATCGTCCAAATCCGCTTGTTCAAGCGTCAATGTATCCGTGTATACGCCGTCGCCGGAATAGAACTTCACGGTACGGGCGGATGCTTTCACTCCTGCCTGCTTCAGCAGATCCTTCAGCTTGATGCCTTCCCACGTATTCTTATACACCGACCAACCTGTTACGCAGTGGAAATCGCTCACCTGCACCTCGCGCTTCAGCGCGACGAACTGCTTCCAGTCCCACTTGAAACTGCGGTCAACGAGTCCGTCTATCGTGAACGACCAGTTCTCGTTCGTGAAAGTCGGAATCGGCGTGACGGTGTACACGCGGAATTGGCCTTGCGCTCCTCCGCCGAGCGGAGGCGACGACGCCGGAAGCGGCTGCGGCGCGGGAACGAGGCTGTTGCCATCGTTCTCGATCAGCTTCTCAAGCGACTCGCTGCCGCCTACGCCGAAGTTGCCAAGCGAATCGCCGACCCACTTCAGGAAGGAAGGCCCGATCGTGACCGCAAGCCCCGCGCCGATTGCGCCGCGTATGAAGGAGCGGCGCGTATACATCGGCTGGGGCGCTGCGGGATGCAGTGCTCCTGCAGCCGCAGCCGCCTCCTTCTCGTCGCCTCGCTTAATTGTCCGGCGGTTCGGCTCCTTGAGCCATCGCACCCGAGTGAGCGAGTGATAAATGATATACGGCAGTCCGACCCACGTAAGCAG
The DNA here is from genome assembly GCF_056269195.1 of Paenibacillus sp. J22P218. NCBI lineage: Bacteria > Bacillati > Bacillota > Bacilli > Caryophanales > Paenibacillaceae > Paenibacillus > Paenibacillus sp. J22P218. The sequence goes on from NZ_JBWDNL010000003.1 coordinate 315,690, forward strand.
ATCATGCACGACCAACGCGACATTAGAGACGCGCGGCCCGACTGCCCGGAACTGCCATAGCAGTACACCAGAAAAAAACCAGCCCAGCAGCAGAACCAGCACAACGATTACATTTGCCCGCTGGGCAGGCTTATCCTTAAGCTGCTTCCAGTGCTTACCCGCAAGCAGCAAATAATAGATTACCGGCAGAATCGAGGCGATACCGACAACGATATGCAGCCACTTGATCCATACGCGTCCTTCGCCGAGAATGCCGCGCCAGAAGCCGCCCACTAGAATGAGCCCCGTAAGCGCCAATAGGACGACGATCCATCCGTTCCACGTATGCAGCGACACGAGCTTTTTGCCAAATCCTTTGCGCAGGCTTGCAAGCATTTTTCCCATACGGCTGCCGCTCCCTCATTTCCGATTTATATCCTTCTTCTATTATAGCGCCTCGATAGAACATATTCGATATGCTATAACATGACGGATTACGAAACGAAAGGACCTCGTCCGCCACGATTAGGTGGTGAATGAGATCCTTCACGCCGAGTAAGGCAATTACTTTCCGGCAGCGCTCAAAGTAAACTCGAACGCTATTTCCTTATCTGCCGGAATCAAGTATTCATCATGCACAGGCGCTCCCCAGCTGTCATCGCCGCCGACGCCCATTTGCTTGCCAGCAATGGTCACGACCGTATAATGGACATTCGGCAGCTCCCATGCATGGGCTGCATTCTCCAGTTCGAAGGCGGTGTATGGCGACAGCGTGCATTCCACAGGGGCTTGCGGATCGGCGCTCATCTTCAGGCCCGCTCCGGAAGCATCGGTAATCGATAATCTTCTCACACCCGTCCGATTGCCCGATTCCTGAGGCACGAGGTAGCTGGATGGCAGCTCGGCAACAAATCGCTCGAATACGCCGAGACGCGCACCGAAAGCTCGGTCGACATAGTTTTCTTCCGGCCCCATCGCATACCACTGCGAACGATCATAATCAGCCGGGATCTTGAACGTTAACGCGAAAATCGGCAAGTTCGGCAAGCCTTCGGCTCCGCTGTACCGCGAGCGAACACGAAGACGTCCGTCTGCGAATACGGTGTAAGCTACGTTCACCCGCACATCCGGGCTAACACTGAACGAGTACTCATAAGCAACTGTTGCCGATCCGGCCTCTTCGGTTAGCTCGACGCTCTCGCAACGGCGAGCCAGGCTTGCCGCATACCAAGCCCCCGCTTGGAATCCTTGGTTGTAGCCCTTGTCGTTATCCGTCGTCGCCCGCCAGAACAACGGCATTGGCGGGGCGGCGATCATCTCGCCTCCGTCGCCATACCGCAACGATACGATCGAGCCCGCTTGCTTCGAGAACAACATAGCGAAGCCTTCCCCGGTTACGCCGATATTAACGTCTCCCTCGATAACCGTCAGTTCCCCGGACGCCTGCCCTGCAACGACAGCTTGCGGCTCTACCATATAAATGCGTTGTCCAAACGCGACTTCATGCCCCGCTTCTGCCCACAGCTCGTTCTCTTTCAATACTAACGAAACGTGCAAGCAGTATTCGCCTGCCACGCTATCGACTCCTTCCGGCAATATGAAAGGAATGACATCCGTATGCTGCGCCGCTACAAGGATATCGCTTTCACCGGCAAACACTTCCGTACCTTCCCGATACAAGCGGTATTGGAGGCTCAATCCCTCCGTACTCTCGAACAGATTCTCGTTCTTAACGGCAACCGAGTCGCGCGACACTTCCAGCTTTATATTTTGATACAGGAACTTAACCTCCTGCATCTTCGGCGTTTCCTTCCGATCGGCGAACACGATTCCGTTGCCGCAGAAGCTATAGTCGGTTGGACGGTCATCGTAGTCTCCGCCGTACGCCAAGTACTCCTGACCGTACCGATTACTCTTCACTAGCGACTGATCGATATAGTCCCAGATAAAGCCACCCTGATACATCGGGTATTTACTTTCCAGCTCCGTATATTTGTTCAGTCCGCCAACGGAGTTGCCCATTGCGTGCATATACTCGCAGCTAATGTAAGGCTTAGCCGGATCGCTCTGCAAATAAGCTTCGATTTGCGCCGGCTTTGCGTACATGCGGCTTTCCATGTCGCTCGTGTCGTCGTACGCCCGATTGTGGAACACGCCCTCGTAATGCACCAATCGGCTTGGATCCTTCTCGCGGAAATAGTTCGATACGTTCAGGATAACTTCACCCGCATATGATTCGTTGCCGCATGACCAGATAAGAATGGACGGATGGTTTTTGTCCCTCTCCAGCATCGATATCGCGCGGTCCATAACGATGGGCTGCCATTCGGGCTTATCGCCCGGCACATTCCATGAGGGCTCGACTGCCCCCATCTTCTGCCAAGAGCCATGCGATTCCAGGTTCATCTCATCGATGACGTACACGCCGTATTCGTCGCACAGCTCGTACCATAACGTCTGGTTTGGATAGTGGGATGTACGCACCGAGTTAATGTTGTTGCGCTTGAGCGTCGCAATATCCCATAGCATATCCTCCTTCGTCACGACTCTGCCGCTGCGGCAATTGAACTCATGGCGGTTAACGCCCTTAAATACGATCCGCTCACCGTTTAAGCACATTAACCGATTAATCATCTCGAACCTGCGGAAGCCGGCCTTCTGCACAATCGCCTCTACCAATTCTCCTTCGGCATTCCATACCGAAATACAGACCCGATATAAATAAGGCTTCTCCGCGCTCCATAGCTGAACCTTACCCGCAGCAGCGGTCAATGTCAGCGAACCGTTCCCGAATTGTCCCGTTACTGCAGCCACAACAAGACCCTTTGCATCCTTCAGCTCCACTCGCGCCTGAGCAGCCGGATGGATCTTGTCCATCAACTGCAAATCCACGGTTAACGCGCCCTGCGAGTAGGAATCGTCTAGCTCCGCCCGAACGCGCACATCCTGCACATGCAGTTCAGGAATCGTATACAGGTACACATCGCGGAAAATACCGGAGAACCGCCAGAAATCCTGATCCTCCAGCCAGCTTCCCGTGCTCCGCTGATACACCTCTACGGCAAGCTTGTTTTCTCCTTCGCGCACATATGGCGTCAGTTCGAACTCCGACGGCGTGAAGCTGTCTTCCGCATAACCGACGAACTCGCCGTTTAACCAAACGTAGAAGGCCGATTCGACGCCCTGGAACGAAATATATACAGGCTGGCCAGCCATATTAGCAGGCAGCTCGAACGTTTTCACATAGCTGCCGACAGGGTTCTCCTTCGGAAGCTCGGGAGGACGCACGCCATCAAGACCATCCCACGGGTACATCGTATTGACGTATTGCGGCGAGGCGAAGCCTTGCAGCTGAATATGACCCGGAACCTGAATGTCCGACCAACCCGAATAATCATAATTTACGTCATAAAATAAAGCTTCTCTCGCTTCCGCTCTCCCTGAATAGCTGAACTTCCAGCTTCCGTTCAGCTCATGCCTAAGCGCCATCGGCGCTCCCGCCTCCGCTTCCTCCATCGTGCGATAATAACGATGATCCGAGTGGGCATCGAGACGGTTCACCCGAAATACGCTTACGTCGCTAAGCCAACTGTTTGTTGGTTTCATTTCTGCTCCCATTGCTTATGCTTCAATCCTCTCTATGCCAACATTCGTTAGTTTATAAATGCTCTCTTCGCCTATATACACGTTAAAGCTATCGTTCTCATAGACCACTTGAGGCACAGTCTCCCATTCCTCCGCACAGTCGCCCGTCTCGCTTCCGGGATTGCCGTATACGCCGATCGCCATCCAATGGACGCCCGGCTGCAAGCTGGCCGTCACCGTCGGAATGACCGTCCGTGCGTACAACACATTCGTATTCGCGTTAGGATGAACAAGCTCAGCTTGCCCGCTGCCAAAGAGCAGTCGGATGCCGCTTGCACCTAGAGCGGATACGGCCAGCGCTTCGCCCTGCTCCTTGCCCAGTTGCAGCGTTCTCTTCCCTTGCCGATCTTCATGGCCGAGCGCGAACCCGCCGTCGGCCACATCGAGATATCTGCTGGACGCGATGCGGTGAATGCGCACATGCCATGGCGCGCCGACGATGAGCCATGTCTGCACCTCGACATCAAGCCACGGCTTCCATACGGTATGGATAACACCATCCTCGATCGTCGACCGCTCCGCCTTTCGCTTCACCCGATAGATTCGGTCGCCTTCGCTAAGCGCGAGCATCGAATCGTATGCGCCTTGCGCAAGTCCCCATTCCGCTCGCGGCACGCTGAAGCCGAATTGATTGGAATAAGCGAACTTCTCATATTTGGCAGCGGTATGCGTATGCTCGTTCGTAGAGGAATGTCCTGCATTGAAAGCGACAATATGATTGCTGGCTTCCTGCCTCTGAATAATTAGATGAGGCGACGGCTGCAAGGAGCGCTCGTCCAGTTCCGGCAGCGGCAGTTCCTCTGCCTGCCAGAACGGGTGCTGCTCCGGCAGCGCCAGCGGCAGAAACGTCTTGAACGCCCAATACGGCGATCCCGGCGCATTGTAGTTCTCCGCCATGACGAGATTCGGATACGCATATCCGATCGACAGTCTGCCGTCCGCTTCGAAGATCGGCTGCGCGAACCACCAACGCAAATGCCGCAGCACAATGCCCTTCAAGACGCCGTAGGGAAACACCTCCACGCCCGCATAAGCGAGCGCGCTCCAGAAGGCCGCCTGCGAGAACCGATACGTCAAGCTCCGACCGTAAGGCAGCGCGGAGCCGTCGCCTGCGAACCAGTAAATGAAGTCCTTCGCGAAAGCCGACGCCCTTTCCTTATAAAGCGCTGCCCGCTTCGGATCTTCCTCCCCCATCCACTCCGCATAGATCAAGCCGTAATAATGAATCGCGAACGGCCCGTAATAGTCGCAATGACCGCCGATGCCGTCCGAATACCAGCCGTCCGACAAATAGAACTCGTCGATCCGATCCAAATTCGCGTTCATTTGCTCCCGGTCATACGGAAGCCCAAGCTTCTTAAAGCCGAGATTGACCATGACGAGAAAGAACAGCCAGTTGCAGTCGTATACCGGACGTTCGTTGATTTGGTTGATCCAGTCGAAGAACCGCTCCTTCTCCACGTCGCTCAGCGGTTGCCACACTTGCTCAGGCGCCAATGCCATTGCAAGGCCGAAGGATGCCATCTCTACCAGCTTCTGATCGTAATCATTCACGGTTCCCCAATATTCTTCGTGCTCGGGATTCGTTCCGTTTCGGATTCCTTCCCTATAGATGTCCCATAGCTCCGAATCGCCGCCTCCGGCAGCGAGCGGCGCTAGTCCCCATAACACGCGCGAAAAACCTTCCATCTCCGCGGTTTCGCTCGTGCAGCCTGAACCGGTCTCCCCAAGCTTCAGATGCGCCATCCCTTCGCTATAATAAGGAACCAACGGCTCGCATAGCTGGCGCAGCGCATCCTGCATATCCTCTCTCGTCGCGAGTGGATTAGACTTAATCGGCAATGGCTTCCCATTATTCGTCATGATCCTGTCTCTCCTCTCCCTAACTACTTGTTCTTACCAGAACAGCTCTTCATGACCGTTCAATTGCGCAATGCCTTCGGCGAAGAAATAGTCGCCGTAAATAAGCGGCACATCAATATTTCTGCCTTCCGGATAATGACTCGTGCCGTGCAGGATCAACCCTTCCTCATCGCTGCGGTCCCATGCGCCGTAATTCGTATACAGCGAATGCAGCATGCGCTCTCCGGCATCATGATAGAGCGAGCTCTCTTCCTTGCGCACCAGCCTAGCGAGCAGCAGCAGCCCCGAAGCGGCGCAAGCTCCGGCAGAAGAGTCGCGGTACTTGACGACTTCCGGCGGCAGCCTGAAATCCCAATGCGGCACATAGTCCTCCGGCAGATTCGCGATGAAGAAATGAGCCACGCGCTTAGCAGCATCCAGGAAGCGTTCTTCACCCGTATAACGAAAAGCCAGACTCATGCCGTATAGCGCCCACGCCGCCCCTCGCGACCAAGCGGAATCAGGCGCGTAGCCCTGTCCTCCATGAACACTCTGGCGCTCTCCGCTCTCCGGATCGAACACGACGATATGATTGACCGAGCCGTCCTGCCGGATGAAATGCTGGAGCACCGTATCCGCATGCGCCAGCGCCATATGCTTATACCTGGGATCTCCCGTAATGTCCGTCGCCCATAGAAGCAGCGGCAGATTCATCATGCAGTCGATAATCGCCCACCCTTCGTTGCGATCGCCCGGCTTCCATGGATTCCAGGCACGTATGAACTTCCCTTGCATGTTAAAGCGTCCGCTTAGCAGATTAGCAGCAAGCAAGCCTCTCCGCCGGCCCTGTTCATCCCCAAGCAGCTTATACCTCGCCACGCTTGTCAGCGTCCACATGAAACCGATATCGTGATCCAGCCGTTCATAGTCAAGAATGACTTGATCCAGCTGATTCTCGCACGATTCGGCCAGCTGCCGCAGACGCTCATCTTTGGTATCTCGATACACGAGCCAAAGCAGACCTGGCCAGAAGCCTGCCGTCCACCATGAAGCCGGCTCGAGTTTGTACATCCCCTCGACGCTTGCATGAGGAAATCCGTCACCTATCCGCAAGCTGGTGCTTGCAACCTTTTTCGCAATCTGCGACCAAGCTTCCACATGCCAATCCAATTGAGTTTCCATTGCTTCTACCCACTCCAATCTTTTTCTATTGCATCCTCTCTCCAACCAGTTTATAATCGAAAACTTCACCGGACTATAACAACATGCTGTACTTAGTGAACAAAGGTGCGGTTTTCATGTGAACGGTTGTGTGCATCGTTCAATATTCGACAAACACCCGCACAGCGCGGCTCTTTTCACAGAATTGTTCACATATATCAACTTTGTTCACTGCCGAAAGTGGAATTTATGCATAAAGTAGGGAACGCTCTACTACCGTATGCACTGTGCACAAGCTATAATTGAGCAGAAATGTACACACGCAGCAATGAAACATTATAGAGATTAAGGGGGAGTATTCATTGCGTTTGAACAGGATCAGAAGAAACGGCAAACTATACGTCAGACTACTGCTCGGTATTACCCTCAGCATCGTAATGGTGCTGCTGATCAGCTCGTCCGTGTATTACTTTTCATTCACCCGCATCCTTCAGGATAAAGCGTATGAGTCGGATCTCAGTAATCTAAGGGAGACCGGACAAGCCGTAGCCAAAACGACGGAAAGCGCACAATCGGTTGCTTTCCAAATTTATCGGAACAGCGCGATTGCCAAAGTGCTCTATTATCAAAATCCGAGCGCTTTTGACGAGCAGGCCGTCATGATCGATATCAGCAACTACTTAGCGACCATGCCTTATATCCAATCTATATATGTATATAATCCGACTGAGGATCTCTTCTATATATCAGCGCAAACCGGTCAGAGCGGTATTCTTGAACAAGGCGAAGTGAATGATGCAGGCATTATGGACATTCTCGACCACTATCAGGAGTATAAGCCGTTCACGCCGATTCCAAGGATCATCAAGGCAGTCAAATCGAATGCGGAGGATATAGGTGTATACACGTATCTCTGCTACGATGCCATCAGCTCCAACAAACAAATGAATTCCGCCGTAGTCGTCAACATCTCGGCTTCTTGGATCACTGGCGAGCTGGCGAGAAAAACGACTGACGGCTCTGCACGCACGCTGCTATTGGATGACCGGAATATCGTGCGTTCCGTGGGCGATCTTAAGCCTTTGCAGCTAAGCGAGCAAGACTTCGAGCTTATACAAGCAGCGCAAGAGGAGCCGAATACCGGATACACGATCGCCTCGTTCGAAGGCGTCAAATCGTTAATCTCACGCACCTCTTCTCCGCAATACGACTGGCACTACGTCCGCATTTCTCCATACGGAGAGATCGTTAAGGAAATGAAGTCGGTGAGGGTTACAACGCTGCTTATCGCCTCTTCCGTCCTGCTCGCGGGCCTGTTCCTTTCCTGGCTGCTCTCCCGCTACTTGTACGTGCCGATTAACAAGATTGAGAGCCGCATGGCGGATCTCGAGTCCGAACGAAGAAACAGCAGCTATACGATACGCCAGAACATTCTGCACAAGCTTGTTCAGATTCAAGAGTTCGACCCGCAGGTGCAGCTGGACAAGCTGCGACGGGCAGATATCTCATTCGATTTCACAAAGCCTTATCTGCTCATTTATCTGCGCATCGATCAGTTCGAGAAATTGAAGAAATATAATTCCAAAGATATGCTCACTTACAAATTTGCGATCATGAATATCGCGACGGAAGTTTGCTCCAAGAACTTCCGCGTCGATTCTATCGAGCTAGAGGATGACAGTATCCTTATGCTGCTCAATGTCGTAGATCCTGCGTTAGCGGAATCAGAGCCGCTTCATGCGATGCTCAGTGAAGTGCAGGCTGCGTGCCTCGAGTACATTCATATCGGCATCTCTGTTGCAGTAACGCCTATTACCGACGACCCGCACCAACTACATGCCATGTATAAGCAAGCCAAAGAAGCCTCCTTCCACCGCTTCTTCCAAGGCAGAAGCGCGGTGATCGAGACAGAGTCGCTTCAATTCTCCGAGGGCGTCGATTACTCCTTCCCGGTAGGCAAGGAGAAACGTATGATCGATGCGCTGATCGCAGGCAAGACCGACGAGGCCAAATCGCTGTTCACGGAAATCATCGGCGAGACCGCGCCGTATCCGGTCCGCGTCGTCCATTCGGCGGCTACGCATATGACCGTCGCGCTAGGCAACATGCTTAAGGAAATCGAGCGAAACGGCTCGCTGCAGCTAGGCTTTAACGCGGAGCTCGCCGTGCCGAAGATCGATGACTTCGAAACACTGGAAGAGATGACGGAAGCGTACTTCACGTTTTTCGACTTACTGAAATCCAAGCTGGTCGAGAAGCGCAGCGGCAAGCAAGAGGATCTCATACGGAAGATTACGCATCTTATTGAAACCCATTTCACTGATCCGAACCTTAGTTTGAACTACGTCGCGGACGAGCTGAACATGTCTTCCTATCACATCAGCCGCGTCTATCGCCAGCAGACGCTCACCACCATCGTCGACATGATTAATCATGTCCGTATGGAGAAAGCCAAGGAGCTGCTGACGACGACGGAATGCTCCGTATCCGACATCGCCGAGAAGACCGGCTATACGAGCAGCTCGTACTTCCATCGCATGTTCAAGAAAATATACGGCGTCACGCCGTCCGAATTCCGTAATGCTCACCCTAAGAAGAAATCGTAATAGATAGTGCCCGCAAAAAATGCGGCAGCCAAGTCGGAATACATCCGCGAGGCTGCCGCATTTCATTTGTACATCTAACGATTATTGCTGGCTAAACGTAGCGTCGCTCTTCTCGGTAGCCGTCGAGACGGGATCAATTCTTAGGTTATAGCTGGAATGCCTAATATACCGGGTAGGATAGTTGTAGGATTGGAACGAAAACTTACTGCTGTCCGCAAGCCCCGCTACTTTATAGAACGTAGCATCGGCAGCGAATGCACCTCCCGTGTTCGTCTGTGCAACGAGCACGTAGTTGTAGTGTCTCAAGAAAATGCCAGGATTGCTTTTCAATTGGAACGAAACGCCCGACGGATCTGCCAAGCCGGGAACCATGATCCACTCGGAATTCGCAAGCGTCGGATTTTCTACAATTTTTGCGTTACCCGCATCATTGGAGATATATCTCGTCGGGAAGTTATGCGACGTCCATCTCGTCGTCACCGCTGTTGTCGCTGGAGTTCCATAGATCTTGGCTTCCCAAAGTCTTGGCGTATACCAGTTGCCAGGGTTATTCCACAGATCGGCATTCACCATATTAACCCGTACATACCGCGCCGTTGCATAGAGCGAGTCCGAAGTAAACCCGTAAGTCGTATTGCTTGTACGATCCAGCGCTACCGTCCAATTCACATTGTCGAGACTCGTCTCGATCTTGTATTGGTAGAAGCCTTCGGAGCCGTTCATCATCCACCAGGAGAGATCAACCGTTTTGATCGTATAGTTCGCTCCAAGGTCTACCTGCCACCAATTCGGCCATGTTACGCTTGTCGCGACCCATTCCGTTTGGTAATTGCCGTCATTCGCGTAGCTTGCCGGATTGGTCCCTAAAGCGGACTGAGCCGTTGCCGTCTTGCCTTGGGAGATGAGCGTGCCGTTCGATACGCCGGATACGGCTCCCGTAGCGGCATCTATACTAACTTTCTCGTAGTAATCCATCGACGCCGTCGTACCGCTCAACGTCAAAGGAAGCCATACATATCTGGAATCGCCCAAAGCGCCTGAGTTCCAGCGATCACCTACATAGATATAGTTAGTTGCACTGCTGCCTTGCACGGTCAGAATGAAGGCGGATTGCGAATAGAAGGCAGATGAGTTGCCGATCGGCTGCAGCGCCGACCAAGGTCCGTTCAAACTAGTGGCTGTCGAATATTTCGCTTGGTTCGGATACCAGCCCGAAGCGCCTGAAGTAATCAAATAATAGACCGAGCCTTTCTTCACGATTGCCGGCGCTTCCCGATGATCGCCCTCGTAAATCATATTCATCTCGGAATCGATGGCCAAGTAGTCAGCAGTCAGCTTGTAGATTCTGAGATTGTAGTTATTGTCGGAAGAAGAGATGAGATACGCCGTACCGTCCGTATCCTTGAAGATCGTCATATCTCTGGACTGCATGCCGTTCGGCTGGAAGCTGCCATGGTAAGTGAACGGTCCAGTCGGCGAGGAGGATGACGCAACAGCTACCCGCGCAAGGGAATAGTCCGTTCCGTTCTCATAATGTCCCCACAGGACGTATTTGCCTGTCGTAGCGTTATAGATGACTTTAGGACGTTCAATCTTGGAGCTGGCAAGCTCCGGGGCGGATGCCGTCGTGAGAGCATTGCTTTGGAACGTCCAATTCTTCAGGTCGGTCGAGGAATAGATCGACACTGCCTTAAGATTCGCACTGTTATGGATCTTGTCCTCGCCGTACCAATAATAAGTAGATCCGACCTGAAGAATCGAACCGGCATGCGCTTGCAACGAAGCGCCGCTCGTGTCTTTCCAAGGTGTTCCGTTCGTAATGGTTTGCGCAGCTGCTTCAGTGGAAGTCGCGCCAAAGTTGAAGATACTAGCTGCAAAAACGAAAGCCAATAATAATTTGAATATCTTGCTCATAACAAATCATCTCCTCTTGGTTCGTTACTAACTCAGCATCAAAAACCGAAGACCTTTGTAAGCGTCTACATGAATAACGGAACTCCTTTCTTCCCTTATTCTTGCAAGCATGTGGTTACATCTATATTGCTACCATAATCATACAAACAATGACAGTGAACAATCTGAGTAAGCGTGAACTAATCACATTTTGCCCAGTTGAACAAATCTCGTACATTGTAAAAAAGTGCAACGGCGCGTTATTCGGCTGTTGTTCACATATAGAACAAGAGCTGCCCCTAGGTTAATAACCTTATGGGACAGCCCTTATTCTTAGTTAAATGCTATTATTGAATACCTGCTTCAGTGAGATAAGCAAGCCATTGCTTTTTGTAGCCCTCTTGAATTTTCTCAAGACCAGCTTGCTTCGCTTTCTCCATGAATGTGTTCAATCCTGCTTCCACGTCTGCCACTTGTCCAGCCATCAATGGGAACAGATATTGTTTCTCTACTTGCTCAAGCGCGGATCTCTCTGCTTGATATTCCGTGTAGTCTTCTGCAAAGCCCGTGTAGATGTCTGGTACTTGAATAGCGTCCAACTCGTCAAAAATCTTTTTCACGCCGTCATAGCTTGGCTCGAACAGCATGAATTCTGGATTACGCCATGCCCAGCCTTGCATGCCTTCACGAGGGAAGCCGTTCGTGTTCGCGTCGCCAACCATTTTGTAGTGACCGTCTTCTACCGTGTAGTTCACGCCTTCAAAGCCGTATTGCGCAAGCAGGTTATAACGTTTGTCCGTTACAAGCTTCTCGTAGAATGCAAGCGCGCGCTCTGCGTTGTCGCTGCTCTTCGGAATAGCGAAACCGTTGTGGATCGGGTGAACCGGCGTTGCATAGCCATTCGTACGGCCGTAAGGCGTGTAGCCCAGCTCCCAATCCGGGTGAAGCGACTTCATTTGTTCTTGCGTGCTGTTGTAACGAGTCGGGTTATCGCCTAGCATAGCGGCAGCCGTTCCGTTTTTCAGCTTATCTTGGGACGTTTCTTTTTCGTTCAGCTCGTTTTTGGAGAAGTAACCTTTGTCTGCCCAGCTTTTGAAACGTTTCAGATCTTCCAAGTGCTCAGGGGAGCCCCAGTACGAAGTGACTTCGCCCGGTTTTTGGTACGTAGCGAATACGCCGTAAGGCAATGCTCCAACAATTTTGCGTTGGAAATCCAGATAGGCATCGGACAAAGCTTGATCAATTGCTCCGCCAATCGTTACTGGTTGAATCGAAGGCTCATTTTGCTTAATGCCATCCAGGTATGCTTCGAAAGTAGCCATATCTACAGGAGTCGGCAGATCGTATTTCTTGCGCAGATCCTCACGCCATACGAAGCCGTTCGTTACATACTCTTTGTACGTTGCAGGAACGGTGAAGATTTTGCCATCGATACGAACGGCATCCCACATATCCTTCGGCACGAAGGAGTTAAGCGTTGGAGCTGCTGTTGGAAGCAACGGCTCAATATCTAAGAATGCGCCTTTTTTCGCGTATTGCTGATATTGCGTCCAGTCCGCTGTGAAGATCAAGTCAACGTCTTGGCCCGTGGAGAGGAGCAGCTTGTACTTTTGATCCCAGTCTGTCCAAGTCGTGAAGTTGAATTTAACCGTCGCGTTCAAATCTTCAAGTGCCATTTTATTAATCTCTGCTTCAACCTTAGGCAAATCTTTAGGTGCGTTGCCGAGCATGTAGAACTGCAGTTCTACCTTCTTGGAAGTGTCGATGCCCGCTTTTTCGCCGCCGTCTGCCGGTGCGTCTGTTGCCGCCGTATTGTTCGTTCCTGTATTGCCAGTGTCGTTACTCTTGTTGTTGCCGTCGCCATTGCTGCTGCAAGCGGCCATTGTAGATAGGAGCAATACAGATGAAAGCATAATACCTGCCGCTTTTTTTGTTTTTCCTAACATGTGAATCCTCCCTTTTCATGTGTAATATCTATGTTAGCCGAAATCTGGTTGCCCAAACAACGGTTCTAACCTTTGACCGCGCCAATCGTTAAGCCTTTGACAAAATAACGCTGAATGAATGGATACAGCAGTAGGATCGGTCCTGTAACGACGATGGCCATGCCCATCTTCATCGATTCGGTTGGAACGCCCTCCGACAATACGATGCCTGCGCCCGCTCCAATGTTGCTCAAGAAGGCGGAAGTATTAATGATGTTATATAAGTAGAATTGGAGCTGGTATTTCGTTGCGTCGTTAATGTACATCGCTGACGAGAACCAGTCGTTCCAATAGTGAAGCGCTAGAAACAGGCCTACAGTTGCCAGTCCGGGAATGGCGAGCGGCAATACGATCCGGTAATAGATCAAGAAGTCGTTCGCCCCATCGATCTTGGCCGATTCTACGACTTCATCCGGTACGGCGGAGCTGATGAAGCTCCTCATTAGGATGATGAGGAACGGCGTCATTAACGACGGCCAAATGAGCGCGTACATCGTATTCGCGAAATCCAAGTAGTTGGTGATCAGCATATAATAAGGAACAAGTCCGCCGCCGAACAATGTCGTGAAGTAGATCAGGAACGAGAACAGGTTGCGGTACTTGAAATCTTTGCGCTGTAGGACATAACCCGCCATTGTCATAAGCAGCAAGCCAAGCACCGTACCTACGATCGTTACGAAGGTCGTTACGCCGTAAGCGCGGAACAGCTCGTCCGGCACCTGGAAGATGACTTTATAGCCCTCGAGCGAGAATTCCGACGGGAAGATCGTGTAACCATTTTGCAGAATAGATGCATTGCTTGAAAGAGATGCCGACAGAATTAGGATGAACGGCAGAATACATAAGATGCTGCCCACTAGAACGACTGTATAGGCGATTAACCGAAACCACTTTGTGGCGCTATCTTCTCTAATTTTCATATAAGCTCCCTCCTAGAACAGTGCGTAATCTTTGTTGATTTTACGGATGATGGTGTTAACGACCATGATGAGCGTGAATCCGAAGATCGATTGGTACACGCCGGCAGCTGTCGCCATCCCCATATCGAACGTTACACGCAAGGAGCGGTATACATAGGTATCCAGAATATCCGTTGTGCTGAACAGCAGGCCGTTGTTGCCGACCATTTGGTAGAAGAGGTCGAATTGACCTTTCATGATGCTTCCTAGCGAGAACAGCAGCAGAATCGCGAACGTGTTCTTCAGCATTGGAACGGTAATATGCCAAGCGCGTTGGAAGATGTTCGCTCCGTCGATCTTCGCGGCTTCATAATATTCTTCGCTAATTCCCGTAATGGAAGCTAAGTAGATAACCATGCTATAACCGAAGTTCTTCCATAAGAAGAACATGATAATCAAGAAAATCCACAGCTTCGGTTTGCTGTATACGTCTACCGGCTCTGCTCCAAACTGCTGGAGCACGGTGTTAATAACCCCTTGCTCGTAGTTGAACAAGTTGAATACGATAACGCTTAGAATAACGAAAGATACGAAGTAAGGAAGGAACAGTGCCGATTGCGTAATCTTCTTGAACCATTTCCCTTTGACCTCGCTAAGCAGTACCGCAACCGTTATTGATAAAAAGTTTACTAATAAGATGAAAGCGACGTTGTATCCGACCGTATTGAGCGTAAGCTCGGTTAGCTTGCCTGACTTCCATAGAAATTCGAAATTTTTCAGCCCGACGAATTCCATTTGGAAAAGGCTCGTATTGAAGTCGAATTGTACGAACGCATAGTAGATCCCGATCATTGGTAGATAGTTATTGATGAGAAAGTACAATAACACCGGCAATAACATTAGAAACAATATCCGGTTCGTGTATAGCTCCCGCAAAACTCCTTTTTTCTTTAACATGCTTGTTTACTCCCTCCTACTGGTTCTGAAGCTTGTGACTGTACTTGCGTGTTCAACTGCGTGTTCAACTGCGTGTTCTCCTTACGTGCTTATCTAGCGTGTCTGCCTTATGTGGCGTCTGACCGTGAATCTTGTCGACGCCTTGGCCCTGAGACCTACTATAGTTGACCGACAATGTTCTACATAGTGAAAATCCGCTTCACTGCTGAACATTTCGCAGTTTTGGACAGTGAACGAATCTGACATTTCTGCACAATAGCAGCTTTGTGCAATACAAAACGGCTGTTCACTCACTTTTGTGCAGCATGAAGAAAGCCCTGTGAACGTAATGTTCACAGGGCTTTCTTCATCTATCAATTGCTTAGTTCTAACCTCAATGATGAAAATTCCTGTTCTCTCCTCTCAAGGAGAGGTTAGCCCCTTAAGGTGAACATTTTCCAATCCGGCATGCGTCGTCCTCATGATGTTGACCATTTCCGTATACGGCTGATCCTGCTGATTGACTAGGCCCACGTTATAGCTTTCTCCGTCCGTACGCCCGGTAACCGGCTGGTCATAGTAGGAATACCAGCCCGAGCCGACAAACAATGGATGCACAGCCTGGCTTTCCGTAAAAGCTTGGTATGCCAATCCTCTTTCCCTTATGCTTGTTGTCATCGTAGCCAAGCTGAAATAAGAAAGTCCGCGTTCGGACGAGCCGAAAGTATGCTCCAGATTCAATAGGGGCTTACCGTAACCTTCGTATCTGGAAATCCAGCTTCCGTCTCTTGAATAACTGTCAACGGAAAAGGCGTCAACATAATCCATAGCCGCATGATCCCAATCCAGGCTGGTACGCCAAGTTGGAACGATGGACGTGCCCAGGAACAGATGGTTAGGATCGTATTTTTTAATAATGTCTTTGATCATGGAATGGTACGTTCTGGACGCCAGCCTGATATATTCCGATACGTCGGCCGCGGGAACTTTGGCGATATCGACCGGGATATCCTTTAAAGCGTCGAATGATGCAGCGTTCGTGCCCAGCTTCTGATTTACCAAGGTTAAGCTGCCATTATATCTTTGCGCAAGTAAATCAACGAATGCGCTTTTCGCCGGAGAGGACGATGAGTAGGACAGAACCTCTTTTACGATATCGGTAGTCCAGCCCGCTTCGTTATCGTAGGTATAGCCGATCAACCATTTGCTGTTTCTCGCATTTTGAAGCTGCGCCTTCAGTGCGTTCTCGATGATGGGTCCGCTCTGCGGATCAAATACGTCGTACGTCCATAGGATCCTTCTCAAATTCGAGGGGTCCTGCAGCGATTGAATGAACGGGAACGTCACGTTTTTCGGTTTGGTCCACTTGCTGAACGTGTTAAACCCCCACTGAATCAAACGCTTCTTCGTGATATCCTCCCATTTCGACTCAAAGTCGCTTCCGTATTTTTTCATGACATTGGCGACGACGAAACTGACGTATTCGCCGCCCGCATCTTTGGTGTAGGCAGGTGCGTAAGCGGTACGATCGGGCAATTGCTCGAAAATCTGCTTGAGGGTGCCGTCCGGTTTCAGGATCGGCGTCTTATACCCGGCCTCCCACAAACTTGTTGCATCCACTCCTTTAACAATAAAGGGATATCCGTCCGGCGTAATAAACCACCATTTTCCGTTGATGGCCTGAAGCCTGAAGTAACCGGTGCTTGTTTGCTTTCCTAAGCTTTTAAGGCCTCCATATTGATCATATTTCGTGGCGTCCAGAGAAATATTCGCCAAGGCAGCGGCCTCATTGGCATATTCCGTCCGCAACTGTGTTTCGGTTGCGACCTTTCCCGGCCAGGTTTCATTCATCCATTGACCGAACCTGTCCGCCAGCAGGGCCTCTTTCTTCAGTTCGGCTTGCAATCCTTCCTGAATAAGTGCAGGACTCGGATTTTGCCCCTCAACGCCCGAACCTCTATAAATCTCGATTTCCGTCAGCGGAATATGTTGATAAGCTTGGGTACGCCTAATGTTCAGCACGATGAACCTGGCCGTCACGTTCGACATCGGGACGGTGACCGAATAGTTCAAGTCGGTTCCCGTTCTTACGTGTCTGGTTGCAATGTAATACCCGGTCGCCGACTCGGGACGGTACTTTACGGTAATGTCCTTAAATCCCCAATATTTGTTGGGTGAATTCAACACGATGCGAATCTGATTCAAAGGGTAGTCCTTCAACAAATCAATAACTACATTTACGGTTGAATGCGAGGTTGCGCTACCCATCCAGCCCGCATAAGCCGGGGTTCCGTCGAACAAGACGCCGTCCGCCGCGGATATAACCCCGGACCCATTCCAGTCGGGAGAGTTCCCTCCGTTCGGAGCAGGGCTATGAAGATAGTTCCCTGTCTTCAGCATGATGCCTTCCCCTTTAATTTTATCGATTGGGACAAAAATGGCTGTGGCGACAATTGCTAGCAAGAACGTTAGTATACCCTTGCGATTATACTTAGATCTTCTTTTCATATTATGTTGAGCCTCCGATTGGCGTGATACTCAAGTTATCGTAATCTCAAATGGATAATATTATAGTCATGTTTTCTCATTTTTTCGGTATTTCGCCGATATTAGGGAACCATGTCGATATAAAAAAAACCACATGGAGTTGTTACACTCGCATGTGGCTATCTATCCGGGGTATACCCGCCTTTTCTCGGTAGCAAATCAACCTCGCCCCTTCCACCTAAGAGACTTACTATTGAATAACAATTTCAATTTGAAGTAAGCGTGCTAACATTAACACTAATATCGCTGTAATTAAAGGAGATAATAGAAACGCAGAAAATATTAAAATCGTTTTCATTATCATTCTTTCTTTGTGTTTTCTAATCAGCCATATATGAAAAACTACACTTACGATAAAAAATATTGGAGTTGCGACTAATGCAAAAAAATCGCTACTCAACATCCAGATTAATAAAAAACATTCAAAAATCAACAATGGAACCGATAAGATTATCGAAACAATCAAAATGATCTTTCGAATTGTACTCGCCCCTTCCTCATAACTAGAGCCGCCTCTGCTGCTAAATTGTCTTTACTACTATTACTTTATAGATTTGATTCAGAAAATCCTCTATATTAACTCAACACGCCCCCTCTGTCCGTTTATTTAACGCTATCCTTTCCCATTTACTTGCTCACCTGAAAAACAAAAAGCCGCAGCACCAAATTTATGGTACTCGGCTGAAAATTACTCCTATCGACGATTTGGCTAACCCCACAGTAAGCCTCATGGCTTTGATTTACAGATAGACTGAATATTTATTCCCAACGTGTAAGGATAACCGGCCCTTCCTTAGTGATTGCTACCGTGTGCTCGAATTGCGCAGACCAAGCTCCGTCCCTTGTGCGTGCCGTCCAACCGTCTTGCGCAATGTACACATCATCGCGGCCCGCCGTTAAGATCGGTTCGATCGTAATGACCATTCCCTCCTCCAGCATCACACCTGTACCCGGTACGCCGCGATGCTCGACGGTCGGGTACTCATGGATATGTCTGCCGATACCGTGTCCGACGAATGATGTAACAACCTGAAAGCCCTCGCGCTGCGCTCTGGACTGAACGGCGTAGCCGACATCGCCGAGCCGCTTGCCTGGATAGGCTTGCTGAATGCCATCCATCAACGATAGCTTCGCCGCCTTAAGAAGCTTATCTACGGCAGCCGTCGTGCGGCCGAGGACGTACGTCCATGCCGAGTCGGCCTTCCATCCGTCTACATCGGCAACCATATCGATGGTCACAATATCTCCTGCCTCAAGCGGAACGCTATCGGGAAAACCATGGCATACAACATCATTAACGGAGGCGCAAGTGGCAAACGGATATCCTTTATAGCCTTTCTGCGCAGGTGTCGCTCCACGATCCAGCATAAACCTTTCAACGAACCGATCAATCTCCTGCGTCGTCACGCCTGGCGCAATACGCCCTGCAATCGCCTTGTGGCATGCGGCGACGATGCGCCCCGCTTTCCGAATGCCTCGAATATGCTCCTTGGACTTCAACTCCAGTGACATGACTGTGCCTCCTTAAAGTTTATAAAAACGAAACGAAGCATGTAAGCGTGTGTATATGTAAACGATATTCGTTGAAACGCTCCCCCATGACGTCTATTCGTGAACATTTCCCGCTTCCTCCAAAGGTTATGAGGATGCGACAAATAACGGGGCAAGTTGAAGAGTGAGTCCTGGGGCTGTAAGAGCGTATGCGCTCTTACAGCGGTGGAGTAACTGGCTACTTCGGCGTGTAAGGTCAAATATAGCCTTACAGCGTGGGGTTAGGCGGTTGGGCGACTGGGGGAGGTGGAGTGGTGAAAAATTACGACAAACAACAAAAAAGCCTTGCCCGTTCCCAGCAGGAACGGACAAAGCTATATATTCGATACGTGTGCTCAACTGACCGAGGAGTTCATTCTGCCTAACTCGTCTTCAACCAATGTCGTCAATTCATCCTCGTAGCCACCTGTGATCCGGTACTTTCGAATGTAATCCTTCACAAATTTCCGCGGGTCCTTGGGTTGAAAAATTCTCGTGAGTTCTTTCAGGCTTTCCTTGACTTCATTCTGGCTATGTTTCGCCATGAAATCTCCTCCCTTATACGATGGATGGTCGTCCTAAACAGCAATGTACGAGAACGCATGCGGCTTATTCCACCGCAAGACCCCCCTCGGTGCAGGTAACTCCATGGCCAATGAGTCACAATGTTTTAACTTTTCTTACTATTATAACATTTTGGGAACAATTATGAAAGTGAACAATTATTAATCTATGCGATCGGCTTGTTCGGATATCGGCTCGGCAGCGAGCTCCGTATCCGCCGTACGGGCCGAAATCTTTACAGGAGGTGGGATTTCAGCCGATGATTGGGCAGCCGAAGCGAACTTTTCTTTACGAAACATTCTTAAATAAGCGATAACGCCAATGATAGCAACTGCAAGCCCGAACGCCAGCACCAGCATCGTTACCCAACCTTCAACCATGATCCCGCCTCCCTCCTATATATTATTTATCGGATAAAACGGTCCAAATTATTATCGAAAACCCAAATGTTTACGCTTCCATATATTAGGTATTATAACGAATGCCACAATGGTAAGCAAATGATCGCCATTGCCCCTATACGAGTCGATAAGCACCGCTTGCCCAAGCGAGCAGCTTGCCGTCTTCATCCTTAACCTGCCCTTGCAGCGTCAGTGTGCGCTTCGTACGATGCAGCATTTCCGCTTCGCATATCAATAACCCGCCCTTGCTGCTCGATAGGAAATGCGTGTTCATCGTCGCCGTCACCGTTCGTTCATTCGCATGAGCCAGCATAACGACAAGCCCCATCGCATTGTCCATTAACGACATCAGCACGCCGCCATGAACGATGCCTATCAAGTTCAAATGCTGATCACCCGCATCCAAACAGATCGTCGCTTTTTTGCCGTCCGCTTGCACAACCTCGCAGCCAAGCAATCCCCAGAAGGTAGCCTGCGCACGCGCGGCCAGCCGCGTCAAAAGACCGGCATCGCCTGCCTGCTGCACGAACCAATCCTCATCCATGACGCTCCCCCTTCATTCCTTATTGGTTGCCTCTGCCTCTGCCTCCGCTTTCGCTTCCGCTTCCTCCTCCAACAGCCTGCGACGCAACACTTTGCCCACCATCGTCTTCGGCAAACTATCCCGGAACATATATTGGTGAGGCACTTTGTAGGCGGCCAAGCGCTCACGGCACCAGCGATCCAGCTGCATCGGCGAAATGTTCCAGCCTTCCTTCAGAACCAAATACGCTCGAACCGTTTCCCCTCTATACGCATCCTTCACGCCGACAACCGACGCTTCCTTCACGGCCGGATGCTCGAACAGCACCTCCTCCACCTCGCGCGGATAGATGTTGAACCCGCCCGCGATAATGACGTCCTTAATGCGATCCATAATCGTAAAATAGCCCTCTTCGTCCATCGTCGCCAAGTCGCCCGTATACAGCCAGCCATCCCGCAGCGTCTGTGACGTCTCTTCCGGGCGGTTCCAATAGCCCTTCATGACCTGCGGTCCGCGTATGACCAGCTCGCCAAGCGAACCGGCCGGCAAGTGCTCGCCTGTCGCCGGATCGATGACCGATGCTTCCGTATCGGGAAAAGGCAGTCCGATTGTTCCGATCTTGCGCAGCCCCCAGATCGGATTGGCATGGGTGACGGGCGACGCTTCCGTCAAACCGTAGCCTTCGATGAGGCGCCCGCCGGTCAGCGCCTCGAACTGCTCTTGCACCTCAAGCGGCAAGGCGGCCGAGCCGCTGATGCACACATTGATGGAAGAGAGGTCAGTCCGCGGAGCATCCTTGTGGTGAATGAGGGCGACGTACATCGTCGGCGCGCCGGGAAAGATCGTCGGACGCTGCTCCTTGATCGTCCGAAGCACGGTATCCGGCTCGAAGCGCGGCAGCAGCACGAGCGTTCCAGCTCGCAAGACCGACATATTCATAAGGACGGTCAGGCCGAATACGTGGAAGAGCGGAAGCGCCGCGAGAAAACGCTCCTTGCCGTCCTGGGCTTTATAGCACCAGGCTGACGTCTGCATCGTATTGGCGACCAGATTGCGATGCGTCAACATAACGCCCTTCGGCGTTCCAGTCGTGCCGCCTGTATATTGAAGCGCGGCAAGCTCATCCCCCTTCGGCAGCTCGGGGAGCAATACCGTAGAGGACACCGAGCTAAGCAGCTTGCGATAGGCAATGACGCCATCCTTGCCATACTCGATATGGATGCGAATACCGTCCTTGCGCTGCTTGAGCGGGTAGAGTAGATTTTTTGGAAATGGCAGTCCATCCTTAATCGAAGTAATGATGACATGCCGCAGCTGCGGCAACGGTCCGCTCTCCGGTTGCTCGCCGCGAACGCGGGCAATACGCCCCGCCAGCAGATCGAGCGCAATTAGCGCAACGGCGCCGCTGTCGGCAAGCTGGCTCTCGAGCTCCCTCTCCACGTACAGCGGATTCGTCTGTACGACGACGCAGCCTGCGAGCAGGACTCCGTAATACGAAACGACCGCCTGCGGGCAATTGGCCAGCATAATCGCCACGCGTTCGCCCGGCGAGATGCCGAGTCCGACCAGACCTTGCGCAAGCTTAACGGCATCGGCATGCAGCTCGCGGTACGTCATCGTTTTGCCCATGAAATGAACGGCTGTATGATTCGGATAATGATTAACGGCGTTTAAGAGAAATTGGACGATGTTTTGGTCCGGATAATCGAGCGAAGCAGGTATTTCCTCGGGATAGTGACGCAGCCATGGACGCGGAAGCGGTTCGGATACGGCGGAGTGGACGGATTCAGCATCTGCCTGATCGACAGTCGGCTGCTCACTTGGTAGTAGCGGGTCCTGCGGTCCGAGCGGTTCCATTGACGCTCTCCCCCTTTATACGACATAGTGCTCACTTCGGATGACGCGTCCCGCTATTCCCCGCTTCAGCGCGATCGTATCGGCAAGCGGCGCACGCATCAGTTTTTTCAAGACCGATAGTTGCATCTGCAGTCCGTCTCCCTGCTCCATTGCTGCAAGGGCAAGCTTCGCAATCGACTCGAGCCTCTCCATTGATTCCTGCACGAACACTTCCGTCATTGCCGCTGCATGCTCGAATTTGTCCGATACGCCAGCGCCTCCTGCCGTGTTCATTTTCTTCGTCCTAAGCAGCGCACTCTCCATCGCGAACAGCTCGATCATCATATCGGCCAGCGAGCACAAGATCTCCTGCTCCTCCTCAAGCCGAATGCCAAGCTTCTGTACAGCCAGCCCTCCAACGGCGAGAAAAGCTTTTTTACCTTGAGCGATGCGGTACGTTTCCTTGCTGAGCGGCTCGTCGAATGTCGGCAGCGGCATTGGCTGTGTCAGCTCGGCTTGCAAGGCGCGCGCTTTGCGCAGGAGCGGAAGCTCGCCTTTTAGCGCTTTTTTCATCAGGGTGCTCGGTATGAGCATGCGGTTAATTTCATTAGTCCCTTCGAAAATACGATTAATTCGCGAGTCGCGGTATATCCGCTCGACCTTGTACTCCTTGATGTAGCCGTAGCCGCCATGAATTTGGACGCCCTCATCCGCCACGAAGTCCAGCGCTTCCGACGCGAACACCTTCACGATCGAGCATTCCAGCGCATATTCGCTGATTGCCGCCGCAATCCGGCTGCCCGCGTCGGCAGCGCCTTCTCCAGCAACTTCCTCGGCCGACGCCCCGCTTAGCATACCGTCAATCCAACCCGCCGTCCGGTACACCATGCTCTCCAGCACGTACGTCCGAATGTTCATGTCCGCCAGCTTCGCGCCTATAAGCGGATACGAAGAAATCGGCTTGCCGAACTGCTTGCGCTCATTCGCGTATTTGGACGCCAGCTCAATCGTTTCTTTCGAAGCGCCTAGACAGCCCGCGCCAAGCTTGAAGCGGCCGATGTTCAAAATATTGAACGCGATGCGGTGGCCTTTGCCGATCTCGCCTAACACGTTTTCAACCGGCACTGGCACATCCTCGAAAAACAGCGGGCAAGTGGACGAGCCTTTGATGCCCATCTTATGTTCCTCCGGCCCGATGCTGAAGCCTTTCATCCCTCGCTCGACGATAAACGCCGTAAAATATTCACCATCTACCTTCGCGTATACGATGAACAAATCGGCGAAGCCGGCGTTCGTAATGTAGAGCTTCGAGCCATTCAGGATGAAATGCTTGCCGTCCGGCGACAACCGAGCCGTCGTCCTAGCGCCTAATGCGTCCGAGCCGGAAGACGGCTCGGTCAAGCAATACGCCGCGATCCGTTCGCCCGTAGCGAGACTCGGCAAATACTTCTGCTTCTGCGCCTCCGTGCCGAAGAACACGATCGGCAGCGTGCCGATGCCCGTATGCGCGCCGACCGACAAAGCGAAGGACGAAGCGCGAGACAAAGTCTCGGCGAGCAGCGTCGTGCTTACCTTGTCGAGGCCGAGACCGCCATACGCTTCCGGTATGTCCGCGCCGAGCAAGCCAAGCTCGCCCGCTTTCCGCATGAGCTCTACCGTCAGTTCGTAGTTCAGCGCTTCGATATCCGCATCGCGCGGCAAAAGCTCCGCCTCCATGAACTGCCGGGCAGCGTCTCCCATCATGACCTGTTCCTCGTTGAAATCCTCGGGCGTCACGACCGATTCCGGCGTGCTGTCTTCGACGACGAATCTGCCGCCGAAACGTATCGTTTCCGTCATGCCGATGGCCTCCCCTCAATCGTTTTCTTCCTTATTCCGCTTCGCCGTACACTTCAATTACGCCAGCGGCACCCATCCCGCCGCCGACACACATCGTTACGACGCCGATTCCTCCGCCGCGCCTTCGCAGCTCATGAATAAGCGAGACGGTCAGCTTCGTTCCCGTGCAGCCGAGCGGATGGCCGAGCGCAATCGCGCCGCCGTTGACGTTGACCCGCTCGGGATCGATGCCGAGCTGTTCGATGATCGGAACGCATTGCGCGGCGAAAGCCTCGTTCAGCTCGAACAGATCGACTTGTTCGAGCGTAATGCCCGCTTTCGCAAGCGCCTTCGGCACGGCCTCGATCGGGCCGATGCCCATCACCTCCGGCGCAACGCCGGCTACGCTGTAGCCGCGGAAAGCAGCGAGCGGCGCAAGGCCAAGCTCGGCGGCCCGCGCTCGGCTCATGACGATGACGGCAGCAGCGCCGTCGCTCATCTGCGACGAATTGCCCGCGGTGACCGTACCTTCGCGGGCAAAGGACGGCTTGAGCGGGGCGAGCGTCTGGGCCGTCGTCTCTGCTCTGACGCCTTCGTCCGTATCGAAGGTGAAGCTCTTCTCCCACGGCCGACCCGCGTCATTGACGCCCGATCTCGTTGCGAAGATCGGAACGATCTCGTCCTTGAACTTGCCGGCCGCGATCGCAGCCGAGGCCTTCGCATGACTGCTTGCGGCGAATGCGTCTTGCGCCTCGCGCGTCACGCCATAGCGGCGGGCCACCTCCTCGGCGGTGTGGCCCATGCCCATGTATACCTCGGGCATCGAATCCACGATGCCCGGATGCGGCGAGAGCTTGAAGCCGGTCATCGGCACATGGCTCATGGTTTCGACGCCGCCGGCTGCGATGGCATCCGCCTCGCCGAGCCGAATGCGCTCGGCCGCGTAGGCGATAGCCTGCAAGCCGGACGCGCAGAAGCGGTTGACGGTGACAGCAGGCGTCGTCACCGGCAGCCCCGCATATAGCGATAGAACGCGGGCAACGTTAAGTCCCTGCTCTCCTTCCGGCATTGCACAGCCAATAATGACGTCCTCAATCTGCTCAGGCGTTACGCCGGGCGCACGGGCCAGAGCCGCTTGCAGCACCGCACGGCCCATATCCTCGGCCCGCGTCTCGGCAAGGCTGCCTTTCTTCGCCTTGCCGACCGCCGTGCGCACAGCGGACACAATGACCGCATCGCGGTCATGATTGACAAACAACGGTGAATCAGCCGACATCGTTCCCCTCCCCTTTCACTTCGTATAATTCCTTTAATTGCGAAGCGGCTTGCCTGTTCGCAGCATATGGCTCATCCGCTCCTGCGTCTTCCTCTCGCCGCACAGGCTGAGGAAGGCCTCGCATTCCAAATCGAGCAAATATTGCTCGCTCACCGCAGCGTCTGCCCGAACGTCTCCTCCGGCCAGCACATGGCCAAGCTTGCTCGCAATCAGCTCGTCGTGCTCACTAATATGACCGCTTAATCTCATTGCCTGCACGCCTACCTTGAGCACCGCCTTGCCCTCCCGCCCGGCAACCCGTATGCTCTGTTCGGCTGGCGCGACGTACCCGGCGCGGTCAAGCTCCAGCACCGCCCGCTTCGCCTCGGCGATGCGTGCATCCTGCCGCATAATGACCGTATCCTGCGGCCGCATGAAGCCGAGCTTGCCGACCTCGAAGCCGCTCGATGAAGCTTTGGCCAGCGCAATCGTCTCGAACAGCGCGTTCAATTGCGGCTGCAAATCTGCTCCGGTTGCCGTTCGCGAAGCTGCAAGCGCCGCCGCTTCCTTGCTGCCGCCGCCAGCGGGAATGAGGCCGACCCCCGTCTCGACGAGTCCGAAGTAGGTCTCCGGAGAGTAAATAATCCGGTCGGCAGGCAAGCACGCCTCCACGCCTCCGCCTAGCGTCATCCGATGCGGAGCCGCGACGACAGGACGATCAAGCCGCTTAAGCTGCAGCATGCTGCTTTGGAAATAGCGGATGATATCCTCCACCTCATCCCACTCCCCGTTCTGCGCCTCCATCAGCAGCAGCATGAGGTTGGCGCCGACACAGAAGTTGCGGCCTTCATTAGCTATGACCAGGCCGCGCCAATTGCTGGCGACCTCCGCCGCGCTAAGGCGGATCGCCGACAAAATATCGCCGCCGATCGCATTGTTCGGCG
Organism: Paenibacillus sp. J22P218; assembly: GCF_056269195.1. NCBI lineage: Bacteria > Bacillati > Bacillota > Bacilli > Caryophanales > Paenibacillaceae > Paenibacillus > Paenibacillus sp. J22P218. Next base: position 342,054 of record NZ_JBWDNL010000003.1, read on the forward strand.
AATGAAACTCCAGACAGGCGACATCATCGCCAAGGTCGATCAAGCTCGCGCCGGACGTAGCAAGAATCGTTCGACCGGACGCTTTTAACGCGGTTAAGGAAATCGATTCCGATTCCCGTTCTTCCAGTTTATAGGATGTGCCCGCTGCGTATGACCGAATATTGTCCTCTTCCTTGTAGAAGCTCTCATGTCCGGCTTCCAGCAGCTCCGTCACCCAAGCAGGAACGTCATCCCCCTCCGCCTTCATGCGCGCTACCGACTCGCGCAGTCCGATCGCATCCCATAACTCGAACGGCCCGAGCTCCCAGTTGAAGCCCCAGCGCATCGCGCGATCCACGTCTGCAATGGAGTCGGCGATCGCATGAAGCTGCGCCGCCGAGTATAGCAACGTCCGCTTAACCGTTGACCACGCGAACTTCGCATAACGGTCGGACGGATTGGTGCGCAGCAGCGCGCGCACTTTCGCCGCTGCTCCCTTGGCCGACTTCGACGCATCAATGATCGGCGAGCTCACCGATCGCTGTGCTCCATACTCCATCGTGCTAAGATTCAGCGATTCAATAACGCTGCCTCCCGCCCCCTTCACTTTGCGGTAGAAGCCCGCTCCCGACTTCTCGCCAAGCCGACCAACGGCAACCAGCTTCTCCAGCAACGGCGGCCGTGCAAAGACCGCTTGCTCCGCCGCATCCTCGCTCCGCTCCCTCACATTGTCGACGACATGGAGGAGCGTATCGAGTCCGACGAGGTCCAGCATGCGGAACGTCGCCGTCTTCGGCCTCCCCATAGCCGGTCCGGTGAGTGCATCCGCTTCCTCTACCGTCAGCTCAAAGGCGAGCGTATCCTCAAGCGTGACGAGCATGCCATAGGAGCCGATCCGATTAGCAATAAAATTAGGCGTATCCTTCGCAATGACGACGCCTTTACCCAGCCGTTTCTCGCATATGTCCTTAAGCAGCGCTACTACGCCGGCATCCGTGCTTGCCGTTGGCACGATTTCAACGAGCTTCATATACCGCGGCGGGTTGAAGAAGTGAGTCGCCGCGAAGTGACGGCGAAACTCCTCGCTAAGTCCCGCAACCATCGCCCCTGCCGACAAACCGGACGTATTCGTGCTCACCAGCGTGCCAGGCCTGCGTACCGAAGCAATGGCTGCAAGCACTTCACGCTTCACATCAAGCCGTTCGACAACGGCCTCAATGATCCAATCCGCATCTCCGAGCGCCGCCAGATCATCCTCCAGATTTCCCGGCTTAATCCGTGTTACCCAAGCGGCATCGTAGAGCTGTGCCGGCTGTGCCTTCGCCATGCGGGCAACGGCAGCCGCTGCCAATCGGCTGCGCACCTTAGCATCGGCAAGCGTAAGCCCCTGCCGCTCCTCCTCCGCCGTCAGTTGCCGCGGTACGACATCAAGCAGCAGGACGCGCATGCCCGCATTCGCCAGATGGGCGGCAATACCTGCCCCCATTACACCTGAGCCGATAACGGCCGCGGAACGGATGGATGCGGCGGTTTTTGGCAGCCCTTGCCCTTTTGTAGACATAGCCTGAATCCTCCCCTCATGCTTCAGAAAGTTGTAACTAGCAGCAGATCACATTCGCTCCATATTCCGTTGCAGATTATGCAACAGAATGGCTTACCATCGCCACCAGTGATTGACTCCGTTGTACAAAGTGCAACTGATTCTCCGATATCAGCTCGAATGCAGCACTTAACGCATGGGTCAGTTGCAAAAACTGCAACGACGCCGACTAAATCACGCTCCTCAAACCCGTTCTGTTGCAGTTTCTGCAACGTGGAACGACAATCAAGCGATCAGTGAGTGTCCATCGAGCAGAGCACCTAACCATAGACGAACTAGCCCACTTTTTTCCGCGGAAGCGCACATTTCAACAAATTTCCTTTATTCGCCGAACACACTCTCCGCCAGCAGCTCCGCCACGTCCCTTGCGCGCACAATTCCACCGTCATCGTCGTCCGTCAGCGACTTGAGCCCATCCTCCATCATCGTCAGACAATACGGGCATGCCGAGCTGATGACGGTAGGCTTTACCGCCAGCGCCTGCGCCGTGCGGGCATAGTTGACGCGAGTGCCTGAGCGTTCCTCCATCCACATCATTCCGCCGCCGGCGCCGCAGCACATTCCGTTCGCTCGCGAACGCTCCATCTCCTTTAACGCAACGCCAGGTATGGCGCGCAGCACATTTCTCGGCGCTTCATACGTATTGTTATAACGTCCGAGGTAGCAGGAGTCATGATAAGTTATCGTCTCATCAAGCTCATATACGGGTTTGATCGTCCCCTCTTCCACTAGTTGCGCCAGCAGCTCCGTATGATGCTCGACCTTCACATTTGGACTTAAGCCAAAGTCGGGATATTCGTTTTTGAACGTGTTATACGTATGCGGGCATGCCGTTACGATTCGATTAATGCCGTATTTGGCCAGCGTCTCAATATTGCCCTGACACAGCTCTTGGAACAGCAGTTCATTGCCAATCCTTCTTGGCGTATCGCCCGAGTTGCGTTCCTCCGCGCCAAGCGTCGCGAAATCTACTTTTGCAGCGTGCAGCAGCCTTACGAGATCGAACAGCACGCGCCTGCTGCGTGAATCATATGCCCCCATCGAGCCCGCCCATAAAAGAATTTCCGGCATATGGCCTTGCCGCTTCAGCTCCTGCATCGTCGGCACGCGAATGCCGGTTTTTCGCTCGCATTCGTCAATCCAGGCAGCGCGCTCGGCGCGAGGCAGCCCCCATGGATTGCTCTGCCGCTCGATATTTTGTAGCGCTCGCTGACCGTCAGACGGCAAGCTTCCTTCCATTAATACAAGATAGCGGCGCATATCGATAATTTTGTCGACAAGCTCGTTGCCAACCGGGCATTGCTCCTCGCAATTGCGGCAAGTTGTGCAGGCCCATAGCTCCTCCTCGGTCATCACATCCCCGATCAACGCCGCGTCCTCCGGCTTCACGCCGTCGCGCTTCACCCATGCCTGCTCCTGTGCCGCCATCGTCGGCTCAATCGTCGTCGCGCCAACCGACAGAGCAGCATCGTCCCAGGAAGGGAGAACCGCCCCCATCGTATGAGCCGCAGCGGACGTTTCCCTAGACTGCCACAGCCCAGCAGGCATCCAAGGCGATTTGGACGTAATGGCCGCTCCCTTCTCGGTCAAATGATCTCTTAGCTTTACGATCAAATGCATCGGCGAAAGCAGCTTGCCGGTGCTGGCAGCGGGGCATACGTTCGTACATCTTCCGCATTCGACGCAGGCATACAGATCGAGCAGCTGCTTTTGCGTAAAATGTTCGATTTTGCCCGAGCCGAACGATTCCGCCTCCTCGTCCTCCAGATTGAGCGGCGTCAGCCGTCCATGCGCATCTCCTCTCCGATAAAGCAAATTAACAGGAGCCGTCAACAGGTGAAAATGCTTCGACTGCGGCACATAAACAAGGAAGCCCAGCAGCACTAGAAGATGCGTCCACCAAAACAGCTCAAACCCCACATCCGCCATCGCGCTGTGCGGCTGAACCCCCATCCATTGCAACGCAATGGATAACGGCTCACTTACAGGCGCATACACATCGGACACGACGTGTCCCTCGCTTGCCAGCCTCTCGAACGATAAGGAGAGCAGGATCGACAGCATAAGCGACCCGATGAACCACATGACCAGCGACGGCTTCCAGCCCCGCTTCAACCGCGGAAGCTTCTCTCCATACCGCCTGAACGCTCCGTACAAAACAGCGAGCAGCACGAGCGACACCGTCAGCTCCTGCATCCATGAGAATGGACCGTACACCTGCCCTGGGATCGGCAGCGGTTCGCCGCCTCTCAGCCCCTTGGCAATGAGGTCGACAGCTCCGAATTGGAGCAAGATGAAGCCGTAAAAATAAACAAGATGCATCAAGCCGCTCCGCAAGTCCCCCAGCAGCCTGCGATGTCCAAATACGTGAGCAAAGAAGCTGTTGTTGTTGTCGTTGTCTCGTCTCGGACGGTAACGAATGAAATGGTACGGGACGCCCAGCCTCATATAGCCTACGCGCCTTAATACGACGACAGCGAACATCGCAACCGCCAATACGACAAGCGCTGCAAAAAAGATCCATCTCGAGGCGGTCGCAATCTGCTCCCAGCCCCAAGCGCCGTTTAGCGTCATAAGTCGCCCCCTTTCTGTTCCGGTACAGCTTAGCGCAATGAAATGGGACAAGTAATAAAGCGCTTACATAAATAGCCGCGGTGCTCCATGTATATGAGCCTCACGGCGCGAACATGCAGGTGAAACGTCATTTGCCTGCGGTCTATTCATCTTCGCGAATACATATGGTAGCAATGATGGGACAATGCCGAGGGCCGATATGGGATAAGCAATGTTCGGCTTTGCCGCTTGCATATGAACGGCTGCTGCCGTCCTCATGCGGCAGCGGCGTGTCTAATACAGGAATAAGCGAGGGGAGCTTCAATGCTAAAGATCGTGGTGCTGCTCAAGCAAACATTCGATACCGAGGAAAAAATCATCGTAACAGGCGGAGGCATCGATGACAGCGCGGCCAAGTTCATTATTAATCCTTACGACGAGTATGCGCTCGAAGAGGCCATTCGGCTGCGGGATCAGCATGGCGGACAGGTCATCGCCGTCACCTGCGGACCAGAACGGACGCAGGATGCGCTGCGTACGGCGCTTGCCGTTGGTGCAGACGAAGCGATCCGCTTAAGCGATGACGGAAGCTTGGGCGATGACGGCTATGCGGCCGCATCCGCACTAGCTGCGCTTGTACAGCCGCTTGAGCCCGATCTCGTGCTGGCGGGCTTGTTCGCGGTTGACAGCGGCGCCGGCAGCGTAGCGCTGCAGGTCGCAGAGCGTCTTGGCCTGCCGCACGCTTCCGCGGCGGTCAAGGTAAGCATTATCGCCGCGGCGGAGCGTGCGGGCTTACGCGCAGCGCTCAATGAAGTTGACTGCGAGGCCGAGCGCTACGCGTTAGTCGAGCGTGACGTCGAGGGCGACACCGAGACGATAACGATCCCGCTGCCGGCGCTTATTACAGCCCAGCAAGGACTGAACGAGCCGCGCTATCCGTCATTGCCGGGCATTATGAAGGCGAAGCGCAAGCCGCTCCGAACGGTGGCTCTGTCCGAGCTGGCTATAAGTATTGAGGCAAGGACGGTACGCTCCGGGCTATCCGCTCCTCCTCCCCGTGCTTCGGGCAAGACGCTCGCGGGCACTCCCGCCGAGCAAGCCGCAGCGCTGACCGAGCTGCTGCGGACAGAGGCGAAGCTGCTTTAAATTATCGTGCAAAGGAGTTGCCTACCTATGTCTAGAACGATACTCGTTTTTGCCGAGAGCCGCAGCGGCAGCCTGCGCCGCGTCGCGCTTGAGGCGCTCGGCGCCGCAAGGCGCCTGGCAGGCAAGGACGGCGAGGTCCACGCCGTTCTCACCTGCTTCGGCGGCGCGGCGGAAGAAGCCGCCGCGCTCGCTGCGCGGGGGGCGGACGTCGTGCACATTGCCGACGATCCTTCCCTCCGCGCTTATGCGCCCGAGGCGTACATCGCCGCCATCGGCGCCGCCATTGCCGCTGTGCGGCCGGATGCGGTGCTGCTCGGCCACACCGCCATGGGGCGCGAGCTCGCGCCCCGAGTGGCCGCGGCCCTTGGCGCCGGCCACATCGCCGACGTCACCGCCATCGAGGCTTCCTTCGATGGCGGCGACGTCAGCTTCATCCGCCCGCTCTACGCCGGCAAGGCGTTCGAGCGGCGCAGCTTCGTGCCGGGCAGACCGTGGGTCGTCACGGTCCGCCCGAACAACCTGCCTGCGGCCGAGCCGCTGGATGCGGCCGCTGGCCATACGGCTGCCGTGAAGGAACTCCCCTTCACGGTGCCGCCGCTTTATACCGCCGTGCGCGGACTCGTCCGCCGCACGAGCGGCCAGCTCGATCTCGCCGAAGCCGACGTCGTCGTTTCCGGCGGGCGAGGCGTGCGCAGCGCAGCGGGCTTCGAGCCGCTGCATGCGCTCGCGTCCGTGCTCGGCGGCGCAGTCGGTGCCTCCCGCGGCGCCTGCGACGCAGGCTATTGCGACTATGCCCAGCAAATTGGGCAGACCGGCAAAGTCGTCACGCCGCAGCTCTATATCGCCTGCGGCATCAGCGGCGCCATCCAGCACCTGGCCGGCATGAGCCAATCGCGCGTCATCGTCGCCATCAACAAAGACCCCGACGCGCCTATCTTCGGCGTCGCCGACTACGGCATCGTAGGCGACCTCTTCGAAGTCGTGCCGCTGCTAACCGCCGAACTCCAACGCGCTCGCGCATAAACATCGACACCTTTTAACCCCTTTAGCACACTCTCCCCTCTACTCAGGAATAGAAATCTTCCTGAACTAGAAGGGAGAGTGCTCCCTCTTACCATCACCGTAACACTGCTCCGCCTACTCCCTATGCTTGGTCAACTATACGCTTTTATCCCTTTATCACACTCTCCCTTCTACTCAGAAACCATGCGCCTGCCTGCTTCCGTCCCATCTTTATTGCCCCTTCTAACGTTCGTCCTGATCTAAAGGGAGAGTGAGATAATGCCGATTTTAGCCTTGCCTCCTCTTCTTCCTGACCTAACGGGAGAGTGCGATAAAGCCGATTTTAGAGCTTCCTTCATTTCCACAGCCCTAGACTCTACAAAACAAAAAAACAGCAAAGCTAGGTATTCCCTTGAGATGCCGGCTCGGATTGAGCTCTGGCTTTCGTACAAGGAACAGCTAGATTTGCCGTTTCATATTTCGTATCGTTCGTTCGTTCGTTTGTTTATGCGTAATCGATTCGGATTTCCCGGATGCAGTCGGGTGACTCGAAATATTCGTCGTGGACCGCGTTAGTGACGGGGTAAGCGCGCATCAGATAGGTATCCATTGCTTCCAAGTGCTTCCGTAAGCCGGCGAATTCCGTCAGCTTCGGATCGAGCCAATCTTCAATTCCTTCTTCATCTAAAATAACGGGAACGCGGGGCTGCCATACTGACATCGCTCCCGAAGAGGCCGCTGTAATGATGGTGAAGGCGCGAACCTCTTGTCCTCTCGTATCCTTCCACGAATCATATATAGCAGCGACGCCGAATATCGGTTGATTCGGGAGGACAACATGCATCGCCCTGGGGTCACGCTCCTGCCCGATTTGTTTGCGGCCGAAGAAGCCGCTGCAAGGCAAGACGCAGCGCTGCTTGCGAAGCATCCGGTCCAAAAACGGCTTTTGAGACAACGTCGTATGATCGGCATTCACCGAATCCTTCGCCCAAAACGGAAATAGCCCCCATCTCGACTCCTGCATCGTGCGTTGTCCAAAGCGATCGTTCATCACAATCGACACGTTCTGCGTCGGCGACACGTTGAACCGATTCGTATACCCCCGAACGACTTTACTTACTTGAAACATCTCCACCATTTCGCCAATTTCTCCCGTTAACGAAAACCGTTCAATCATCGAGCACTCTCCTTCAGCGTTGTTGAAACCAGTTTTTGTTAGCTGAAGGAAAATTATTCATGAACATCGTTAACTACTACATTGTGAATCGCTTGCGGAATTTGAGCGGCGGCATGCCTGTATTGGAGGCGAACAGCCGCGAGAAATGCGGCGTCTGTCGGAAGCCCGTTTCCTCCGCTACGCGAGCGATCGTCCAGTCCGTCTTAATGAGCAGCAGCTTGGCCTGATCCAAGCGATAATACAGCAAATATTGCTGCGGGGTACAGCCGAACACCTCAGTCATGGAGCGTGTAATGTAATTCGTATGAAGCTGCAGCACCTCGCTCAGCATCGTATTGCTGATCGGATTGCGATAATTAAGCTTCAAATATGCGGCAGCCCTCTCCGCGACGGACACAGCAGCCTTCGCCGCATCCGAGCGCCAGCCCTCGTCAAGCATTTGCAGCAAATGCAGAAACCGTTGCTGACGATCCCAGAAAGCGCCATGCGACGAGCTCTTGGCCGCCTCATGCAGTTGGGAGAATATAACCTTAGCTTCATCCGGATACGTAAGCTTCATATGCTTCGGCAGCCTGATTGCATAAGTGTAATAGTCGCCTCGGAGCGAGCCCGACTGACTGCCCTCCGTCTCTTCCCACGCGCCGACTGTCTGAAAATGAACCCAGTCAAACACCGTATTTTCCGAGCAAGGCTTCGTTGAATAATGCCAACGATCGGGGCGCAAGATGAGCACGTCTCCCGGACCTAGCGTCCATCTGCGATTTTCTTCGGCTACATGAAGCGACCCCTCATTTACAAATAACAAATCAAATACGCCTAAGTTGGAACGATTCGGATGCTCCTCGCCAACTCGATAGGTTAATCGATTCGATTCTATAAAAAATGGCAGCGGCGGCGAACGAAATGTTAGCAATAATTCCTCTGTCAACCTGATCTCTCCCATTAGCTTCTTATATGACCCTTGCAACTACTGCCATGTTACTTGAAATCGGATTCAATTGTCTATAACAAACAACAAATAAGCAGGTTAAGAATTATCCCGTCGGGATTGCTCTTAACCTGCTTCTTCTCGTATCCTCAATTAGCTTGACCCGCATCTATCAGCGGCAACAGACTTTTGGCTAGGCTCATGTAGTCTAGCGATTGCAAGAGTGTAGCTTTATCGGGATGATACACGTGTTTTTTTCCGTTATGCAAAGACAAAATCTCAATTGAAGCTGGAAGACACTCGAATGCATGCGCACATAACACCGTTGTCATGTGGAAGAACGTGGAGACCGTTGCTTCATTTGCTTCAAAAACGTACTTTTGAACCTTGTAGCCGTTCGCAGCCGAATCAAGGCTATTTTCCTCGACAATAAGCTGAATAATTTGCGAGAGCTCCATGTCTATAGATGGTATATAGACGCTAAACTGCTCGAAACAAACGATCGGTTCGCAGGCTCGGTTCTCTCCTGTGAGAAACGCTGCTAGTTGCGAAATCACTTGCTGCTTCGTTTGCAAAAAATGCTCATTGGAATGGAACTTATAATTGCGATTACTCCACCGCCGCTCAATAATAGCCGCTATCGACTGCTCTGTTCGAGCTTCTATTGGAAGCGTGTAGAACTCGTTCACGCAATGACTGGCCGCATATTGGACCAACTGCTGCCAAGTCACATCCCGCTCCCGCTCGCTGTTGCGGCGAGGATTGCGAAGCAGCTCCTCCAGCTTGTAATCCTCTAACCGCAATACCTCATGTGTCTGACTCATCGGAACGGCCGCCCTTCTGCCCTAGTTAACCAGCAACTGCAACGAGGCCTGCGATCTGGCGTCCGACGCTCTTGCCTGCTTCTAATTCTTCGTTCGAAGGGTTATATTCGAACTTAATGCTTTCAGCGACGATGTCTGCTCCTAGCTCCTTAAGCTTCTCTTCGATTGTATCGACTGCTCCGCAGTAGATCGGATACGACGTGTCGCCTGAGCCGAATACGGCTGCCTTCTTACCTGACAGATCAAGTCCCTCCATTTCTTCATAGAAATCGATGAACTCGTCGGGCAGTTCTCCGTCTCCCCACGTATATGCGCCGATAATAATACCGTCATACTCCAGCAGCTCTGCTGCGGAAGCATCGAATGCTTCCTTCGACACGACCTCTGCTCCCGCCTCGGCAGCCCCAGCGGCAATCGCTTCCGCCATCTCTTCCGTATTGCCCGTCATGCTTGCATATACTACCAATACTTTTGGCACCGTATCAGCCTCCGTCTTCTTCTATCCTCTATTCAACGTTTGAATCCCTTGGAACAACGTCGCCATATAAATACTGTCACCCTGCAGATCGATGTCCGTAACCGGGCAACCCAGCTTCACCGAAAGCAGCGTCACCTGCTGTCTCATATACGCAAGTCGGAATAATCCCTTATCGGTACATACAAAAATGTCATTTCCTTTGGCTTGCACGGAAAATATAAACGGCTTACCGAAGCGAATCCGATTGAAACGCCCCTTTTTATCGCCGATTAACAGCTCGCCTTTATCGCTTGTTCCAATTAGATGACCTCTATAGACGGCCAAGCTTGTAACGCTCGCCTCCAGCTCGAAATGCGTCCAATCATCCATAAAGCGATCATATAGCGAAATACCGCTCTCATGGGCAATAACAAGATATTGAGGTAAGTTGATGAAATCGTACACTCGCTTATCCGAGCAAGCCGCTTTCTCCCAGCCCCCCGCGCCTTTCGCCCACAACCCGTACTCCGTTGCCGCATAGGAAGTTCCGCCGATCATTCGGTATTGATAGCAGGGAATGGTTAGACCATCATTCACCCACTCGCTTCCATCCCATTCATACAAGCCGTCGCTTGTGCAAGCATGAAGCAGGTCGTGCTGCAATTGCAGTCGATTAACCGATGTCCCTTCCGGCATCCCGTTCCCCAGCTTCACCCATTTCTCTGAAGCATCGATCGCGTAGATACCATGACCAACCGAAGCCGCATACAAAAAGTCCGGACCTGCCTTGATCGATGAAAAAGGGAACAGCAGCCAATTCCAGGGCCTGCTCGTTTCCGTTTGCATAAGTTTCTCTCCTTTATTCTCAGTTGTTCGCTTGATGTGCTGATGCTGCATCACGTTATTTATTCAACCGCGAATACGCTCCGCGTCAATGGATTATTGTTATCTGCCTGTTTATGCTCTAGGGATACTTCTCCCTTTGGCGTCCGTGCAATTGCTGCTTCGTCTCCGGCAATTCGGTTCTCCTCATGCAGCAAAACGCTTATTTCCCGTTTATTCGTTACCATCTCGTAAAGCAAGCCCACTCATGAAACCTCCTGCCTGGTTAACGCAACAACTTTTGTTGTGTTGATTTATTGATAATGATTATCACTTTCGTATATATGATAACCATTCTCAATCCCGATGTCAATATACCTACCTCATCTTCTTCCTATAACTGCCAAACTTTTATTGCTCTGCGCCGGTATCTGCCCTCCTCCTCCAAATGTACCTAATTGATAGAGTACTTTGACCTCTACTTGACGTACAACGGCCCCCTCTAAACAAGGAAGATAGGCACTTTCTCTACTTTTTATAGGTGAATCTATGGCTAGCAAACATCTAATTTTAAGAAATAAGGCTAATTCTCTTAACATAGCAGACAAATCCCCAAGCCACTGTTAGAAGACACGCATAAGATAGGAGCAAATACTAGGAGGTGTTTCATCTGGGTAATCTTTATGAGAAAAAACGTAGTGTTAAAATCTCTGGCTGCCATCCAAAAAGAAAAAAAGATGATTGTATCGTCATTAAGAAAAAAATCGTAACGGGTAAAATTCAAGTCAATGCCCCAACGGGACGCAGAGGTCCCCGCGGCTTCACTGGTCCTGTCGGACCTGCTGGAAGCGGCGCTCCTGGACCGCAAGGACCTGCTGGACCCGTTGGACCTGTAGGGCCTGCAGGCGCACAAGGCATTCAAGGCATTCAAGGGATTCAAGGCTTGATCGGACCTACTGGCGGTACGGGCGCTACAGGCGAACCTGGAACAACCGGTTCGATCATTCCGTACGCTTCCGGTATTCCTGTTATCCTTGTATCGGCATTAGGCTTAGTATCTACCGTAAGTTTAGTCGGTTTTGGCATAGCCCTTCCGGGAGTATCCTTGATTGGTGGGACAATCGATTTAACAAGCCTTGCCAATATCGCCCTTCTCGGTCCAAATATGGCATTCTCCGTTCCTCGCGATGGCACAATCACTTCGATCTCCGCTACGTTCAGCAACACAGTTTCTATCACGCTCACGGGTGCGGCAACTGTAACTGCGCAGCTCTATAGCAACACAGATTTAACCAATAACGTATTCTCTCCTGTTCCAGGCGCCCTCGTTAATATGACACTACCTGCTGGTCTGCTTAATATCGGCGACACGTTCAGCGGTATCACTTCTCCTATAGCTGTTCCGGTAACGGCTACTACTCGCTTGCTGATGGTTTACTCTATTACAGGCGATGCTCTTATCGAACTCTTCACCGCAACTGGCTTCGGCAGCGCGGGCATTACGATCAACTAATTTTACTAGTATAAAAGAAAGACCGACTCTCAGGAGTCGGCCTTTCTTTTATTTCCATCATAAATTCAGCTTAAGTTGCAGCTTGAAAAGTATACTTATCTGCTCGCCGCTGAACTGGACATCCTGTACGGTCACAACGTCCTGCTGCGGCAAATCTAGCGGAATGACTTGCGTCTCTAGCATCCGCAGCGGCAAATGGATATCCTTGACGGTCAGCGCCCTAGGCCGCAGCACGATGTTCGGCGCTTGCCACTCCAGCTTATACTCCGCCTGCAATTGTACGGGCAAGCGATCCTTGTAAGTAACGTTCAGCTTTGCAATCAGACGATCGCCGTCCAACTCAAACGCGGCGCCGTCCAGTGTCGTATCCGGAGCGAGCGGCTCGGTGGATGATGACATATGCATTTTGACCAAGTTGTTAATATCCGCTTCGGTCAGTACAAGCTCCGGCTTCAGCTTCTTGATCATATCGAGCGCCTTGTCCTTCACGCTGATTGCCTCATACGACATCGTGAGCTCCTCATCCGGCTCGACGTAGGATACGAGCCACCAGCCTCCGCAGGCGAGCAGCAAGATAAGGATACCGATTAGGATAGCTAATCTTTTGAGAGCTTTGCGCATGGTTTGCCTCCTATTCGTCAATTTCTTCGATAGAGAATGCGGTCATTCGGCAATGAAGGTGCTATAATAGACCGATAATTATGGATATTTATACAGATCGAGAGGATGGACGCTATGAGTCAACACGTTGAACCTTCACCCCGCATCGGGCTTGAAGATATTGTACATGCCCAAATGCATTTGAAAGATGTCATTACACGTACGCCGCTGCAATACAATCGTGTGCTCTCCGAGCGTTACGGCTGCAACCTACTGCTTAAACGCGAGGATTTGCAGATCGTCCGATCGTTCAAAATACGCGGTGCTTACCATCTTATCCGCTCCCTGTCTCCTGAGACACTGGAGAAAGGCGTTATCTGTGCTAGCGCAGGCAATCACGCTCAGGGCGTGGCTTATTCCTGTCAGGCGCTCGGTATTCCCGGCAAAATCTATATGCCAAGCACGACACCGCGCCAAAAGGTGAGCCAAGTGTCCTTCTTCGGCGGCTCACAGGTTGAGGTCATATTGACCGGCGATACGTTCGATGACGCTTACGCAGAAGCGGTCGCCGAAAGCGAGCGCAGCGGCATGTCCTTCGTTCATCCGTTCGACGATGCGAAGATAATCGCAGGCAACGGTACGATCGGCCAAGAGATTATGGAAGCCGCCGATTCGGTTCCCGATTACGTCTTCCTAACGGTCGGCGGCGGCGGCTTGGCGGCGGGCGTTGCTTCTTATATTAAGATTGTATCGCCTACGACGAAGCTCATCGGCATCGAGCCCGAAGGCGCCCCTTCGCTTCGCGTCTCGCTTGACCATGGCGAAGTTACGCCGCTCGATCAAATTGACAAGTTCGTAGACGGCGCTGCCGTCAAACGGGTAGGCGATCTCACGTTTGCGATATGCAAGGAACTTCTGGATGACGTCGTTGCTATTCCCGAAGGCAGAGTATGTACGACGATGCTCGACCTTTACAACGAGAATGCAATCGTCGCCGAACCTGCTGGCGCGCTGCCGATTGCCGCGCTTGAAGCGTTCCGCGATCAGATCGCGGGCAAGACGGTTGTATGCATCGTTAGCGGCGGCAATAACGATATCGACAGAATGCAAGAAATTAAGGAACGTTCGCTCATCTATGAAGGCTTGAAGCATTATTTCATGTTGAGCTTCCCTCAGCGGGCCGGCGCGTTGCGCGAGTTTCTAGATCAAGTGCTTGGACCGAATGACGATATTACTAGGTTCGAGTACACGAAGAAGCATAATAAGGACAATGGTCCCGCTCTCGTCGGTATTGAACTGAAGCATCGCGACGACTACATCCCGCTCGTGGAGCGTATGTCGCGCAAAGGCTTCCAGTTCGTCGAGTTGAACAAGGACCCTGTATTGTTTAATCTGTTGATTTGATTGGTTATTTAGCGCCTTCGCCGACTTGCGGCGGAGGCGCTTTTGTTAATAGCGCAGAGTTGTTGCGCTATTCGGCATTCCGGGGCTGCGATCTTACCAGGCGTAGGCGCGAGGCGCGTCGCCGCCCGGGCCAGGGAAGATCTCGTCGATGCGCTTCAGCGCCGACTCGTCGAGCTTGATCTCAACCGCGCGCAGCGAGCGCTTGAACTGGTCGAGCGTGCGCACGCCGATGATCGGCGCCGTCACGGCAGGGTTCGCGAGCAGCCACGCGAGCGATACAAGATCCTCCGGCTCGCCGAGCTCGTCGCAGAACTTGGCATACGCGTCCAGCTTCTCCCGGTGCTGGTCCAGGCGCTTCGAGTCGCCGCTGCGGCGGCCGCCGTCCTTGCGGCGATGGTTGCCGGCGAGCAAGCCGCCGTCCAGCGGGCTCCAAGGGATTACGCCGAGGCCAAGCGCCTGCGATGCCGGAAGCACTTCGAGCTCAGGCAATCTGCACAGCAGATTGTACTTGTGCTGCTCGGATACAAGGCCGATATGCCCTCTCGCCTTCGCTTCTCCTTGAGCTACTGCAATATCCCAACCTGCGAAGTTGCTTGAGCCTACGTAGCCAATCTTTCCTTGCGCTTCCGCATTCTCGAACGCTCTCCACAGCTCGTTCCAATCCACGCTGCGATCAACGTGGTGCATTTGATAAAGCTCTATATGATCGGTCTGAAGACGCTTCAGCGAGCTCTCCAAATGTCTGCGTATCTTGTATGCGGACAGTCCCGCCTCGCGGTTAGGTCCGTCATGGGCGTCATGCATATCGCCATATACTTTCGTTGCTAGCACGGTGCGCTCGCGTCTGCCGTCGCCTTGCTTGAACCAGCGTCCGATGATTTCTTCCGTACGCCCCGAGTTTTCGCCCCAGCCATAAATGTTAGCGGTGTCAAAAAAGTTAATGCCCGCCTCCAAAGCGGCATCCATAATTCGGAATGATTCCTTTTCGTCCGTATCTACTCCAAAGTTCATTGTCCCGAGACATAAGCGGCTTACGTTTAGACCTGAACGACCTAGCTTCGTATACTCCATCTTCGTTATCGCTCCTTCAAATTTTAGATAGGCGGATATTAAATCCATTATACAAAAATAATATAAAGGAAACCAACCGTAGTTCACGCTGTGATGACAAATGCCCGCTACACTAACGGCAGGAGGTGTGCCTATGCTTCGTTTCGACTATAATCGGCATCCAAAATTGTTGATTCTATACGCTTCTTACGGTGATGGACATTTGCAGGTGTCCCGCGCTATTCAAGGCGCGCTCGAAGAAAGGGGCAATTATCGCTCCGCTATGATTGACCTGATGGCCGAATCGCACCCTTGGCTCAATGAGGTAACACGGCGCTTCTATCAACAAAGCTATACCCGCATGCCTTCTCTTTATGGCTGGATGTACGACGTTACGAAGCCGATTAAGCACAACTCTCTGCTTGGCGGGCTGCTTCATTCGTTCGGCAGTGAAAAAATAAGACGGATCATCGCCGCCGAGCGGCCCGACGCGGTTATTCATACGTTCCCGTTGCTGGCCGTTCCGCCTATTACGCGCAGGCGTCGGGCCGTATTTCACCCGCCCTCTTATGCCGTCATAACCGACTTCGACCTGCACCGCCGCTGGGTGCATCCGAGCATCGACCGCTATTATGTCGCTACCGATGACTTGAAGCGAGAGCTCGGCCATATCGGCATTCCGGGCAGCCGGGTGCAAGTGAGCGGCATTCCGCTGCGGCGCAGCTTCCGCATGCTGGACGCATCGGATACGCTGTATGCCCGTTACGGCCTCTCCCCCGATCGGCCGGTCATTTTAATGATGCCCGGCGCACAAGGCACGTCCGCCGATACTGGAGACATCTGCAGCCTGCTGCTGCGGCATCCGCGACTGCAGATCGCGCTCGTCTGCGGACGCAACGAGCAGCTTAGGGCCGCTGCGCTGGAACAGTTCGCCTTCCACCCCGAGGCCAGCCGGCTGCGGGTGTTCGGCTTCATCGATACGATTCACGAGCTGATGTCGCTCGCTTCCTGCATCGTCACGAAACCCGGCGGCGTCACGCTCTCCGAGGCGATTGCCGCCAGACTGCCCATATTCGTCTATCGTCCGGTTCCCGGACAAGAGAAACAGAATGCGAAATACTTATCGTCGAAGGGCGCTGCCACTATAGCACGCGACCCTGCCGAGCTTTGCGCGCAAATTATGAAACTGATTGACGATCCGATACGTTTAACTAACAGCAGGATATTAATCGAACAGCTTCAGACGGCGCAAACGGCAGCGGACAGCATTGTTTCGGATATTTTGGCGAGACATTCTATAGTGGGCAGAGCTTCTATCTTGTAATATAAGGAGCTTATCCGTGCCGACAAAACAAACCCGCTGGTTTGGAGCGGAGATGACTCTCATCTCCATCATTATGTTCTTCGTCGAATTCGTCCGGGGCGCCGTGCTTGTCAGCCTGCTGCCGATCTACGGCGCGAAGACGCTGGGGCTCTCCCCTGACGTGATTGGCGTCGCCATATCCGCTCACTACATTACCGACACGCTGCTCAAGATTGCAATCGGCTATTTGCTGGACCGATTCTCCATGCGTCTCATCGTGCAGGTCGGACTCTTCATATCGCTTATTGGCGTCTACCTGCTGCAATTCGCCGATCTCCCTTGGATGTTCATTGGCGCGGCCGCCATCTACGGAATCGGCATGTCGCCGATCTGGATCGTCTGCCTGACCAAAGTAACCGAGGGAAATCGCGGCACGCAGATGGGCTTCCTGTATACGATTTGGTTCGTTGGCCTTGGAAGCGGACCGATTGTTTGCAATATTTTGCTCGATTACAGCTCTTCGTTCACTTACACGCTGCTTGTCAGCCTATCGGTGCTCGCCTGCCTGCTCTCCATGTTCATGAGCAAGCAGCGCGCGCAGAAACGCGAATTTCTGCCGATGCGCGAACAGCTTGGCGTGCTTAAGAGCAGAATGAGCCAAATGAAGCTGCTGCTGCCGGGCATGATCCTGCAGACGATGGGGGCAAGCATGCTCGTTCCGATATTGCCTGCTTTCGCGGAAAGCAGGCTCGGCATATCGGGCACGCAATATTCCGTCCTTTTGACAGTCGGCGGCGCATGCGCCGCCGCAGGCCTTATTCCAATGGGCAAGCTGTCGGACAAGCTGGGCGGCAGGAAATGGTTTCTCGTGTTCGGCTTCGGTTTCTTCGCCTTCGCTTTGTACATGCTGGCATGGGGACTATCCTTTTGGTATTGTTTACTTATAGCGATGGCGCTCGGATTGTCCTACGCTACCGTACTCCCTTCCTGGAATGCGCTGCTTGCGGCTTATGTGCCGCCGAAGCAGGAGGGGCTTGGTTGGGGAATCCTGTCCACCGTTGAAGGAATCGGCGTCATGATCGGCCCTGTAGCCGGGGGACTGATTGCCACCTGGAATGGCGAAACGTCCGTCGTTTGGTTCAGCGCCGTTCTTTTCGGCCTTATCGGCCTCTTTTACCTATGGTTTCCGTTCCATGGTCTTCGGGCAAGCGGAACTGCTACAAACAAGTAGATCGGAGTTAACTTATGAACGAATGGCAAGAATGGCTGCATAATTTGAAACATATGGATTTGGATCAAATTCAACGAACGCTGGAGAGCTACTCGCAGTTGGGGCCGTTGCCCGGATTGCTCTTGCCGATGCTCGAGTCCTTCCTGCCCTTCTTGCCGCTAATCGTCATCGTAGCTGCCAATGCCAACATTTACGGTTTAGGCTTCGGCTTCTTATTTTCTTGGATCGGCGCGGCGGCCGGTGCATTATGCGTATTCTGGATAAGCCGAAAGATCGGAAGACGATTCAAGGGCTGGGTCATGCGCCGCTTTCCGAAGTCGGAGCGCTTCTTCACTTGGGTCGAGCATCGCGGCTTCACGCCTCTCTTCCTGCTTGCGTGCTTTCCGTTCACGCCTTCCATTATCATTACCGTCGTATCCGGTATAAGCAATGTGCCGTTCAAGACGTTCATGCTCGCAACGCTGCTCGGCAAAGCGGTCATGATCTTCAGCATATCGCTTATCAGCTTCGATATCGGCAATCTAATCGATGAGCCATGGCGCATATTCGTTACGATTACGGCCGTTCTCGTGATGTGGTTCGGCGGCAAAAAGTTGGAGTCGCGTTATCAAGTTAACTGATGAGTTGAGGTGAACGAAAATGATAACCTTGGCAGCAGCGGCACTGCATACGCAGCTTCTGTTCTCCTGGTTCGGCTTCGGCGCCACGGCAATCGTTCTGCTGGTGGCGTTTCTGCTGCTAGCGGGGATGATCTTCTTCATTCGCATCGCTTCCAGCGGCGAAGACAAGCATGCCGAAATACGGGAGATGGTCGAGACGTTATTCGGCACGCCCGCTCATCTTCGAGCTGCACCGCCGAGCGACGCCTCTCCTTCCTCTTCTTCCCCTTCACCGCTCGTGAAACCCGCGGCTTCCTTCTCGGAGCCTTGCCCGGCTTGCGGTGAGACCGTTACTGAGAACGACGTCCACTGTCCCTCTTGCGATCTCCGCTTGCTCTAAGCCTTCCTTATTGCACTCATACAATTCCTCCTTTTGTGGCAAACTGTTGATGATCTTCTGTCGAAGGGAGGATACCGCCATGTCCGGTACACAACCGTCCAATCAGCAAGTAGCTGCTAGCAAAGCGCAATCGAAAGCGGATCGCAATCTCGCCAGCAAGCAAGCTGCAAGTGAACAGCAATCGACCGCCGACCGCGCCGCAGTGCCGAAGCACGGACTTTGATCATAGGAAGGTAGGTATTAGGCAATGAGCGACAATGAGAAGCATAATGCAATGGATCCGCTCTCTGGCGAACCGGTCGAGGTAGACGGCGTCTATAAGAACGAATGGGGCCGCGAAGAGAAGATGAAACGCGGTGACGTATTTCCCGCCGACGAGATGCTTGGCACGACCGAGTGGGAGCTGGTTGAGCTTGACTTTAGCAATCATCATCAAGGCAAGACCGATCCTAGGCTGGTACCGCATGATGATGACGACGACATAGAAGCTCATATGCAGCATCCGCGTCGTCACGAAGGCAGCAATAAGACGGACGAGGAGTAACTAGAAGAAGCAGGCTTTAGAACGTCATCAAGACGCCTGAAGCCTGCTTCGTTTTTCTGAGCTTTAGCCTTCCTTCTCCTCCACTGACACCGTGCGTTGCTGCACCTGATCGATCAGCTTCTCCAATCGGCGAAGGTGATAAGCGTATTCGAACAAAGCGGAAGCAACAAAGACGAGGCGCTTGTTCTCATCCGGATCATCCATAATATATGCGGTCAGATCCTTCACTAGGCGTCCTTCGCGCTCCTCTTCCGGTTCAATCTGCGCATTCGGCTTTATCTTCTCCTCATGCTTCAATAAGATGTGCTCATGGTATTTGGTCATATCCTCGATCTGACGGTCGAACCGCGCAGCCCATTCATTCGCGCTCGGCGAAGCAAAATAGTGCTCCTCGACGACATCAAGCAGATCTGCGCCCTTCTGCAGCGTCTTAATCATCTGTTTGGATACGAGCAGCTTGCGGGCGTGGCTGGTTTTCGCGCGAGCTAATATTTTGCGCTCCTCTTCGAAGACGAGGTAGCGCTCCTCCAGCTTGCGCAGCGTCCCATGCAGCTTGTCCTTCTCTTGACGGAACACCTGCTCCTTCATCTCGTTCGATATGGCCGTGCGCAGCAGCAACGATAACTGCGTATAGGCCTGGCTTACCTGCTCATTGAACTGGCGCTTCGGACGGGGCGGGAAGACGAGCACATTAACCGCAAAGGAAGCTCCGATGCCGGTAAGTACCATAAGGAAACGATCGATCGCCACATCCCACCCTTGTCCGGTCGCCTCCATGATTGCCACGACTGTGACGAGCGTCAGGCTGATCGTACTTTCCATTTTGAGCCGAATACTAATGAGGATGACGACGATGCTGACAAGCCCGACCGCAATCGGCGTATGGCCGAACAATCTGACAGCTGCAAGCGCGATAAGCGCGCCAAGCAGGTTCGTCTGCAATTGATCCGCCACTCGCTGCCAGGAGCGATAGATCGACGGTTGAATCGTGAAGATCGCTGCGACGGCGGCAATAAGCGGCGTCACAAAGCCAAAGAGGCTGCTTAAGTAGATCGAGAGCGCGACGGCCATGCCCGTCTTAAGCACTCTTCCTCCAATAGTCACCACTATATTTCCCCTTTCACGAGCAGTTCGCCGCTCGCTGCCTGAACGCCGTTCACCCATAAGGTTAACCGATGAGCGCCCTCATAATGCTTTCGCGTCGTCAGATCGGCGAATCGATGCGTCCTCGTCCCTGAAGCGACAGCTCCGCTAGCGTATTCCTTGTCCGACAAAAGAAATCTTTTCTGCGACGACTTCCCGCCCGACTTCACGAAGTCGATTCCGTACTCTATTCGCACCTTCGTCCGCGCGGTATCGCGAAGCTGCACCTTGTAGCTCAGCGCCACTTCCCCGCCGATCGCCACTTCGGACGGCTCTACGTTAAGCATCGCCGATGTGAAGAGCGTCTCTTCGTCTGCGGCAGCCGAGTAGCCGAACAGATGCATGACGCGCGGCTCTGCGCGCTTGATCAACGTGCGGCAGCCATGTCTGACGATCCAGTCCGTCCATTCATGCTCTCCATGCCATCTCTCCGCCAGCTCTATGACTAGCTCCGGATGGTCCTTGGCGATATCGTTCAGGTTATTGGCCACGCTCTTGCGCACATACAGCGACGGATCCTGCTTCAGCTTCTCCAAAATCGGCAGGATCGGCGATGGATCGCGCTTGAACAGCGGAAGCGCCTGCGCCCATGGCAGACGCGGTCTTATCCCTTCGCTTGCCAGCCTTCTTAGATGCTCATTCGAATCGTCTGCCCACGCATGCATTTGGGCAAGCGTACGCTCTTGATCGGTCAGAATGAATGTCCGTATGGCGAACTCCGCGGTCGAACGCTGAGTGAATCTTGCGAGCGCCGCGAACGACAGCTCCCAATCGGGCTGCTCGAGTCCGTACACCTCTACGAAATCAGGGAAGAAAATATACGGCAAGCCCGAGCATTGCTCATCGATCTGGAACAATACGGCTATCGCTTCTTCGTACTTACTCGGCAGCTCTGCGCCAAGCGCCAGCGTAATCGCTCTTGCCCGCGCCTTCAGCTCGAGACGCTCCCACTCTCCGCCGCGCACCCGTTCTGCGAAGGAGCGCTCGTCGAAAGGCTGCCACGCCTCCTTCACCTTGGCGGCGAATTGTTCAATAAATAATCCGTCGTATAACGCTTTTAACGGTTCGGCCAAATGGTTCTCCTCCCTTATTGCTCTACTATGATGAATTATACCGTTTGTCCGCAGCAAATGACATAAGCCTACGCCGTAAACGAGGCGTACGTGCAAAAAAAAACTACGACGGCTCGATTAACGAACATACAAGTTTCTTTGTATTGGAATAGAGGGAATTACTCCAGTTATTTTTTTGGATTCCAAACGGAAATGTAGAATAACTGGAATTACTCCAGTTAATTTCAGTGATATGACCCTTCTGATTGAAAATAGATGATTTTAACGGGAGTTATTCCATCTATTTGATAAAAAGTAGTCGGGGAGCTCAGTAATAGCGGGAAAAATTCCAGTTATTTCGTTCAAGGTGTTTTTTTCGTATGCTGATTGGTCAATCGTAAAAAAAAAGCCCGGAAGGCGCTCCAAGCGGAACGTCTTCCAGGCTGCGGCTGCGGTCTCTGATCGCTATTAACGAGCGAAACGAGCAATAATGTCAGCGAGCTGATGCGATACCGTCGCTGCTCCTTGATTCAACTGCTCATTCGTATATTTGACTCGCACGAATGATTCGTCCATATTCATCGCTTCCGCGAACATGCTTGCAAGCCCGCGCGCGCGGCGGTCGATCTGGAGCACGATCTCGAGCTCGCGATCCGACGGGAAGAACATCACTTCAACCTCATCCAGCTGTCCGCGGAATTGGGTCGTAGGCACGAATTCGATCTCCTGTACGAACGGCATCTTGCCGCCGAGACGGGATGCGTATTCACAGTCCGCTTTGCGCAGCTGGAAGCCGAGGCGGTTCATCGCTTCAAGAATCGTATTCATCTGCGGCGTCGGCACAACCTCGATCTTGTCGTTGTCGCCTGGATCAACGCCTCCGCGCACATCAAGCTCCGTCTTCACCCATACCGGCGTACGCGCGAAAGTAAGCGGCGTTTGATGCGGAAGGTTGAACGAGAAAGGCACCTCGCGATTCTCTCCTGCCTTCAGCAAGAAAGGCGCGCTAACATGATAACGGCCGACTTCGGCATTCTGATTGTACTTTTGGTCGTTGCTCTCGCGAACATATTGTGTCATAACGGACAGATGAATCGTCTCGATCTGCTGCTCCACATTGCCTCCCCGTATACGGACGACACCGCGAACCTCCTCGCCCGGCATATAGCGCGGCTTCTCCAATACCGTATCGATCGTTGCGTTCCCAATCCCGATGCTGGCTAGAAAACGATTGAACATGTGAACATCCTCCTATAAATTAGCTTTCCAATTTTCATTCCAGGTGCTTCTACTGTGTATGGTGAGGATTTATACGTGCGTCGTTCGGAACAGGTTTCATTCCCGTTCATCCCGTTTATGTAAATTATATTATAAAATCGTCCATGTGAGCACTTCGAACATGAATGACCGCTATATTTAGTGATAAGGTTCTCTAGGGCACTTTTCACTTTCGGACATTTTCGCTAGAATGATAGAATACATTTGCTAGATTCAGGGCAAACTATAGTTAAATAGGAGCAGGAGGAAGCTTACGTGAAAATCGTCAAAGAGTTCAAAGAGTTCGCCATGCGCGGCAACGTTATCGACCTAGCTGTCGGTGTTATTATAGGGGGAGCGTTCGGCAAAATCGTTACGTCGCTTGTCAACGATGTCATTATGCCGCCGATTGGGAGAGTATTGGGCGGGGTTGATTTCAAGCATTTGAAGATTCCGCTGTATACGAAAGAGCAACTCGATGATAAACCTGCCGATTTCGTCGCACCAGTCATCGCCTACGGGCAATTCATCAACGTACTTATTGACTTCCTAATCGTTGCATTCTGTATTTTCATGCTGGTTAAGGTCATTAATGTTCTACGGCGTACGGAGAAGAAAAAGGATGAAGCGCCTGCTGCGCCAACGGAGAAGGAATGCCCGTACTGCTTGTCCATGGTTCCGATTAAGGCTACCCGCTGCAAGCAATGCACTTCGCAGCTGGAGGCTGTACAGCATGGCTGATGAGCTGTTCGACATCTATGACGAAGAGATGAATCCGCTCGGTACCGCAACACGATCCGAAACGCATGCGAAGGGCTATTGGCATCGCTCGATCCATTGCTGGCTGATACGCCGCGAAGGCGACAACCGCTTCGTCCGCTTCCAGCTTCGGCAAGTGACGAAGGATACGAACCCAAGCTGCTACGATATAACGGCAGCCGGTCATTTAACGGCAGGAGAGACGCTCGCGGAAGCGGTGCGCGAGCTGGATGAGGAGCTTGGCGTTCAAGCTCCTCTCGAGCAGCTCATCCCGCTCGGTCAGGTACGCGAGCAATGCGAGGGCATCGTGAACGGTGTTCCGTTCATCGACCGTGAGGTCAGCGATGTATTCGGTCTCGTGTGCGAGACGCCTCTGAGCGAACTTCGGCTGCAGCCCGAAGAAGTGGCCGGGGTGTATGAGGCCGACCTGGAGATGCTGCTTGCTTTGTTCGAGGGCTCGCTGACAGAGCTGCCGGCGACTGGCGTGGCGCTGCCTCCTGGCGGCGGTCCGCTGCTGGCTTCCCATGTTGTAGTGAAAGCAGATCAGTTCGTTCCGCGCGAGCTTTCTTATTATACGAACGTCCTTCGCTCGCTCCGCAATTGCACGTAGAGCGAGCTTTTTTCACATCTGCGCGATTCGAGTCCGAATCGCGCATTCCCCATGCCCGCTCCCAGTTCTGAAACCATCCGTCAATCAAAAAATGAATATTATAAAATTCCGTATTGCGCGGCGCCAGATCGAAGTCGTTCAGCTCCGGATTGTTCCACAGCTGCGCTGCCATCGGATGCAGGCAGCCGTGCAGATTCATCTCGATGAAGCTGCCCAGCTCATCGGCTGATCGGAACGATTGCGGCTGATACGTAACGCGCTGTTCAGCTTCCGCATTGTAGCAAGGCGCACGCCTAATGGCGTCAGGTATTCCGTTCCATCCGGCAATCGCTCTCGTATCGTAGCCCTGGCTGGCATACCAGCCGGCAACTCGATTAATATAGTCGCGGTGAAATCGCAGAAACCGTTCCCCGTAACCTGGCGGCGGCATGGAACCGGGCGCCAAATGGTTCGTATGATGCCATATGCGATGCTCCTCCAGCAATGCCGGAGGGAAATTCGGTATGCGCGGCATATTGTCACTCCTCGCTGCTCAGGAAATCGTTTATCCCAGCTCATTTTTGCTGTAATAGGGTATGCGCCCGAAGCGGCGGCCGTGACTGTCGTCATTAGAAAATCTATACATAGAAGGAGAATGCATATGGCAAGAAGAGCAAAAAGAAAGCGCGGGAACTGGCTTGGACCGTTTTTCAATTTCATGACCGAACTTCTCGGATTCCTTGGCGATCTGATCAAAAAATAGTCTAATCGAACGGCAGCTGCCGGAAAATAAAAAAAGCCCCCTGCGTTAATCGCAGAAGACTCCTTCGCATTAAGAGGTATGCTGATGAAGGGCATTACTATAGTGAAAGTACCTACAAAAGTACCTGTTTTGGACAAATAAAACCCCCTCTTAATGAGGGGCTGCTACATTTTATAATACACCGGCTTCTCACACTTCACGCACATGTACACTCGCGCGCCTCCGATCACCCTCCACCTGAAGCGGCCTTCCGCTTTACACTCGCATATCCCTTTGCTATAAAACTCGGTCAGTACTTCGCGATTTGTTTCAACCTTTTTCTCAGCCTCTTCGTGAGAAATATATGTCGGCATCGCTTTTTTATCAAAAGTGATCTCCTCGACTCGTCCGTCAATATATAGGTAGAGATGCAGCACACGCCCATCTTTTACGTTATAGGTGTAGATGTGCTTATCTTCAACTCGACCGCCATGGATTAGCTTGCCGTACTTAGCGTAATAGACTCTTGCTTCTTCTATGGAGTTAAATTGAGGTAGAGGTTTCTTAGGCATGTTAGTCCTCGATTGTTTTTCCTCTATAATAACAAAAAAAAGCCCCCTACTGGAGGCTAGTTGCGACTTCTACGACGAGACGGATGAGTTCTATAAGAACAGCTGCGTCAGCGGCGTTGAAGTTTATACGAATATCGATTCGCATAAACTCCACCTCCTTCCCATTACAATCGTCAGTCTGGGCAAGCCCAAGACCATCGAATGTTAACGGCGGGGTCGTGAAGTGCTATTAAATATTACCATATCCTAATTGGTATTGGAAGATTCTATTACCAATAAACCATTTGCAACCAGCCAATCATAGCACATCCCCATCTTCCTCAGTCCTTCTTCCTGATTCTTACCCGGTGTCGTCGCCGTTTTATAAATCGCATCGAGTCGCGTCTTAGCTGCGAATGCTTTTACTACCTTCTCGTTAGGTGCTGCTTCTACTTCTAATCTAAGTTCCAATGTAGCTACATCCTCTCTTATACGATCTACTGACGTTACAGGGCATGCGGTAGGCGATACTTGATTATGACCGAGTATATACTTAATTGAAGGAATAGCAGCCTTAACCGCCAGTATAGCGGCGTATAGAAGCTTTCTCTCTTGCTCTGTTAAGTCGTTGTCTTTGGTTATGTTTCGATTGACGACAATGCCGACTGTGTAGGTGTTATTGCCGCCAGCATGATAAGTGAACGACCGCAAATCATTAAGCTGCTTTATCTGTCCTTGATCGATCGCAACATGGTATGCGATGCCGGCGCCCCACTTGCTTGCATGATAATTCGCATGAGACTCCAGCGTCCCGTTTGGTGGCCCTGAATGGTGGATGATGATCGTGTCTATATCAGCGGGATTGCGAAAGCCAGTGTGATATGTGCCGTCCCATACGCCCTTGACGATGTTCTTCTTCGTCAACGATTCCCATGGAGACTTACGAGGCAGCTTATCAGTTATATCAATGATCGGCGGTATGTTACTCCATGTGTTCGGTGTTAGTTGTATTCCCCTCATTTTTACCTCCAGCTCTTTTGGCATCGACAAAGCTTTCGCCTAAGATGTAACCAACGAGGGACGCTGTAATAGCAGTTATAACTTCAGTTGATAGCCCCCATCCTAAAGTTTCATTTAGTACTGGAATGACTGCGCCGGCTATTGCTGCCCAAAACTTTCTCGACTTCAACTTGTTTAACATTCGTATCTTCCCCCAGTATAATTTTGATGGCTTGCTGTAACTCTGTACTGTAGCTGAGGTTTGGTTTGCGACTGAACATTCCAGCCCCATCCTTTCCATCATTAATCGTTGATTCTCCATGATTAGGAGCTGATTGTTAACGTACGTTTGATTGATATCCCCGTCAGCCGGAAACAAATAGGGCATATACCTCTTCAGCTTCTTCTTGAACATCTTTGTCCGCATGATGGCGATAACGGACAGGATTATGGCTGAAGGCTCTTTTCCGTACTTCCATAAGTTTTGGGCGATATCGAGTATTAAGTCGTACATATTTCACCCGCTTGTAGAGCAATTTGTCATAAGTATCACGATCAACAAAAAGAGCGATAAGTCGTAGTGATTCATCGCTCAATGGCGAGTTACAGTATTCGGTTGTATCCATGACAATCATGGGCTTCACCTTCCTATAGCCTGTTGAGCTAATGTGTTACGTCGCTTAATCAGCGGTTCGATTTCAGCTCGTTTCTGAGCTGCAGTCAAATCGCTTCTTTCTATTTGTCGTATTCTCGTGCTCAATTCGTTCATCGATTCAGAAGCATCGCTTAATCTATTGTGCAGAGCTTCTTCTCTGAACGCTCTTTCGTTGATACTTGCTGATCTTTTTTCACGTTCAAGCCTCTCCAGTTCATTGTAGAACTTCTCCGTGTCTTTACCGCCTTGAAGTGGATCGACAAGGAATGATCGAGCTACCGGCTTTTGTTCTGCTCGTTTTTCAGGAGTTGAAACGCGATCAACGGCACCGGTCTTGCCTAATATTGCATCTACCGCGTCCGTTACATATTTACCGCCGCCAGCAAACAACCCTTGAATAGTATTGTCAATAATGTATGGAGAACGGAAATTACCCCCTACACTTCCTAACTGACTATCTACGATTCCGGCTATCGCCTTCGCTGCTTCAGATGTTTTAATCGGATCGTATTGATCTTCAAACTTCAATCCTTGATCTCTCTGCGGGATGATAGGACCTTGTTTGAAACCTGAATAGTTTGCTACCCCTTCAAGCAATGGCTGCAGTCCAGTAATCATCATCGGCAGAGCATTATCAGCTAATACGCCCTTTCCAAACCCCTCGAACGCCTCTTTGTCGTTATCTGCCCAAAAATCCAAAGCACGATCGACAACATTAGCCACTACTGCAAAATCAAATGGTTTTGGTATACGAGCAACCATATCCGTTCCCGGCACAGCAACCAACCAAAACGTGTTTCGCTGCCAGTCAGGGGCGTTTCTGATTGTCTCTTTCTGCGTATCATTAGCAAACTGTTTATTGTAGAAATGGATACCTACCGTTGGTACTGCCATATGTTGGACCACACGAACAGTAGTCCTCACTGGATGATTCTTAAATGCACGGATCGTCTTTGATTTACCCTGAATATTAGCATTCAAGAACGCTACGATTTTGTTTGTTTGCCTAATGCTTGAACCCGCACGAGCAAAATCCATTAGATCCCTAGAGCGATATGCAGCTTCTTCTTTTGATGCGCCTTTTCGCAATGCAGCTCTATACTCTCCGACCTTTGTAGACGACTCCGTAATGTCTGAGATACCGCGTAACAAGGCAATAAAATTACGAGGGTCTACAACATTGACGAACTTCTTCCCTGGGCTTTGGGTTAGTATTTTCCTTTGAGCAGCAGCAAAGTTACCTTTATCCTCAGAAACGATATTCCCATACGCTCCAAGGTTATCTACCCAATCCTGATAGAGCTTACCTTTACCGAATTTACCCATGATGGAGGACGCTAGACCAACCGCGTAATCATCAAGTCTAAATCCTGAATCGGAAATGATTTTAGCATTTCGATAATCTCGGATAGGGTTTCTCATCATGAACTCAGGTGTCAACGTTGCGCCGGCGCGTAGCCATGATGCGGGAGTAGATAAGAAACGCATCAGCCATGTGCTTGATTCCTTATCAAGCGTTAGTAGCGCATCACGAACATCTTTGTCTACCTCGTAATGTACGTTATCTCCGTTCTCCTTAACGCTCACTACGTTCTTTCCTTGAACCTGTTCGCCATCATTAAGCTTTCTAATGTACTTGTTCTCAGGATCAAGTTTAGAAAGTCTAGAGATATGCGAGGCAACCTTGTTTCTTTCTGCAGCGCTAATGTTCTTTGTGATGTTTCGCACCATATTTTCAAGTGGTTCAATAACATTTTTCTCGCTACCTTTTAGTTTTTTCAAAGGATTAGCGACATTAGC
This sequence comes from Paenibacillus sp. J22P218, assembly GCF_056269195.1. NCBI lineage: Bacteria > Bacillati > Bacillota > Bacilli > Caryophanales > Paenibacillaceae > Paenibacillus > Paenibacillus sp. J22P218. Next base: position 370,733 of record NZ_JBWDNL010000003.1, read on the forward strand.
CAACGCTTCTGAAAGCCCACTGTTATGACCGGCAACATCATCAACATCACGGAATAAAGGAATATAGTTTTGCCAACGCTCATTCAATACATCCCGAAGCTGAGCGCTAACGACACCCGATTCAACGAGGTCATCCAGCAATTCGCGGTTAATATTTACTAGAGATTTACGCGCTGCTTCCATTTCAGGCGTATTTAATTTACGAATAACATCATCGATCTCAGCATTGGTGAATCCTGATTTGTATCCTGCTGCATTAACATCTTTGGCGTGAACAGCGAGCGCATACCGTCCTAAGTCATCTGAGTTGTAGCCAGCTTTCTCTACTCCCCTTACGATCGGCTTTAAACGGTTATCGATAAATTGGTTTATCTTCTCAGGCACACCTTTATACATCCGAGCAGATTTATAAATACTGTCTTCAGCTGATGCGATTTCCCCTGTTACATTACGCTCGAGACGGTTAATAGGCGCTATATCCTCAGTAAATTGCGTCTTGAACCGTTCCCATTTGTCGATTGTTGATGTACGATCAGCCTTTTTACCACGAGAAATCTTTCCTTCGAACGTTGAAGCGTCGCCTACGCCGCTATTATTGAACGTGTCCGCGTCTTGACCTTCCTTAGATGCTATCCGCTCTTGCTTGCGAAGTTGCTCTTTAGCCGCTTGGTATAGTCTCTGAGCATGTGGACGTACGCTTTCTCCAAACTCTTTAACCGCTTCTTCCGTAAAATCAGCTAATTTAATTGTTCCTTTGCCCATTTTGGCTGCCATAATGACAGACATATCGCCCCATTCAGGCAATGGGTTCGAGTTGATGTTTCCTCTTCGCTTAGCCATCCGTTGACGAGCATTCTTTTCTTTTTGATCCAGCCAGTTATAAACTCGGTCACGCTGACGAGGATTATTTATTTCTCTTACGAGTTGAGCAGTGTCTTCTTCAGGCGCCAGCTTCCGAGCTTTAATATTCTCAACTGATTCGCTGATAGACTGAGTTTTACTTGCTGAAGGCTGAATCTGCCCTTTGACGGGGAATGATATCTCCTCAGTCTTCAATTTAGCATCAGTAACGTTAATGGCCGGATCTAATTCTCTCAAAGATCCATTTATTTGCGTGCGAACGTCCTGTAATGCTGCCATGTTGTCATCAAAACCATTCTGCGACTTCCATGACGGAACATTACCTGCTTCATCCTTAAATCCGTTATCTACGCGTTCTCGAGCTAACTGGTATAGTTCCTTGTTAGAAGGGAATTTGCCTTTAGCAGCATAGAATTCTTGATACCAAAGTGGATTCTGAGATATTCGTCCTGCTCTACTTAAAACATTCCCATCAGCGTCCGTCTGCAATTGTCCTTGCTGAACTCCGCCGCGCTCATTCAATGACTGTTTAAGATAATTATATTCATCGACTATTGCACGGTCGTAACTGCTATTTAGCTGCCGGATCTCGTCATCAATAATCTTTAAGTCATCACGGGCTTGCGATACATTACCCACCCTTCTTGTGGTCTCTGGCGAAGCTGTAAGTAACTTAAATGTATAATCCGGTGTAATTGTCTCCACTGATTCAACCGTGTTCACGTTTCCACGCTGACGAGGTGCAGGAAGTGATTGTACGTTCTGTGCCGTCGATGCTTGTGGGCGATATTTGCTAATAACCGACTTTGCCAACTCACCTAGTGATCCAATAGCGATGTCACCTGCACCGCCTAATGCAGCCCCATACAATATATTACGACCCATGTCCTTCGCATCCGTTTCACCGCGAACACCTGAAATAATGCCGCCTTGGATAGCCCCTGCAGTAGCACCTTCAACACCTTTTCTGACAGCTTGATTGGTCAAGTTAGAGCCTATGTTTATTCCTGCTTGGTTTAGTACAGGATTAACGGCGTTTGTTGCTCTAACTATCCCTCGTTCACCGACACCTATTAACGGCTGAAGATGTTTTGCATTGGTCAGTCCTTTTCCAATTTGATAAGGAAGAGTAACAAGTCCTTGTTCTATCGCAGCTGGATTCGTTAATGATCCAGCCAACATGCCTGTAAACTCGGCGGCCTTATCTAAAATGCCTGGCGCTTTGAACGGTGCCGGATTGCCCCCTGAAATGTTAAGTGCGGAATTTGCTCCTTTTTGGAAAGCAGGAACACCAGGCAATGTCTCTAGTCCGTAAATCGCGGTCATTACAGGCTCTGTAAGGCGTTGGATAGTGGATAGAAAGGGTTTACCCTCGCTTGCTTGTCTATCCTTCTCTAATTTATCTGTAATGTACTCTGATCGTGTAGGCTGATGATCAGATTTGAAGCGCTCCCGATCTGTCTGCAATATTTGTGAGGCAGAAGGAAGCGCCACTGTTGGAGAAGTGACACGATCAGTTCCAATTGGTTTAAACTTCGTCATATTGGTTTCATTCTGTTGGAACGGATTGAACGCATCAGGAGCAGCAGCACGTACCGCCACTCCTTCAACACGTTTCTTTTCTTGCTGTATTTCGGGATCATAGTTATCCCAGTTTACACGGGAGGCAGACTTTCGACGCTCTTCCTTCTTATCACCACCGTACTTAGACCAATCTACTGCCATACCATCACCGCCTATTTCAAATCATATTCAGATAATCCATACGACTTCAATAACGAATCAAATCCTGACTTACCCAAATCAGCTATAATGTTTGATTTTTCATTTTTAAAGAAGCCTTTCAAATCCTGTCCTGATCCCGCCATCCTATCCAGGTTAGAATAATAATCTGCTTCAATTTCATTTTTGGTCGGCTCGGATCCTGCGGATGACTTTTGTTTTGCTAAATCATTCGCAATACTGTCCTGTGTTTTCTGATACTCAAACTGTTTATTCCTAAATGCCTGATCAGCTACAAATTCCTTATCGCGTTGGCTTAAGCTCGCCCATTGTAATCCTCTCGCCGCTGCTGCTTCCTTGATCTCTTGCTGGAAGTTCTTCTCTTGGAACGTATTTTCCCAAGCTTGCTGAGCCTTCTGCCAATCGAACTGTTCAGAGTTGAAGTTATTTTCCCACTCTTGCTGTCCAACTGCGAATTTGTAATCCCGATCTGATTCGAAATCAGCGCGATCAAGCTGGCGAGTAGTGACTCCTTGATTGAATGACATATCCTTAGCAGCCAGTGTTTGGGCTCCTGCACGGCCGACATTCGCAAGTCTGTCCTCTGTGCTGACATTTGCCCCGAATAACGAAGAATCAACACCCATTCCCGACAATTGCGCACGTAACGCATTAGCTTGTTTGTGATAAGCCGCTTTCTGTTCGGGAGTGCCCGTTTTCCACGCCTCGCCTAACTGTGTAACTTGATTGATTAAGCCGCGGGCTTCAGGAGAAAGGTACATTCCCGTCAACTCACCTTCAGCTAATCCGTAATTACGGTCAGCATCTGTCCTATTCGCTGAGAAGTTGAGCATATCCGCAGCATTACGGATCTTATCCTGATAATCTGCGCGAGCTTGATCGTAGAACTGAGGTATTGCCGACAACGCTTCTTGCTCCGCTCCCTGTTGGATCTGTGCAAGCTGTGAACCGGTCACGCTACTATTCAGGATGCCGCGTGAATTAAGTGCCTCCATAGCCGATTGTGACGCCGCACCAGCTCTCTTTTGAGCGAGTTGCTGATAAGCTTGGTAGCGCGGATCAGTATTAGGGTCATAACTGAACGTCGAGTCTAGCATGCTTTGCAGATTGTCATAGTTTGACTGCTGCTTTTGCTGCCAATCGCTATACGCTGGCGTTGAATAGCTAGATGTAGACGTTTGTTTGGGCTCAGGTACGGTTTGTGAGGATGGAACTCCATAACCGCTTGAAGCACCTGCTGCTTGTTTTGTGGTGCTTGTTGCGGCAGTAGATCCACCAAGTGTATTCACTCCCCCCGCACTTGGAGGTGCAGGTACAGGCGTATTGACGACTGCGGACTTGACCGGGCTCTTCTTCGCTGCTGCGTATGGATCAGGTACGGCCATAATGATTCCCCTTTCTGAGCATAAAAAAGAGCCGGCTATTGAGCCGACTCTAGTTCTGCTATTTGATTATTTATTTCGGTTAGTTGGGATTGAAGATCTGCAAGATTGGTTTCGTGCTCAGTTAAAGCTGTTTTTAATTCTGCAAGTCTTCTTAGTCTTTCATTCTTAATAATTTCATTTGTCTCTTTCTCTTCCAGCAACTTTTCTAGTCTTGCAATCATACTGTCGTCTGCTGTTAAACTGTCGATGGAATCCTGCACAAGAGAAATTTGTATTTCAATCTCTTGCTTTTTAATATTTAATTGCGTCAATAGCGAAGCCTTCTCCTCTATTGTTATCACACCCTTTTCATATGACACCACCGCGCCTAGCGCTTCTGCAACATCACGTACAGGAGCATAGCTTTTAGCGTCAACAATAATTGCGGAACTCATTGTTTTTCCATCTATTTTAACAGTGGCTTCGCCTTGAATCTTCTTACCTATCTTCGAGACCGTCTCAGCCATAACCTGACCTGAAGCCATTAATAATGCGCCAACCACAACACCAACGACAAACTTTTTCATTCCACAACCTCATTTCCATTTTTAGCCTAGTATAACACATTGACTAATTAATAGAATTAAGAAGTACGAATACCATTGGAAAAGGTTATTGGAGTTGTTGCTGCACCGCCAGAACTAGAAGCCACATATACCGTACCACTTACCCCAATGAAGGAATTAGCTTTTAAATTTAATTCTTGTTGTAGATTTCTGCCATTATTAATATTCTTCAAGTATGTCCAGTTAGTAAAATTTGTACTAGGAGGCATCATCAAACCGTCAGGAGAAAATATTTCAAATTCAGCTGAACTGTAGATCCCCGCTGGACTTGTACTAGCTGCGTCAAACCCAATCACGATTCTTTCTGCTCCTTGAACAATATTAACTGCCGGTGAATCACTAAAGCTGTTTACAGGTTCAACCGAAACATAACCTGTTGCTGCTTGAGCTGCCCTAAATAAGTTGTCCGTTGAGCTCATTTCACTACGTGGATACGTCCCCTCCGCAGTAGCTATATAAGCACCGTAAATCTCTCCGGATGTAAGCTTCCCCATATCGGCGGTAATGGCTGACAATTCATCTACTGATATGTTTTCGGCTATGATCCCTTTCACTCTCAGGTTTTCAAAATCAATATTTCCGTTCAACAGCCAGCGAAGAATCTTCTGAAGCTTAGCAACCTCTTCGCTTAGTGCTTCTAACGACATAGCTTCTTTTGCAACGTTAATATTTGCTTGTGCCATCTCTTCACCTCATTGGAAGTTCGCGCAATTGGCGAGTGATTTCATGTATCGTTACAGGGCCCGTAGCTACGATCTTCAGACGTACCGCATTTACGTTAGCGATCGAGTTCGTAGGGACGAGTATCTGCTTATAGAACATGTTCGTGTTGGCTGTGATTGTCTTACATAGCGTCCAGTTGTTGCCCGATGGCTCACCGCTTATATAAATGCTCAAGCTGCTGCCTGTTGGAATAGAAGCAGACAGCCACAGCTTATACCATTGCTGTTTACGCGCCATAGAAGCGGCTGTAAACGGCTTAGTAATCGCTGTGGCTGTGATAGGTGTTCCGTTGTCTGTCGTGCCTCCAATGAGCAATACGCGCCCTGTAGCATCGCCCATATAGAACTTAACGCCGACGCGAATCATTTGAGTTACAGCGATGTTATTCCATGTATACCAGCCGCCTGTACGAACATTGTACTGAAGGATCATATTGTTCTGAGCAGTGCCGTTTGCTGGGATGCCGAAGTACATCCTCTCTCCATCCGAACCGGCAACGCATTTTATCGATGATGCTGCGCTAATGCTTAGTACAGTCCTCAGTATAGCGTCTGAGAAGCTTCTACTCGGTCTTAGTCCACCTGAGTACTGATAGATACCGTCTCTCGATACAAACGGTACAATGGCATCATGGAGCGCTACAGCCTTATTGCTTGTTACGCCTATATCAGTTGCAACGTCAGTATCTAGTTTGTAGCTTGTCGGGCCCGTTCCGTAGAGCTCGGCGGTCGATGATGGCTTAAACACGGTGACGTGACCTGTTCCAGCGCTCAATCCGTTAATATTCTCTCCGTTCGGTGTCTCATACGCGATCTCACCAGCATCATCGACCGTTGTCCAATCGTCAGCTTTGCTTAGCGCTGAGTACTTTACGATGTTGTCTTTGGCACAATAGAGCCTATTGGCTTGTGTATCGATAAAGTTACCACCTGCAGGAGCACCAGTTAGATTCTGAACCGTAGCTCCATCATATCGTTTGATCGTATCTACACCGTTTGCTCCGATAAGGTTAATACCAGTCAGATTGCCTTTAAAATTGGTGAACGACCATTCAGCCGTTGTATTTAATCCTGTTGCTAGCTGCGTCCATGTTCCGTCACCATTCAACCGCCGCCATGTTCCATCACTAAAAATCCCATGAAGCTCACTGTCCCTCCAAGCTCCCAAGCCGAGGACAGCAGAAGATCCGAATTGCCCTACAACGCTGTATCCTGGTCTCGTTGATATGGCTGGGTAGTTATCTGGAGAGAAGTTTATCAGCTCGGTGAATAATTCGTCGGGTAAATTGAAACCTTCGTCATCAGGCTTGTATACACCGTCAAACTTTCGAATCGGTATAGGCTCTTGTACGCCTCTAATTGACCCCCAGTATGACATTCGTTGCCTCCTTTCTCTCACTAATCAGCAGGATATAGCTCTATCAATACACTTTCTAGTGTGACGGAATCAGCTGCGTTGCTTAACGTTGTTGTAAAGCTAATTTGCATCCCGTTGTTAAGCGTGTCGTTAGCCATCGTAATGGCTGCAGAAGCGGTCTTTCCAAAGTTGTAGGAATTCGCCGGTTGAGCTTTCTGTGCAGTCCATGAGTTGACATTCCAGAAGTCCGTCAAATACCTTGCACTCAATTCAGTCGTTGCAGATTCGTTAAAAAGATCCTGCGCCCCGATGTGGATTCTTATGTTTTTGTTGGTTGAACCGGTCATTGACCAGTTGGTATATATTCGGACTCTGCCATTTTTACCGATCGTCGCAGCCGGAATTGTGAAAGTCTTTATGACGGTCGTTGACGTGTTTCCCGTGTGTATGATCGGAGCATTTAGGCAATGTATAATTGCAGGTTGATTGCTGTATTGGAGACCGTATGAAGCAACATCAACTTTTTTCTGCGATCGATCCGTCCAAGCTGGCCCGAGAGCAATGTTAGTCCATCGTGTTGGGTCATATTGCAACGGCGTACAAACTGCTTGAGCATGAGTGTTTCCGGATATTAAGCCACCACTCAGCACCGATCCTGCCGTGTTTACAAACTTGATATCTACAGCATTTGTAGAGTTTCTGAACATGTTTCCGACGATTGTCGGCGCGCAAATGTTGTTCGTCAAAGCGTTGTTGTAGTCACCATTGATTAGAATAGCACCCAACGTGTTAACCTCTATCTGACAGCCGGTAATAATGTGTTCTGTTCCCGATTCAGTAGCTTTATTGATCGTGATTCCATACCCGTTTGAACGGTCAATCAAGCAGCCGGTAAACTTCATTCCACCCGTTCCTATGAGGTTGATTCCCTTACCACCAGTGAATCCGCAGCCGACAATATCAGAGTCACCCATTTCAGTGTCAAAGATATACGCTGTCGATGCGTCCGGCGCTCTTAACTGCGTTCCATGCATCGATGCTGTCCATGATGGGTTAGCTGATGCGAGTTTACGTGTCCTCATTACGCCGCCAGCTAAGTTCGTTGTTTCAGCGCGGACGAAGTACATATTCATTCCGACCGGCTCAATAAAGTCGAAAATGTAATCGTAAGTTCCAGTTGCACGGATACTTAATGCATTAAAACCAAAATGCACGATCATAGCGCCCATATTTCGGTTACGAATACACGATGTTGCTGTGCCGGTGAAGATTAACTTGGCATTCCCGAGTGTTGAATTTGTATCACTGTTAACGTGCGTCCCGAATCCGCTTAATACGTGACCAGTGTCTATAAGCAACTGCCCATTAATGATGTAATTGCCGGTTGGGAAAAACACGCTTTTAAAATTATCGAGCACATATTGAATCGCTGCTCTATCATCTGTTACGCCGTCACCTTTAGCGCCGTAATCTTTAACACTTACCCCGCGTTCATTGAGGTACGGTTTCAATTGAGCTTCAAAGGCTACTTGGTTTAAGTTAGCTTTTTGTATTAGTTCACTCATTTGTTGCATGGCTATTGAGTAAGCACTTTGCCCCATAAACTCACCACCTTGTCGTTTCTTTAACTCTTCGCAATCCCATCTTTTTCAGGTCACGCTGAGCATCTTTGAAAATTGCATCATAGTCGGATTGGAAATTGTTTTTCATATCAACATCACGCTGTATTCCCGCAATCCATGCCGCGGCATCATAGACATACAGTTCGTGGTAATCTTCAGGAAAGTTAGGAATTGAATTAAGGTCGCTATAATTTAGCGCAATAGGTCGAGAACGATAGTAAATGAAAGCTTCTTTACCTGCTGCTGGTGCTGGATTAATGAACAAAGCACCTTCAAAAGCAGTGCAGAAGTGACTAGGGGGGCTCTGAATTTCAGGAGTTACTTTTAGGTATTCCAAATCATCAATGACCACACACCGTATTCGATCCTCTGAGCAGTCGTCGGGCAGGTCATAATAAGGTATCTCCACTGTCGTAAAGCCATATATAGTTTCAGGCAGTACGAACTTACGAAACAGCCGCTTAGAGAGCTCATTGAACCTGCCGACTATTTGTGCGTCGGTCAGGTCATTGTCGATCTCAAGCCGGACACGTTCAAGCAGCTCTCCTGTTTTCATGCGCTCACTCCTCCCATCATCACCGATCGTTTATCGCCTCGGTACATTTCACGTGCAAAGTCATGAGCTAATAGATCTTTCTTCGCTTCTATGTGGCGTTCACGCTCATCATCAGCTCTTTCGACGACTGCTGTTGCGCTGAATCCGTTAGCAGTGTGGATCTTCCGTATATGGTCAACAATGTCGCTTGTAAGCACTGGCCATCCTGGTTGTGGCAGCTTCATGACCGCTAACTCAGTCATTCCGTCCATAATCAAGTGTTCTCCTGTATGGGGATTCCACATGAGGTATAGGTGTTCGTCATACGCCTGTAATTGCGGCTCAACATCGTACAAATCATTAATCATCACGCGAGTAAAGCCATTTCGATAGTGCCGATTCATAAGTGTTCCTGCCTTTCTGAGATAATAGAAAAAAAGAGGAGTCCGAAGACCCCTCTCGATAAGTGCAGTATTAGTATCCAGCCGGTTCGTTAAGGTCGCCCAACTCGCCGAAAGCGTTACGAGCGTGGCAAACCATCGTTTCATAGCTGAATGCGGTCGCTTCATACGCTGGTTTTCCAGCGACACGGGAGAACATGCTGCCGTCCTCGTCCATGAAATCAAGCTCCGAAGTGTAATACAGTCCAAGATCATCCCAGTTACCAGCCCAAATCCGTTTCGACGGCATGTAACGGTCAACGATAAGCGGCAATCCATCGAACTCGATAGCTTTATATCCACCTTCCAAGTCCATCGGGTTAACGAAACGCTTCATGGAAGTCAGTACGCCTTCATAGGAAGCCCGGATACCGTGCGATCCTGCCAGCCATTCCACCTTTTTACCCGATGTGATATCTAGACGGTCGATAAGGGAGCGAATAAGTTGGTCACTAACCGCACGGCCTGTGCCACCATTCGCCATTACCGTTGCTTTCCACCATCCGTATGTTGCCGGGTCAAGCGTTTGAAGCGTTTTTGTTTTGCTGATGATACCCGCAAGCCCCATAGGCTCAAGGTTCAGCGCGCCTTTTGTTACTGCAATATCGTTAGCCGTAGTTGCAACAGCTGCACCCGAAATTGTGATCGTCTTAGCGTCATAATCAACCGCTGTAATCGTTCTAGCAGTCGCTACAGACGTACTCGGCAGTGTATAAATGTCGATTTGTTGGTTAACGAAGAACAGGCGCACATCGTCAACTGTGAGCGTCGTAGCCGCTGCTTGAGTCGGGAATACAGCAAGCTTACCGCTACCATCACCAAGGGACACACGGCGCATGTATTGCTGCAGATCAGTCGTTAGACCTTTAACCTCAGACGTTAGAGCGCGAAGGTAAGCTGTTTCATCACGTTTGGATGCTTGAATCGTCGCATTGGATACTTGCAAGCGACCATGTACAAACGCTACGTTACCTGTCGAGCCCTTGTATCCTTGTTGTCCGGCCGTTGGGAGATCTCCCATTTCAGTACCGGCACCCACGCCGCTGTTACGTCCGTAGTGATGAGCAATGTAGAAGTTCTTGCCGTCGCCATCGATCTTTTCAGCTTTCTGTTTCAGTTTCATGATGAAGTAGTTAGAGCCGTTGTTAACCTGCTCCTGTACCTCGGGAAGGTAATCGATCTTTAGTGCGTCACCAATTGTTGTCAAATCTGCTGGCATGTTGTTTCCTCCTTATTCGGCTGTCCGGGCTTTTATCCGAGCAATTGCTCGTTGTTCTGCTCCTTTGAATCCACCACCTAAAGGTATGGACTGAGCTGCAGCACCGGGCGCTCCTTCTGTTTTTATTCCTTTTTTGGAATTGAGATAGTTGGTAACAGCGTCTTTGCTCACCGTAGCCAATTTGGCTTCTAACGCATCGGCTTTCATTGCCTTGAATGCGATCTCCGGCTTAGATACTTCGTTTTCGTGCATGTACTTCCATAGTTCGAGATGGTCAACAGCCTTGCCGTCGATCTCTTTTCCCTCGCAGAAGGTCTTCAGCGTACCCTCGAACTCTAGAGCTGCCTTTTCAGCCGCTCCCTTTGCTTCCAATTCGTCCGCTTTAGCTGCCTTTGCCTCTAATTGTTCAAGGCGTTTCTGCACTTCAGGCGGTACGTTTGATTCCTCTGCACGCTCTTGGAGCTCAATCAGTTCGATCTGCTCTTTAAGCGACAGGGCATCAGATAGACCGGTAGTTTTAAGCAGGTACTCGGTCGATTTCTTGTGCGTATCGAAGTCTTTGTACTCGTCACGCAGCTTCTGAATCTCTGCATCCTTCTCCGCTTTCCACTTTTCTTGAGCAGCAGCTAAGCGTTTAGAGAATGCAACGTCTTCTTTACCCTGCTCGGCGGCAGCACCTTGATCGCCCGTTTGGGTTTCTGTTCCTTGCAATTGCTCCCCGGCGACAGAAGCTGTTTCAACGCCCGATGCAGAGCCGCCATTTTCGGCAAACTGCTGCAAGTTTAGTGCGAAACGGAATTTGCGGTACTTACTCATGCTCATTACCTCCTGTTATGCGGCGGCCATAACGGTTCAACGCCCGCGAATGGAAAGAGAATAGGCGTTAGGATTCTCACCCAACGCCCGTTAGAAATCTATTGTTTCATAGCAGCTACCGCTATTTGCGTTTGAGCCTTAATGCTGTCACGCTGGATAGCTGCCTGTTGATCCTGTTGCTTCATCTCGACCTGTGTCTTCTGTGCTTGTGCTTGCTGCTCTGCCTGTGCGGCTTGCTGAGCCCTCATAGGAGCTTCCAAGCGGTCTACATGCTCCTGATAATGCTGATCCACTAGAGCCCTCATTTCTGGCGGCATTTCACGGTATCGGCTAGACTTGCGGAACGTGTTGTGAACGAGAATATGAACCTCGTCGTCGTCAGAATCCCATATATGAGGGATGCCAGGAGGCGGAGGAGGCATTAACTGCTCCAATTGCGCTAATTGATCAGGTGGAGCTCCTGCCGCTTGTAGCTGTTGTTGCGCTGCCTTTGCTGACTGAATTGCTTGGGCGTACTCCGCAGCCACTTGCAAGAACTCTTGATCCTCTGCCAAGTCCTCGAACTTCTTATTCTCCATTTTGGCGTTGTTGTTATCCAATGCCTCTTGTTCGAATAGCTCCGTCGAGTCACCCATACCCATAAGCCGTAGCAGTTTAGCGGGATCAGGCGTACCGTCTTTCTTTACGATCGCTCCTGATTTCCACATGACCATGATACGTTCTTGCTGAGCGGCTTTCATTTCAGGCAAGCTAGACCCCTGAACGATGTTGACGTCTTCGAATCCGGTGAGATCAGAGCCGTTGAAGCTGATTAGCTCAATCTCGTTATCTTCGCCAAGTATGCGCCCTTGTCGTTCCTCAGTGTAATGTGCCTTGAGAAGCCTTAGGATGCGCTGCATGACCTTCTTCATACCGTTCTCATAGTTCTGTGAGGCAACTGATAGCTTCTCGTTCTCCTGCTCAACCATGAGCTCCAATCCGCCTAGTGTATCCAATCCAGCTGGCATACGCCCTTGGCTGACTTCTCTCGAGCCCGACATATCATCAAGGTCGATCGCATTGTTAGCGAGCTCGTTATTGTAGAATGATGGAATGTCAGGCGCCGGTACTCTTTCAGGCTTAGCTCCTTGGTTCGGAACGTAATCCATAATGCCGCCAATCTCATTCGTCATCATTTCTTCATCTGCACCACTGCCGATAGGATTGAGCCAAATCGAATTCCCCATCCTACGTGAGTGTGTCGCCACCATCGAGCGAAGAATGTTGATCTCACGTTGCGGCGCTATTAGGTCAGTAACGATCGCATCGTACAGCAATGATCCCGGTATCGGAATGTACCCGAATAACTGATACGGTAGCTCGCCTGATTCCTCGCTATAATCGAGCTCCTTGCCGTCACAAACCGTTATCTTAGCGCCTTTAGGATACTTCTTACACGGTTTGTACCATAGCTCATCAACAAGCGCCTGATTCTGCGTCTTAGACGACCCACTTGCACCAATCCCCTCTGAGCCCATCCTCGTAATGTCATACCGGCTAAGATAACCGATATTCTTATCAGGATTGACCTTTACCCCGTATTCCTCGAAGATATCGTCAACGTCTCGAGCCTTACGCTCAATAATCCAACGTATCTCTTCTTCAGTTGTAGCGGCAGGATCAGCAAAAACCGTCAGAGGATCGCATACTCTTGCTCGTATAACACCCTCGTAGATGGGCTTTTTATCGCCTTTCACCCACTCTTCATAGGCATCCTCTCCCTCTACGGGAGTTAATTCAGTACCAGCCTCAGCGTCGAACCACGTTTTTAACCAAGCTCGTTTTTGTGTCAGCATGTACAGAAATAAGTCCTTTGTCTTGCTGCTCAGGTCAAGCTCTTGCCACAGCACGTGGAGGTACTTGTCAGCACCTTTAGCTGCGTCAATGTCTACCTGCTCTTTACTGCCAGGGATTACATCGTACTTCAACTTATTTTTGATGTGCTTAGCAAGTAGCGTTATGACACGCGGCCTAATCTTATTGCGCGTTACTCGCTCCTCACCCGATACCCTTGGGAGTTCGCGGACGCTGTTAGCAGCTCGATCCCAACCAATCCACTGATTGCCGACAAAGTAACTGACATTTACTAACTGCTGCCTGATGTCCGTCCAGTTCTCGGCACTCTTAATTAACGTACTAACGCGGTCAGGTGTGAGCCGTTTAGACTCCGTTTCACCTACCGCGTCGGCAACCTTATCCGTATTCTGTTTAGCCACGGCTCACTATCACTCCTCACTTGTCTCTCAATGATGCTCTCGCCATATCGCGCAACTTCGTCTCACGCGCTTGCGAAGCATATTCAACGCCGTTAGCGTCTAGCCATTCGCGCAGCTTAGTGAGGTCCATAGCATCGAACTGATCGCCACCAGCCGCTTTTGTGATCGTAATTACGTAGCCTGGTATGACTACCTCCTCGATTCGTGCGGGTAGAAAGTGGAATGTCGGATCTACCTCTTCTCGTCGCTCGTAAGCGTCTTGCTCGTCAGCAGCCACTCCAAACTTTTCATCAAGGCCGCTGGTGTATTTGTATAGTTTCATGTTCATCCTCCTTACATGGGTTCTAGTGTTGGTGCTTCTTTAACGCCATGCTGAGCCTTGATTACCTTCACCTCAGCATGTTTGAGCTCTCCAAAGCTTGGAGCTTGGATGCGATCGAGAAGCTGTTTGCGCTCCTCCTGCCACCTTTCACGCTCTACATTGTACTGTCGCTCCTTTTCTCGCATGGAGTACAACCAAGCAAAGAGTATGGCAATAGCGACTGCGGCGAGTAGTGTCTCGTTCATGACGTTCTCACCATTGCAGTCATCTCTCTTTCTGCGAACAGTGTCATCAAGCTCGACGCAGCCATTAGCCCAATTTCACGGGCAGATAAGTTGCTGAAATCTCTTATGTGCCATGCGATACTTTTCGTTGAATTCTTTTTGTTCTCTGCATAAACCAATATTGTCTTATCATCAGTAGGTATTGGGTTTTCTCTGTGACCTTCAAAATCCATAAGGCTCACTGAGATATCATGACTTCTTGTAAATTCAGAGTCTCCCATGAATTCCTTGGCAGTATCAAGAATTAACTGCTCGTTCATAATGCTTGCATCCCCTTTCTGCTTGGTTTACCTTGATTTGCGATGTTGCGTCTTACCCTTGCTTCAGGACTGTTGTCATAATCAGGCTTCTTCTTCATGCGCTCAATGAACAACATGCACTCATCATTTAATGCGTACCGTACAGCATCTATGGAGTGATTGTTTTTGTCAGGGAAGCCAGCTTTGAAGTTACCGTTAGCATCCTTGTCGAGCTCGTATGTCAAGAACTCACGCGCTGTCTCAGGGCATCGGGTATCATCGATAATGATTGATTCAAGATCCTGCAAAAACTTGACCCCGTACTCTACTGAGTCGGGGCCCTTCTTCACGCTGCGTATCCGCATACCGTACTGCAGGAGCTCGTTAATGCTCTTAGGCTCTGCTGAATCGGCTATAACTTCCTGATTGTCCTTGTTCTCTTCTGATATGTGCCTGTATGCCATTACGTTAGACATACCGACTTTGTATAGCTCATGGTAGATATATAACCGCTTATGCTTCCTGTCATAGTGCATGACCAGATAAGACAGCGGATCGATCGCATAACCAAAGTCTAACCCGCGTCGAACGTTGTAAAAGTCCTCAATCTCTTCATCGCTGATCTTCCTACATTGGACATTCGCGAATACCTCGCCGCCTGTGCCGGTCACTGATCCAAGATACTCATGCTCATAACTCAGCGGCTTTATAGATTTAAGGTGCTCAGCCTCGACAATGAACTGTTCACCTAACCATTCACGCGGAACCGTTAAATAGCTTGTGTGATGCGTCAAACGATCAGGCCGTGTAAACTTGGATTCTGCATTCACCCAGTTATTAGCACTCTTAGGTGGATTGTACGAGTAAAATACAGTGAACTTCTTACCGCCACGCATAAGAGACTGATTAATCATCCGTACCTCTTCCATGCTTGTGAACTCGTCAAGCTCCTCGTACCATATGAACTTTGTATACCCTCGGCTGAACTTCATGGACTTGATCTTCTTCGGCTTATCTGCGCCTCTGAATCGTATCTCTTGCCCTGTAGGGATGTAGGTGATAACTAACTTCGCCTCAGGTATGTTCCAGTAATCCTCAACGCCCAACGCCTCTATTGCCCATGTAAGCTGCTCAAACACTGACTCCTTGAGCGTATCCTTTACCTTACGCAACACTACGGCGTTTGCATTAGGATCGGACATGATACCAAGTATGACTTCGATCGCTACGAATGATGATTTTGTGCTTCCTCGTCCACCGCTTAACCAGTAATGCGTGTGTCCATCTCGTTTAATGTCGAGGTGAACTGAATGGAACGATGGAGCGATTACGCTGGATAGCTGCGTCATTTGATATCATCTACGATCGTAACGCCCATATTACCGCTATGTTCGAGCTCTTGTTTATCTCTCCATTCACGCGGCTTGCGGTTCTTCAGCCAAAAAATAAGAGCTGTCGTGTTGGGATGTGCTACCTTCCTCAACTCAATCGGCTCTCCTGTGATCTTATTTAGTTCCTCTTCGCGGTAATCATAGCCTAATGCAGCTTTGAGCAGTGCGTTCTCGACCATTGCATCGATAACTTCACGCCCGTTTTTTAAGGCCTCCACTAACTCTGGATAAAGCTTTTGATATTCATAAAAGGTTGCAGGTGCTACATCAAGGTTTTCTGATATCTGATCAACTGTCAGCCCGTCCCGAGCCCATGCTTCAATAAGCAATAGTTTCGGTTTTACATGGGTATCATACTTACTCGGTCGTGCCATACTATCCCTCCTCTCTCCACTAGTGCTTAGTCTCCGACCGGCTTCCAATCCTCTATCTTCGGCAGTGTCTTCCACTCACCCGAATCGTAGTATTGTTGTTCTTCTTCAGTCATTTCCCTCATTACTGGCTCAGACCGCTCCATCAATATCCCTCCTCTCACTTAGCCCCACGCATAAATCCAACCACCGCTACAGCTACTATCGCCCATACTGTGATAGTGAGTGCGATCATAGCAGCTTACCTAGTATCATCCCAGCCGTTATAGCCGCGGTCATCAGTAATACTTCTTTGCTGAACATTTCACGTAGCAGATGTTTGAATGCTCGTTTCATTTGTGGCAAGCTCCTGTGCAATAACAGCCGCCATTCATTGCTGCAAAACATTTATCGTTCGCATGAGTCTTTAACGGTTTCATGCCTACTCCGCAGGTTATCGTTGTGTACGCCAATCCGTCTTGATCTTTATTCCCTTTAAGCCAGTCTGGCATCTTTCCTAGTGGCGGCTTAATGTGGATACCGTCTCTACGCATATCGTCCATGAGTTTTAGGTAGGTTGCTAACTCCTCCGGCGTTCCATGCACTTCTATACCGTTAATCGTTGCTTTCACTTCAATCACCTCCTACGACTTGAATTCCTTCACTATCGCATCGTAAAACTCTTTGCTTATTTCTTTCGTGTCCAGCCCACTGTAGTCTTCCAACTCAATGTAGAACTTTCCACCACTCTCGTATGCAAAGACTTCACCGTAATAATTGCTGATGCCTAGCGATACTTTTCCATCCATCGATCTCGACTCCTAAACAGACAAAAGACGCTCATAAGAGCGCCCTGTCAGGTCACATAGAATATCTATTGCTGTGCTTACACCCTATTGGGTCAGCTTTAGATCAAAATTATTACGTGGTCACAGGCCATTCTCCTGTGAATGCCGACACTCCGCAACGAGCGCGATTTCAGGTCACGTCGTTATTCGACTTATGCCATAAGCGTCTCTCTTCCGCCACCACGTATCGACCGGGAAACCCGATCCCTATATGAAAAGCGCAAGGGGCGCTAATCACCAAAACGAGGAAACGGCGTGAACAGCGGCTGCGCATCCAGCTACCTGTTGCTCATTCGCCAGTTTCCTATAATACGATTATATACCGTGTTACCCACCAAAAAACCGTCAAAAAACCGTCACGAAACACTCAATTCTCTGCATTTGCTGTGCTTTTCGATATATGGGGCTTTAACTCGTGTGAATCTTAGCGCCTCCGTCAGTATCGACAATGCCCGTTTGTGTTGGCGCTCTACGGTCGTAACGCTTAAGTGTCGTTGGTCGGCTATCTGCCGCAATGTAATATCGTGGATCCACTTGAGCTTAATTACGATCCGCTCGTCATCGGTAAGCACTTCCAATGCGCCTTCCACATCCTC
Source organism: Paenibacillus sp. J22P218 (assembly GCF_056269195.1). Classification (NCBI taxonomy): domain Bacteria; kingdom Bacillati; phylum Bacillota; class Bacilli; order Caryophanales; family Paenibacillaceae; genus Paenibacillus; species Paenibacillus sp. J22P218. Next base: position 388,323 of record NZ_JBWDNL010000003.1, read on the forward strand.
AACGATACGTTTGTAGTCCATGTAATCCATATAATCCTCGTATGAGGTAGTCCCCATATCTGCCGCTTTACCCACCATTGCAAAGAATCTCTCCGGCGCTCCTGATCCTCCAGGCATTCCGCTGTAATTAGCTATCCCTGCGCTTGGAACGATTATATGTCGCTCATATCGAGATATGGCGTATTTGTATGCTGGTAGCGATTTGAGAGCTTCTGTGATCTGTTCTCGGTTCATTTTGATTCCTCCCCGTCTCTCGAAGTGATTATTATTGGACCAATCTTTACTTCTTTCTTCCCCATGAACCTAGTCGCGATAACGAGGTAAGCCCCGAACAACATCGGCGTTAAGGCTATGAACATCAAAATAACGTTCACATTACCACTCCTTTTATTTAACGACATTAATTATTTGGATATAAAAAGGAACATCGCTTTTTACGGCTAGTTCCTTTTGGTTCTGATATGCGGTTATAAGTTCATTTCCTTCTCAAGCTTAGCGTAAGCTTTCTTCAAGGCTAATGACGTATCAGTGTTCTCCATCAACTTTCCTGTGTTAGTGATACCTTCTCGGAGAGCCTTTATATACTCCAATAAGTACCTTATCCTCACTTCAACGTCAAGCTTATCGAATTCATCTATATGCTCTCTTTCCATTACGCTGCATTCACCTTCGACTGTTCAAGCTGTGCCACTCTTGCGGCAAGGGCTTCGAACTCTTTCCGTGTAGGATGCTCTCCTGCCATTTCCAAAGATGTGTGTCCTTCAGCCATTCCGTCGACTTTCCCTTCGTACGGCGTAAGGCTGGGCGGCACTTCGTACGTTGTTACCAGTGGCGAATCCGGTACAATGGCGCTGAGACGAGCCTCTTCAGCTTCCTTAGCAGCCCTTTCAGCTCGAAATCGATCTGCTTCTTCAGCACTTACCTCCCGGTACAATCCGAGTTCCAATCTTGAAATCGTCTTGTCTGTGCCTGTTTCAGCGAGTGTGACTATGTAATGTGTGCGTTTAAGATCATCTGCCCACCTTACGTTGTACACTGCCGGACGTTTAGCCAGCTTTTCAGCAATGCTTTCGGTTTGTGCAGCGGTAAAATGAGTCCGTGTTGCCGTGGCAGTGTTCGTTAACTGCTCCCGCAATTTAGCTGTCTCTTCGTTCATCCGTTTAATCTCAGCATCTTTTTCACGGATCTGTTCGCCAGCGTTGTCATGCTTTACTTGTAAATCAGCGTTTAGCATACCAATTCGGTCATTTTCACGAACTAGGCGAGCATTTTCGCTCTCCAGTTCTTCGTTACGCCCTTTAAGGGATTCATTCTCGCCCTCTAGGCTCTTCTGTACAATCGCGGCATTAACGAGCTTTTGTTCTAAGTTGGATGTTAAAATCGTAATCTTATCATCCAAGGTAATGTCGTCCGTCATCAGTAGATACGAGATTGGAATGATTCTGTCCGTTCCAGGAATGACCAGCGATTCAAACAAGTCGTATAACTCAACTTGCGCCGTCTCAGCCGATCCGTTCAACTCCAAAATCTTCGCTTCCCTCTTGCTGACGATCTCGGCAAGACTGCTTCGCTTCTGCTCATATGCCACCGTATCCGTAATCGCGCCATTTTCAATCGCTGCTATTTCGTCTTGCAACAAGCTAATTTGCACATCGAAATCTCTGATTTGCTGTTGGATAAGTTCACGTTGATCCATCTATTTTCTCGCCTCCGATATATCAATATAATTATACTCAATTATAACATTTTTGAGCGACAATAACCAGTGTTAAACCCTTATAAATCAACGTTTTTACGCAATTGTAGCACTATAATTTCGCAGTAACTTCCACCACTCACAAATATCAATATCGTGCTATATTATGCACTGACAGATCGAGCTAATCCACCTTCTTCATCTTCTTCGATCTGAGCAACATAATCTTCAGGACTGCAATGTTTATGAGCTTCTTCTTTGGTTTCGAATAGGATCGCATGCCCTAAATCATCAGTGAAACAATCGTCTCCGTGCGTCTTTTGCATATACTCTTCGCCGTATTGATTGAATGCTGCTACAGCATAATGAATTTTCATACGTTTCCTCCTCGTATTGTCTTGTGCTATTCATTCCTATATGGCGGTGCTCTCTCCATGGGTGTTTAGCTCCTTATGTTCCTCAATATTCATTGAATTACTTCGCTCTGCTCTTCCAAGTAAATCAACACTCCGTCAGTATCCACGCTCTCGAAAGTAATGTGCCCACCTTTTCCATCATGCCAAACCACTTCGCACTCATCTGGCATATTTTCAATCGCTTTTAACAATTCAACTTTTGTCATTTTTATCACTCCCTTGATTGATGCTCATAATTACTTTTTTTTGAATTTGTAACGCTTGAGATTATCCAAAAAAAGATAGAATTAACTTAAACCAATCTCCACTCAATATTGATATCGCCATATTTAAACTCGTTAGTTTCTCTCCACGACATGCCTTTATCATTTGACTCAATCAGTTTACCGTTGTCGGATTTATACCAAACTTCTTCTAAGTCTTTAACGATCTTCCCATTAATGATTTCAGCAAAAGCTTCGAAAATATTCATAATGTCGCCCCCATGTTCAATCGTATTCATTCAGATACTTAATCGAATTCTCCATCCACTACTTTTTGACGCAAAGCTTCTAACTCACATTTCCGATCTGCAAAATCTTCTCCTAGTTCTTTGTATAGTCGTGTCTCGTTTTCGATGTATTCCAATATCTTCTGTTTGTCCAATATTTACAACCTCCTGCACGCCCATTTAAGCGCCTATTTCACTCTACCCTTCTCTTTATGCCAACTTGCTACTAGAATCGTTCTACGAGGCGCTCAGGTGGCTTAAACACTTCACTAGACTTGTTATGCTCGTTTAACTTTTTGAGCACATACTCATTCGATATAACTGCGAACCCTTTTTTCTTATTTCGCTGAGCTTGTTCGAGTAATTCCTCTAGTGGGTTTGTCATGCTCCAACCTCCTCTATATCAATCTCTAATCTCGGATTCGCCTTATCGACTTCGAAACGGTGAATGATATCTCCGATTTGTCCCCAGCCATCATTTTTGATATACCCGATTTTCTGTAATGCATCGAAAACAAACTTCTGGCCTCCCATGATGTTGTCTTTATCTTTCCGTTTATTTGGGCAATACCATGTGAAAGTGTAATTCGCCTTATCCGGCATATCGTCTCCTGGCATAACGAACTTGAAATGCCAACCAACTGTATAAATTGCTTTGTCCTTCATAGCTACGTATGCGTATTTATTTCTCTTACTTGCGTTTATGATCTCGTTTAGACTCGGTAGAGTTCCAGGTATGACAATCTTCACCCAACCACCTCCACCTCAACACTCACTTTATTTTCTCCAACCTGCCGGTACGCATCGTCGAGTCGGAACGCTTCCAACACCACAGCCACTAGCCCCTTTGGCTTTCTGTATATTAGTTTCCCATTAACTTTTAAAATTGCTCTCATTGTGATTCCTCCTTGGATATGAGGTGAGGGTGTTCGTATATGTTTCCAATTACTTCGCAGTTGCTTGGGCTTACTAAATCCTCTCCTTCATAGCCGAAGTATTCATTCTTTAGCCAGTAGCATGGGAATCTATCCATTACGACAGTGTCGTTATAGCGGGCATAGTGATAATTAATATCGCCCTCTTCATCAATCGTGTACGACGTGACCTTTTCGTTTATTAGCCACTGATCGAAATAATCAATGTCATTCACATTGTCAAACCCGCTTTCGACGATTTGCACAACATCACCCTCGTATATCTCCACTCCGTTGCGATCCTTTAGGCCGGTGTATTGCATGACCTCTTCGATGTTCTGACCTTGTTGTTTCCAAACCAAGCAATCCCCAGGGTTCTTGTCATATATCATTTGTGCTGGCGCATATTCATGTCCCTTGTGCCATGCGCGGAACTTAATCTCTCTAGGCAATGTCATTCCCTCCACCCACATATGTGATTTTCAACGAGTCTTTCTGACGTTTGCGATCATCAGGCGATATAACCGGCTTACTCGGACGCTTAAACGGCACTACCTCACTATGGCTTACTCTTACTTCTGGTCTGTTTGATTTCATGGGTACACTTCCTCTCTCAAATTGTTCTATCTCACATTCCACCCAAACCCTATACGGCCTCCACTTCGTTAAGCGGATTCGGTCGTGTCGTTGGCCTTCGGCTTTAATTCGCGCATTACGAGTTTGTGTATCTTCTGCGTGATAGAATTATTTTGCGATTCCGTCAGAACATGGAACATAAGCATCGTTCTCGCTTTGCGTAAACCTTCCAAAAAGTCCGATTTATCGCCCAATGTAAACCCTTGCTCATTCGCTTGTTCTTCAAGGCTTGGTGATAATGCACCGTATCCGAACCTAACTGTTACCGTTTCCGCTTCACTCACACTTCCTCACTCCTCCTGTTTTATCTCACATTCCAAGGGCTCTTATTGCCCTCTCTACCTTCCAACTGAAACTGTAGCTTGCGTATGACTGACCTCATTGCTTGACGCTCCATGTTGTCCCTTGCAGTCTCTAGGTTCGCCTCAATTAGCTGAATCTTCTGAATTATCGATGCGTTGCCATCCATCACGCGATCGCCTCCTGCGGTCTTAGCCGCTCAAGTTTGACGTACAGTTCATTCAGTCTTGTTCGATATTTCCGCGCCTTGTCAGGGTTTTTCTCTACCTTTAGCAGCGCTTCGCCTTTCTCGATGCGGTCTAGCGTGTCGTAAAATTCATGATTGGTTATGAAGTGTATTAGTTCCGCATACGCCGTTTCTAGATCATCCAGCGTGTTTAGTTCCTTTGCTTTAAATGCGCTGTAATGGGTTTCGGTCAGTTCCTTGTTGTCCTTCGCGACCGTCAATAACGACTTATACTGCTCCAGCAGAAACTCTTCTGTCTCTGTCATCGTGATACTGGAGCGTGTACCGACTTGGTCACTAGCCGTTGAATCTCGACCAAGAACGCCAGTTCAAAGTCTCGAACGCCTGTATTCCTTCCCTTTGCGACGATTAAATCAATGTGCGACATCTTCGGATCGGACTTCTCTTCGTCCTTATGCAAGAAGATGACCATATCCGCATCTTGCTCTATACTGCCGCTGTCTCGTAAGTCGGATAGCACTGGACGCTTTGTTCCGCGCTTCTCAATCTCTCGATTCATCTGAACCAATAAGTAAATCGATGTATCCAGTTCTCGAGCCAACTGCTTAAGCGCTTGTGTCATTCTGCCGATCGTCTCACTCAGGCTTTCATTTGGCTTTCGATTCATGTTTATTAATCCTAAGTAGTCAATTACCACCATGCCCAACTTTCCGTCACTCCGCTTAAGCTTGCGACACTGTGAAACGATATAGCCTAAATCCATCCTCGGCTTATCATCCACGTAGAAATGGTCACTCAGTTTGTCCGCTAGCCTTCGGCGTATCTCTTTTTCATCATCCGTTAGGTCGTTGAGCTTTAACTTTAGGAATGGAATGCCGGTCTTATTGCTTGTTACCCGATCGGTTAGCTCGTCCGTTCCCATCTCCATTGAGAACACGGGTACAGCCCCGAAATTCTGATGTGAGACATTCTCTGCAACTTGAAGGGCAAAGGCTGTCTTTCCTGTGCCTGGGCGTCCTGCAACGATAATGAGCTGCTTAGAAACGATCCCTCTTGACCACACGTCTATGTCTGACAATCCAGTCTTCGGATAATGAATAACTTTCTGATCTTCCTTGTCCTTGATATGGCGTTTGTAGAATTCTTTCATGCGAACCATGTTACCGCCGCGATTGCTGTCCATATCCCCAACAAAGCCGCTTATCTGATTCATGAACTTCGCAACATCATTACCTTCAAAGTCATCGACCATCTCGAGGACTTGCTCGGAAAGCCTTACGGCCTTTCGTTTCATGCTGAGCATTGCCACGCGCAGCGCATACTCTTTGGCTAGTCGTGGAGCTGATACGCCGTTTACAAACTCATAAACATAATCCGTTACGCCCTCATTGCCTTTCTCTCTTAACCATTCGATTAATGTTCTCGAGTCCAGCCGGTTGGAAACGTGAAGATCCTTGCAAGCGCCATATATGATCCGCGTGTTCTCGTAATAAAAGTCACTGTCAGTCACAATGGTCGTCACATCGTCTATCAATTCCGGCACTTTTATGATCGCTCCAACGGTAAAAGCTTCGTATTCGTAATTGGTATGAGGTATATAGTCCAACTGGATTCCTCCTAAATCAGTGGTTCATAATACATTGGTTTTTCTTGCTTCCGCAACTCAGCCATTCTAGCCGCCTGTTGTGCTTCTAGCTCACTTGGTTTTACGTAATAAGTATGTTGCCCTCTACTCCGTCCGCTTGGAGCCGTTTCAGCAGTTTCTCGAATTGCGCTTTCGTAAAATTTAAGAGTTCTGACACTGGGTTTGAATTTCTCCCGCATGATTCCAATAATCGTGTCAGATGTGAATCCGTCTTTTAACAGGTTTTGAAGGATTAAGCTGTTCGAATATGGCATTTCAGCAACGGAATGTATGATTTCGTAGGCTTCTTTTACAGTTTCAAAGTCGTCTAGTAGTGTAGTATCTTTTTCTTTATTCTTACTTCTTACTTCTGTTTCGTTACGTGACGTCACTGTTACGTCATCCGTTACGTCACGCGTTACGCTTTCCGTTATGGATAATGCGTTTGTTTTATTTCTTTCGCGGTAATTCTTCTGCCTTATTGCAGCCTTGCTCTTAATTTTCTTCATGCCGTCTGTATTCTGATGTTTTTCCCAATTGGTGATATGATAAGGGCCATCTTCAACATTGATCATATTGAGATTTTCAAGCGTGTTAAGCGCGAATTGTAGGAATACCGGCTGCCGTCTGAGCTTATTACTTAGAAGCTGCTCGGTGTAAGGAATACGATCGGTGACCATCAGATAACCACCGTTGTTGCTCTTTCCAGCTATAGTAAGCATCTGAATCCAAGTTACGATGATTGAATCTCCTTCAGGCAGGCTGCGCAGGAAGTCGATTTTGTCATGGTCAAACATATCAACCGCGACTTTAATCCATTTCACATCTGACATTCACTACACCACCCATTTTTGCTTATACTCTCTGACAGCTCGATCCATGAACTCTTGCATCGAGATACCCTTTTCGGCGCAGAATACTTTCAAATTTTTATGATCGTTCTCTGCCATCCGATAAGGAATGTTTTTGTGTTTGATCATTTCATCACTCCTTAAATTCTTATTGACGTCATTGTATCATATATTTACCGTTTTGGTATATATATTTACCAATTAGGCTTATAACGTTTACTTATTGAGAACTATGGTTATGATAGAATTAACTAATAACTTGACAGGTGATTGATATGATACGTCCACTTTTATCTGAAATGATGGGTAAGCATAAGGTGAAAAGCTTCTCCCAACTGGAAAAGGAAACTAATATTTCTCGTCGTACCCTAGCTAAGATTTACAATGGTGAGGGCGGAGGAATCGATTACGATACTCTCAACGCCCTCTGTGCTTATTTCAATTGCAAAGTTGGCGACTTACTCGAATATGTTCCGGAGGAGAAGGGCGAATAGCTGCCCTTCTGTTCCTTCCATTTGGCTACTTCCAGTAGTCCGACACGTCCTCTTCGCCTTTCTCGATCATCTGTAGAACGCCTTTCATAGTCGTATGTTCGCTTAACATTCCACCACGCAACATTTTACTTAGCTGCGGCTGAACGTCTCGTCCTTTACTCTCAATGGATCGGAACTTTTCTCGGACGTATTTTTCTCGTTGCGACATGACTTGTTTAAATATTTTTAATGTCTCTTCTGCTGAGCGTTCCATCATCCCTAATCCCTGTACCAGTAAATGTTTTTGGACAGTAAATCCACTCGCAAACCATCCTCATAATCGTCATAATCAAAGTCGTCGCCCCAGTGTGGTGGTGCTATAAACTTGTCAATTCCATCAGGCTCAATCCATAACTCATTATCCTGATTGATTCGAGTTATCTTGGCGGGCTGACCTTCGTACCAAATCTTCCTGCCGATCGCTTGCTCCTTCCAATTCCGTTCAGAAAGATACAGTGGACATTCTTCAAGTAGAGTGACTAATAAATGTTGCGCTTTAGCTAATCCATAGTCCATATACCGAGCAGGAATTTGATAGAATTTCTTCCCGTTTCGGGTAATCCAGCAATCACCGTTACATTCAACCGATGTTTCGCCCCACTTGTGTTTGATATAGTTATTTCTTTCAAAGGAAACGCCCCAAGTAGGAGCATCCCCATTGAATTCAATAAGGTTTTCGAAAGTAGGTTTTTCGTCTGCAGGACAAGCCCAATAGTTGTTTTCGCCCATCTTCCCGCCTATTGTATGGATGTGCCCATCAACGCGGTATACATCATATGGGACACCTTTAACTTCCAAGTCCCAGCCGATTGGCTTTTTCAGTTGTGATAAGTCAGTATTTTCCTCAATTAAATTAATTTCGCTCATCTTCATCTCTCCTCAAATTTGATCTATCCGTATAAAGGTCATTTATGATGCCTCACATACCACCAAGCAGCTTCAATATTGGTTTTAATGCGGAACCATAGGCTGGGTTTCCACTTCTGTGCTTCTCCCGTTTCGTTAGGATGGCTCATTGTTCTTCAGCCTCCTCAATATCGCCATAGTTTCCTCTGCTTGATCTCGATCAAGTGAAGTGAGCGGATCCCGTTGTATGATTTGGTACAGCCCTTCTACGGAATCGGCATATACCTCCACCCGATTCCGTAGCTCGTCCCGTTCCTTCTCTGCTGCTATGGCTCTGTCTATGGCGTGTAAAGCTATCTTCTCTGCCTCCATATAGTTGAGAATCCAACCATCAAGACGGCGTACAATCAGTTGGCGATCAACCTGCAAATCTCTCTTCTCACTCATTGTTGGTATCCTCCTTCACGCAATAGCATCTATACCATCTACCACTTACATGCTGAAACTTACCTGTACCGTTGCAAAACACGCATCCTTTATAAGGCTTGCTCACTCCGCATCCACCTCAATTTCATGGCTAACTGTCTTAGGCCAAAGTTCGTAACTTATCTCGATAAAACGTTCCGTTGGACGCTCAGGCAAGGGCTTGCTGCGTTTGATTGCCTTGCCTGTGCTGTCGTAGAGGGTTATTCTGTAGGGCATTGGAGGGTGGAGAGGGCGTATGACGCTTTGTCCTCCTTGACGTTCCCGACATCCCCATAAGAGTCCGTTGCCCATTGTGTAAATGTCGTAACGTAGCATACTTTCTCAATTCCTTGTCCGATCAGTGCGCCGCCTTCTGTGCACCTTACATACCAAATGTCAATCGGCTCATTCGATTTTTGACCCAATGTATTAGTGAAACTCCTCACTTTTCGGAACTGTCCTTTGCCATTTCCGTAGGTGTGTCCTATTTTTATATCTTCCCACCTGATCATTTTCCGTCCTCCAACTGTCGCTTGAAGTCAGCTAGCCAATTGCGGCCGGCTGCTGTTTATAGGTCAATCCCTCTCAATTTGCGTTTATAGCGGATTCCTTCAGGTGTTTCGTCCAGCCAATCGTGACAAGGCGTACAAAGATGAAACAGGTCTTCAACGGTCGTTTTGTGCGTCAAATGCTTGCGACCTGTGATGTGCGCTCTCTCTGTCGCTCTAGCCGCGCTACAATGCTCACATACGTGTCCTGACCTTTCTTTCAACTGTTTGTCTACCTTTGTGCTAATGTCGCCCATTTGGCGTTGTGTGAGCTTTACACGCTTGTTGTAGGTTTGGGCTGCTTTAGTAACAGCCCGTACCGGTTGATTGGAGAGATCCACGTTGACCTCCTATGCTGTCTTCTTGTTATCATCCAAGAATTTAATAAGCTCATTGACTTTCGACATTGGAAGCTCAGTTAGGCTTGAAATAGTAAGTCCGAGGTGCCGATTGATCTCTACATTCCCTTCAAATCCTGCTGCCCTTCGCTTACTCCGTAAAAGCTTCACTTGGTTCTCTGTTGCCAGCTTCACGCTACCGCTTCCGTTACTATTGCTAGACGCTGCCGGAAGTCCTGTGGGCTGTTGCGGTTGCTGTTGAGTAGTTTGGTTCGTTTGGTTGCTGTGATTGCTCTGTGAGCCTTGTGGAGCTTGTGGTTGCTTGTCTTGTTGGTCTGTATATTTGGTTCTGTCTTTTTCGAAGTAAACGTCAGCTGCGAATCCTAGCGACTTACAAGCAACGCTTATCGCATCGGTGTATGCCATTTTGAAGCACTCATCGCTCGTATACAGTCCGTTTTTTTCAAGCGTTACAAATGAGCTGCCCCCCATTCCGGGTATTGCGTAAGACCATTCACCATCTACCTTCACGTATAGATTGATGTCAACGAAACAAACGATTTCATCGCCGGCACCGTGTTCCAATCTCTTTTCCGTGATCTCTGTCCTCCAACCAATACCGCACTGCCCGTAGACTTCGGTAAGCATTTTAATGCGCCACATTGGGTTAATGTCGCTCATGCCTCTTAGCCGGCCGCCAACGATTGGTTTCAGAGCTTCAGGAGGTACAGCGCGTACCTGCTCGTACACCTTCATGTTTTCATTCATTTCGGTCACCTCACTTGACCTTTAGTTTCATATCTTGCCGAAGCTCTGCGCCGGGGATTGTCTTGCCCTTCTGCAGTTCCTCTTTAATGGCGATCTTGTCCGGCACGATTGATATTGAAGTGCGAGTGTATTGTGACGGCAGCAACGCTTGATTGGTAACCTCAACGCGCGGAGGGTTCATGCCAAGCTTGATATTGAACAGCGATGACTTAACCTCAGTCACGTTGGCCTTCAACATTTCCCGTTCAACATAGTCATGCAGCCAATCACCATCTTTCCGAAGCTTGTCCGACCGTTGTTTAAGGCGCTTGATCTCGTTTTCGATCATTTCAGCCTCTTTAAGCTTGCTGTGGTGCAGTTTAATAATCCCTTCAGCCTTTTGTTGGAACGTGAGGTCAATCGTCTCTAAGATGCCCTCTAGCCCTTCTGCACCGTCCTCCATCATTTGAGCTACTTGATTTAGAGAGTCGGATAATTCGTATAATGTAAGTGACATTGAAAATCGTCTCCTTTTAAGTTAGAATGGCTGTATAAACTTTTTTTCATTGGCTTATTGGCACTGTTGACGCAGTGCCTTTTTTCATTTCCTCTTGCTGTCTGCGGTATTCCCTAGCGTGGTTTTTGGCGTACATCATGATTAGATGGTTCTTTCCATCAGAGAGTGCTTGTTTTGCTAGATCGCGATATTCGATTCTTTTCCGCATAAAGCTCTCACCCTCTCCATTTCCTCCCCGATTGTTGCGTACAACTCTTCAACATCCCACTCAGGGTACTCGTCCCGAAAGTTTTCAAATGTGGGGTTGTTGCCCTCGTCAATCTCGTTCTCTGCCCAATTGCCTACAACAGATTTCAGCGCTGATAAGATGTCGTCTTTCTCAGCTTGGACTCGTTCGAAAAAGGATCGGCGGTCATCGTCTCGAGTGGATTGGTACTTGTCGCCGCCAAATTGATATCGTGGATTAAGAGGCATATAACTCTTCCCTTCTTTGCTCATATTGGCGTTTGTAGTATTCGCCGGAGTAGAAGCAGTTGTCTTTGAATAACAATGTAGCTGTCTCGTTGTCTAGCGGCTCACCATCAGCGAGCTTGAACCATATGTCGTCTAGTTGCTTTTCAGTGAGGATTGGCTTGTTCATGCTTCGTCATCCTCCGTAATCCACCGGATAAGGTCTGTCAGGTCGTCCCGTAATTTCTTAGCTTCAGCGATGTTGATTTCAGTTTTTACACTTACTGAATCATCAATTTCGATCTTGATAACGGTGGTATCGGGGTAGTTGTTGTAGAACATTCTTGCATTGCTGATATGGTCTGCTTTTATCACGCTGCTTCATCCTCTCTCTTAACCAAGTCAATCACCTTATCGGGATACTGTTCGTCTATGAACTCAACCATGATGTCAGCGGCTTCTGTTATCAGCGGTGACTTATACTTGAGCCAGTACAGCACTCCTTCTAAGTCCCATTTACCTTTAATGTTGCAGTTAAGCAGCCCTTGTAGATGTTCGCGTATTTCTTGTGCCTCGCAAGGCTTGTCAGGGTGTGGGATACGGGTCATACTCGAATGCCTCCTTTTCGTGCGAATGGATCGCCATTCCTTGGGTTTCTAACCGGCTGCGGTGGACATGGGGCTGTTACTCTGTTCATATCAACTCGACCTCCAATATGCCTTTTAGGCACGATTCGCATAGTCTTTGCTTGCCTTGGTAGATGCCAGCTGCTTCAGCTCTACCACACTCACATGGGTCAAATAGGTCAATGGGGCGACGGTACGTGATGCGGTTGTTGTGGCGCTCAGCTGCTGCTATGACTGGGTTTTCCATGGTTAGGCCTCCTATAACTTATCCGATAGAATGATTACGATAACTGCTAAAATTGTATTGACGCATGCAAGCTCGATCATAATTGCCACTAGAGCTGATTCGACTTTCTTGTTCATTCCCGTTCCTCCTCCAGCTTTCTCTTCATCTCTTCAATCACGATAGGCAGCTCACTCTCGAAATATTTCGTCATGATGTTCAAACGCTCATGCCAACTCGCGCTCCGGTAGGCTTGTAGTGCCTGTATAGAGGCGTAGAGGGCGTGTTTCATGCTGGCTTGCGGCGGTTTTTATGCTTGTCCTTGTTGGCTTCTACTTCGTGGTACATCTTTTCTAGTAGCTCCCGAGAGAATACAGATATGGATACGATGGGCTTTTCCATAGTTATGCCTCCTTATGCCGCCACTGGGCGCCAAGCTTCGATATAGTCCATCAAACCGTTTAACTCGATTTTGCGAACGTCCTTGTAACTCGGAACTGCCCAACGATCCTTGATTTCGCGGTGAAGCTGCTGGAACAACAGGCGGCGAATCTTATCATCTTGCTCGATGCTGTACACTTTTCGAGATATTGCCTTTTGGATTTGCCGTTGCTGCCCGCTATCCAGCGTGATCTGCTCATCAACTTTTGCTTCAATTTGGTTCATTCTGTCTTCAACCGTATCCAGGCGCTCATCATGGTCGATCATTGTTTTCATTAGAGCGATACGTTGCTTTCTTTCATCTAAAATCTCTACATTGTTTTGTTGGCGTTTTTCCATTTCTTCAAATTCCGTTACATAAGCAGCTGTGAAGAGAACACCTTTTTCACCGGTCATTTTATTTGCAACCATATCGCAACCTCTCCGTGTCAATAGGAAGCAAGGTAATGTTCGGCCGGTAGCATCTTGGTAAGTACTTTCAGCGAAAAATTCCACTGGGCGCAGATTTGCGCTTAGTAAGATATCGCTATAATTGCGAATGTCCCTCATTAGATCCTTGTGTTTCTTGTCTGTCATATCTGCAACTTCGCGACTATCCACTAAAAACTTCCCATTTTGGTTTACTACATTGAGTTTCATTGATATTTCCACCTTTCTGATTGGGTTTTAATGGTGTAAACTAATGATGTTAGGCAGATTGCTTGTTCGATCGCGTATCGTGATCGTTTTGGTCAAAAAAAAGCTCATCAATTGTCACACCATAGAACTTAGAAAGTTTCATAGCAAGTTCTTTCCGTGGAAATCTGTGACCAGTTTCAATCATTGCGTAAGTGCTGTAAGGAATATCCAACTCTCTCGCAACATCGCGTAGGGAGCGGTCTCCTCTTAGTTCAGCCATCTTAGTATTCTTCATATATTCACCTCCTCAGTCGCGTATCGTGACCGCCTATTAACAATATACACTCACGAAATGTGATCGTCAAGCATAATTTTCACATTTTGTGATCAAAAGTTTAGTGATCACGTTTTGTGATATAATTTCATATTGGAGGTGATAGTTAATTATGAGTTCGTTGGGATCTAGAATAGCTCATTTGCGTAATAAGCAAGGACTTTCTCAAGAGGAATTTGCGAAGGTATTAAAGATAGGAAAAAGCACATTAGGTATGTATGAAACAGATAAAAGAGAACCATCACATGAAATGTCTAATAAAATTGCAATTCACTTCAACGTTAGTCTTGATTGGCTACTAACCGGAAAAGAAAAAAGTTCAGCTGCAGCACTTATTGAATTTTTAGAAATGGAATTAACTAACGAGGACATTCTTAAAAGAATGAACTTTACTGTGGATGGAATGACTCTATCAGAGGAAGAAGCGAACGAATTTGTAGATTTCGTTCGCGTTAAAAGGCTCATGAAGAAGCAACTGTCGACTGGCGCAAAACATGAAGGCTCTTAACGTGAGCGGGAGTAAGTGTACTGGCATCTTTACTTTCTAAATAATCTATACCTTCACTCGGATCAATACCTAGCGCTTTCAATTGTTCATATGTTATTTCAAAATTAATCTTTTCCACCAGCGGCACCGTCCCGTCTCATGTTAGTATTATAACTCATTTTATACGAACTAGTGTTCGCGTTACAAGCTAAATAAAATAATAATTGAGGAGTATCGTTATGGCTCATATCGAGGCCGGGCGATGCTTACTGAGTCAACTACGGATTCCCAAAGGAATTACACAACAGACCCTCGCTGACCTCACCTCCATATCTAGATCGACAATTTCAGCGTATGAGAACAACAGGTATGTGATGACTTTGGCAGATGCTAAATCGATAGCCGAAAAACTCGGCTGCAGGATCGATGACCTCTACGATTGGAAATTAGTTGATTCGTAAGCTCGAAGGATTTTATCCTTCGCCCCTCAAAGCATTGGTATGATACATATCACTCTCTTATAGTCAAATTCCAAATGTTGACGACTCAAGAAGATATCTGTATATTAACACGTACATAACGTAGAACGATGTCGAAATTTGCGCTAAGTATGCCCTTTCAAACATAGGCTCGATTTTTCTTTACATATCGTAATTGATATGTTATGTAACAAAAAGAGGACTGCTAATTCCCATCAGCTTAGTCCTCTTCTAACATTTCACGTATTGTTTTGTGATGAATCTTCGCAACACTAGTTTTTTCTTCACCATCAAAGGAAAGCGAACATTCAACCTCATCTATCCCTCTGATCATACTTAAATTCACAACGTTAACTGAATCCAGACTTGCGTATCCTTCGTCCTGAAGAGCTACTTCGTACCCCTCCAAAGTCTGTATTGTTGTGAAAAACCCTCTTCTCGTATGGAAAAGAGGGTATGTTGCGTTCCAACGCTTACTTGGTTTAAAAATATCGATAAAAAAAACTTCATTTTTAAAGTCTACGACTTCGTATATGCCGGTTCGTTTTCCATCGATTATTTTTTCGCAAGGTAACATCATATGAAATCACTACTTTTTAAGTTCTTGTGGCACCGGTTGACTGCCAACGAATAGCTTGAATGGCTCTACATCAGTCTTAGATACTTTTGCAGAGACAACTTTATTAACTTGACTAGCGATGAACTTCTTCATTTGTTGTCACCTCCTCTAAATTTGATTAGTGTAAGCGCTTGAGCTAGAAACGTAAGAGCTAGTGGCTCAGACATGAATATGAAGTTAGAAAGAACAATGACTGCCGCTATTAGTCGGTTTTTCGCGAATAAACTAACTATTAGCAAAGCCACCATATTTACTATTATAACAGTATTTGGTGCGATTGGCATGTGAGGAAAGATAGAAAACATTGATATGCAAAGGATGGCGCAAGGTGTTAGAGACAGGTGAAAACCACCTGAGAACTTTCGAAGTAATGCGAACCCTCCTATTGCAATTACAGTGCCTAAAAATTCATTTGTTAGCAGCCCAATGACAAGTGGTATTAGAACAATACTGAGAAAATTGATGTAATATCCTAAGTAATAGCTCAATACATCCTCGCTTGTTTTTATATCACTGTCCCATCGTCTTATTGTTATTGATACTTTTCGGGATAATGATTCGATCACGATCCAGCAGCTCCCTCCGATATGACAAGTAGTAAAGCACTAAAGATGACAGGAGGCATAAAGGAATAATGAATAACGGAGACATATTTAGTAATAGGGCTGTTGATACTGTAACGACTATCATTCCAATTCCTACAGCGATCCACAAGTACCGATTTACTACAATATTTCGCTCAGTCCCCTTTATATCATGGGGTGGCCTCTTGATAAACTGGAATCCAAGGTTGAACTTGTACATTATATAGATAACAACTATAACAATAGCGATAGAAGAACCTTGTACCAAGATCGCTCCGTAACTTCTACTTTGTGTAGTTTGTTCATTTGTAATTAGTCCTATAGTCGTATATGTAGTAATCACAAAGCTTTGCAAAAAAATATAAGGTACATAGACCGATAATGTAGCCAAGGAAGATTGTAGATACCTCACTTTTATCACATAACGAAGGAAGAAAATAAAGAGCATCACTTGCAATAAAGGATCAAATAACGGCAGCCCCACAACTTCTCTCATAATGTAAGACGATACAGCGCTCCAAATAGCCATAGCTGCGATTTCGAGTCGGTACTCTGAATGCGGCCATCGGTACAACGAAAATATCATTGAGATAACCGTTGCAGTCTCGATAAAGCTTAGAAATACGTACAATAGCATGACCATTCTCCTATTAATCGAATTATTTAAATTATACTATTACGCTGGTTTTACTACTACGGATATGTAAGGTATTTATAAGGATTGAAGCCACCAAAACTTGGAACTATTGGTGGTTGCGACATCCATCAGAGGTTTTTCTTGTTTTTTCCACTTGGATGCCGATAAAATACATATATATAATATAGGGAGAGTGTCTAAATGAAGAAGAAGGTTATGCTCTTATCCATTGCTTTAATGATCTTATTAACCGGTGTTGTGAGTGCAGCTTCTATTTGGGGTAAATACAAAGGGTTTGACATCATTCGTATTACGGTGGACGGTGCGGCCGTTAAAACGGACGTTCCTGCATTCGTGTATGATAACCGTACGATGGTGCCAGTATATCTTTTGAAACAAGCTGGAATTTCATATTCTGTCGATGGTAAGAACCAAACAGTAGATTTAAAAAAGCCGGAGTCATTTGTAGATGAAAAAGAATTCGTTGAAATGAACAAATTAATGCAATCAAATCGTGCGTTTATATATTTCATGGATCAAATGGATTTATTATCAGTTTCATTAGATCTCGTTGGACAGGCTACTAACCAAGAACAATATAACCAAGCACAAGATGTAGTAGAAAGAATTAATATTGCAGGGTTGGATGATTGGTTGTTTATCTTAAATGCAAATGACGTACCTGACGCATACTCTTTTGAGCAAATAATTAACATAATTGAACGCGCTAAGAATTACCTCGTTAAAGGAGATACTTCCAACGCATTCAATAATTTTCTGAGCGCTAAGTCATCAATGAATATACTCCATACAACATTAGATTCTCGCTTTGATGGAACTTTTGGAGTTAAGAACGTTGAACGTTTTTCTAAATAGATTATTATTAATTTATCAGCCCCTCTATAGGGGCTTTTCTTATAAGGAGGAACATATGAACAGAGCAGCTATATACATTCGTGTCTCGAGCCGTATGCAGGCCGATGAGGGCTTTTCGATGGAAGCGCAGCATGACATATTAATGGACTTAATTAACAAGAAAGGCCTACAACTCTACCGTGTCTACTCCGATCCAGCAGTCAGCGGTAAGACGTTCAAGCGCCCTGGTGTACAAGCTATGGTTGAAGACATGAAGGCCGGTAGGTTCGATACTGTCGTAATTCACAAATTAGACAGGTTATCCCGTAACCAAGGCGACCTATACAACTTCCTTCAGCTCATTAATAAACTCGACGTGCGGTTAATAATCGCAGCTCAAGGATCGGAAGAGATTGATACACGCTCCCCGATGGGTAAGGCTTTTCTAATGTTCTCAGGTATATGGGCAGAGGTGTACCTAGACAACTTGCGTGAGGAGACGCTCAAGGGGCTTATTAAGAAAGCGCAGAAAGGCGGCAGGTATGGAAGTCGCCCCCTACTCGGCTACACATTTAACGACGATATGGAGCTTGTGGTAAAGGAAGAAGAAGCGGAGTTAGTACGTGAAGTGTACAGGTTGTTTTTGGGTGGATGGGGGAAGCTGAAGATTGCCCGGCACATGAATGAAAAATCAACGGGCAAGGAAGGTGGCCTGTGGGATGCGGATAAGATCGACAAAATCATTACGAACCCACGGTATGCCGGTTACAACCACTTTAAGCCAAAGTCATGGACTGAGGATAGACGTATCATAACTGAGGGATCTCATCAGCCGCTAGTATCGAGAGAGGACTACGAAGCAGCCAAGAAGATCGTTAAACGGCGCTTCAATTCCGAAATGTCTCGAGGATCTTACTTGTACGCATATAGTGGGATTCTTAAATGTGGGTTGTGTGGTGCTAACTTTAACGGGACGGCTACAACTGTAACCCGATCGTACGGAATCGCGAAGTATAAGAACTATGCATGTCATAAGAACATCCATCACAAGCTTTGCACAACTCCTAAGATATCTGAGAAGATCCTAAACGAGCTGATCTTATCACAGGTTATTTTCGAAGGTGGAGCTATCCAACCTAAAGTGACTAAGAAGAGACCGAAGATCGATGTCCACAAAGAAATAGAAACATCGAACCGCCGTAAAAAGAATTGGATGCTAGCTCTCGGTGATGGAAACTTAACCTCTGCCGATTACGCAGCTTTAATTGAGGATGAAGAAAGCAGAATGGCCGGCATATTTGCAATCGTTGCCCCCATTGAAGAGTACGAAAAAGAGATATCGCCTGATGAGCTGCTAAAGGTCGTTTCGGAACTAAAGCAGAATTGGGAACTATTCAGTGAGGAAACGCAGAAGGAAATCGTTCAGAGCATATTCAGGAGTATCACGATACATCATGACGGGCACCGGTGGATAATTGATGAATTGAAGACCGTATAAACAAAAAAACGCCCACTAAGTGGACGATGTAGGTAATTTGGTGCTGATGAAGGGAATTGAACCCCCGGCCTACGCATTACGAGTGCGTTGCTCTACCCCTGAGCTACATCAGCAAATCATTTGTTTTTCTCGCAATTTCAAGAAACAACTTTATTAGAATAATAATTTTCTGAACAAAAGTCAATAGATTTGCAGCTGGTTTTCGCTTCCTATATTGTGTCGATTTTTCGTCCGAGCTTTCGCATCCTGTCTGCATGACATGCCGGCCGAACGCATACTTATATGTCAAATCGATTCGAATGGGGGTAATTCCTTGTCCGACAAAAAACAGCAAGCGGCGGCAAGCAATACGATCGTCTACAAGGCCGATAAGGCGCATACCGCGACGGTTAGCGACATTCGAGACAAGGTCACGCGCCTGTGCGGCAGCCATATGCATAAATACGTCTGTGTCAAAATGGCCGATGGCCGTTGCTACGAGGGAGTCATTATACACGTTGACTCGTGCTTCGTTCATTTGCAATGCACAATGCACGATCCTCGCGTGTTCCACAGTCCATTCAAAACCGTTCTTCCACTGCTCCTATTCGACTTGCTCGTTATCGCTTTGAAATAGCTAGAGTGCACACCCTCACTCTCTGCCATTCGACAATGCGTGTCCTATTTTGTCAGATTGCAGGTCTACGACGACGCCTGCTGTCATACACATGACAAGGAAGGAATTCGCAACGGAAAGAGGTGTGCGCTGCCTTGTTCGAGAGGATCAATAAGCTTCAAATCGAGCTGCCTCCCTCCCCCTACGCAGACGCCAATGCGGCGGCAGCCGTACAAGAGCTGCTCGGGGGCAAATTCGGCGAAATGTCGACGCTGAACAACTACATGTATCAATCATTCAACTTCCGTGATCGTAAACGGCTTAAGCCGTTCTATGATCTCGTCTCCAGCATTACGGCGGAAGAGTTTGGCCACGTCGAGCTCGTATCGACGGCTATCAATATGGTGCTGACCGGCTCCACCCAGCCGGGTCCGCCGGACTCTACGCCGCTGAGAGAAGGCGTGAATAAGCGCAATACGTATCACTTTATTGCTACGGCGCAGACTTCTCTAGCCGGGGACTCCATGGGCAGAGCATGGACTGGCGACAATGTGTTCAGCAGCGGCAATCTTGTGCTGGACCTGCTGCATAACTTCTTCCTGGAATGCGGTGCCAGGACTCATAAGATGCGTGTATACGAAATGACCGATCACCCGACAGCGCGGGAGATGATCGGATATTTGCTCGTACGAGGCGGGGTTCATGTGCTTGCCTATGCGAAGGCGCTGGAGATTGCGACAGGCGTGGATGTGAAGAAGCTCATTCCGATCCCCGATCTAAGCAATAACGCCTTCGATGCGGCACGGAAGTTCGAGGCGATGGGTCTCGGCAACAAGCTGTATACGTTCAGCCCGAACGATTACAAAGATATTGTGCTTATATGGAACGGACAGAACCCGCAAACGGGCGCACAGCTCGAAGTCATTCAAGGAGCTCCGCAAGGGGCGCCTATGCCTGATCTAGCACCCATCCCAGAAGAGTTCGCGCCAGGTATCTCTGCCGAGGACTTTCGGGAGATCGCTAGACGGCTGCAGAAAAACGCCGGGCTGTGAACCTTGTCCGCTCGTTGATCAGATTCCATAGGATTCGCAGCCTCCCGCTTCCAACTGCCGAAGCTGGGGGCTTTTCTAACCCCTCTATTCCGATCAAGGTTATGCTATACTGGGAAAAACCTCATGTTTAAAGGTGGTTCCCATGCAATTTTTAGCCATGCTGACCATGTTAATCGATCATATCGGCATCGTCTGGTTCCCAGACGACTCCAAGTGGCGGATGTTAGGCAGACTTGCGTTGCCCTTCTATGCCTATGCGCTTGTGCTTGGCTACTTCCGCACCCGCAGCGTGAATCGTTATTTGCAGCGTACCGGACTTATCGCTCTACTCTCTCAAATTCCTTATATGATGCTGTTCAAGCAAACGGAAGTTAATACGGTCGGCACGTTATTCATCAGCCTGCTGCTGCTCATGCTCTTGGATCGATGGAAGGGAAGGCTGCCTGCGCAGATCGCCGTCATTGCATCAGCTATCCTGCTCTTAGAGCTATTACCCTTCAGCTATGGCGCTTATTGCCTATTACTAGTAATCCTATATCGCTACTCGTCTCCTTATTGGATGATAGCTTGGCATTTTGCCCTGAATGCGATATTCGTATTTTATAAGGGCTGGTATATTCAACTATTCAGTCTTGCTTCGACGATGCTGCTCGTCTACTTGCCCGAATTCGTTCAAGCCGCCGATCGGATCAAAATACCGCGTATCGTTTGGCGAAGTTTCTACCCGCTCCACCTTCTGCTGCTTACCGCCGCCTACTACTTGTTAACTTCCGGATGACGTTGCTTGGCCCTCTAAGCGCTGCAATGAGCTGCTCTAATTCCTGTTCACACTGCTCCGCTGATAGATAGCCGTCCTCTCCTGACGTAAGCAGCTTGCGAATGAAGGATATGACTTGCGCGGGAAGCGCCAGCTCCTCCTCCCAGCCGCGTTCCTCGAGATCGTCTGTCGCCTCGAAGCCGGCGTACATCAAGAAAAGGAACAGGTGGCCGAGACCGTACAGGTCGCTCGTCGGGTTCGGCTCACGCATTCGCCGCTTCACCGCCGCCCAACTGCCGGACGCCTCCTTATCTCCCGCCGGTATCTCCTTAAGCTGCTCACGCAGCTCCTGAGGGAGCTCTTCACCGATGCGGCAGGCTAAGCCGTAGTCGATCAAATACATGACGCCTTGCTTATACAGCACATTCGGTACGCGGACGTCACGATGCACGAATCCCATTCTGTGCAGCTCTTTAAGCGGCTGAAGCAGATTTTGCAATACGCACAACGCCTCAAGCGCCGAATAGGTGCGGCCGTGCTCCTGCAACTCGTCCTCCAGGCAACTGCCGTCGATGAGCTCCATAATGAGGCCGTCTTCACCCGCCATTCTCTCGAAGCCGTACCAGCGCGGAATTTGGGGATGAAGCAGCTCCTGCAAAATAAAACTTTCCCGCTCCAGCAGCCGCCTGCCCAGCTCCCCCTTGCTCGGCTTGCTGCGCTTCAGCAATACGGATTGACCGCTCTGCAAATCCAGGCAGGCATACGCCTGACCGTAGCTTCCCATTCCGAGGAACCGCTCGATAAGGTAGCGTCCCTTCCACTTCTTCCCTTCACGGAGCGGATAATCTCGCCAATGATTAAGCATATCCCTCCATTTGTGAGCGATTGCATGCAGCATGGTGACTACCTCCTCAAAAGTTTGCGCAGCAAACTTACTTCGTAAGCGTATCCTAAGGTTTGCGAATGCAAACCTACTTCGTAAGCGTGTGCTTAAGTTTGCGTAGCAAACTTACTTCGTAAGCGTATCCTAAGGTTTGCGAATGCAAACCTACTTCGTAAGCGTATGCGTTAGCCTATATATATGCCGTAAGCTCAGCTTACATCGCCTATTTTTTGTTGTCGAGGAGAAATCCGCCATTCGCAGGAAACTTCGGAGCAGCCCCGCCGTACTACTTTTCAAATGCATGAACAGGAGGTCATAATGATGATTAGACATTTGCTAAAGCGTTTGTTTTACTCCCTCATCGGCCGAAAAAACCATAGGCATCACCACTACAGCAGCAGCGACCATAGAAGAAGTCATAACCGTCCACCGCACTATCCACCGCCAAGTCAGCGCCATTACGGGCATGGCTATTACAAGAAAAAATATAGCAGTTTTTCCAGCTCGTAAATGTATTAGGAAAGTATGAGCAAAATAAACAAAATCCTCACGGCAGTTTCATAAGGCGCTAAAAATTGTACGTTAGAATGGGAAAAAATGATCGGAGGTGTTCGAGGTTATGATGCGAATCATTAACTTCAAAAAACGTTCTGTTCCCGTCTATTACCCTAACGAACAATCAGCATTGGTAGAACAGCTCAACCATAAATTGCACCAAATGGAGCTCGATTTCGACTTCCGCAAAAAGTGGAGACGGATCAAATCCGTCGAAATGGTACGCGACGTCGCTATCTTCCAATACACGGACGGCACAAAGCTTTATTTGGAAGTTTCTTAACATTTTCACAATACTTTATACCCTTTATAATTAACCGCATTTGATGTCATCATCTCTCTTTCCTATAATGCCGAATCCGCGAAAGCCGCCGACGCCAAGGCGGTTTCTTTGCGTTCCGCCCAACCCATTGAAGCCTGTAAGCGCGTATACGCTCTTACACAGACCAACCACACACTTGTTACTCCACGTAAGAACACATATGTCCTTACAGCACTACTTCGGCGTGTTACGGGACTGGTTGCGTATTTGCCCAGGAACGCAAAGAGCCGTCCAAGCAGGCAAGCAATCGCCGGCTGGACAGCCCTATTGAAACTACACTTGGAATCGATTGATTTGAAGCTGCAAATCCTCGGCCATTCGCGCAAGCATCGTTGAGGCAGCCGCGATCTCTTCCATCGAAGCCGTCTGCTCCTGCGCTGCCGCTGCGACCGACTGGGAGCCGGATGCGCCTTCTACAGCGACTCTTGCAACCTCTTTGATGGACTGCATGACCTGCTCTGTCCCGGCCGCAATACTACCAGCCGCTATAGAAACCTCATCGATCTGCTGAGCTACCTGAAGTACCTCTACGCGGATTGAATCGAACATCTCGCCGGCATTTTCGACAACGACAATACCATGAGTTAATACTTCGCCTGCCTCATCCATCGCTTTGACAACTTGCTCTGTTTCAATGCCAATCGCATGAATAACAGTGGCGATTTGACCGCTGGACACTTTCGTCTGTTCAGCAAGCTTCCTTACCTCGCCCGCCACAACGGCAAAGCCTTTGCCATGCTCGCCCGCTCTAGCCGCCTCAATGGAAGCATTAAGCGCCAAAAGATTCGTCTGAGCGGATATATCGGTAATTACCTGAACCATTCTGCCAATTTCATGCGATCTCGCACCTAATCCGCGCACCGCCACGGCAAGACTGTTGAAGGACTGTTGAATCGACTCCATCTGTGTAACCGCCTGCTCCAGCTTATCGTTGCCCGCAGTCGCACGCTCCGACGTGTATTTGGCCGCATGGGAAGCATGCTCCGTACTGGATGCGATCTGCTGAATGCTAGCCGACATATCATGAATGACTTGATAGCTTTCCTCTGCGCTTGCCGACTGCTTCTCAGCACCCTCGGCAACCACCTGAACCGTATGAGCAATATGCTCGCTTGCTTGACTCGTCTGCTCGCCGCTTGCCATCAGCTCTTCCGATGACGCAGCCACTTGATCGACGCTCCGACCAACCTCGACGACGAGGCCCTTCAGCTGTACGACCATTTCATTGAAGCTGCCTGCGAGCGCTTCAAGCTCATCTCCGCTCTTGCAAACGATAGGCTCTAATTTCAAGTTGCCCTTCGCGACTTCAGACGCGCGCTGTGACACTTGCTTGATCGGCTTCGTCAATCTAATCGTAAACAAGCTGGCCGCCGCTACTCCTAGAAGGCTCGTAATGATGAGCGTAATAATCGTTACCTTAATGATCTTGCTTGCGCCGCTGTTGAAATCTTGCATATAGGTGCCGGCCGCGATATTCCAGCCCCAGTTCGGATCTTTCTCTATGTATGTAACCTTGGATGCGTACTTATCCGTCTGTCCCGGCAATTGCCAATCGTAATATACGAAACCACCGCCGGATTTCGCCGTCTCAACGAAGGCGTCGGTAACCGGCAGATGGTTCACGGTATCAAGGACGAGCTCGCCTTTATTGTTCTCAAGTCCGTCAAGGCTCGTTCCTTCCATCGAAGGATGCGCCAGCGTCAGGCCGTTATCATCGATAATGAACGGATATCCGCTTTCGCCCAGATCAATCGCTTTATTAATCGGCCGTTTGCCATCCTCGCCCTTTGGCCCCAGCATCGTCATGCGGACGAATTCTTCAGCGCCAGCCTTCTCCACTACGCCAGCCTTAACTTGCGCGTCCAGCATGGCGATCAACTGTATCGTGCTTTTGACATTATTTTTAAGAATGACCTCGCCGTTGTGGTTCAATGAATCAGTTGCAGCCTGATAGCTTAATACCGATACGATAACGCTTGGAATGAGAAGCAAAGACAAGCATAACATCATGAGCTTGCCCCGAATAGGAAACCTCCCCTTCATAATACCTTTTGTCTTATTTGATAGCCCCTGCTTCAACATGAACATCTCCCTCGCCATATGGCAGATCTTGTTTGTCATTTGTCTTGATCATCGATAGATCGAGCTGCTCAGGCTCCATAGGCTTGCCGAACAGGAATCCCTGAACGTAGTCGCAGCCCCAAGACTTAAGCAAATCGTATTGCTCTCTGTACTCGACGCCTTCAGCTATAACCTCAAGGCCAAGCTTATGAACAAGCTCAATCAGAGACTCTACGATTAATCTCTCCGCGCTTGGCAGATCGATCGCTTTAATGAATGATTTATCGATTTTCAAGCAATGAATCGGAAGCTGTTTGAGATTGCTGAGGGAGGAATAGCCCGTGCCGAAATCATCCAGCGCGATACGTACGCCTGCGCCGCGCAGCTTGCTTAAGGAGGACAGCACCGTATCGGAATGCTTCAACGTCACGTTCTCCGTGATTTCCAGCTCAATCGAGCTGTATTGGATTTTGTATTCGTCAAGAATATGAAGCACCGTCTGCGGAAACGTTGGATCTTGAAGCTGCACCGGCGATATATTCACGGACATGATGAGCGGGCCCAAGCCGTATTTGTACATGCCGGCAAGTCTCTTGCACGCTTCGCGCAGCACCCATTCACCAATCGGCACAATAAGCCCGTTATGTTCGGCAATCGGAATAAACTCCGCTGGGCTAATCGTACCAAGCTCGGGATGCTTCCAGCGAATGAGCGTCTCGAAACCTCTCATCTTGCCATCTTCTAAACGGAAGATAGGCTGATAGGCCAAGTAAAACTGCCTCATATACAATGCCGGTCTGAGCGAAGCCTCAATGTCAATTCTGCGTTGCAATCCATCTGTATGGTCCGAGTTGTAAAATTGTGTGCGATTGCCGCCTTCATTCTTTGACTGATGGAGTGCGGATTCTGCACGGCATACAAGTTGTTCGCTCGTTAGCCCATCCTCCGGGAATATGGCAGCGCCTATGCTGGAGGTCAGGTATAACTCAGGCCCATTCTCCTCGATAGGGAGTTCGACTGCGTGCTTGATTGCTTCCACAGCATGTAGACAAGTATCCGTACCATGTGCAAGTTGCATAGCCACCATGTACGTATTACCTCCGATTCTGCATACTGTTGTAGGAGCAATTCCTGTTTCTAACAGCCGATTCCCAACGATGCCAAGCACATCGTTGCCAAATTCATGTCCTCTTGTTTCATTTAACCGATAAAACCGATCCAGATCGACAAGTGCAATAAGCAATCTATTGTCTGCCACTCGAGCAAGATGAACAGCTGATTCCAGTTGCGCAAATGCTTCCTTGCGTCCAGATAAGCCGGTTAATGCCTCCATCCAGTGTCACCGCCTCAACATTTTTTTCGTTAAGGCAATCTTGCCATATAACTATTAGGGAAATTTATGGGAAGGGTTTAGAGTTTCGTTAGATATTTTAACAAACGCGTCAACATGCCTAACGACTTATTCCAATAGGTCCTCCGCTGCTATCGAATAACCGTCCGCATGCTAATAGCCCTTGAGCAAAAATAACTATATTGATAAAAAAAGAAACCACCCGCTTGAATCGCAGAATGGTTTCTTTGCTAATTTAATTTCGGTGATTAGTAGAAGATGGGAACTTATTCCTTGCCTATGTTCGAGTGATCTGCCGTGTATTTGTAACCAAATCCCCATACGGTTCGAATGAGACGCGGCTCCTTCGGGTTCTGCTCAATCTTCTTCCGAAGATTGACTATGTGTACGTCTATAGCGCGATCGGTAACAAAGGAGTCGAAGCCTCGAATCGTGTTAATCAGTTCTTCCCTGCTGAACACTTTGCCTGGATAAGCCAAAAACAGCTTCATCAGTTCATACTCGGAAAAAGTCGTCTCCACCAATTGCCCTCGCACGAGCAGCAGCCTTCTCTCAAAATCCAATTGAATGGGATCAAGGTCGAGGGCAATCTCGCTCGTTACAGCTACCTGCATCACAGTCTCGGATATCGTCGTCTGTGAACGCCTGATTAACGCTTCCACCCTTGCCGTCATTTCGTGCATGCTGAAGGGCTTGCACATATAGTCGTCAGCCCCCGCTTTGAGCGCCTGTACACGCTCAGACACCTCGCTCTTCATCGAAAGGATCATAATAGGCACATTAGACCGTTTGCGAATAACAGCGCACACTTCCATGCCGTCTAGGTCGGGGAGCATAAGATCGAGCAGCACAAGATCAGGGTCGAACTCTGCTGCCAGCTTAATCCCATCGTCAGCGCGATACGCCTGCGCAACGGAGTAGCCTTCCTCCGACAAATACATAGACAACATATCACTCATCATGACATCATCTTCAATAACTAGAACTTTATACATGTCGTCACCCTTTTTCAGGATTGAAGATTTCTGTCGAATATATTTTGTAACTCTACTATACAATACCAATTATATCTGGACAATAACTTGTTAGAAAAATGTTAGGCTTTACTGTCGAAGAGAGCCGGAACGTCTTGAAGCTCTTCCAAAAGAGTTGTAAGATCCCTATTAAGTATGGCAATGGAAGCATGTAATTCGCCCGGTTCGGGCTGCCCTTCTTTCAAAATGCGATCAACCTCGGCCGCAGATGCCGACAGTTCCCCCGCCGACAAATAACCAGCCGCTCCCTTCAACGTATGAACCATTCTCTTCGCGGTGGATAGATCTTCCTGCAATACCATTAACCGCAACTGTTCACAGAATGATAGGTAATCCCTTCTAAACTGTTCTAACATATGAATAAAGATAGGAAGCTTGCCGTTCACCCGGGCCAAAGCGCTCGGCACATCCATTCCTTTCACTTCCGGCAGCACCAGCTGGGTCTTCTCCTGCTTGCTCTTGCTGTTCTCTGCTTCAATTAAATCCTCTTCCCATATGCCGGGAGGCAGTAGCTTGTCTTTGCCGGCCTGCGCCAGCCAATACGTAATTACATTTTGCAGACGCTCGGCATCAATCGGCTTCGTCACAACCCCGTTCATTCCCAGCTTCAAGTACTGCTCATGGTCTTGTCTGAGCGCATTGGCCGTTACCGCAATGATCGGAAGCTTACTGAATCTAGGCTGTTCGCGTATAATCCGCACCGCCTCGGAACCGTCCATGACCGGCATATGAATATCGATCAGAACAAGATCCCAATGCTCTTCGTCCAGCTTATTCAGCGCCTCCTGCCCATTCTCGGCCAAGCCCGCTTCATAGCCGCTGGCCTTCAATATTTCCAGGGCGACGAGCTGATTGATTTTGTTGTCCTCGGCCAGCAATATTCTCGCCCTGCCCACCCTTACGGCCTCGCTTGCAGCCGCGACTTCCCTGCGATACGGCAATAGCTCCGTGCCTGAATCACGCTTCTCATCAAGTCCGCTAAGCGCACGCTGCAAGCTTTCGCGCGTCAACGGCTTGATAAGCAAGGTAACGGGACGCTGCGAATCCGGTAATTGGAGCATTTCATCCCGCCCGTAAGAGGTCGTCATGGCAATGGTTCTTACACCTCTTTCTTCTGCGACACGGTGGAACTCCAGCCACGTCTCTACCCCATACATATCCGGCATTTCCATATCAAGAATAATGAGCTTGGGAAGCGCGCCAGCCCCCGTCCGCAGAAGCCGTTCCTTCGTCGTTTTCCATGAATCGAAAGCTACCGGCGCCATTCCGAATGCCTCCATCATGCCGCTCCAATGCGCCAGCATCTCTGCGTCATCCTCAACAATCCATACCGGCTGCTCGACCATGTCGGCGCTAAGCTGCCATGTGCTCTGCGCATAATGATGAATGATAGGGAACGACAAAGTGAAGTAGAAGCGGCTGCCAACTGCCGGCGTACTTTCAACCTTCAGCTTGCCGCCCATCAGCTCGATGAAGCTCTTCGAAATGACAAGCCCCAGTCCCGTCCCTCCGAACTTACGCGTCGTAGATCCGTCTGCTTGCGTGAAGGGCATGAATAGTTTATCGAGCTGCTCCTTCGACATTCCGATACCGGTATCCGATATCGCAAACCTGAGCTGCACGGTATCTCCCGTCGATTGCAGCTGCTCGACCTCAAGCTTCACACGGCCTTTGCTTGTGAACTTAATCGCGTTAATGCATAAATTAAGCAGCGCTTGCTCAAGTCGCATCGCATCGCCAATGACCGTCTGCGGCATATGCTCGGACGACTCAATAATAAATTCGAACTGCTCCTTGCCGCCCATGAATACGCTAAGCTGGTCCGCCAGTCGGCTAAACAGCTCATCCGGCTGGAAGGGCAGCCGCTCAACCTCGATTTTGCCTGCTTCAATTTTGGAGAAGTCTAAAATATCATTAATGATGCGCAGCAGCGTCTCCGAAGACGTCTGCATCTTGTCCATATAATCCTTCTGCGAAGAAGACAGCCCTGTCTTCCTCATGAGATGGGTGAGCCCTACAATGCCGTTTAGCGGGGTTCGAATCTCATGACTCATAAGCGCCAAAAACCGGCTTTTCGATTGATTCGCCTCTTCTGCTTCCTCCGTTGCCCGAATCAATTCATCCTGCACATGTATCTGCTCCGATATATCACGGGCGATACAGGAGAAAAATCTCTCCCCTGTCGTAATATCCTGATGCGCGACAACGACCATCGATACATGAAGCGGTTCGCCGTCTTTCCTTGTCAATTGCGCGCCGCCCTCCCAAAAGCCGTGTTCAGCGGCAAGAGCAGCCCCCCGCGTCAATTCCTCGTATATGGCGGGCTTTACATGCTCCTCTACTAATTCAGGAGAATCATCCTCGATTGTGATCCCGAGTATTTCCTTTCCGGCACGATTCAAGTAAATGACGTTACCTTCCGTATCAACCGAAGCGATCAAGTCCTTAGCCGATTCAACGATCTCAAGCAGCCGATTGCGGGACTTCTCCACTTGCTTCCGCTCCGTAATATTAGATACCATCCCTACGACGCCAGAGAATCGGCCATTGCGGTCGCGCAAGCCGTTCGAGCTATGAACAGTCGGAATACGCTTGCCGTCCTTGCTGATGAATGTCCACTCTCTTTCATAAGAGAAGTTTTCATTCCGCAGCTCCTTGAATACTTCCATCCCGGGCTGTACCTCTCGTCCCAACCGTTCCGTCAGCATGGCGGCTTCCCTCTCGATCTCCTCCATATCCATGAACAGCAGCGGCGTAGCCCAGCCCATTAACTCCTCCGTCTTGTAACCAAGCATATCCTCTGCCGTCTTGTTGAGATAAGTGACGCGGTATTGATCGTCAAGCACGATAAACGAATACTGATTTTGATTAATAATTGCCTCAAGACGATCGAACATCTCCTGCAGATGCTCCATCATGCCATTAACTGAATGGGCTAACTGACCGACCTCGTCGTTCGGCGTTGCGGCCAAATGATTCGATTCGAAGTTGCCGCTCGCGGCTTGCTCCGTCACGACAAGAATACGCTCCAACCGTTTAATAATGCGTTCGAAATACATGTAAAACGATATGGCAATAATAGCCTCCGAAACAGCAATCGTCATGAAGATGCGCCAGAAGATAGGGCTGAGCATAGCCTCAAGCTTGGACGCCGGCTCTCGAAGCGCTAGACGCCATGGCGTCTCCTCAACCTTGGTATAGAATAGCGCATACTGCTCCGCTTGCTCGCTTATTTGCACATAGCCCTGATTAGACGAGGTAAGCTCATCCGCAACAGACTCCAAGCTTCCGCCTTTATCATAGAGCGATACATTCTCGGTAACGCCGGAGATCGAATTATATATAAGGCTGCCATTGTCGTTATACAAATAGAGAACGGATTGATCGCTGTTCTTCTCCAGAAAATGATCAATGGACGAGAATAAGATCGAGGCATAGACTACACCCTGCACTTCGTTCTGCCTGCCATACACGGGTACGACAATCATTACTTGCTTCAGGTCGGAGAAGGAAGGCGTATACGGATCCGTAATAACTACCTTGCCTCTGATAGCCTCCTGAAAGAAGGGCTCATTATTAATATTCCGCCGCTCGCCATCCGTACGCAATACAAGACCATCCTTGTCCGCATAACCCATCGAGTAATAAATGAATCCGCTCCTAATCAGCTCACGCTCAAAATAGGGCAGACGTGTGTCGTCCTTGCCGAACCTTACGGCGTCGGTGCGGCTCATCACCAGCACTTCGGCCTTGCGGATCGCCATCCACGAAGCCAAGTCATTCGCTTGAGAGCTCTGCTGGCTGCTCGCCTTCTCGAACGCCGATGCCATCATTGACTGCTTCACTGCAGAGTAGTTGCCTATCCCTGCCAACAACAACGGAAATAATGAAATCAGAATGATTAAACATAGCCCTTTGGTCCGTAAAGACATTTTATTCAAGTGTCTTTCTCCTCTCAACCCGTCTGCTTATGTATAACGCCCAGAAATGCACAATCTCATTATACCTTTAATTAGGATATTGAACTATATAAAGAGTTTTAGAAATGAAAGGATAACAACTTCTCCACAAAAAAACCGGGAAGCTGTCCAATTGATCAGACAGGCCTCCCGGCTTCATATGTTTTCTTTCTATTCGGCAGCTAATATGGATTCGATACGATCAAGCTCAGAATCGCTGAAATCCAGTCTATTAAGCGTTGCAACACAATCATCAATCTGCTCGGTACGGCTGGCGCCGATCAAGGCAGTCGTTACTCTTCCGCCTCTAAGCACCCATGCAAGCGACATTTGGGCCAACGTCTGACCGCGCTCTCCAGCAATCTCATTAAGCAGCTTAACCTTCTGCAGCTTGCTCTCCGTAATTTGATCGCTCTTCAGAAAGACGCTTGGACCAGCCGCGCGCGAATCTGAAGGAACACCGTTCAAATAACGATTCGTTAATACGCCGCCGGCAAGCGGCGAGAACACGATTGAGCCGATCCCTTCTTCATCAAGCACATCCTGCAGCCCGTTCTCGATCCAGCGATTAAACATGGAGTACGACGGCTGATGGATGAGGCAAGGCGTTCCGAGCTCTTTCAGTATGGCTGAAGCGCGGGCCGTCTGCTCAGCGCTGTAATTGGAGATGCCGACATACAGCGCTTTGCCTTGACGTACCGCATGATCGAGCGCGCCCATGGTTTCTTCGAGCGGCGTATTCGGGTCTGGACGGTGCGAATAGAAAATATCCACATAATCCAGCTTCATCCGCTTAAGACTTTGATCGAGACTCGACAGCATGTATTTGCGCGATCCCCAATCCCCGTATGGGCCTTCCCACATATGATAGCCTGCCTTCGTCGATATAATGAGCTCATCGCGATAAGCAGCCAGGTCATGCTTCAGAATTTGTCCGAAAGTCTCTTCCGCCGAGCCCGGCGGCGGTCCGTAGTTGTTCGCCAGGTCGAAGTGCGTAATGCCGAGGTCGAATGCGCGGCGAACCATCGCCCGTCCATTCTCGTAACGGTCGCCTCCGCCGAAGTTATGCCATAGGCCCAGCGATATTGCCGGGAGCCTCAGGCCGCTTCGCCCTACGCGGTTATATTTCATGCTTTCATATCGGTTACTTGCTGGAACATAAGTCATTTTCTGTATTCCTCCATCCGGCTGATTGGAATATTGATCCTACATGAATAGCATATCTCCCGCGTCCAAGCAGGTCAAATAGGTCTGCGGTATGTAATCTATTATTTCGCTAGCTTGCGATCAAGCTTCAGATGAGGCGTATTGCGAAGCGTTTCTTTGAAAAATTCAGGTTGCTCGGCAACGAGTCTAACCCATGCCTGCACGCATTTTGGATCAAAATGGATGCCGCTCTCCGCTTCAATTATTTTCATTGCCGCCTCATGGGTCATTGCCTTCCGGTAAGACCTGGAGGACGTTAACGCATCATATACGTCTGCAACAGCTGTCACGCGAGCTAACAGCGGTATGAGGTCGCCGGCCAATTGATCGGGATAGCCGCTGCCGTCCCACTTCTCATGATGAGACCGAATAATACCCAGCTCCTCGGGCATAAAGCCAAGACGCCTGCATAAGTCGTACCCTGTGACGGGATGCTGCTCGATAACGAGTCTTTCCTCAGGCGTCAGCTTACCCGGCTTATTCAAGATGCGATCGGATATGCGAAGCTTGCCCACATCATGAACGAGTCCGCCCTGTGCGATAGCTCGCAGCTCAATTCTTGACAGGCCAAGCTCTTCTGCAAGCTTGAGCGCGTAGAGCGCAACGCGATAGTTATGACCTGCTGTATAGGAGTCCTTCGCTTCTGTTGTCATAATCAACTCTTTGACGCTGGGCGACATGTGCGTATTGATCCAATCTCTCGGATTTGCCCGAAATAACAGCTTCACCGACGACGTAATAGACTTGGAGCTCATATATTGTTTAACAATACCGCCTACCATTACGATGACGGATGCGAGCAGCATGAAGTGATAGAGCCACCAGCTTGCCTTCCATGTTTCGCCGGTCACGATAATGAGCTGCGCAATGATCATCCAACCGGCGCTGTACACAATAGCAAGCTGTAAGGGAAAACGCGAGGATAAGTAAATTTGAAGATAGCGATACATGGTCCATAGATTCATACCCACAATAAATGCGCTGACAACCCATTTGATGGGATTCTCTTTCAAGTGGGCAGCGTGGAGCAGATCAGGGTAATTCCATATCGTAAAGCAGATTGCTGCCAGAACAACAACCCATACAGGAAGCAGCCAGCGCTGCCACTTCGCAAACCATTTTATAATGAATAAATCTGCTGACAAGGAGGAGAGCCATAGCCATATTACTGCGATTAAAACACTCAGTTGCGCGGCATTGCCGGCGATGGTGGAATGATGCATAAGAAAGCCGGGCGTAGACATGCCATGCAAGACGAATAGCGCGGCAAGCGAGACATAGGATAAGGAAAGGAAGCTTATCTTGATGTTTCTCTGCCTGATCGCGACGATGCCGACTGCAACCGCTAGGAGCAGCGCAAACAAGGATACGAGACTAACCATGTAAAAATGCTCATTCGGCGCCTGAAATAATTTGTCGAGCGCCGTTGACCTCAGCCATAAATAGCCAAGCCACGGTACAAGCATCGACAATAAGAGACCTGCGAATACCCCCGCATTTTTGCGCAAGCTGATACCTCCTACACTTCAATCGTCGTCTATTAAGTGGCAAGGCGCATTTCAATCCAAATCGATAGCTTTCAGCAAATTGCGAACATATTTTACCTAGATATGGTTATCATACCATCCCTGTCGTATTCGATAAACAAAAGATTACACAGCCTCTTGCTTCAAGCTGAACAGCCAGCGATCAAGCTCCTCGCGGGGCATCGGCTTCTTGAAATAGTAGCCCTGCATGACTGTGCATCCTGCCGCCCGTAAGAAGTCGAGCTGCTGCTCCGTTTCGACTCCTTCCGCCACCAGCTCCAAATTCAGTTGATTCGCGAGCGTAATGATTGTATTGACGATCGCCCGCTTAGACGGAGAGTCGCTCTCCTGCATATAATGCTTGTCAATCTTCAGCGTATGGAACGGAATCTGATCAATCGCCCCGAGGAACGAATAGCCCGAACCGAAGTTATCCATCGAGATCGTCACGCCCATCTCCTGAAGCGGGAGCAGCTGGCGTATAACATCGGGCGCATCCTTCATTACGATCGATTCTGTAATTTCCAGCTCAAGCATATCCGGCGCAAGTGCAGCACGCTGCAAGGCAGCCGTAATCATGTCCATTAAGTTCTTGCTCTCGAATACGTTGATTGACAGATTGACGGATACGCCCAGTTTATTGTCCGTTCGCGTATTCCACTCTTTACAATCGATGCAAGCCCGCTCCAGTACCCACCGCGTCATGCCGACAATAAGGCCCGTTTCCTCCGCAATCGGAATGAACTCATTCGGCGCAATGAGGCCATACTTCGGATGATTCCACCGCAGAAGCGCCTCAAAGCCAACCGGGCAATTGCGTTCCGAATTCCACTTCGGCTGGTAATGCAAGGCGAGCTGCTCGGAAGCAAGCGCGCTTCGAAGCCCCTTCTCGATCTCCATTCTGCGGATCAGCTTCTGTTCCAAGTCGATATTGAAGGAGCAGAATTGATTTTTGCCAAGACGCTTAGCCTGGTACATCGCCGTGTCGGCTGCCTTCAGCAGGGTCGAACGATCCTTGCCATGCTGCGGCGCGTAGCTGATACCGATACTGCCTGTGATGTACAGTTCGTTGCCATCCAGAACATATACTTTTCGTATTTCTTCTAATATAAGCAGGGCCATCGTTTCTATCGCCTCTTGCTTCATCTCATTAACCAACAGCAGAAACTCGTCGCCCCCAAGCCTGAACACATATCTGTCCTGTCCAAGAAACTTCTGCAGACGAGAAGCCACCTCTTGGATAAGCAGATCGCCTATGTCATGGCCAAGCGTATCATTTATGAGCTTGAACTGATCGAGATCGAGGAAGAGCACCGCGCTTTGAGATGAACCTCCGAGCTTTTGGTCAAAATGATGATTCATCGCATGCCGATTATGCAAACCCGTCAGCGGATCGCTGAATGCCATTCGCTCCAGCAGCGTCCGATCCAAGTAAAGCGCAATCCAGGTAACCATCATAATCATAAGCATCACAAGGGTAATCGAAATAAGCAATACGAGGTCGACTCCAACTTTCGAAACCCTCATTAACAGTTCATCGTCGCCGCACCAGAACTCAGCCGCGCTCATGCCCGTATAGTGCATCCCGCAAACCGCCAATCCCATTAATGCGGAAGCCCCCCACTTCGGCCAGCCCCGGTTCGTGTCTCGGCGAAACTTCGTGAAAATATATAGCGCAGCGTACGAAGCAACGACGGCAAACAAAGCCGCCGCCGCCCATATAAGCGGCTTATAGGTAATTGTAGTGGCCGGCGCGCGCATAGCGGACATACCGATGAAATGCATCGCAACAATGCCAGCCCCCATGATGAGGCTGCCAAGCGCTAGCCGCCGCTTCGTTGCTTGCCTTGTCATCGTCAAATAAAAAGCGGCAAATGAACCGATAATACTGGCAAAAACGGAAATACTAGTCTCGCGGACATCATAATGAACAGGAAGCTCTAAATGGAAGGCAAGCATGCCGACGAAATGCATCGCCCAAATGCCGCTGCCCATGACGAAAGAAGCCGCAACAAGCCAACCCAATCGGGATTTCCCTGAGGTACTCGTTATTTTAAAAGTGAGATTAAGCGCGGAATAAGCTACGAATAGCGCTATCAAAAATGACAATGTTACAATCCAGCCGTCATAATACCCTCGCAGTATGAACAATTGATCCCTCCGTAAAGCTGTTAATTCGACAACAGCATGTCTTACATACTATACAATTAATATGAAACGACAATTGTTGCAAGCAATATTTTTATTTTAGATTAAGGTATTTTGCTAAACGATTTGTTATAGTAGGTAAATGACAGGAAGATTGAAGGGAGTTTATCCAATGAATAACAATGAATCGCAGTCCAAAAAAGACGAAGAAAAAGTAACGGCTGCGAAGGAAGAGCAATTCACGCAAGAGAACGAACAGCAGGACGAGCTGTTCGAGCAAGCCGAAGGTCAAGAGGATATCGACCTGGAGAAAGAAGCGGAGGAAGCCTATGAGGCTGATGCAGAGCAACAAGCCGCGGCAACTGCAGAAGTTGTACCTCTGAACGCAGCGGGACAAGTATCGGATGCGCCAAAAGCTGGCGGCGGCAAAGGATGGATGATCGTATCGGCCATATTGGCTGTTGCGCTCGTCATTGTTCTGATCAAGCCTCCATTCGGAAGCAACGGCGGCGCTGTCGCAACCGTCAATGGACAAGATATCCCGCAGAGCAGGCTTTATGACGCGCTCGTAGAAGCAGGAGGTCCTACCACGCTCGACAACCTAATTACAGAAGAGCTTATTCAGCAAGAAGCGGACGCAGCCGGCGTAAGTGTGACGGACGCAGAAATCACGGCCGAAATCGAGAAAATCAAAGCCAACTTCGGCACGCCTGAGGAATTCCAATCCGTATTGTCGCAATACGGCATGACGGAAGAAAGCCTTGCCCGCGATACGAAGTTCCAATTGACGATTTCGAAGATTTTGGAGCCAAAAACAGACGTAACCGATGAAGAAGTATCGCAATACTTCGAAGCGAACAAAGATACGTTCACCGATACGCCGACAACGATTCGCGCATCGCATATCTTAGTAGCGACGCAAGAGGAAGCGGATGCGATCCTTGCCCAATTGAAAGGCGGAGCAGACTTCGCAACAATTGCAAAGGAGAAATCGACGGATACGGCATCGGCAGCTAACGGCGGCGACCTTGACTTCTTCAAGAAGGCTGACATGGACCCTGCCTTCGGCGAAGCAGCTTACGCACTGAAAGTCGGCGAGCTGAGCGGCGTTGTTCAATCGAGCTTCGGCTTCCATATTATTAAGAAAACCGACGAGAAAGTGGGTACTTACCCTACGCTCGACGAGAAGAAAGAAGAAATTCGCAAGACGCTTGTCGCTCAAGAAGCAAGCGGCCTGTCCCAAGCATGGATGACTGAAATTCGCGAGAAAGCGAAGATCTCGAATACAATGCCGACGCCGCCGCCTGCTCCAGCAGCAGACGCAGCCGCTCAACAATAAAGACAGCACGAAAGAAGCTGCAGAACCGCGCATCGGGCGCGTGTCTGCAGCTTCTTTGCTGTAGTTCTGATTATCTGGGTTACTCGTAAATAACGGCTCTTACTTCCTCGCTATCGATATTCGTCTTGTCGAACCAGACGAAACCGCTGTCGATCTTCGCCGCCACTGTCTCGCCTTTGGACGCTGCCACGGCTGCTTTGACCGTTTCATAGCCGATGCCGACCGGGTTCTGCGAAATGGCCCCAGCCATCAAACCGCTCTTGATCGCGTCGATTTGCGCTTTGCCGGAATCGTAGCCAATAACGGTAATTTTTCCTTCGGCCTTCATTTCCGTTACCGCATTGATGACACCGATTGCCGATCCCTCGTTAGCCCCGAAGAACCCTTTCAGATTCGGATGCGCCTGCATAATCGCCTTCGCAAGGTCGGTCGACTTCAGATGGTCGCCGCCGCCGTATTGAATGTCGACGATCTTGATGTTCGGATATTTCTCCTTGATTCGGTTCACGAAGCCGTCGCGGCGGTCGATGCCTGTGCGGCTCGTTTGGTCGTGAACGATAACAGCTATTTCTCCTTCTCCGCCAATCAGCTCAGACATCTTGTCAGCGGCCATGCCCGCTGCGGCAACGTTGTCCGTCGTGACGAGACTGGAAGGAATGTCGCTGTCCACGCCCGAGTCGAATGCGATGATCGGAATACCGGCATCCTTCGCTTTCTGCAGCAGCGGAATGGAAGCTTGGCTGTCGAGGGCAGCGAAACCGATTGCGCTCGGTTTCTTATCCAGCGCGACCTGCAGCATTTCCAGTTGCTTATCGACCTGCGACTCTGTTTCCGGTCCTTCGAACGTGATTTCTACGCCCAGTTCAGCGGCAGCCTTCTCCGCTCCGTTCTTCACCGCTTGCCAGAATTGATGCTGAAAGCCTTTGGATACGATCGGGATGTACATTTTCTCCGCTTGCGCATCCTTGCCGCCATTATCCGTCTCCGTCTTCGGTGCGGTCGTTGTCGCCGGCTCATTGCCGTTATTCCCGCTGTTGCCTCCATTGCCGTTCGAACCGCATGCGCTAATGACCATAACAATCGCGAGTACCAACATAAACAAACCCTTTTTCATTGTTCACTACCCCTTTGTTTGAATGAATGGTTATTGAATGGTTGTTGCCGTTAAGCTTTGCGCCGGCGCAAGTTATCCGCGTAGACAGCGAGCAGGATTACGAAGCCGACAACGACCGTCTGCCACTCCTGCGGTACGGACAGAATGCGAAGCCCATTGGTCAGGACGCTCATAATTAATGCTCCGATGACTGTACCGATGATCGTGCCCTTCCCGCCGCTAAGCGATGTGCCGCCGATGACAACCGCCGCGATTGCTTCCAGCTCGTAGCCCATGCCGAGCGACGGCTGCGCCGAATTGAGGCGCGAAGCCATCAGTATGCCGGCTATACCTGTGAACAGGCCGGTAATCGTATAGATGGCGATTTTCCAACTGCGCACATTGACACCCGAGAGGCGCGTCGCCTCTTCGTTGCTGCCGATTGCGAAGTTGTAGCGGCCGACAATCGTTCGGGAGAGCAGAAGACTTCCGATAATCGCGGCGAGGAAGAAAATAAGAACGGCATTCGGAATATCGAAGCCGGGAATGATGGCTCCCAGCAGTGAGCCCTGCGAAATCTTCATAAATACAGGCGTCTCCGTGAAGTACACCGGCTTCGTGCCCGAGATAACAAGCGCCAGCCCTTTGGCAATCATCATCATCGCCAGCGTGGCAATGAAAGGCGGTATGCCTAACCTCGCAATAACGAGCCCGGACATCATTCCGCATACGGCTCCGGTAAGCAATCCGCCGAGGATGCCGACCCACACCGGCAGCCCCCACATCGTAATGAATACCCCTGTCATGACCGAACAGAGCGTCATTACCGTACCTACCGACAGATCGATGCCGCCTGTAACGATAACGAACGTTGATCCAAGCGCGAGTACACCGATTACCGCAGTCGATAGCAGAATGCCGACCAGGTTAGAGAATACGAAGAAATTGCTCGACGCGATGGAGAAAAAAACAATTAATAGAATTAAGCTGCCGAATGCCAATAATTGCTGCAGTCCGGATTGAATGGCGAACTTTGGTTTGACACCGCCGGCCATTGTAGCATTTCTCATTGCAAGATATCCCCCTTCTGCCTGGCGCTTAGCTGACTCGATCTGTCGCATACGTCATAATCCTTTCTTGCGAGGCATGTTGATCATTCATAAGCTCTCCCGTAATTCTGCCTTCGCACATCACAACAATACGGTGACTCAGCCGCAGAATCTCAGGCAGCTCCGAGCTGATCATAATAATCGACTTGCCCTCCGCCGCTAGACCTTCCAGCAGCTTATAAATTTCGTTTTTGGCCCCAATATCGATTCCTCGTGTCGGCTCGTCAAAGATGAGAATATCGCAATCCCGCGTCAGCCATTTGCCGATAATAACCTTCTGCTGGTTGCCGCCGGACAGGAACTTCATCTTCTGTGCGATTCCCGGCGTCTTCACGCGCAAATCGTCGATGACTTGATCTGATATTCGAGCCATCCACCTGTCGCTCATGAAGCCGAGCGCATTCTTGAATCGGCCAAGCGCCGCAAGCGCTATGTTCGTCTTCACATCCATATCAAGCAGGCAGCCGTAGTGCTTCCGATCCTCGGACAAATAACCGATGCCGTGCTTTACCGCTTGATGCGGACCGGTTATGCGCACCTTGCGGCCGTGCACATAGATTTCGCCGGCATCGATCGGATCAGCGCCGAAGATCGCGCGGGCGGTCTCCGTTCGGCCTGCTCCGACCAGTCCCGCGACGCCCAGAATTTCTCCCTTAGCCAGCGAGAAACTGACATCATGAAGCACGTTCTTACGCGACAGTCCCCTAACCTCGAGCACTTTCTCAAGCTGCTCTGCGGCTTGCTTGTCTGGCCTCGCAGGTTGATAGATTTCCCTCCCGACCATCATCGCAATGATTCGGTCGATACTGACAGCGGCTGTATCGACGGTGTCGATATACGTGCCGTCACGCATGACCGTAATCCGGTCCGTAATCCGCTTCAGCTCCGCCATCCGATGGGAGATGTAGACGATGCCTACGCCCTTCTCCTTCAGCTGCGCAATCATGCGGAACAGCTCATCGATCTCGGAGTCGCTCAGCGCGGCCGTCGGTTCGTCCAT
This sequence comes from Paenibacillus sp. J22P218, assembly GCF_056269195.1. NCBI lineage: Bacteria > Bacillati > Bacillota > Bacilli > Caryophanales > Paenibacillaceae > Paenibacillus > Paenibacillus sp. J22P218. Next base: position 429,272 of record NZ_JBWDNL010000003.1, read on the forward strand.
TATAAGCACCTGAGAATCGTAAGAGATCGCTTTGATGATCTCCACCATCTGCTGCTTGGCTACCGTCAGCTTCGACACCGGCGTCGTCGGATCGATGTCCAGCTTCATCTGCTTCAGCAGCAAGGCGGTCTGCCTATTCATCTCCTTGTCATCGAGCCAAAAGCGAAGCTTCCCTCGCGGCTCCTTGCCGATAAAAATGTTCTGGGCTACCGTCAAATCTTGAGCCAGATTAAGCTCCTGATGAATCATTCCGATTCCCAGCTTCTGGGCAGCTCTCGTATCGGCGATTTGCACGTCCTGGCCATTGTAGACGATGCTCCCTTCATCCATCCGGTAGACGCCGGTCAGCACCTTCATCATCGTCGACTTGCCCGCGCCGTTCTCGCCGACAAGCGCGTGAACCTCGCCGGCACGAAGCTCGAATCGGCAGCCCTTCAAAGCATGAACGCCGGCGAAATGCTTCTCTATGCCTTCCATGCGAACAATCGTCTGCTCCATCCCTGCCCCCTCCTTATCGCTAATTGATTCCTGATGTGTCTCTATTTTTGCATATCTTCACCGTCCCCTTACATGTGATTTCTTCCTGTAAAAGTCGAATAATTTTGGGTGTTAAAAACAAAAAAACAGAACCCCAAAAAAGGTTCTGCTAGTTCGTAACGAAGGGAAACAGCAGCTTCTGATTTTCCTCCTCGTACATATTCTGTTTCGTAATAACCAAAGAGCCTGTATCGATAGACTTCGGCACCGATTTATTTCTAACCGCGTCAATGGCCGTCTTCATGCTCAAATATCCCATTTGAAAAGGCCGCTGGATAACCGTCGCCTTCATAACGCCTTCGTCCAGCAGCATAATTTCGTTAACCGAGCTGTCGAAGCCGACCAATGTAACCTTGTCCTTCCCTCCAATTTCCTGGATAGCCCTGCCCGCACCAACCGTCGTCGGCTCGTTCAACCCAATGATGCCGACGACATCCTGCTGCGACTGCAAGATTTCCTTGGCCATGAGGTAAGCGTTCTGCTCCGATCCCTCCACATAATACGTAGGAAGCAATTCAATATTCGAATTGTTCCCTAGAATCGAACGGACACCCTTCTCCCTATCGATGTGCGAGGCGGCATTTTTGACATAGCTGATGATAGCGACCTTGGCTTGCCCGTTAATCTGGCTTTGCATCATCTCGCCTGCCTTCTGGCCGGCATTCACGTTGTCCGTCGCAACGCTGCTATGGGCCGCATCGGAATTAATTCCCGAATCGACAATGATGAGCTTGATTCCTTTGCTCCTGACCTTCTCGGCTATAGGGACTAGACGGTCAAAATCATTGGCGGCAAGCACGATCGCATCCGGCTTTTCCCCAATCGCCTGCTCGACGAGCGCAATCTGCTCATCGACATCTGTTTCCGTTTTGGAACCGGTCACCTTCACATTCGCTTCGAATTCCTGGGCTGCCTCCTGAACCCCGTCGATCAGCACCTCCCAGAACTCAATCGAAGCGTCCGTCGACTTAATAATGACCGTAATATCGACCGGATCCCTGCTCGACAATCCTTGCCCCCAGTAAGCCACACCAGCTGCGGCTATCAGCAGCAGCAAAATAATGGCCAATGTTCGTTTATACTTCCAGATCATCTTATGCTGCCTCCTATAACGGGGGATGCTTAGGCAACCGTATCGTTACCGTTGTACCTTCGCCCGGTTTGCTCGTATACGAAAGCCCGTATTGCGCGCCGAAATAAAGCTTGAGCCGCCCGTGTACATTGCCCACGCCAACCCCTTTGCCCGCTTCTCCCTCGTATTGCTGGGTCAACAGCTTAGCAAGCTTCTCCTCTTCCATCCCGTTCCCGTTGTCCTCAACGATCAGAAGCACATCGGTAGCGGTCTCTTCCGAATATATGGTGATGAGTCCAGGACCGCGCTTCATCTTAATCCCATGATAAATCGCGTTCTCGACAATCGGCTGCAGAATCAGCTTAATCGTCTTGTACTGGCTCACCGATTCATCCGTCTCGATACGATAGTCCAGCTTGTTCTTGTAACGCATCTTCTGGATCTTCAGGTAGTTCGTAATATGCTCAAGCTCCGTCTCGATCGTGACGAGCTCCTCCCCCTTGCTGATCGAGGCCCGGAACAGCTTGGCAAGCGCAGAGGTCATGAGCACGACCTCCTGTGATTTTTTGCTCTCGGCCATCCAAATGATAGAATCCAGCGTGTTATAGAGAAAATGAGGATTGATCTGTGCTTGCAGCGCATTGATCTCGCTTCTTCGTTTCAGCTCCTGATCCCTGACGACCTGGGACATCAGCTCCTTGATTCGGCCAACCATCATATTGAACGCCCTCGCCAGCCTGCCTATCTCGATTGTCGTCGGGACGGGGACTTGAATGTCGAAGTTGCCCTTCTCCACTTCTTTCATATAGCCCTGCAGCTGCTTGATCGGCTGGCTTACCCGCTGCGACACGAACAAGGAAATGATGATGGCAATCACAATGCAGACGAGCCCCAGCACAATGATGGACAGCCGCATCTTATTCTGATTGCCGACCAGCTCGCTGACATAGGAGACGCCAACGATTTTCCACCCGAAATCGGATTCCTGCACCGTGTACATTTTGCGGCTGCCGCCTTCTCCGCTCATGAACGTGCCGTTCTCGATTTGGAGCACCTCTTGAATCTTCTCCGTCTTCAGCTTGCTGTAGATAAGCTGCTGCTGAGGGTGATAGACGATCTGTCCCTCCGAATTAACGATGAACAAATACCCTCGCTGACCCAGTCGAATGTCCTGCAGCATATCGTTCATGACGCTAAAGTTCAGGTCGATCAAGAAGATGCCGAACCTCGTTCCGCTCTTTCTGCTCGTCAGCTCCATACTCAATGAGACGACCCATGGATATCTATCCTTGAATACCGGCTGAACATGCGAAGGAGAAATGACGTACTCGCCTCCCGCTTCCTGAGCGCTGCGGTACCAGGTAAGACTCGGAATATCTATGAACGGGTTGAGCTCCAGCTCCTTGTTGCCAGGCACGAATTGTCCATTGTAGCCGAATAGACTCACCGACGAAATATCGGCGCGCGATACAGCCATCGATTCGAGGAAATCGGCAACAGCCTGTTTGTGCTCCCGCTCCTTCTCCGGGTCGTCCTCTGCCTGCCCCGACATATACTGCTGCACATACGGGTTGCCGTCGACCAGATCGGAAATATACTTCATGCTGTTCACGTACGATTTAATATTGTTGTTCACTTGCTTCACAAGTTCCGTCGTATAGGTCTTCGCATTCGATTGTACGGCATCCTCCGACAGGAAATAAGAAACAACGCTCATAATCACGATGGTCATCAGAATGAGCAGCACAAACGCGAGCACCATATTCGTCTGCATGCTTCGAAAACGCAAGAAGGACGCGAGCTTCATCCTTCGCCTCCCGACATCTTGCCGCGGAATTCCGTCGGCGTATCCCCCGTATGTTTCTTGAACGCGCTGCTGAAATATTGCGGATCGCTGTAGCCTACCGCGTAAGCGATTTCATAGCTTCGCATGGCGGTAAGCTTAAGCAGCTCCTTCGCCTTCTCCATTCGCTCGTGAATGACGTATTCCACGAACGTCTTGCCCATATTTGTTTTGAAAAGGGTGCTGAAATAGCTCGTGCTCATGGAAATATGAGTACATACCGTCTTTAACGAAAGCTCCGGTTCCGTATAATGCTGCTTCACGTAGGCCATCGCCTTCTCGATCTGCAGCATGCTGTGATCCTCCCGCATACTGCGGATGATCGTTACCGACTTGCCGCACAGCTCCTTCATCCAGCTCTGGAGCTCATTCAATGAAGCAATCTGCCCCATCTCGGCAATCGGATTTCCCGCTTCCCCGAATAACGTATCGGTATCGGCTCCCATCTCGTAGAGCGTATGCATAAGCGTAAGCACGAAGCGCTGCAAATAAATATAACAAACGTCGAGCGAGAAAATCTGGCTCCGGAACGTGCCGAACAGCCTGCTTATCCACTCTTCCATATCCTGAGGCGTCCCCGTCTTCAGCTTCGTAATGAGCTCATTCTCCCATGCGACGGCGGACAGCATCGCCGGCTTCTCCCGCCGTTCCATGTCCGAGATGCGAATGATTTCGTTCGTCCCGATAACGAAGCGGTAGACGAGCGCGGACAACGCCGATCGATGGGCGAGCGCGATGTTGTTCTCTTGCTTGCATATATGTCCGATTCCGATTGACGCTTTAAGCGGCAAATAAGCGGTAATTGCGGCATGAATCTGTTCCGCCGCTGCGCCCGATTCCTCGCAGAGCGCCTCGGAATCGGAACCCGCCAACAAGACAAGCACACGATTTTCGCGGTCGCGAAACACCTCCGCCCCTGCATATCTCTCCATGACTTCCTTCGTAATATTATAGATGGCGAATCGGAACAGCTCATCGTCGGAAGGCGTCGCCGGCAGCTTCAATTCAAGCTCGTCGACGTCGATGGCCAGCTCGACCAAGAACGGTCCGCTCCAAGCGATCTGAAAATAGTCATAGCTCTCGCTTCTCTGCTTCGCCGTCATCGAGGAGGTGACAAGCCGCTCGAGGAACCGCTCCTTCAAGAGCGGCATGCTTTCATTCAATTGCTGCTCTAATCGTTCGTAATCTCTTTTTTGCTTATTCTCCATGTCCATCAGTCCGGCAATCCTGACGAGTATTTCTTCCATTTCCATAGCGGTAACCGGCTTCATAATATAGTCGGCAACCTTCATCTTAAGCGCCTGCTGGGCGTACTCGAATTCATCATACCCGGTTAGAATAATGACCTTGATGTCCGGGTAACGAACGGAGAGCTCGCGCGTCAGCTCGATGCCGTTCATGAACGGCATTCCGATATCGGTCATGACGATATCCGGCTTCTCGCGCTCGATGAATTCCAGCGCTTCAATGCCGTCCTCGCAAGTACCCGCACAGACGAGCCCCATGCTTTCCCAATTCATGCCCTCCTGAATCGCTTCGCGAACGAGCGCCTCGTCATCCACAATCAATAGCTTATACATGGAGCCGTCACCTCAATGTCTCAGGGGTATCTTCTGCTTCTATAGCTCATTATAAGGCCGTCCCCCCGCTTCTGCCCATTTGTAATTATCGCTTTTTAGTTGAATTATTTCCTGAGGTCGCGATATAGCGTAGCGTCTAAGAGCATACGGGCTCCGCCTGCATACAATACAACAAATGAAAATAGGCATGCGAAATACTCTCACTTGTCTCGTATGCCTTCTCGGGAGGCCTTAAGGTGAGAATATTGCAGTGGGTAAAGCTCGGAAGCACGATACGGGTCTATTTCGGCAAAACGTCGGTAGAAGGGAAATATCAGGGCGTTCGAGACGATACGGTCGTGATCGTAACGGATAAAAACGCAATATTTTATGTACGCTTGGCCTCGATTACCGCCATTAAGGTATGAACGGCGAACAACCGCGCCGTCGCTCGGAGGGGCGACGGCACGGATGCCGTTTTTTTCAGATGCAGGGATCGATTGTTATCATTACGGGATAGAGACAAAGTTAATTTGGCGAAGAGGGATAAAAACGAGAGCACCAGTTGTAGTTGTTAAAAGAACATTTCCGTTCTCGATACCAGCGAATCTGCCTGTAAAGTTGCCGCTGTCTGTTCCAACTGTGATCGTTTGTCCCAAGCTGACATTGCGAAGAATAGCTAGAATCGAATTAACTTTGGAGTTAGATCCATAGTTGTTCGAACCAACGCCGGCGACGGAGTTACCATATTGTCTGCAGTTTGACATAATCTTTCACCTGCCCTTCTCATGAAGCTAATAACATACTATTCTCGTAACTCGGAATGGCGTAGATGAATGATTTAATAGAAACGTCCAATCTCAAACCCTTATTCCATGTGTGAGAGCTATGCAGACTAATAGAGGGGAAGGTTTCCTGTCCATGAAGGCGAAGCCGCCATTCGCTGCATGAGTGATGTGGTGTTCAAGAACAATGCTATGGTATGCTTTGTCTATACGTTTTTTATCCCATTAAGCATGTACATATGGAGGTTATGTTAGTGAGCAACTATGGAGTACGCAGCTACGTGGACACCTATACGATCTATGAGCTGACAGAGCAAAGCACGGTATCGCGCATCATTGTATGCCCGGAGCGAGGCGGAATCGTTATCGGCTGTCAATTGAACGGCCATGAATTGTTTTATTTGGACAAAGCAACCTTCGAGCATCCGACCGCTAACATTAGGGGCGGCAACCCTATTTTATTCCCGATCTGCGGGCAACTGGAGAATCAATCCTATGAGTGGGATGGACAAGCTTACAGCATGGCCAATCACGGCGTAGCGCGTACGTCCCCCTGGGATGTTATCAGCACGAGCGAGGAAGGCGAAGCCTCCATTACGATCAGGCTGCGCAGCAATGAGCAGACGCTTGTTTCCTTCCCGTTCGAATTCGAGCTGCTGTTCACTTATGCGCTCAAGGACGGCAAGCTGCATACGCGCCAGCAATACCGCAATCTAAGCACGGATAGAACGATGCCGTTCTATGCCGGCTTCCACCCGTACTTTGCAATCGAGGGCGGCAAGTCGCTTGTATATGATACGGATGCTACGCAATATCTCGACTATAATGACAATGTTACTAAACCGTTCGAGGGCGAATTCGATCTGGAAGGTTTGGTTGAATCCGTCACGCTGCTCGATGCGAAGCAACGCGAGATCGCCTTCCCGGTTGCCGGCGATGTTCGCGTGAGAATGACGTACGACGATATATTCAAGTACGTCGTACTATGGTCGGTGAACGGCAAGCCGTTCATCTGCGTCGAACCTTGGATGGCGATGACGGGTGAGCTTAACCGCCAAGAGGAGCTTGTGCTGCTGGAGGCCGGACAGGAGCTTCACGCTAATCTGACGTTCGCTTGCGAATCGTAATATAACGAAAAAAAGGCAAACCGAGCTCTCTCGAAGCAAGCTTCGAATAGAGACGGTTTGCCTTTTTGATTATTCGCTGATTGGAATCTTAGTAACCCTCGCCCTTGCCGCCGGTTACAATGGCAATGCTCGAGCTGGCGCCGATTCTTGTTGCTCCTGCCGCGAACATTTGCAATGCAGTTTCCAGGTCTCTTACTCCCCCGGATGCCTTAACGCCTATATCCGGACCGACCGTACGACGCATAAGCGCAATATCTTCCACCGTCGCTCCGCCCTTGCCGAAGCCCGTCGACGTCTTCACGAAGTCAGCGCCCGCTTGCTTGCACAGCTCGCATGCGGTAACCTTCTCTTCATCCGTTAGCAAGCCCGTCTCCAGAATCACCTTCAGCTTCGCTTTCCCCTTGCATGCCGCGACGACGCCTTCAACGTCGCGTCGCACGCCATCGTTGTCCCCCGACTTTAACAGCCCGATATTAAGAACCATATCGACCTCTGTCGCTCCGTCCTCAATCGCTTGTTTCGCTTCGAACGCTTTGGATGCCGTGCTTGTCGCGCCTAACGGAAAACCGACTACCGTCGTAATTCCAACGCCCGATCCGGCTAGCTCGCTAGCCGCAAGCGACACCCAGCCCGCATTTACGCATACGGTTGCAAATTGATATTGCTTGGCCTCCTTGCATAGCTGAACCACTTCATTGCTAGTCGCGTCCGCCTTCAGCAGCGTATGGTCAATCATTGAAGCTACTTGCTCCGGTGTATAATTCGTTTGTATGCTCATCGTCATTCCTCCGATTCATCTAGCCTGTCCCTATTGGCGGCGTTTCGATACGTCTGCTACTTCTGCTACTTATCATAATACGAACGATTCAGCGAAACAACAACGCGGCTGGCCTGCATTCCTCCGCGGTTTACTTTTACTCGCGCGTTACGCTATGATAATGATGCTGTCAAAGCATTCCAAATCGAGTAAGGAGGCATTATAGCCCTATGGACAATATGTTAGTCAAAATAAAAGAAGCGGCTGCCTACATCCGCGGCAAGCTGCAAGCACCGCCTCAGATCGGCATGATTCTTGGTTCCGGCCTAGGCGTAATGGCCGATGAAGTGAAAGACGCCATCGTCATTCCTTATGGTGAAATACCGCATTTCCCGGTCTCGACGGTTGAGGGGCATTCCGGCGAGCTTGTCATCGGGGAGCTGGAAGGCAAAGCCGTTCTCGTCATGAAAGGCCGTTTCCACTATTATGAAGGCTATTCGATGAAAGAAGTCGTCTTCCCTGTCTATGTCATGAAGCAGCTCGGAATCGAAACGCTGCTCGTTACGAATGCGGCCGGCGGCATGAACCGCGCCTTCTCTGCCGGTGATCTCATGTTAATTACCGACCACATTAACAATACAGGCAGTAATCCTTTAATGGGAGCAAATATCGGCGAGCTGGGTCCTCGTTTTCCCGATATGTCGCAAGCGTACAACCGGGAGCTCCGTTCCATCGTTGCTGCCCAAGCTGCCGAGCTGGATATTCCATTGCAGCAGGGCGTATACGTCAGCATATCCGGACCAACGTATTGCACCCCTGCTGAGCTCGCGATGATGGCTGGATGGGGAGCCGATGCCGTGGGCATGTCGACCGCGCCAGAGGTTATCGCAGCCAACTACTGCGGCATTCGCGCAGTAGGCATTACATGCATCACGGATATGGCAATCAGCGACGAGCTTGAGCCGCTCACACATGAGCAAGTCGTTCGTGTAGCCGAGCAAGCCCGCCCGCGTTTCATTTCATTGGTTAGAGCATCCGTTCGCGCGTTCCAAGTGTAGGTTGATCTTGATTGAAAAGCGCCTTGACTGCTCATTCGAGCGGCCGAGGCGCTTTTTTCAGTTGTCTGCTTGGAGAAATAGCGCAAAAATTTGTCGCTATTGCTTGCGTCCGGTCACCCTTCCTATAAATAACGCAAAGAAGTTTCGTTATTTATAGTCCGATCCGCCATAATGTCCCCCGTCCACCTCCGCTTTAGAAAAATAACGTAATATGTTTTCGCTATTCCGCCCCGACACATCCGATCAGTTCAAAATAGAGCAAACACTTTGCGTTATAGGATTGGCATGCTTATAAATCAGAATTTTCAGATAATAACGAAGGAATTAGTGGAAATATGTAGAATATTACTGGTGGGCTTTAACCAAATATATAGATATGGAGGATTGAGCAAATCATGCGTAAAAGGTTCAAATGGTTGACGTCAGCACTGCTCGCCAGCGCCTTGGTGCTTGGACTTATGGGCAGCGCTGCGGCAGAGGATGCGACGGAACAGACAGGGAAACATATCACGCTGCTGCACACGAACGACATGCATGCTCGTGCCGTCGAGGCCACGAGCGGCGAGATGGGTTTCGCCAAGGTAGCCGGCATAATCGATTACTACAAGAGCAAAAATCCGAATACATTGGCCATTGATGCCGGAGATGCCATTCACGGCACGACCTTCGCTACTTTGGTCAACGGAGAAAGTGTCGTAGCCGCGATGAACAAGATGGGCTATGACGCTATGGTGCCAGGCAACCATGAGTTCAATTACGGCTCGGCGAGATTGATCGAGCTTGCCGGCAAGCTGAAGTTTCCAATGCTGAGCGCGAATATCAAAGGATTAGGCGCCAAACGGATCTTCGAGCCGTATATCATCAAAGAAATTGACGGCGTAAAGATCGGCATCTTCGGTCTGTCGACTTCAGAGACGGTGTACAAGACGCATCCGAAGAACGTGGCGGGACTTCACTTCACCGACTCCGCATCGGAAGCGCAAGCTATTGTCGACGAGCTAAAGGACAAGACCGACGTCATCATTGCGGTCGGCCACCTCGGACAGGATAAGTCCAGCTATGATACGAGTCTTCGGGTCGTCAAAGCCGTAGCGGGCATCGATATCTTTGTCGATGGACATAGTCACACTGTTCTTGAAGACGGCCTTGTAGGCGACAATGGCACATTGATTGTCAGCGCGGGCGAGTATACCAAATACGTCGGCGTCGTTGACTTTTGGGTCGAGAATGGTGCTGTCGTTAAGAAGCAAGCGACGCTTATCAACCAAGCCGAGGCAGCGGAAATCACACCGAACGCCGAAGTCGCTGAGCTTGTTGCAGCCACGCTGAAGAGCCAAGAGACGATTCTCGCAGAGCAAGTTGGCGAAACATCCGTTGCTCTCGAAGGCGCAAGGGAGAAAGTACGCGCAAGCGAGACGAACCTTGGCAATCTGATTGCCGACGCTTTGGCCGACATCTCGGGAGCTGATGTCGCGCTTACGAACGGCGGAGGCATTCGCGCCTCTATCGATGCAGGCCCGATTACGAAAGGAGAAGTCATTACGGTATTGCCGTTCGGGAATCAGATTGTGACGCTTAAGGTAACCGGCGCAGACATCAAAGCCGCGCTCGAGAACGGCGTCTCTGATTATCCGAATCCGAAGGGCGCTTTCCCGCAAGTGTCCGGCGTCGCTTTCAAAATCGACAAGGAAGCAGTCAAAGGGGAGCGCGTTCATTCCGTCACAATCGGCGGCAAACCATTGGATGAAGCTGCGACATACACCCTTGCCACGAATGACTTCATAGCTGCGGGCGGCGATGAATACACCATGTTCGGCAAGTATCCGCAAGCCGGCATGTACGGCGCGCTGGATGAAGCGCTCATCGCTTATATTCAGAAGCTTGGCAAAGCAAATCCAACCATTGAGGGACGCATTACGGAAGGAGTGAAACCCGTCACTCCTTCCCCTGAACCCGAGCCGAAGCCCGAGCCCGAGCAACCTGAACCGAAACCAGAGCCGAAGCCTGAACCAAAACCCGAGCCTGCAGCTCCGGCCTACATCGTTGTAAAAGGCGATACGCTATGGGCGATTGCCAAGAAATACGGAACGACATGGCAGGTGCTTCGCGATCTTAATAAGTTAACGAACGCAGACCTCATCTTCCCGGGTCAAAAGATCATATTGCCTTCATAATGTAGCTTATACAAATGCAAAGGGCTGTTCCACGAGCGGATAACCGCTTAAGGAACAGCCCTTTGATTATTAGTCGTTACTCTTATTTCTTCTGTGCAGAAAAGCGGATCAGAAATCCTAGCATTACGATTACCAATCCAGCCATGTAGAACGGCATAGTGCTGCTATCGCCTGTCTTAGGCAATGTATCAACATCCACTGAACCATCATCCGGTGTCCCTAAGCCTATTTCTTCATCGTCTACCGTTACTTCTTCGTCATCCGTAGTTTGCTCCTCGCCATCTTCAGGCGCTCCGCCTTCATCCGGTGAGCCGCCCGGCACTTCTTCTTCATCAATAATTACTTCATCGGAAGGCGTCGGCGTTGGATCAGGTGACACAGTAGGCTCAGGAGTAACTGTTGCCTCCGGTATTGGAGTTCCCGTCGGCGTCGGTGCCGGTGATGGCGTTACGACTGGTGTCGACGTTGGCGTCGACGTCGGTTCTTCCGTCGGCGTTGCTGTCGGTGTTGTTGTCGGTGTCGCTGTCGGTGTCGGCGTTGGTGTCGGCGTCGGTGTCTCCGACGGTGTCGGTGTTGCCGTCGGCGTTGGTGTCGGTGTCGGCGTTGGTGTCGGCGTCGGTGTCTCCGACGGTGTCGGTGTTGCCGTCGGCGTTGGTGTCGGTGTCTCCGACGGTGTCGCTGTCGGCGTTGGTGTCGGTGTCTCCGACGGTATCACTGTCGGTGTCGGTGTTGCCGTCGGTGTCTCCGACGGTGTCGCTGTCGGCGTTGGTGTCGGTGTCTCCGACGGTGTTGCCGTTGGTGTCGCTGTCGGCGTTGGTGTCGGTGTCGGTGTCTCCGACGGTGTTGCCGTTGGTGTCGCTGTCGACGTTGGTGCCGGTGTCTCCGACGGCGTTGGTGCCGGTGTTTCCGACGGTGTTGCTGTCGGCGTCTCCGACGGTGTTGCCGTTGGTGTCGCTGTCGGCGTTGGTGCCGGTGTCTCCGACGGTGTTGCCGTTGGTGTCGCTGTCGGCGTTGGTGTCGGTGTCTCCGACGGTGTCGGTGTTGCCGTCGGCGTTGATGCCGGTGTCTCCGACGGTGTTGCTGTCGGCGTTGGTGTCGGAGAAGGCGTCGCCGACGGGCTAGGTGTTGGCGTCGCTAGCGGTATCTCCCCCTCGAAAGGTACCCAATGCGGCTGAATTCTGCCTTTCGTGAGCGAAGCGCCTATTAATATGCCGTCGATATTGCCGCTCGTTGCCGTAATATCAGCCTGCGGGGCTAGTAGACTGCCTTTGACCCCGCTATAGCCGAGCGTCAGCGCCGTAGCATCCGGGAAGTTAAACAATATTTTCGACTGGCGGTCTTTACCGTCAAAGCCAAAATAACCTTGCCACCCCATTGATCGAGTCGCACCCGTAACGTTAATAATCACTGTCGAGCCATTCGGAACGTCCAGCCATACCTCATTCAGATCATAACCTACTGTAAATACATTGAGCTGAGGGTCTGTTCCCTTCAAAGTCGTTTTATTCGAATTGTTTTGATCTTTGCTTGTTGTGCCGTTGGTCGGCAAAGCTGCCAGCTCAGCGGACAAATTCAACAAATATTCAGCTTCTGCTTCAAAATCAATAGGTGCCCCTTGATGCTTCTTGCCTCTTACGAGCGTGAAGGCCGATGTTGAGTGAAGCGTTCCGTAGTAGGCATCGCCATAATCAATTTGACCATTCGTGAACTTCAGTTCTCCGCCCGCTACTAAGCCAATGTCTCCCGATGCATTCGCTCGATTGACGCCAAATCCGGTTATATCAATATCTCCTCCGGCCGCCAGTCCACCTTCGACTTGCTCGTAATACAGCTTAAAGTCACCCAGCATGAACACGTTGTAACTGCCTGCCGTACCGAGCACAGAGTTGTTGCCTCCGCCTGCTCCAAATACGAAAGCGTTACATAGAATGCCGAAAACGATGACCCCAGTCACGACTAGTGATGCGCTCTTACGAAATGCTTTTCTCATGATATACCCTCCCTATCAAAAAAATAAAAAAGACCACACACGAATACGAGATTCATGGCGGTCGGACGATCATAGCGCCTTAGGCGCTGTAGACTCCAGACTTTGCGTCCCACTCTTTCAAATGGTTTGCTATTGGCATAATCGAACAATTCGTTCGTAATCTATGACTCTATCAAAAAGGAACTATACCTATTTTAGCTAATTTTGGTCGCAACCGCAATCCGCTAAATTATCTAACCCCATGTAAAATATACCCATGTATGTACATGGAAATGAACTTCAATTCCGCTCTCCATATGCCGATTGTTAATATAGGTAATAGGAACTACATCATGAAGCTGCGAAAAGAGGAATGATCCCATTGAAGCTACTAGATCCGCACCAACAAACTCCCGCAAGCGTATATCGCGCCTTCCTCCTCCAGCTCGTCTACAACTATGTATTTGGATCGGCCGTCGCCGTGCTCGGAGTCGGGGGCATCATCATTTTCTCCACGCTTAAGCTGCCCCAAGGCGAAGGCCTCGTGCTCGGTGTCATCTTATTCGCTTCTTTGCTCATTATGCTTGCCTGCGAGCTGTTCGTATTCTATCGGCATGCGAAGCCGATTCAGGCCGCTTTCCTGTCCGATCAGCCTACAGCGGAGCAGCTTCGCAAAGCTTATATACAAACGCACCGCTTTCCGGTACTGTCTTTGAAGCGGACTTTCGGACCTCATTTGCTCGGCATATCGGTGCCGGCTATTGCAATGAGCTATCTTTTCATCCGAATGGAATGGCTCTCGTTCCCTTATTATTATATCGGACTTGCTTCCGTTGGCGCGTTGCTCGTTGCCAGCATGCATGCCATGATCGAATTTTTCCTGACCGCACGGGCCATTCGACCTGTTGTCACCTATATGCGCAACAAACATGTAGAGCTCTATGGGCAGGATCTGTCGCTCGGCGGCCAAGTATTCGCTTCGATTCGCACGAAGTTTCTGCTAAGCGCTTTTTTAATCGGTACGCTTCCACTGCTCTTGCATAGTCTTGCGGCTCAGATCAGGCTTGAAGGACTGGACGGCGGGGGCACCTCCGCTTATTGGCAATGGGCCGGTATCATTCTCGTTATCGGCGTCTTCTTCTCCTTGTTCGGCGCCTCGCTCCTATCCCGCAATATCGAGGATCCGATCCATAAGCTCCAAGCTGCGATGATTGCCGTGCAGAACGGCCATTACGACACCCGCGCGGAAGATATTCATTCCGATGAATTCTCGAAGCTGGTCGCAGGCTTCAACCATATGATCGAAGGTCTGCAGGAAAGGGATGAGCGCAATAAGCAGCTTCACCAAAGCTACTTCTTCACGCTTGCTGCCGCGCTTGACGCGCGCGACACCTATACCGCGGGTCATTCGGAACGCGTTGCCGAATATTCCGTCGCGATCGGCGAGCAGGCTGGCTGGCCGCAAACCGAGATTGAACTGCTGCGCAAGTCGGCGTTGCTTCATGACATCGGCAAAATCGGCATTCGTGACGCGGTGCTGCTGAAGGATGGCAAGCTGACGGACGAGGAGTTCGATCAGATTAAGGCGCACCCGGGACTGGGCGAAAATATTTTGAAGCAGATTGAGCCTGCCGACGCGATGGCCGATCTGCTTCCGGGCGTTCGCTCCCATCATGAGCGCTATGACGGACGCGGTTATCCCGACGGGCTCGCAGGTGAGCACATTCCTCTGCTTGGCCGAGTTATTGCCATTGCCGACGCTTTCGATGCGATGACATCGGATCGGCCGTATCGTAAAGGAATGACCCGCGAGCACGCTCTCGCGATTCTGGAGGAAGGCAAGGGAACACAGTGGGATCCCGCCTTAACCGAGCTGTTCATCAATTCGCTGCGGCAAAACGAATCATAAAAATAAGAGCTTCGCGACCGGGCATAATGCCACGCGCGAAGCTCTTATTTATTGGAACGTGCCTATTTTTTGATCAGACGGAAATCATCATAGTGGAAGCCTGGCGCAACGACGCAAGATACGAGTACCGGCTCGTCGCCGAGCGCTCTCGCCATCTGCCATTCGTTAGCCGGCACAAGCGCCTGTGGTTGATGTCCTGCGGCAATGTCCGGGCCCACAATAATCTCCTTGCGAGTATGCGGGTCAGCTTCAGTTCCGCCAAGCGTGAGCAGCAACGGGCTTCCCGAATGCCAGAACCATACTTCGTCGGAATAAACCGTATGCCAGTCCGAGAACTCCTCGGGATGCAGCAAGAAATAAATCGACGATGCGGCAAAACGCGGTCCCGAATACGGATCGCCTAGCACCTGCTGCGGAATTTCAAAATTAGCTTTCCAAATTTCCTTGTACCATCCGCCTTCGACATGCGGCTTAAGATCAAGCGCATGCACAAGCGGCGACAGCTCCTTCACTGTTGCTCCCATCCCAATCAACCTCTCTCTGTTATGCTCTATTCTATTTGAAAACTTTCATTCATTCTATCATATCGGAAATGCCGGTTCGCTGATTAATAGCAAAAAGATCGTTGCTAATTGATCCCACGGTTATAAGCCTTGAATTGTTCACTTATTCGACCAACAAAAAAATGGAATTGTCTATGATTTTGGTCATTTATAAGATATACTTATAAATATAGCCGCAGGAGGTGAGCAGATGAGATTGACGATAAGCATGAAGCACAACCAAAGACCCGCGTTTCGCAAACGGTTCTTTAACCTGCTTATTATTTTGCCATTGCTGCTCACTGCACTGTTTGCTTACCAAGCAGGCAACAACTTCGAGTTGACGGCCGGCTCCAGCCGGTTCAATCCTGTTGCCCGCGCAACGACCTGCGCTGCTCTGAACGGGCGCTCCCCGAGCAAGCTGCTTCAGCCTATTCGCCGCAAGCCCGCGGCTTATAAGGCATCACTTGCCGTCTTATATGGACGGCCCGCTTATTTATCCCCCTTAAGTCTGACCATCCTGCAGCGCTTGAAGCGTTTACTGCTTAAGCCTATTAAATATACATCGGTCTACATTGGTTAGAACCCATTTTTTTGGTACAAACTACAAAAAAATGAGGAGGCAAACCCAATGAATATTAGAGAATCTGATTTGCCTGGAATCGGACGCAAATACCAGATTATTACGCGCGGAGGCGATAAGTTCGTCATTATCATTCATGATGACGGCCGACGTGAAATGTACCATTTTGACTACGAGGATCCGGATGACAGCATCTCCATGGTAACGCTTGAGGATGAAGAAGCTCGTCAGATTGCCGCTATTATCGGCGGAATGACTTACAAGCCGAAGGCGCTCGAGACGATTGAAGTAGCGCTGGATGATCTAACGATCGAATGGTACAAAATCGAGCCAAACGCCGCTTGCATCGGCAAAACGATCGGCGAAGCGGATATTCGCCAAACGACCGGCGCAACGATTATTGCTGCCGTCGAGAAGGAAGCTAAGCATATTAATCCAGGTCCCGACTATGTTTTCAAAGCAGACTCGACCCTTATTGTGGCTGGTGAACGGCAGAACCTTAAGCAGCTTAAGCTCATGCTCCAAAACGGGAGTCGTTAATTATGGACCACATGGTGCTGGAGATCGGTCTCGCCGTTATACTCATCGCCTTGGTCGGGCTGTTAGCTTCAAAAATTCGTTTTTCGGTTATTCCTTTTTATATATTGATCGGTATGGCTGTCGGGCCTCATGCGCCGCACTTCGGCATACTAGACTTCAGATTCATTCACAGCGCTGAATTAATCGAATTCATGGGGCGCCTCGGCGTGCTCTTCCTGTTATTTTATCTAGGTCTCGAGTTCTCGGTCGGTCGACTCATGAAGTCGGGCAAAGCGATCGCGGTTGGCGGAACGATCTATATTTTAATCAACTTTTCACTCGGCTTATTGTTCGGATGGGTTAACGACTTTCCTATCGAGGAAACGATGGTCATTGCAGGTATAACAACCATCTCATCCAGCGCAATCGTAGCCAAGGTGCTCGTCGACTTAAAACGGACGGCGAACCCGGAGACAGAGATGATTCTCGGGATCATAATGTTCGAGGATATTTTCCTCGCGGTGTATATATCCGTATTGTCAGGTCTTGTGCTCAGCGACTCTTCGTCGCTTGGCGGTGTGCTGCTCTCGGCCTCTTATGCGCTTGGATTTATGTTGTTATTCCTCATTATCGGCAGGAAGGCTGCCCCGCTGCTTAATAAGCTGTTCAATATTCGCTCCAACGAATTATTCCTATTGCTCGTCTTCGGCTTCTTGTTCCTTGTCGCCGGTTTCTCCGAGACGATTCATGTCGCAGAAGCGATCGGCGCATTGCTCGTTGGTCTAGTATTAGCGGAGACGACGCATATGAAACGGATTGAGCATATGATTTTGCCGTTCCGCGACTTCTTTGGCGCTTTGTTCTTCTTCAGCTTCGGTCTCACGATCGACCCGCTCGCACTCGGCGGCGCGGTATGGCTGTCACTCGGCGCTGTCGGCATTACGCTGCTCGGCAACTTCGTTGC
The DNA here is from genome assembly GCF_056269195.1 of Paenibacillus sp. J22P218. Lineage (NCBI taxonomy): Bacteria > Bacillati > Bacillota > Bacilli > Caryophanales > Paenibacillaceae > Paenibacillus > Paenibacillus sp. J22P218. Next base: position 446,670 of record NZ_JBWDNL010000003.1, read on the forward strand.
AGGCATGTTCGCAGGCAAGAGCGCTGGACTGTCGCCTAAGGCATCGTCCAACATCGGACTAACGATTGTGTCGCGCGGCGAGTTCTCGATCATTATGGCTAATCTGGGCAAAGCCGGCGGCTTGATGGAGCTGCTGCAGCCGTTCGCTGCGCTATATGTGCTGATCCTAGCCATATTAGGCCCGCTGCTCACGAAGGAGTCTAAGCTCATCTATAAAGGGCTGAACATGATATTCCGCTGGGAGAAGCGAAAGCTCGTGAAAGAGCCCGACCCGCCTGCCCCGCAAGGCGGCAACGGGTAACTAAAGAGGCAGGTGCGACAGGTCAGGTTGACTGCCGCGCCTGCCTCTTCTTTGTGCTTGTGTAGTATGCTCACATTCGCCGCTTTCCCTTAGCGATAGAGATACTTTCTATCTCTATCGGCCCCTAACACACCTCGGTTTGTTGAATAGAGCTGTTTTCTAGCTCTATTCTGCTCAGCAGTCCCGCCGTATGCTCACATTCGCCGCTCCCCCTTGCCGATAGAGATACTTTCTATCTCTATCGGCCCCTAACACACCTCAATTTGTTGAATAGAGCTGTTTTCTAGCTCTATTCCGCTCAGCAGACCCGCCGTATGCTCACATTCGCCGCTCTCCCTTGCCGATAGAGATACTTTCTATCTCTATCTGCCCCTAACACACCTCGGTTTGTTGAATAGAGCTATTTATTAGCTCTATTCTGCTCAGCAGTCCCACCGTATGCTCACATTCGCCGCTCCCCCTTGCGGATAGAGATACTTTCTATCTCTATCCGCCCCTAACATACCTCGGTTTGTTGAATAGAGCTGTTTATTAGCTCTATTCTGCTCAGCAGACCCGCCGTATGCTCACATTCGCCGCTCCCCCTTGCCGATAGAGATACTTTCTATCCCTATCTGCCCCTAACACACCTCGGTTTGTTGAATAGAGCTATTTATTAGCTCTATTCTGCTCAGCAGACCCGCCGTATGCTCACATTCGCCGCTCTCCCTTGCCGATAGAGATACTTTCTATCTCTATCTGCCCCTAACACACCCCGATTTGTTGAATAGAGCTGTTTATTAGCTCTATTCTGCTCAGCAGACCCGCCGTATGCTCACATTCGCCGCTTTCCCTTAGCGATAGAGATACTTTCTATCTCTATCGGCCCCTAACACACCTCGGTTTGTTGAATAGAGCTGTTTATTAGCTCTATTCCGCTCAGTTGCCCCGCCTTATGCTCACATTCGCCGCTCTCCCTTGCCGATAGAGATACTTTCTATCTCTATCTGCCCCTAACACACCCCGATTTGTTGAATAGAGCTGTTTATTAGCTCTATTCTGCTCAGCAGACCCGCCGTATGCTCACATTCGCCGCTCTCCCTTGCCGATAGAGATACTTTCTATCTCTATCTGCCCCTAACACACCACGGTTTGTTGAATAGAGCTATTTATTAGCTCTATTCCGCTCAGTTGCCCAGCCGTATGCTCACAATCAAAAAAGGCAGTTCCAACGCGGTCTATGACCCGTCGGAACTGCCTAATATTCATTACCTGGCGCCTACGCCTGCGCCGCCGAACTGCGCTTTGTGGAGGCGGCTATAGATGCCGCCCGCTTCCACGAGTTCGTCGTGACGGCCTTGCTCGGTGATGCCGTCCTCGGTGACGACGACGATACGATCCGCATTCTTGATCGTTGCCAATCGATGAGCAATAACGAGCGTCGTGCGGCCGACGGACAGCTCAGCCAGCGACTGCTGAATCGCTGCTTCCGTCTCGGTATCCAGCGCTGACGTCGCTTCGTCAAGAATGAGGATTGGCGGATTCTTCAAAAACATCCGCGCAATGGCGAGACGCTGCTTCTGCCCGCCGGACAGCTTCACGCCGCGCTCCCCGACAACCGTATCCAGTCCGTCCTTCTGCGACTGAATGAACTCTTCCAGCTTCGCGCGCCGCGCCGCTTCCATGATCAGCTCATCCGATGCGCCGAGCTTGCCGTAAGCGATGTTCTCGCGTATCGTTCCCGCGAACAGGAAGACATCCTGCTGCACAATCCCGATCTGCTTGCGCAGCGATTCCAGCTTAATATCCTGAATGTCGTACCCATCAACGGAAATGCTGCCTCCATCGATCTCATAAAACCTCGGCAGCAAGCTGCAAAGCGTCGTCTTCCCTGCGCCAGACGGACCAACGAAAGCAACCGTCTCGCCGGCACGAATCGTAAGATCGATATGCTCCAGCACCTTCGCTACGCCCTCGTAACCAAACGATACGTTACGGTAGACGATATCTCCCTGCAGCCCATCCACTTCAACCGCATTAGCCTTATCCGCAATATCAGGCTCGGTCTCCATCAGCTCCGTGTAGCGCTTGAAGCCGGCGATGCCTTTCGGATAGCTCTCGATGACGGCATTGATCTTCTCGATCGGTTTGAAGAAAATATTCGTCAACAGAACGAACGCAACAAAGTCGCCATAATTCAGACTGCCCTTCAACACATACCATGTTCCCGCGATCAAGACGAATACGGAAACTAGACGCATAAGCATATACGTGATGGAGGAGTTCATGCCGATGATTTTATACGAGATCAGCTTCGCCTCGCGGAAACGCAAGTTGTTCACTTTGAACAACTTTCTCTCATGCTTCTCGTTCGAGAACGCCTGCACGACGCGAATGCCGCCGACCGTATCCTCGACCCGCGCGTTGAAGTCGGCCATATCCGAGAAAAGTCGATTCGCAGCTTTCGTCATCTTGCCATTGAACAGCAGCACGAGCCATATAATGATCGGTACAATGATAAACGTAATGACAGCGAGCTCTGGATTAATGAAGAGCATAATACCGAACGCGCCAATGAGCGTCATAGCGGCAATGAACATGTCCTCCGGACCATGATGCGCAACCTCGCCAATCTCGAACAAATCGTTCGTCATCCGAGAAATCAAATGACCCGTCTTCGTATTGTCAAAGAAACGGAAGCTAAGCTTCTGAATATGGTCGAACAGTTGCTTCCTCATATCCGTCTCAATGTTGATACCAAGCATATGCCCCCAGTAGGTGACCACATAAGAGAGCAGCGTATTAATGGCATATACGACGAGCAGCACCGCGCAAGCCGTTACAATGAGACCCCAATTCTCGTCGGGCAAAAGCGTGTTGATGACATAGCTGACCGCAAGCGGAAAAATAAGCTCAAGGACAGCAAGCAGCACCGCACAGAAAAAGTCGATGAAGAAGAGCTTCTTATACGGCTTATAATAGGCAAAAAATTTACGAAGCATCGGAAACTCCTTTTCTGTCGAATAAGCATTAATTGCTTATGTAATTGATAATGATTTTCATAAAAATGATATTAAATGATTCCAATACTGTCAACCTATTTACTTCGGACTTCACTCCTCCTACTAAGCCTCACGCTCCCCTTATTATCCCCTACACTCACAAAAGTTACTGCAGCCCATCAATAATGAGGTTAAGCTCATTAAGTATGAAGCTGACCTCATATCTTCGGCATCATTTCATGTCTGAATAACAAAATAGTGAGCCAAACCTCACTCCCCATGAACCTAACTTCACGACGAATGAGATTTGACTCACTAATTCCGTACAACTGCGTCAATCTGCTCTAATCAATGAGTTTTGCCTCATATAACAATGAGTCTCCTCACTCTCGGTTTGCGATTCGTATGCATCGTGCATATCGTATCCCTATACAGGGAGCAGTTGTACCTGCGCTTGCTTGCCGCTGGTTTGAATGCCTGACTGTTTCTTGCCCGATGTCTTCAAATCCGCTACAAGACGCTCCAGCAGCGCTTTCGCCTGCGCGCCCTCTTTGCCTTGTATACGAACGACTAGCTGAACGGCATTCCCTGCTTGCAACATCTTCTCCGCTTGGCGCAGCTTCGTATCGTAATCATGCTCTTCGATATGCGGCGTCAAACGTAGCTCCTTCACCTTGGCAGGCTGCTCCTTCACGCGCTCCGCGCGGGCATCCTTGCTCTGCTGCTGCTTCGCTTGCCCTCTGCCGACGAGCTTGCAGGGCGGCGGACTGCTCATAAGCGACGTGCACACAAGATCGACTTTAAGCTCACGAGCGAGCGCCAGCGCCTCATCTCTCGACATAACGCCGAGATTCTCCCCGTCCAGTCCCGTAAGTTGAACTTCGGATGCTCTTATTTTCTCATTCATTACTAAACCAGTAGCCATAAGCTGACGTTCTCCCCTTCGCCTCATCTATATCATCTATTAACGTCTATTATACGCCGGGAGCGGCTTGTTTTCTAATCGCAGGCGCGACCGAGGCTGCAGCTGCTTTGTCCGCTTCCCTCTGTTCGGCCATTCGCAAATATTTGCGTCCGCGCCAGCGAAACAGCGAGAAGATGCCGCGAACGTACTCGTCGAGAATCATGCAGCCATAAATGCCGATTAATCCCCAGCCCAGCTCGATGCCCACCCAATAAGCAAGCGCCGTCGCGATCAGCCACATGGAGAAGACGGCCAGCCACATCGTATAACGCGTATCCCCTACCGCGTTCAAGGAGTTGCTAAGCGCCATATTCATCATTTTACCCGGCTGCAGCAGCAGGTTCATCCCAAGCAGCGATGCGCCGATCGCAATAATATCGTCATTCGACGTGAATAGCCCAAGCAAGTGCCTTCCGAACAAATAAATGACGAAAGCATTTACGGTGACGACAACAAGCCCAATCCATAACGCACGATAAGCTGTACCATAAGCCTCTTTGATCTTGCCCGCACCGAACAGATGGGCAATCTGAATCTGTACGGCAAGCGCAATCGAATAACCTAACATGAAGCAAAACGATTCGAGCGTGTTCATATAAGTTCTTGCAGCCAACTCACTAGTGCCGAGCATCGCTATGAAGGAGAAAATGAGCAGCTGCGTGAACACCCAGCAGAACATATTAATGCCCAGCGGCCAGCCGATGCGCAATATCTCCTGAAACAGCTTGCCGTTGAATGTTTTGAAATCTTTAATCGCTATGCGGCGCTCGAATGTATACAGGAACATAATGAACAATACAATTGACGCAAGCAGTCGGCAGACCAACGTTGATACCGCTACGCCAAGCAAGCCCCATTTCGGTAAACCAAGTGCTCCGAAGATAAATCCATAGTTGAGAATAACATGGACCACATTCATGCCAATCGCAATGTACATCGGCCCTTTGGTGTTGCCCGTGTTGCGAATCGCCGTACTCAGCGAGGACATAAGCGCCACAAGAACCATGCCCCCGCCCACAATCGATATATAAGTCTGAGCAAGCGGAAGCAGTGTGTCAGGCAGCTTCAGCATTGCAGCAATCTCCGTCGGAAAAGTGTATAGCATAACGCTGAGCAATATTCCGATACCCGCGCTGACCGTTACCGACATAATGCCGATCGTCCTCGCATCGCTGGTTTGACGGGCGCCAAGCTTCTGAGCGATCAAAATACCCGCCCCGCTTGCTACCGTCACAAGCAGCGTCGTTACCGCTTGAAATAACTGATTGGAGAAACCGACAACAGCTACCGCATCATCCGATATTCGGCTGACCATGAGCGTATCCGCCGCTCCAAGCAAAAACTGTAAAAACAACTCAATAAAAATAGGCCATGCAAGCACCCATAACGATATTTTCTTTCCGTGATCCGCCATCCTATAATCCCCCTGCACGAGCCGCCCTTCTGCGGTCTCATCCTCATCAGTCTCAACCATCGTCTTTTCAAATTATAGATGCTATACTGAGCTTGATGTATCAGTTTTACAACCGAAACTATAAAAATTCCAACCTCGATCACGAACAATTACATTCAAGGAGGCTCGCCCCCTTATGCCGCTTATTCAGATGACGATTCCACCGCTTCCCCACTACATTACAGGGGGGCCGGCCGTATCTCCCGCAGGGCGAAAGCACCCTAGCAGACGCAACATTGGCGTGTTTGATTTGCTTATTGTTACTAATGGATGTCTCTATATGGGGGAAGAGGACAACCATTTCGACGTGGAGGCCGGACACGCGCTTATCCTCCGTCCCGATGCCCACCATTATGCGACAAACGCGAATAAGGAGCATACGACGTATTATTGGATTCATTTTCAGACCGCAGGAGATTGGAGCGTAGTCGAGCACGCACTCGAAAGACCCGCCGAAGACAGTCCTGCCATGACAGCGCATACAACTAATATTTACACTACAAAAACCTTCATTAAGCAGCTCCCTCAGTTCACAAAGCTGCTTCAGCCTACGAAAATGGCAGATTCGCTGCAACGGCTCGTCCAGCTTAATATGAACGATCATATTCCGAGTGTCCGCTGGAAGCAGCAGCTTATTTTCCAAGAAGTAATTGAGCACCTCTCGGCCTCGATCGAGCTAAGCGGACCGTCCCCTCAAGCGCTCTGCGCGGAGAAGGCGGCTTCTTATCTGCGCGCGCACTACCGCTCGGACATTACGGCGCAGCAGCTCGGCGAGAGCATCAACTTCCACCCCGTTTATATCGCCCGCTGCATGCAAAAGGAATTCGGCTGCGCGCCCTTCGACTATTTGCTGCGCTTCCGAATCGAGCAAGCGAAGCTGCTGCTGCTGCAAACCGATCTTGCGGTCGCCCGCATTGCCGAGGAAGTCGGCTTCAATCACGCCGCTTACTTCACTTCCTGCTTCGCCAAATACGAGGGCATCTCGCCTCGCAAATACCGCCAGCAGTTCTCGCACGGTTAAATGGACAATAATAAAAGCCGTCCCCTCAAACGAGAAGGACGGCTTTCTTATTTTAGTTACATGCTTGCCGAGGTATTGCCTTTCGCGGCTACTTGCGTCTGCTGCTGTTTGCGAGAAGTAGTAAGCAGCCTGCCAAGCCGGATCGAAGGCAGCTCTACATAATAGTAGCTGGCTGCCGCAGCTCCGAATGAAGCAACGAATGCAATCATCGCGATAAACGCCGGGTCCATCGTTCCGTTTAACTTATGCAAGAATGTGAGCAAAATGATCATATGATACAAGTAGAGACTGTAAGAGATTTTTCCAAGGAATAATAGCGGCTTCAGATGCAGCAGCTTCAATGCGCGAGCCGATGACATAGCTGCCACGATAAAGATCGATGCGCCCAGCGCGATGAGCCAATCGCCTTGGATCTCTGTAACATGCTTAGCGAACGACTTGCTGTAAATGACCCATTTGTACGAATAGCTGAATAACGCTGCGACTAAGACTGCGGCCGCAAACCAACCATTCATCCGGTTATACAATTGCTTAAGAGACTCTCTATATTTGGCCAGCATCGCCCCAATGACGAAGAAGGAAGCATAATGCAGCGAAATGACATAGTTTGTTGTGTAGCGCGTCTCGATGACTCCCAGCAAATATATGCTTACGAGCGAAAGCCCGATCGCGAGCGGCACGCCAGCCTTCCAGCCCCATTTTGCCACAAAGAACATAGCGAACGGGAATACAAGCGAGATCCGCATCTCATGGACAAGCGTCCATATGATCGGATTGTATTTTGTCGTGTTGTAGTTGGTAATGAAACGCAAATGATCTCCAATCGACGCAAAATCCGGCGACCGCGTCCAAAGGCTGTTGAAGTAAGGCGTCAAATCCGACAGCTTCTTCAGAAATACCGCATCACGGAATAAAATAGCGATAAACAAAGCGACCACGAACGGCAAATAAATGCGGCAAATCCGTTTCACGACGTATTTCGGGTAGGATTGCTTTTTATTGCTATAGAACGGAAGCGACAATACGAAGCCGCTGAGCAGGAAGAACATAATCACTGCTTCATGACCGCCCCAAAAAGCATGCAGCGGCGAATATTTCAGCACGTTTAGCGGATACTCCAAATAACTCATACTTGATGTATTCTGAGCCATAGGCATGAATACGAGGAAAAAATGTCCGATCATGACGGCCAATGCGGCCAACCCTCTAAGCGAATCCAATTGGTCATACCTTTGCTGCAAACGACTGCACCTCAATTTCCAGTTCTTCTTATTATCGACTTAGACGATTATATCGGATTGGCGCGGGTTTGTCCGCATTTTTTTGTTTCCTGCCTTCACTCGATTTGGAAATCGCTGATCATATATGCAATCATGAGGCAAATTAAAAAAAGACCCAGTCACCCGCAGCAAGCTTCATCCGCTTGCCCGGGTGACCGAGTCTCAGGTCTAACTCATTCCATGGTTAGTTAATAAATCCGATCTGTTTAAGCGTTCGTTGCAGCATCGTTACCGCTTCTGCGCGGGTAGCCTTCGCAGCAGGCGCAAATGTATCTACAGCTTTGCCTTCCACGATGCCTGCAGCCAGTGCTTCAGCTGCAGCTGTCTTCGCCCAGGCCGCTATCGAGCCAGCATCCTTAATAGCAGATAATGGGTTCAGCGATTCAGCTTTCGCTGCTATCGTTGCCGCCGTATTGGCATCTGCGTAACGAACGGCTTTCATCAGAATCGAAGCCATTTCTTGCCTTGTTATCGTCAGCTCCGGACGGAATGTTCCGTCGTTGTAGCCGCTGATAACGCCTGCTTGCACGCCCGTCTGGATCGCACCCGCGTACCATTTGCTTGCCGATACATCGGAGAAGCTGGTGCCGGCCGCTGCTTCATTTAGACCGAGCGAGCGAACGATGATGGCTGTAAACTCTGCACGCGTAATCGATTTGTTCGGCGCAAAATGATTCTCGTCCACGCCGCTTACGATAAGTTTCGATGCGAGCGAATCAATTGCCGGCTTCGCCCAGTGGGAGGCCGCGTCGTCGAATGTCTTGCTGCCGTTAATGACTGTATATACGCTGTTTCCGTTACGTTTCATGTTAACGATCGTATCGCCGCCAGCCGCCGTGAACGTGGATGGCACGAATACGAGTCGGCCTGTCGCTTCATCGAAGCGTACAGCTGTTGCTGTATTTCCGTTAACCGAAGTACCGTCTAATGTAATCGTACGATCGTTATATGTTGCTCCGAAAGAAGCAATCGTATATTTGCTGCCATTAGCGCCTTCAGCAACTACAGTGAACTCCAATGCGCCTGTGAGCAAATCAACTTGTTGACCCACGGCCGCTTGCTCGATCTGCTCGCTAGCACCCCCGCTTGCCGGACGAACGGATACGATAATTTTCGCCGCATCTCCGCCAAGCTGCTTGCTAACCTCACTCCAATTGATTGCCGAGATCGGAAGCTCATAGCTGACATTATCGCCTTCAATGACGATCACTAAGTTCGGATTCGCAGTTGCCGCATTCTTCACGCCCGCTGGCAGTACGACCGAGATCCCGTTATCGCCAGGTGTACCCGCATCGAACGTAAGTTCATTCGTTCCCGCCGGAAGCCCAGCAAGCTTATCCGCGAATTGCTCTGCCGTAACGTTCAACTCGCCTGGCTTAACTTCCGGCGTAGGCGTTGGTGTCGGAGTTGGCTCCGGAGTTGCGCTTGGGCTAGGCTCCGGCGTTACCTCCGGCACTGACGGCGTGCTTGGCTGCTTCGGCGCCGTAATCTCGTATACGGCAATCGTGCCGGACACTTCATGTGCCGCCAGCAGCAGCGCCTTGCCCGTCGGGCTCTTCGCAGCCGGGACGAACTTCAATCCCTCCGGCGCAATATCGCCGGCTTCGTTAGCTTCAATGTCGCCATCCACACGGGAAGTCATATAAGTAACGTAAGTCGGTTTCTTCGGATTTGTAATGTCATAAACCATGACGCCGCTTATGCGCTCAAGTCCGATAAACGCATACGTCTTGCCTTCGACTGTGCCGACTTCCACGTATTCCGGCTCAGGTCCTTTTGCCGCGCTTCGTACGTCTTTATCGTTGCTTTCCTCGTTATTCGCATTGAAGAAAGGATGATCTTTCGTCAACTGCTCGAACTGATCGCCGCTGTCGAATACGAGAGCGCCTGTCTCTGCATCCCACACGGAGAACGAACGCGTGCCGTAGCTGTAGAGCCTGTCGTAGACGCCTTCATCGTTCAGACCGTCAACCGCGGAGACATTCAATCGCCCCAGCATGCTGTCCGTACCGAAGGCATTGCTTGAAACATACGCATCCAGCTCCGTCTGCGTGAAACCCTCGTAATATTGCGCGTCTAGGTGGATATTGTCCTTGATCGCTTTAATTCTTTTCTTTTCGGCAAAACCATCATATTCTCTATCATCGCCTTCGTTGGCTGTAAGGATATACGACTTACTGCCATATTTAGTAATCGCCATTCCATCCGGCAAATACATGCCCAGCACTGGCTGCGGCTTAATATCAATAGCTCCGCCTTTATCGGAAGCATCTAGACCATTCCCTGGCAACGAATGATCTTTGAAGCCAAGAGCGTGAACACTTGTAACTTGCTTCGTCGTCAGATTAACCTCTGCCATTGCATTGTTTTCTTGCAGGGATACGTATGCTTTCTTGCTGTCAGCCGACACAACGATATATTCGGGCTCCAAGTCTTGTGCTGCACTAGATCCTGGTCCGAAAATTCGCACGTCCTCAGGAATTGCAACGCTGCCGAAACCAGCCGTTGCTACATCCTCATCCGTCAATGCTCCAACTTCACCTGTTACGTCGATAATGGATACCGAACCTTCCGGGTCAATCGTATAATCCCCGTTCGGCTCGCCTTCGTTAGCGACCAACAGTTGTTTGCCGTCCGGCGAGAACGTCAGCATATCCGGCAGTGAGCCTACCGTCACTGAAGTAATCTGAGTACCGTCCATGTCCATGAATACAACTTTGCCCGGATCGGTCTTAGGGCTTGCCGGCACGGATGCCGCAATATAATTACCTGATGGATGAACAGCTACGCTCGTTACGCCGTCCGGTGTGAAGCCTTCAATATTGAAGCTTTCTACCGTTACACGGTTAAGACGTTCAATCGTTTCTTCTTGACCGAGTTTGGAGAGATCGATTATATCAATTGCTTTCTCAGCCGAGTTAGTCGAGTATGCCCGTTTGCCTTCCCAATCATATACGACGATTTCCGTACCGGCATTCAGATAGCCGGCTCCGCTGTCGTAACCTGCGATTTTCGCCATCGAGAACGTTGCAGCGGCTGCTTCCGCCTTATTCAAGTTAACAGGTCCGATTAATGTAAATGCCATAAGTCCTGCAGCAGCAACCTGCAGTGCTTTGCGAATGCTTGTGCTGTTAGTATTGCGTACGAAGCTCACAATAGTTCCCCCTACGATCTCCCGATCTGAATGTACCTATCCGATACTCTCCGATTAGAGCCGAGCGCATCCTAGGTCGATACCATCGTACAAGCCAACTATTAAGCCTATGTAAGCGATTTTTAGAGTTTTTGTAAAAGACTCAAGCCGCGCCGGGAATCCTCAAACCCTTATTTACTGTTTCCTCCTCAGAAACGATTAATTACGAATCAGGGTATTGTTATTTCACCTCAATCCTTTCCATTACGCTTCATTTCGGTTAAATAAGGTTTACTGAGTTCGTTAGAAAGCAAATAACCGTTGAAATATGCAAATAAGATGTTCTGGATTCGTTATGTAAAGAATGAAAAAAGCGACCCGAGGTGAATTGGCTCCCTTCGAATCGCTTCGTTTCTACTTATAAAATATTACAGCAGTTCCTTGCGGAGTTCTGCGCCGGACTTCGGCGACAAATAAGCGAACGGAATGTCGAATACCGTCTTTGCTCCTGCTTGTCCTTCTGCGGCCAGCTTGTACACTGCCCGTGCATACGCAACGAGCACGCTCGCCGTAAATTCCGGGTTGCTGTCCAGCTTCAGGCCGAATTCGATGATTTGCGTGCTGTTCACGCCTGTTTTGCCGCTGCGCAGCACCATGCCGCCGTGAGGCATAGTCGAATGCTCCGCCTTCATCGTCGCTTCATCGATGAAATTTACCGTCGTGTTATAATCGGCAAAATAGTTCGGCATCGTACGAATCTCCTCGGCAATCGCCGCTTGATCCGCGCCTTCCTCCGCAACGATGTAACATTCACGAAGATGCTTCTCGCGTGTTGCAAGCTCCGGATTTTCGCCGCTGCGTACCCGATCTACCGCTTCATCGCTTGGAATCGTGTATTGCACGCCATGCTTAACGCCGTTCACGCGGCGAATCGCATCGGAGTGGCCTTGGCTGACGCCTTTGCCCCAGAACGTATATTCATTGCCTTCCGGCAGAATCGACTCCGCCAGCAGACGGTTCAGAGAGAACAAGCCCGGATCCCAGCCAGTCGAGATCACGCTCACCTTACCGTTCGCGCGGGCAACCGAATCGACCTGTTCGAAATACTCCGGAATACGCGCATGCGTATCGAAGCTGTCGACGGTGTTGAACAGTTTGGCGAACTGCGGCCCCTGTTCAGGCAGGTCGGTAGCCGATCCGCCGCACAAAATCATAACGTCGAACTCGCTTGTCAGCTTCTCAGCATCGTCAATATGGAAAGCTTTAACCTCGGAAGGAATCGTTGCAGGGTCGCGGCGTGTAAATATGCCGTCCAGACGCATGTCTGGGTTTTGCTTGATCGCCATCTCTACCCCGCGGCCCAGGTTACCGTAACCTACAATACCAATACGGATTTGTTGTTTCATGATGCCTTCACCTCTTCATTATGTTCGAGTAAAAAGATGCCTATTATTAGATCCAGCCGCGAGCTTCCATTGCTGCCGCAATCCGTTTAATCGAAATCATGTATGCTGCCGTACGAAGGTCGGTCTTGTGCTCTGCTGCCAAATCGCGAACAGCTACGTAGGACAAGATCATATTCGTCTCCAGCTTCTCAAGTACCTCGGCTTCGCTCCAGTAGTAATTCATCAAGTTCTGAACCCACTCGAAGTAAGATACCGTTACGCCGCCTGCATTCGCAAGCACGTCAGGAATGACCGTAATGCCTTTAGCATGCAGTACGCGATCCGCTTCAGGCGTCGTTGGTCCGTTAGCAGCCTCGGCAATAATTTTCGCTTGGATACGGTCTGCATTCGCGGATGTAATCACGTTCTCCAGCGCAGCCGGAACGAGAATGTCAACGTCCAGTTCCAAAATCTGTTCATTCGAAATCGCATATTGTTGGCCGTAATCGCTAATCGAAGCCGTATCCTTCAGTTGGCCGATGTACTCTACATCAAGGCCTTCTGCGTTATAAATACCGCCTTTGGAATCACTCACCGCTACGATCTTGCATCCTGCTTCGCTAAGCAAGCGAGCCGCAATACGTCCAGCGTTGCCGAAGCCTTGAATAGCCGCAGTCGCGCCTTCAACAGCAAGACCTTTGTCCTTAAGCGCAGCCAATATCGTGTAGACGCAGCCTTGCGCCGTCGCTTCATTGCGTCCTTTGGAGCCGCCGATAATAAGCGGTTTGCCCGTAATGACGCCTGGAGAATATTTTCCGCTAAGACGGCTGTAAGTATCCATCATCCATCCCATAATTTGCGGAGTCGTGTATACGTCCGGAGCCGGAATATCTTTGTCCGGGCCAACGAAGTCAGCGATCGATTCCATGAATGCGCGGCTTACGCGCTCAAGCTCGCCTTTGCTCATCGTGCGCGGATCACAAATAACGCCGCCTTTGCCGCCGCCGTAAGGCAAGCCGACTACGCCGCATTTGAAGCTCATCCACATCGATAGCGCTTTTACTTCGTCAAGCGTTACGTCCGGATGGAACCGGATGCCGCCTTTTGTTGGTCCGATTGCGTCATTATGCTGGGAGCGATAGCCTTCGAATACACGAACCGAACCATCGTCCATTTTTACCGGGAAACTTACGGACAATACTCTTCTTGGGTGCTTCAAAATGTTCGTAACATGCTCGGGAAGCTGCAGCAGAGCAGCAGCCGTGTCGACTTGCTGTTGAGCAATTTCGTAAGGGTTTAACGTTTCTTTCGTTGTACTTGCAGTTGCACTTACAGTCATTGAGTATCCGTCCTTTTTTCTTAATGTTCGCTTTAGCGCAGCAGTCTATTAGAGCTGCACCCAACGCCGATTTTTTCATTTTACCTGTTTCAAATCTTTTTTGAAACTATTTTTTATCGCAAAAATGCAAATTTTTTACGTTTTAATCCATTGTTAAATAGAGTTTCATTGATTGTTAGATAGATTAACACCTGACATGAGAAACAATAATCGCCGTCATTACAACGTTTTTCTCTGTTCGAATTTCTTAAAAACTTTAAATATATGGGTATTTTCACCGAAAATCGTACGTGAAAATGGTTGTTCACACTATGTTACAATACATGTTAGGTTTCCAACAAAAACCAAGCCTAAATCTCCTCACCTCCGCCGTATCTTATCCTTGTCAGCCGTCCTCCACCTATCGTTTGACGGTTACGGACTGGAGGAACGGCACTAACGAATGCATTTGCACCATTCCCTCGTCATTACGGACTGAAAGAACCGTAATAGCTACGAATCAGCGATAATATCCGATCCGGCAGGCAAGTAAAGTCAGTTCGGTCCGTAACAGCTTAGAAAGAGTAAATAGGAACAAAATAGAGCCGCTGCAGTCCGTTACGGCATATTCCAGCAACGGCAGCTGACCTCAACAAAAAAAGACCGCTTCGAGCAAGGTCGTATGACCTCATTCGAAGCAGTCTTTTTGAAACATTCCCCTGCCAACCTATGCCTTCTTGCGCTCTACGCTGATCCATACAAGTCCGGCCGCCATAAGCGCCGCCCCGCCGATCTGCAGCGCAGCGATCCGCTCGTCGAACAAAATATAACCTGCTATAACCGCTGCTGCCGGCACCGCATAACGGAAAAAGTTCGAGCGCGTCGCGCCCACTTTGAACATACAAGCGTTCCATACGACAAATGCAAGCACCGTGCAGATAAGTACGTTATACGCAATGGACAACCATTGCTCCGTCCCCAGACTCTGCCAATCGGTCTGCCCCCATGAGCCGATCGTCAACGGCAGCATGAAGATAGCGCCGAATACAATCGTCCACGTACTCACACGCAGCGCGGAGTACTGTTTCATAAGCGATACCGAGCTTAAGTTGAACAAAGCGCCGATGATGCTGACGCCGAAGGCCATCGCATTGCCAAGCATATTATCGGACGAAAGCGCGAAGCCTTCATCGCCCCCAAGAATAACGAAGCATACGCCGATCATCGCGATGACGCCGCCGACCACAAGCCGCGACGTAATCGTCTCGCGGGTGAAGAGCGGCGCGAACAAGGCCACGAAGATCGGCCATGGCGCTACGTTCAGCAATGACGCGTTCGCAAGCGTCGTATACTTAATGGAGTACATGACGGTAATCTCAAGCAGCGTAATGCCGAGCAATCCGATTAGCATCAGCTTCGGAACGAGACGCCACGGTACGCCGACACTGCCCTCCGTAAGCTTCAAGATAAGGAAGAAGAACGGGATCGCGACGCCGAAACGCAGAAATGAAAATACGATCGGATGGAAGGACTCCATCGCAAGCCGCGAAATACCGAAATTCGCCCCCCATATAACGGCAACAAGCACGAGGCCGGCATAGTTCAGCCACTTCTTATTCATGATGTATGTTTCCCCATTTACTCTTATTTGCTATGCATCTTGAACTCCAGGAACAACTCATTGTAGTGAGCCAGCATCTTCTTGCCCAAGTTGTCGTACACCTCAAGCTTACTCGTCAGCTCTTCGCTTGGGTAGAAACGTTCATCGCCCGATATATCCTCCGGCAGCAGCGCCAGCGCATCCTTGTTCGGCGTCGAGTAGCCTACGTATTCCGTATTCTGCGCAGCGACTTCGGGATCGAGCATAAAGTTAATGAACTGATGCGCCCCTTCAATATTGCGGGCCGTCTTCGGAATAACCATATTGTCGAACCACAGGTTCGAGCCTTCTTGCGGCACAACGTAATCCAGCTTCTCGTTCTCTCCCATAATTTCCGACGCGTCGCCGGACCACACAAGCCCAACCGCCGCTTCCTCACCCGCAAGCAGCATCTTGATCTCGTCGCCGACTATCGCCTTCACATTAGGCGTCAGCGTGCCGAGCTTCGCCTTCGCCTCCTGCAGATGCGCCTCGTCGGTATCGTTCAACGAGTAATGAAGGCTGTTCAACCCCATGCCGATAACTTCGCGGGCGCCGTCGAGCAACAGAATCTGATTGCGCAGGCGCTCATCCCAGAGATCGTCCCAGCTCGTAAATGCAATGCCGTCCACCAGCTCCGGGTTGTAGACGATGCCAACCGTTCCCCAGAAATACGGGATCGAATAAGCGTTATCCGGATCGAACGATAGATTCAAGAAGTTATCGTCGATATGTTTTAGGTTCGGAATTTTCGAATGATCGAGCGGAATAAGCAGATCTTCTTCTTTCATTTTGCTAATCGCGTATTCCGAAGGAATGCTCACATCGAACGTTGTACCGCCCTGTTCGATCTTCGTCATCATCGCCTCATTGGAATCGAATGTCTGATAGATGACCTTGATGCCCGTCTCCTCTTCGAACCGATCGAGCAGCTCAGGGTCGATATAATCGCCCCAGTTATAGATCGTCAGCGTATTGCCGCCCGTATAGCCTTCGCTGGAATTCAGATAGGAAGTCAAATACATAAGCCCCAGCGCAACCACAATGACGGTCGCGAACATTCTAACCAGCTGTTTCATGCCCGTCCCTCCTTACCGGTCTTGCCAGCCCCGCCATTGCTCCGCCGATTAATGAAGTAGTAGCCGATAACGAGCAGAATGGTGAATAGGAATAGCAGCGTCGACAACGCGTTGATCGACAACGATACGCCTTGACGCGCCCGCGAGTAGATCTCGACAGACAGCGTCGAGAAGCCGTTGCCCGTTACGAAGAACGTAACGGCGAAGTCATCGAGCGAATACGTCAGCGCCATGAAGAAACCGGCGAATATGCCCGGCTTAATATATGGCAGCACAACCTTCGTGAGTACATTCCACGAGCTTGCGCCCAGATCGCGCGCCGCATCGATCAGCGTAGAACTCATTTCCTCCAGCTTCGGCAGCACCATAATAACGACGATCGGGACACTGAAAGCGATATGCGACAACAGTACCGACATGAAACCAAGCTTAATGCCGATAATCGTAAACAGGATTAAAAATGAAGCGCCGATAATAACGTCCGGGCTTACAATCAGTACGTTGTTCAGCGTCAACAGCGTCTGCTTGGGCCGATTGCGCCTCATCTGATGGATAGCTATCGCGCCAAGGACGCCAAGGACGGTCGATAGCGCCGCCGACAACAAGGCAATAACGAACGTATTCAACACGATAATGAGCAGCCGCGTATCTTGGAATACTTCTACATAATAATCGAACGTGAAGCTCTCGAAGTCGCGCATCGAGCCGCCGCTATTGAAGGAATAGAACATCAAGTAAAAGATCGGCGCATAAAGCAGCGCAAACACGATTACGAGATAAATGTTCGACCATTTATTTTTTTCGCGCAACGACCGCACCCCGCTTTCGGTTGCCTGTCAGAAGCATCATTAGAGCCATCGCAATGACGAGGAATACGGCTATGGTCGCGCCCATGCCCCAGTCTTGCGTGACGAGAAAATGCTGCTCAATCGCCGTGCCGAGTGTAATGACCCGGTTGCCGGCGATCAGGCGTGTAATCATAAAGAGCGACAGCGCCGGAATGAACACTGCCATGCAGCCCGCCTTCACGCCGCTGATCGTCAGCGGGAATACGACGCGGCGGAACGTCGTCCAAGAGGACGCGCCTAGATCGCGCGCGGCGTATACGAGCGACGGATTCATTTTCTCCAGCGCATTGAAGATCGGAAGCACCATGAACGGAATGAAAATATACACCGATACGAACAGGAAGCTGAAGTCGGTGAACAATATTTGTTGCGTGCCGATGCCCAGCACCTCAAGCAACGAGTTGGCGAAGCCGTATGTACCGAACAAGCCGATGAACGCATAAGCCTTCAGCAGCAAATTGATCCAGCTTGGCAAAATAATAAGCAGCAGCCATAACTGCTTATGCTTCGCGCGGGTTAAATAATACGCCGTCGGATACGAGACGAGCAGCGAGAACGCCGTAATTAAGAACGCGTACCAGAACGAGCTTAACGTCATTTTCAAGTAGACAGGAGTGAAAAAGTTAACATAGTTGCTGAACGTGAAGTTACCTTCCACGTCAAAAAACGAATAATAAGCAATCAGCACGATAGGCGCAATGACGAACAACACGATCCATGCCGCATAGGGCACGAGATAGAAGCTTCGTGATCTATTCGACATCGGCAGCCTCGCTGTCGCTGTACGATTCCAGCCGCTTATCGAATTCTTCTTCCGTCTCCCCAAGCCTCATGACGTGAATCGCCTCCGGATCGAAGGTTAAGCCGATCTGTTCGCCAACCGTTGCTTTGCGCGTGGAGTGGACAAGCCATTCATTGCCCGCTTCGTCCAGGCAGCATATCTCGTAATGAACGCCGCGGAACAGCTGCGAGTCGACCTTCACTTGGAGCTTGCCTTGATCCGGCTTCGTAATCTCCAAGTCTTCGGGACGAATGACGATCTCTACTCCCTCGTCTTTGTTAAGCCCTTGGTCAACGCACTCGAATAAACGACCGGCGAATTCCACCTCAAAGTCCTGCTTCATGCGGCCTGGCACAATATTCGATTCGCCGATGAAGTCGGCTACAAAACGGTTGATCGGCTCATCGTAAATATCGGTCGGCGAACCGCTCTGTTGAATTTTCCCTTCATTAATTACGAAAATTTCATCCGACATCGCCAGCGCTTCCTCTTGGTCATGCGTAACGAAAATAAACGTAATGCCCAGGCGGCGCTGCAACTCGCGAAGCTCGTACTGCATCTCCGTCCTCAGCTTAAGGTCCAGTGCCGACAACGGCTCGTCCAGCAATATGATTTCCGGCTCATTCACGATCGCGCGCGCGATCGCGACACGCTGACGCTGACCGCCGGACATCTCAGTGATTTCGCGCGACTCATACCCGACCAGGTTGACGAACCTAAGCGCGTCCTTTACCTTGGCTGTGACGTCGGCGTTTTTCATTTTTTTGATCCGCAGTCCGAAGGCGACGTTCTCGAACACATTCAGATGCGGGAACAGCGCGTAATCCTGGAACACCGTATTCACTTGGCGTTCATTCGCAGGCACGCGGTTAATGACTTTGCCATTGAAGTAAATCTGCCCCTCCGAGGGCTCCGTGAACCCGGCAATCAATCGAAGGATGGTCGTCTTGCCGCAGCCCGACGGTCCGAGCAGCGTATAGAACTTGCCCCGCTCGATGGTGAAGCTAACATCTTTCAGTACTGCGTCGTCATTATCGTAACGCTTCGTAACATGTTCAAAGCGAATAATCGTTTGATCCGGCATTCCGCATTCCCCTTTACTAACAAGCGTAAACGGCTGATGCTGCGCACGAACCGCTAGCTGCTTCTTTGCGCAGCTCGGTTCTGTGCCGTCCTAGGCGGCAAAAGCTAACGTTTCGCGGTGAAATATAGGCCCCGTATAAGAGTGATTATTATATTCCTATATTTAAAAGAAACACTTGTGATTATACAGTATATCAGTAAATCGGCAATAGCAATCATAAAGTCGGCTATTATCACGCGCCGATTATCCGCTCTATCTCTTCCAGCTTTCTGTAAGCGCATATACGCTCTTACAGACCAATCACACTAGCTACTCCCTGCGTGTAAGTTCATATATGCTCTTACAGCTCATTTCCCGCAACTGCCGACTAAAACAAAATAAAGAGGCAAGCCCCTCGCCTATGAACAACCGTTCACGGCAATCCGGCCTTGCCCCTTTACTTACTCATTGCTTTATTATGCTAATGTCGTAGTCGCAGTCTCGCTGGCATTCTCGCCTTTCGTCTTGCGGTGGCTGTACGTGAAGTAACCGTACGAGAGAAGCGCGAAAAGCAATGCGATACCGGCTAGAATCAAGCTGTCGCTCCATAACGAGCTGTAATCGCTGCTTGAAATAATATCTCTAAAGCCCGCTACCGAATAGGTCATCGGCAGCCATGGCGATATCGCTTGGAGCCAGTCTGGCACCAACTCGATCGGGAACGTACCTGCGGAGCTCGTTAATTGGAAAATAAGCAATATGATCGCAATGAAACGGCCCGGGTTGTTCATCGAAGAAGCTAGGAACTGAATAATCATCATATAGGTAATGCTCGTCAGCACAGAGTAACCAACGAATAACGGTACACTCGTCACTTGCAAATCGAGCAGATACAACAGCGCCGCATCGGCGATAAGCGCTTGAATCGTACCAATCGCCACGACTGTCAGCGCTTTGCTCAAGAACCAGCTCCAACCGTTAACCGGACGGATCATCGGATCGCGTACCGAATATACAATCGTAAGCATCATCGCGCCAACATATAGACCTAGCGATAAGAAGTACGGCGCTAGTCCAGTACCGTAATTATCGACCTCGCTTACTTTCTCAACATCAAGCTGGATCGGATCGGCGAACATATCAACCATCGGATCGGTCAGATCCAGATCCGCCGTCTGATCCGATGCCTCGCTCAGCTTACCCGACAACTCTTGCGTGCCGTCCTCCAGCTTGAGCAGCCCGGTCGTCATATCCTTCGCACCGTCTTCCAGCTTCACAGATCCGTCAACGAATGGCCCTACGTTCGACTGCAACGTATTCAATCCATTCGCAAGCGTAGCAACACCGCTATTAAGCTTCTCCGCTCCTGCCGCAATATCCTTGCTGCCATTAGCCGCTTCCGACAGCTTCTCACCGAACTGCTTCATACCGCTGCTAAACTGCTCCGCACCGACAACCAATTGCTTGCCGCCGCTACTTAACTCATCCGCGCCTTTCGAAGCTGCCGTCGCTTTCTCGTCGAATTGACTCAATCCCGCTGTCAGGTTCGCCAGACCACCATGAAGCTGGTCCACTCCCGAGCTTAATTGCTTCTGTCCCTCTGCAGACTTCGAAAGCCCTGCGGCCAGCTCTCTGCTCGACGTCAGCAATCCGCTGAAGCTTTCATCCTTCGCAAGCTCCGGATCAGCTTGCGCCAGCTGCGCCAGATCGTTCGCGAGCTTCGCCGCGCTTGCTGCGAGCTTCGCCTCGCCGGCGGCCGAGTCGCTCAGCCCGCCGGCGATCTGCCCCGCAGCCTGCTTCGCGTCTTCGCTGCCCGCGGCAAGCGCGCCGCTCGCGTCAGCCAGCTGCGTCAAGCCGCCGGCAAGCTCGCTCGCTCCCGCGCCGAGCTTCGACGCTCCCGCGCCAAGCGACGCGCCGCCGCTTGCGAGCTGCTGCTGCGCTGCCGACAGCTGCGCCAGTCCGCCCGACAGACCAGCCGTTCCGGCGCTTAACGAAGCAGCGCCTTCACCGAGCTCAGAGCTGCCGTTCGCCAGCTTCGCCGCTCCCTCTTGAAGGGCGACGCTGCCGCTGACCAGCTTGCTCAGATTCTCCTGAATCAGCTTCGCGCCATCTTTCGCCTTCGTCGTGCCGTCCGCAATTTCCGTAGCACCGCCAGCCGCCTTGCCAATTCCATCGGCCAGCTCTTCCATCTGCTCGAACACCGTTCTCGTATACGCCGACGTCACTTCCTTATTCAGCTCCGCCTTCATCGTATCAACGGCCTTGCTGCCGATTTGCGAAGCAAGGAAGTTAAAGCTCTCATTCGACAAATACGTAATTTGCGCAGGTACAGGTTGGTCGGAAGTAAGTGACGTTGTTTTCTCCGAGAAATCCGAAGGAATTTCTATCGCCATATAATAGTCGTGATCTTCCATGCCTTTCAGCGCGTCTTCCTTGCTTACGAAGTGCCATTCGAACTTTTCGTTTTCCTTTAGTTCTTCCGTAAAATCCTCGCCGATATGCAGCGTCTCCTCGTTGTACGTATACCCTTCATCGGCGTTAACGACCGCCACCGGCATTTTGTCCAAATTCCCGTACGGATCCCAAAAGGCACTAATGAACATCGACGAATACATCACCGGTATGACCATAACTCCAGCAATCGAAATAAGCAGCATCTTGTTTTTGCCGATGCCGGACAGTTCCTTGCCGAACTGCTTCAATCCGAACCACTTCATATTATCCACTCTCCCGCATACATTGTGACCACTTTTGTCATTCGGTCACTTTTTCTGATGAAAAAAGGCATCCCAGTCACCTAGGAGCCATAACCAAACCTTCTTGCAAATAAAACCGCAGCCGATCGGATACTTCGCCCTTCTCAAGCGGCTTGTAAGCCTTATTCCAATCGACGGTTAATGCCATATATAATTTCAGCATGACGAATGCTGTCATCTCCGGATCACAAGGCCTAATCTCGCCTTTATCAATCGCAATCTGCACTTGCGTCTTAATATATCCTACCACAGCCTGTTCAATCTGCCTTAAACCCTCGATCGCCATTGGCGTTCCAATCTCGCGTACCTCATGCGACAACTTAAGCGCAAGCTCATGCTTCTCGCGGAATTCAAGCAATTGTTCAAGCGCTGCGTATAAATTATCGAAGAACCGCTTATTCGGGTCGATGACCGTCTCCGCCACCAATCTCATATGATGAAGCAGCTTCTTCATAATTTCTTGGAACAGCTCTTCCTTATTCGCGAAAAAAGTGTAGATCGTCCCTTTGCCGACATTCGCGATCTTGGCGACCTGGTCCATTGTTGTCGCTTTGTAGCCAAACAACGCGAACGACCTTTCTGCCGCTTCTACGATTTGTTGCCTGCGATCAACAGCCATTTGTCCACCTCCGCACCATTGTCGTTTTTCATTCTTTCATTTCTGACTAAATGACCAAAAAACCAATTCGGTCATTTTTCCTGAAGTCATCATATCACGACCATCAATCAAACGCAATACGCCGATATGACGATTATTATCGCACCGTGCCGCAAAGATGCTTTTAACAGCAATTAACGTTATACTAGGGAGACAAGTCCTGCCTATTCAATCATACAAAAAGGAGTGTTACCTATTATGTCTTATAAAGAAATTACGACTATCGAAGAATGGAACAGCGCGCTCGAGGGCTCCGATTCCCGTCCTGTCGTTGTCCTTAAGCACAGCACAACCTGCCCGGTTAGCGCGAATGCGTTTAACGAATTCAACCAGTATTTGAACGACAAGCCGCGCGAAGACGTAGACTACTTGCTCGTTAAAGTAATCGAGTCCCGCCCGGTATCGAACCAAATCGCGGAAGATACTTCGGTCAAGCATGAATCGCCGCAAATCTTGTACATCGACAAGAAGGCTAAAGTATGGACAGCCTCCCACTGGTCGGTAACGAAGGCTCATATCACAGCCGTCCTCGACTAATTTAACCGATCCAAACATGCCATTCATCCCGGATGTTCGCTAACGATTAGCGGATGTTCGGGATTTTTTGTCGTTTCGGCCTATGACGGATATGCTGTCCGACCTAACCGTTATGCGCCCAACTAACCCCATTCGCAATAGTTATAAAGGCAGTTCTCTCCCTTGCTTAAATATGGTTATCTAGAACTCGAGGCATTCGTTTATAAATTAGGAGGAAATGATTTTAATGAAGCGTTATGTTCTGTTATTCTTTACGATTACTTTACTGACATTCGGGTCTACAGGCGCATTTGGCACCGGCATCGACCACGCCTCCGCAGCAGCCGCTCCCTTCAAGGACACACGCGGACACTGGGCCGAACAGACGATTGCCGATATGGTGAAGCGCGGCGTTCTTGCCGGCTATCCCGACGGCAATTTCAAACCTCAAGCCCCCGTTCAAGTCGATCAATTCATCAAAATGCTCATTTTTTCCTATTCCGATTTGCATTTGAACGGCTCGAGAAGCTGGTCCTCGGGCTTCCTGCAATCGTTAAGCTCGGAGAACCAGGCGATTCTTAAGCAGGACTATCGCTACTTTACGTTCATTCCGAACACGGTCGGGTACTGGGCCAAGGATTTCATCGAAATCGCCAGCGACCTCCACTTCTTGAACAAAAGCCGCTACAGCGACTTCCAAGCCAACATGACCCGCGAGAACGTCGCCGAGATCATCTACTACACCCTGCAAGAAACAGAGTTTCTGGAGGACGGCATATTCGGTCAAAAGATGGCGCAAGCGTACGGCGACATTATGGGCGCCTCCGAGCGCGAACAGAAGTTTATTGCCGAGTCGCTCGTCAAAGGCATTATGGTCGGCTACCCGAACGGCTTCTTCGGCGTAGGCGATACCGTTACCCGGGCGGAAGCGCTCGTTATCCTGAACAGGCTGACCGATAAGACCAAACGACTCGCCGTTAAAGTATCGCCCGAGAAGCTCGAACGCATCGTACCAACGGCCGGCGGCGGCAACAAAATCGTCGTCTTCCCGGACAAGCGGATGTGGGACGCCTATGAAGCGCTGAGCGCAGCGGGCCAACTGCGCGGCTCGAATCATGATTTATACGAAACAACTCTGCGCCTGTTCAAGGACCAAACGGAGAAGGACAGCGTTACTAACCAAGCTTCAGGCACTTCCGCCGCAACCGAGGAAGCCGCCATTTGGCTTGACCCGCAATACAACACCTATGGCGTGACGATCCGTCTGCGCGAAGGGGCATTGGCCCGCAATTCAGAGGTTGTCGATCAGTTCGCCAATCAGCTGTTCGGCTACAACGCCTATGCGTTCCGCGAGCTGTTCGCAGACATTTGCAAACGCGTCGAAAGCGGCAGCAAAGTCGCTTCACAGCAAACAACGATTGGCAATGACAACGTCAATATTCAAGTCGACAGCGCCGGCAAAACGGTCATTTTCTCGATCGCGGCAAAGAAGGCATAAGCACGGCAGCGCAAAATCAATAACATTTTTTCCAGCAATTATTATATAATGTGTGGGTACGTTATTTTTACGTAGAGAGGATTGGTTCGATGTTTGGCAAAATAGCAGCGGATGTGCTTGGCCTGAGCGACGTAGGCTCCGTTATTCATCCCAATAATTACGACAAAGTAGATTCCGATGATTACGTCTTGCACGAGGATGACGAGAAAATTTATTTTCTGATCAAATCGAAGGCCGACGAATACTGCTTCACGAACTTAGCACTCATTCATCTCGACGGCACGAGCGCAATGAGCAAGAAGCGTACGCTTAGACGTTACCCGTATGCGACCAACCCGATTGCAAATGTATCGATGGAGACAGCCGGAACGGTCGATCTCGACGTGGAGATTAAGTTCACGATCGGTCCCGTCGTTCTCAGTATCGACGTGCACAAGAAGCATATCGAGGAGCTTAAGGATCTGTACAAAGCGCTTATGAAAATTTCCGAAATTACGCACGAAAATAACTTGACGCTCGAATTCGCTAGAAACAGCTTGAACATGGCATCCACGACGATCCAGTCGGTTCACAAGGGCGACTTCAATGTCGTATCGCAGTTCGATGCGATTAACAAAGCGGCCTTCACTTGGATGGTAGATACGCATAAGCAATATAAAGTAAAAGATTTTGGTTCAATCTTCGAGCGTTATATCAATCAGTAAGGCCAATAGCATCCCGCAATAAGCCGGCGCATCAAGCATCGGCTTATTTTTGTTCACCCTCAAGGTATAGTTATGTCATATAAACTAACATATTTGTTGCATAAACCTCACTCTCGCGTTTATATTTAAGACATACACTGCACTCTTAACTTTGACATAAAGAGGTGAACGGACATGACGAGAGAACTCATCTTAACCGTAGACGACGAAATTAGGATCGGCGAGCTCGTTGGCATGTACTTGACGAAGGATGGATTCCGCCATTTAAGCGCGACGAGCGGCAAGCAGGCTATCGAGCTAGCCGAGAACGAACAGCCTTCATTAATCGTCCTTGACGTACTGCTCCCCGATATGGAGGGCTACGAGCTGTGCGCTAGGCTGAGACAGAAGACCGATGTGCCTATCGTCTTCCTCACCTGCAAAGATACCGAGATCGATAAGGTCGTCGGCCTGAGCGTCGGCGCAGACGACTATGTGAGCAAGCCGTTCAGTCCGATCGAGCTGGTCGCCCGCATTAAGGCGCAGTTGCGCCGGAACCGCATCGTCCGCGACAGAATAGCCCCCGTTGTCTCCAACTCCATTACTTCCGACCATGTACAGCTCAAGATCGACGCCCATGAGGTGTACGTAGACGGCGTCAAGGTCGAGTTGTCCGCCAAGGAGTTCCAACTCCTCTCTTATCTCATGCAAAATGCGAGACAAGTGCTGACGACCGAACGTCTGCTAAGCCATATTTGGGGCTACGAGAACAGCCTCGATACGAAGACGCTGCAAGTGCATATCGGTCATCTCCGCAAGAAGATCGAACGCAATCCCGCAGCGCCGGAGCGCATCGTCACCATACGCGGAATCGGGTACAAGTTCGATGAACCGATTAAAGAGATTTAATTCCACCCTTAAACCGCGCACCTTCGCCTTTCAGATGCTTGCGGCTATGTTGACCGTCTCTCTCGTCCCTCTTCTGCTTCTATCCATATTTGCCGGCAAGACCGTTACTTCGCAGCTCAGTCACTTCAATGCAAGGAATACGGATATGACCGAAAAAAATTACATAAGCATGTACGAAGCCAATATCGACGGGCAGGTTCGCGCGATCGACACCGAACTCAGGCTTGTCGAAGATGCCGTACTGCTCTCGAAGTCTCTTGCTGAATCCATCTTCTCATTGAAGCATAGCCATAACAACGTGAAGCCGATCGTGTTCTCCTACGATAACGAAGGGGGCCGCTTCGTCGAGAAGAACGCGAATGGCGAGGGCGTCATCTCGGTACGCACGAATAACGCGAGCAACTATCCATCGCCTGAGCTCGCGCGCGACTTAGCCAAGAGCAAGGCACTTTTCCCTCTGTTCAAGTCCGAGACGTCGCGCAAGCCGAATATCGTGTCCATCTACTATATCCATCCGGCCGCCGGGTCGTTTTATTACCCTGAATACAATGGCTCAGCGAAGCGAAATCCGAATACCCCGATCTTCGCCCTCACCTCCTACCGCTTCTATTCAGATGCGCTTAATGTACGTCCGAATATTAACCGGGTCGCCTGGACGAAGCCTTACTATGACATTACGCCGCGTGGCTGGATGTTCACCGCTACGACGCCCGTCTATGATGAGCAGCGCGTGCTGCGAGGCGTAGTTGCCGCGGACGTAACAATCGAGCAATTCGTAGACAATGTGCTCGACACAAGATTCGGCGACGAGAACGGGTACGCCCTTCTGCTCGATCGCAACCACGAGCTGATCGCCGCCCAGCAGCACGGCATGGAGGAGATCGAGCAGTTGAAGCTGGATACGCTGTTCAGCAACGATACGGTAGACAGCTATCGAAGCCTCAAAATTAACGGCGAGCAGAAACTTATATTCAGCCGCTCGATACCAACGACCAATTGGATACTAGGCTACGTTATTCCTGAGCATAAGCTGCTGGAGCCGATTCACAGCGCAACGCAGGAACTCTCGGAGAAGACGCGCGATCAACTCATTATGCAACTGTCATTGCTTGGCGTAGTCGCTTTCTTTCTATGCGTTGCGCTTGCCTTCTACTTGCGCTCCAAAGTATCGCGGCCGGTCAACCTTCTGGCGGACGCTTTCGCCGAGCTCGGCGAAGGACAATTCTCCGCAGCGCCGAACGATACGAGGACGCTTGAATTCAATCAGCTGCTGCGGTCATTTAATCGCATGTCAACGAAAATCCGCGAGCTTATGGAGCAGCAGAACGAACATAATCTGCAGCTCGAGCATAAGGTCGAACAGCGTACGGAGCAGCTCAGTGAAATCAACTCCGAGCTTGCGATGCGGGTTGACGAGCTTACGCGCATGGAGCATTGGCGCAAGGAGCTGCTCATGAACATATCGCATGACTTGAAGACGCCAATAACACTCATTCGCGGTTACATCGACGCCATAACGGACGGCACAATAGCGCCGGCCGATACAGGTATCTATCTTAAGCGGATCTATGAGGATATTCAGACCATTAACCAGTTCGTTCGAAACCTGAACGAGCTTAGCCTGCTGGAGACCCGGCAGCTGAGCGCCGAATTCGACAGCGTGGAAGCCGCAGCCTTCTTCGATACGGCAGCCGCGAAATGGACGGCCTACACACGATTGGAGAAAAGGCCATTCACAGCTGTTCGACCGCAACTATCAGCGCCGTTAATTATCAATGGCGATAAGCATCTGATCGCGAGAGTCATCGACAACCTCATCGATAATGCTCTTAAGTATTCCGATGCCGACTGCCCGATCCGTTTCACCATGGAGCATGCAGACGAAGCCGTCATCTTCCGCGTCACCGACGCCGGCGCAGGCATTCCGGAAGATGCCCTGCCGTTCATCTTCAATTCCTTCTACCGCGTCGACAGGTCACGGAACAGCCGCATTCCCGGCAGCGGCCTCGGCTTGTCGATCGCTAAGGAAATCACCGATATTCACGGCGGCGAGCTGACCGTAAGCCTTAACGATATAGATGGCAGCGGCTGCGTCTTCTCGCTGTTAATTCCTTTAGCTGCTTCTTAGCGGCAGCCCAACCTTTCCCTCGGTTAGGCTGCCAAATCCCCTTCGCTAATTAGCCAATAATAGACCTATTTGTTTATACTTCCCTTATTGTTCGGGCTCCGAGGCTGGGATAGGATGGAAACAACTTATCGAACCTTCCATCTTTTGCATAAGGAGCGTATGTAATGAAACGAATATCAAGACTCATTCCGCTAGCCATTCTTCTGTCGCTTGCATTCGCAGCAATACCGCCTTCGCCTACGTACGCCGCTAACGATCCCGCGCCAAATTGGCAGTTGATCGAACCACTCTACGAAAGCAGCTCCACGCTCATAGCCGCCTATTCCGCTCCAGAACACGGCATCGTCGGCGACGGCATAACCGATGTCACCAGCAAACTCCAGTCCTTGCTTGACGCGTTAGGCAGACTAGGCGGCGGCACGCTGTTCCTGCCGGAAGGAAAATATGTCGTTCAAGGCAATCTGGTATTGCCGAAAGGGGTAACGCTGCGCGGCGAGTGGGCCAAACCGATCAAGGGACAACCCGTTCAAGGGACGGTTCTCATGGCATACGCCGGCAGAAACGACGCCGAAGCGCCCGCCTTCATAACGATGGAGACCTCCTCCGGCATTCGAGATTTGTCCATTTGGTACCCCGAGCAATTGCCCGACGATATCGTCCCATACCCTCCCTCCGTCTTGCTCGGCAGACCTAACATATGGGGCAACGAGAACTGCAATGTCACTAACCTAACTTTTGTTAACGCTTACTCCGGAATTGTGTTCTCCCATACAAACGGAGGAACGAGCCCCGTTATTCAAAATATTTACGGCACACCGCTATCCCAAGGCATAGAGATCGATAATATTGTAGACGTCGGGCGGATCGATTGGGTCGATTTCTCGCCTGCGTATTGGGCAGGCTCCGGGCTGCCAGGCTCGCCCAACAGAGGCGAATCCTATGAACAATGGATCCACGAGAACGGCACCGGCATTATAATGAGGCGCAACGACTGGTCTTATACGAGCTATGTATCTATTGAAGGCTACGGCATAGGCTACCACGCCGCCCATTCCATAGCCACGCCAGGGGCGGTGCCGAACGGCCATCATTACGATCTGCACATCAAAGACGCTAAGACCGGCATCCTGTTCGACGGAGTAAGCGGGGTAGGCATTATGTTCACAAACGTCAAGATCGAGCACAGCGTGAACGGCATCGTTGCAAGCTCCGAGCAGGAAGGGGCGCTGCAGCTGTACGGCTGCAGCATTGAAGCTTCGGAGAAAGCGATCTATTCGAGCTCCGCCTCGTTAACGAAGCTGATGATGCGCCAATGCGATATTACAAGCGGAAAAGTCGCAATCGACGGAGGCACTTTGATCGCTTCCGACAATGATTTCAATAACCAATCGCCGCATGTAAGCTTGGGCGAAGAATCCCGGGCCATTCTAACCAGCAATCGGTTCAATGGCGATCCAATGATCGATAATCGATCGAAATATATATCCATCATCGACCATACGCCGGTCACCTACAAGCAGCTCCCAGTCTTCCCCGTCATGTCGCCTCAGGCTCACAAGCCGAAGCGACAGGCACTTTACGTCGTCACGGATGCGCCGTTCCAGGCGAAGGCCGATGGCAAAACGGACAATACGAAGGCCATCCAGCGGGCGCTGGACACTGCAGGCGATGAGGGCGGCGGCGTTGTATTCTTGCCTCCAGGCAAATACAAAGTGCTCGGCCGCCTCGTCGTTCCAGCCGGCGTCGAGATGAAGGGCTCGCTAGACAACGGTTCGGTACCAACAGGTCCAGGGAGCATTATTCAAGTATATGCCGACCGAGACAATCCGAACGGCGAGCCGTTCCTGAAGCTTGAACATAGCAGCGGTGTGCGCGGCCTCGTCTTCGATTATCCCGAGCAGCGAATGCCGAAGGTGTCGTCTTATCCTTATTTGATGCAATCGCTCGGAAGCGATGTTTACATTATCAACATCGGCATGCGAGGCGTCTATAACGGCATCGACTTATTCTCGCATCGTTCGGACCGCCATTATGTCGACTATGCCGCCGGACACGTCTTCCATAACGGCGTTACGGCGGGCGGCGGTTCGCAGGACGGAATTATAAGCAATCTGCAATTCAATCCGCTTCCCTACGCGGCGGGGCAAGAATCGAAATACGGCAGCTGGCCGAGCTCCCCCACTAAGGACGAGGATTTCCAGGCCATCTACGATTACGGATATAACGAGCTCGATTTCCTGACGCTCGGAAACGTCAGCAATCAAATTCTGTACAATGTGTTTCACTTCGGCTCGGAGAGAGGACTTCTTCTGACCGAAGAGAACGGTATTGGACCATCGGGAATCAGCCTCGGCCTCGGCGTTGACGGAGCCAAACGATCGGTTGTCATCGAGAAGACCGGGGCGCAAGGCTTCGACTTCATAAATACGCAGCTCGTAACCATAGGGGCGGCAGAGGATCGACGCTATATCGAAACGGGGACCGGGTTTGACGGGGAAGTCACCTTCTTCAGCTCCGATCATTGGGGAGCGCCCGTCAACAGCATCGTGTTGGAGAACGGAACGGTGAATATGCTGCTCCCGCATTTCGAAAGCGCGGGCGAGCACGGCTTCTCCAACGTGAAGGACGGCGAGCTTCGGATTAACAACGCCTTCATTCGCGGAGCTCATCCCCTATTTAACGCAGGCAAGGAGGCTCAGGTGACGGTCCGGTCCTCCATCGCCGATTCCCTCGGCATCCAGTGGCGCGACAATCCGTTATGGCAGCATAATCTCGCCAATTTGAAAATTATAGCGCCAAAGCCGCAAGCAACACCCGCAGAGCAGCCGGAGCAGGAGCAGAATCCTTTGCCGGAGGAAACAGCAGCCGCCTCGGCAACCGAACCCGAATCCGCCGGGTCTGCCCCGTACGCCATTATCGCGGCCGTTGTCGCAGCTATAGCCGCAGCATCGCTGGGACTGACGTTATGGCTGCGCAAGCGCGGCAAACGCAGCAAGCAACAAGCCGACAAACCTAATCTGTAAATCAGCAGCGCAATAGCCCGCTCGCTTGCCTCTTAGGCTCGCGAACGGGCTATTTCACTTTAGTCTATTTAGTCTGGATAACCTGTGTTATTGGGCAGCCGGATCAATGATCGGCAGGTCAAGCGTTGGCGTCTCATTGAAGAAGTTCCAAGGCTTGATCATAGCCGTCACCCACTCCGTAGGCATGATCGGGAATTCTTCCGCACGCATGACGTGCGTCGTACCCGTTGTCAGCCATACGACCGAGTCTTCGCTTTCAATATCACGGTTTTGCTGCGTCCAGAGGCCAAGACCCGTGTCCGTATTATGCGTCGTGTATTTGCCCTCCGAGTATAGCTCATCCTTCTTGTAAGGTGTAACCCAAATGTGATTATTAATGAATTCCGCACGTTTCAATACATAGT
The DNA here is from genome assembly GCF_056269195.1 of Paenibacillus sp. J22P218. Lineage (NCBI taxonomy): Bacteria > Bacillati > Bacillota > Bacilli > Caryophanales > Paenibacillaceae > Paenibacillus > Paenibacillus sp. J22P218. Next base: position 478,491 of record NZ_JBWDNL010000003.1, read on the forward strand.
CCGTTTTCGTGAAGAGCGGTTCTTCCATGAACGGGTGCGTGCCGCCCGCGAACGGAATAACTTGATAACCCGTCGTGTTTCCGAGGATGTTCTTTCTCGATTCGCTCTTAACGAGTACGATTTTGTCGGGATCGAACTTTTGAATCGCTTCTTGCTCCGTTTTGTATGTTTTCTCTTGCATAATCATTTCGCTGCGGGCAAATTCCGGATTGGATACCGTAATCGCCTTAGGCAAAATTTCGCCAACGGAGTTCGTTTCACCGTCAACGTCCAAGTCCAGACGGTAGCTGAAGATATGCTGATGCGTAGGCGCTACAATGTTCTTATCCACAAGCGTGCCATTGCGCGTATCTTTTGCCGCCGTTGGGTCGGACATCGTTTTCGTGTCAACCGCTTTGGCTTGAGCAAGACCCGTTGCGCCGGCCATCAGCTTGATTGAACCATTTTGCAGGAATACCCAGTCCAAAATGTAATCGTAGTTGCCGATTGTCGCAATCGCGCGAAGCACAAGCTCACGGCGTTCCCTTGCGTCGCCGTTATGCGACCATTCCGCATCGGCGTAACGTTCGAACAAGGCAAATGCGCCTTTAATTACGTTAGCCTTGCCCGCCGTGTCATTAAGCGCAGCGTCGAACAACGTTGCATTTTTCGGAACATCGGAACCCATATTGAGCGTACGAACCGACAAGCCTACGCCGTATTCGCCTGCGTCCATGAAAATCTTGTACAGCCAAGCCGGATCCGGATCGCCGTAAGGAACCATCATGCCGCCAAGACCGCCTTCGTACATGACCTTACGCTTGTCGCCGTTCTCCGTGTACGTAACAGTCGATACAATCGGACCTACACGCGGATCAAGACGGAAGTGGAACTTCCAGTTCTGCCAATCTACCATCGTGCCTTTAACCGAGAAGCTTGCGCCTTCAGGCTGGCTAATGATGAGCGGCTTGATTTCATCCGTACGTTTTGTTTTGATCACTTTCGAATAATCGTTCAGATCTGTTGGAATAGGGGGCGTTCCTGTTTCATAAATTTTAAGCACTTTCTTCGCATTCAGGTCAACCAGGAAGGAAAGTCCGTCCATCGGATGAGCCATGTTGTTCACCATACCCTCTACGCTCACTCGAGGTACGGAGATGGCAAGACGCGAGCCCGGAGGCGTCAGTTGCGGGCCGTAATCGCCCAGCGGGCCGTCGGCGAACCGTACTTTGGACAGGTCGGTAAGACCGCGTTTCGCAAGCGCGGCTACCGCTTTTTCGTCCGCCTCAACAATGGACTCCGTTTGCCCCCACTCCGTATAGAGCGGCCAGCCGGTTTTGACTTCCTTCCAATAGGTAATTTTGTCGGTGTCCAGATTAACCGTACCCTCGTAAGGCTTACTTCCTTTAATCAGCGTGAAAGTCGCTTCCCTCGGCAGCTTCGTGATCGGATTCGCATCCCAAGCCCAAACCTTCGCTTTGTCCGGCTCTTCGAGCTTAATCTCGGAGAAATACATATCTTTGCTGCCATACTGGGAATCGCGAATAATTTGCGATGCTTTCTCAATCTCCTGCGGAGTTAGCGGATTCAGCGGGTGATAGACCATCTTGTTGATTTCTGCGGCACTCAGTCGATCGATGCCTAACGCTCCTGGCAGGAAGCTAACCGTGGCAAAAGCGACAGACAAAGCGATAACCGATGCAACCATCTTTTTCTTATTCATAGTTTCCCTCCGTTATGAACGTATTCTCGTGCGGTTATAATTGCTAGAATGTATGCCCACCCCTATCTCACACCATCGCATCCCTCTTCTCTTTCGATCTATGTCAATTATCCTAACATGTAAAGGTAATAATTCACGGAGGCCAAGGTAAAGGTTGTATAAGAACTTCCTCTCATTTCGGTAAAATGTTGCTGCCGATCTCTTCGCTCCTTGCAGAGAACAAAAAAAAGCCCCATCCTCGCATTCGCGAGGATAAAGGCTCGAATCGTTAATGCCGCTACACCTTAATGACGAACGGCACTACGAACGTCTTACCGTTTCGTTGGAATTGCCCCCATACTTTGTACATACCGCTTACAGGGAATGCTGCCCCGAACACAGCCTGAGGGCCTGATGATGCCCAGTTAAGCGGGTGGATATGGATGAACTGCTCCGTTGTCTGATCGATCGCAACAACATGGCCGACCGCCCCCAAGTAAAGCTCAAGATCCGTAATCGGATCACCCGTTTTCTCATCAGTAAACGTATAGGTCATGCTCATTTGCGTCTGAGGCGCCAGCTCATCCGAGAACTCGAGCTTCACCTTCATCCCGTCAACACTGGCCTCAAGCACCTCACTTGGCTGAAGCAACGCCGAACCTGCCGCCGTGCCGCTCACCGTAACCAGTCCGGTTCTCGTGAGCTCATTCAGCCCCGTCGGAACAAAGTCCGCATATAGTTTGAACTTGCCGCTAGCAGGGAATGTTGCCGGCAGTTCGAACCTACCTTTGCCTTTGTACTCAGGATGCACATGCTGGAAATGCTGCAGATCCTCGCTTACTACGATGAGGTGCAGCAGCTTCTCATTCGTTATATCGAATGCATCGATCGGCTTACCGCCGGCTCCGGCAATCGATAGCGAAAGCTTGGACGACACGCCCGCCTGCGGTTCACCCTCCGGCCATTCCAGTCGAATCGCCACGCTTTTCTCCGCCGCCGTCTCCGATCCCGCTCCCGCATGGCGATGCGCCAAGGATAACGCGTACGGATCAAGGAACGGATCCGATAAATCACCAGTCGCCCCGGCATCCTTCGTTCCTTGCAAGAGAAATATCGCCGCAAGAACGAGCACGAACGCCGTCGACAATAACGTCCACTTGTACTTGACCAATCCGCCACCTCCTGCCTCATTCATCCGCTATGAAGCTATTGTATAGAAGTAGAGTAAAAGTAACGCCGCGCGAAAGTAAAAATAAAGTAAAGCTTTGTTAAAATTCAGCCAAGCAACAAAGTAATCTTCCCCACATCGCCATGATGCGGTAGAATAGGAGCTAGACGAAGAACGTCCTGTTGCCATTTTTGGCGAGGGCGTTCTTTTTTTGTTTTCAGAACCAGGGGGCGTGTGGAATGGATCAGTTCGAGTTGGCGCACAAGGCGCTTATCGAGGAGCATTTGAAAAAAAGAAAAGGCGAGCGCAAAGGCCGTTTGCTAAGAGGTCACGGTTTCGGCGAGAGGCTTCTGCTTCAGAATGTATGGTGGCCGCTATTCGGCAGCTTTGAGCATTGTCATCCTGAATATGAAATCTACGATTGGAATCGAAAGTCTCAATTCTTGGACCTGGCTTACATTACCCCATTCGGCAAATTCGGCATTGAATGCGACGGTTTCCAAAGCCACATCAAGGACATGGATAGGGAGCGGTTTAACTACTCATTGAATCGAGACACCTTCCTTACGGGCCTAGGTTGGAAAATGATCCATTTCTCCTTCGATGATATCGAGCGCCGACCTGAGCTGTGCCGCATGCTTTTGCAGCACGTCATCGGCCCTCACATGCTCCGTAGGGATCATGAAGGTTCCAACGCCATTGCAGAGAAGGAACTGTTGCATTCGCATGGCGTCTAGGGCGGCCGGTTCGCCCCAAGGATGTGTGCAGCCTCTTAAACATTGATTTCCGCACCGCCCGCAAGCTATTGCTCACCCTTGTCCAGAAAGGCTGGATGCGCAATATTTCGCAAGGCAAAACAGCCCGCTACTACGAGCTGACCGGCAATGCGCTACACATGCTCCGGTAAACCGCGGCATCATCAATGTTACCTTCTTTCAGACCCTCCCCGTCGCCACGTTATTGCGCTATGTTGGATTTCTGCAGTAACTTTGGGCTGAATTGGCGGGTGCGGTGAGCTATGTTGGATTTTTGCAGTAACTTCGAGCGTTTAACTGCCTTTTTGGACACAAAACAAAGGGCTATGTTGCAAATATCCAACATAGCCCCCAACAGCACACAAAACCGCCTATAGTTACTGCAATTATCCAACATAGCCGTCTGCTGACACGTTTCGCGCGTCGAGGCCACCAGCTCGAAAATCGAGCCGGAGCCAGCCGACGTCAAGCATATGCGTTCAATGCCGCTTGCACGGCGCGGCCCGCTTCCAGCTTGTGACCTTGACGCAACAGAGCTGCTTCGAGCGCGCCGAGCGTAAGCAGTACGTTGCGTTTGCTGCAGCTATAGCCCATTGTGCCAATACGCCATATTTTCCCTTTCAACACGCCGAAGGAGCTTGCAATCTCGATGCCAAAATCCTGCAGCAGCGTACTTCTGACCGCTTCCCCGTCGATTCCCTCTGGAATTTCGACACAGGTGACGACCGGCATTTTGCAGCCGGGGTCGCCATACAGCGACAATCCCATCGCCTCAATTCCGGCGACAAGCGCAGCCTCATGCGCCTTATGCCGCGCATAACGCGGCTCCAGGCCTTCCTCCAGCACAAGCCGCAGCCCTTCTCGCAGCGCATACAGCATCGATGTTGCTTCCGTATGATGGTTCAACCGAGCTGAGCTCCAATAATCCTGGAGCATGCTGAGGTCGAAGTAATTGCTCTGCACCGGACGCAGCAGCGACTCCTCTTCGTTGCCCGTCAGCAGGCCGCGCTCGATTTTCTTGCGCCTCGCGATCTTCGCCGCCGCACGGCTGTTGTACGTGATCGGCGCCATGCCCGCCGGCACGGATAAACATTTCTGCGTGCCGCCGATAACCGCGTCAAGCAGCAAGCGGTCCGTCTCCAGCGCCACGCCGCCTATCGTGGCTACCGCGTCGACGACAAGCAAAGCGTCGAGCTCGCGGCACACTTGTCCAATGCCTTCAAGCGACTGCATCCGCCCAGTTGACGTCTCGCCATGAACGATTGCAACAAGCCTAGGCCGATGTGTCCGTATTGCCGCGACAAGCTCCTCCGTATCGAAGACGAAGCCCCACTCCTTCTCGATTGTCACAACTTCGGCGCCGCAACGCTCGGCAATCTCCGTCAACAGATGTCCGAACCGGCCATAGATCGGCACAAGCACCTTATCTCCCGGCTCAATTAAGCTAACGAGAACCGCTTCAATACCGGACCGCGATGTGCCGTCCACCGGAAATGCCCATTCATTTTCGGTAACGAACAGCTTCCGCAGCATTTCCATCGTTTCATTCATTATCGAAGTGAACTCGGGATCGAATTGCCCTAATATCGGATACGACATCGCCCGCAGCACGCGCGGGTCAACCTCTACCGGCCCCGGCGTCATTATCGTACGCGGCGATGGCGACAAATCCTTGTATACCTTCATAACGCTTCCTCCCCATACCCCAATCTGTACAACAACTCCGTCAGTACCAGCACGCCAACAGCCAGCTCGCTTGGTGCTGTATATTCAAGCGGCGAATGCGAGATGCCGCCGCGGCTCGGAACGAACAGCATTCCAGTAGGGCAGATGTGCTCGAACATTTGGGCGTCATGCCCCGCTCCGCTTACCATCCGCTTCGAAGAAACGTTCAGCTCTCGGCTTATTTCGTCCAAATGGCGTATAATACCTGCATCCATCGGGACAGGCTTCTCGCAAAACCATTCCATCCCGCTAATCTCAAGCTGTCTTTCATCGGCGAGTCGCTTGAACGTCTCCATGACCCACTTGCAAAAGAGACCCAACGCCGCTTCGTCCGCATGTCTGGCATCCACCGTGAACATCACTTTGCCGGGAACGACATTCGGCACGTTCGGCAATACATTCAGCCGCCCTACCGTCGCCACCAGCGGCGCACCTTGCCGAGTCGCTTCGCGACGCAGCTCCAGAATCATCGCACTGACACCTTCCAGCGCATCTCTTCGCATATGCATCGGGGTCGTGCCGGCATGATTCGATTCGCCGGTCACCTCGAATTTCATTCGTCTCTGACCGGCTATCGCGTCAACAACGCCAACAGCTACGTTCTCCGTCTCAAGCACCGCTCCTTGCTCAATATGAACCTCAATGAATGCGCCGATATCGTGACGACGACTGCTCCGGCCAGAGCCTTCCCCGAAGCCGCACTTCGCCATCGCATCCATGAACGAAACCTCATCTATATCCTGCAAATGGGCAACCTGCTCAAAGTCCCTTTTGCCCGCTATACTGCCAGACCCCCAGTAAGCCATCGGAAAACGACTGCCTTCCTCCTCGCATAACGCAACGACCTCCATCGTCCGCTTCGGCTTGCCGTATCGGCCATGCAAGTAGCGCAGCGCCAGCAAGCTTGCCGCAATGCCGTATGCGCCGTCATACTTGCCGCCTTGCACGACCGTATCAATATGTGAGCCCGTCAATATGGAAGAGGCCTCTGTATGCTGCCCCGGCAGCTTGCCGAATAGATTGCCTACCTCGTCGAACTCCGTCACGAAACCGTAGCTCTTCATCCGCTCAGCCAGCGCATGCTGCGTATTCAGCCACGTATCGCTATACAGCAGACGAGTTACGCCGCCCGCCTCGTCCGGACTGAATGCGGCCAACCATTCCAGCACTTCTACAATTTGCTCTTCGAACATTGCGAGCAGTTCTTCCTTCTCTTGCGGGTGTGCTGCAATTCCTTGTCCCATGGCCGCTCCCCCTTTCAAAGCACTGCTGCAATTAGAACTCTCATGGACTATCGGATAAAAGTTCCCCGCTTCTCGCTGCCAAGTCCCGTCTCCGAGTCATATACCTTACGCCCTCTGCTATACACGGCCATAATGCCGCAATGAAAGGTCTCGCCAATATAAGGGCTATGCTTATGACGATGATAGAGCTGATCCTTCTGCAGTACATAGGTTGTGTTCAAGTCTATTAAAATAAGATCGGCATCCGAGCCTAATCTGATCTCTCCCTTAGCGGGATACAGGCCAAATCGCTTCGCAGGCTCGCCGGATATCATTCGGCTAATTTCAGTAAGCGGAATACCGCGTTTCACATGACCTTCGCCTACAAAGAAAGCGACCGAGCTTTGCGCTCCGGCAATCCCTCCCCACGCATCGAAGAAGTTGTCCGCTTCCTTCATTGAAGTCGGGCATGGCGAATGATCCGACGCAATCAGATCGATTCGACCTTCCCTTACCGCTTGCCACAGACGCTCTCGTTCCTCGTTGTCCCGCATTGGAGGCGCACACTTGGCGATCGCGCCTTTCTCCACCATTGTTGCCGAGGTAAACGCTAAGTAATGCGGACAAGTTTCTACCGTAACGTCCATGCCGCGCTCGCGCGCTTCATGAATGGCTCGAACGCCCGCCTCACTGCTTATATGCACAAAGTGCAAGGCACAACCCGTCTGCTCGGCGTAGAACAAGGCTCGATTGATTGCCTCAAGCTCAGCCACAATCGGACGCGTGGCGACGTAATCAGCAGCACCAAGTCGACCTTCCGCCCGCGCGGCGTCAGCTAGCTTCGAGACGATCGGCTCACTCTCGGCATGCAGCGCAAGCACTTTGTTCAAGCTCTTAATGATTTTCATTCCTTCAAGCAACGTATAGTCGTCAACCTCGCGGAAGATATCTTCCCCTTCTCCCCCAGGCGCTGACATGAACGCTTTATAACCAACTACACCAGCGTCGCTTAGCGGCTTCAACTCATGCAGCTTGCCTGGAACAAGGCCGCCCCATAACGCATAATCCACATAGGATCGTTCATACGCCGCATCCAGCTTCATCTGCATAGCGGCAACCGTCACCGTAGGAGGCACCCCGTTCAGCGGCATATCGATATAAGTAGTCACGCCGCCGGCAGCAAGCGCAGCCGAGCCACTCTCGAAGCCTTCCCATGCGCCAAGTCCCGGCTCATTCAGATGCACATGAGCATCGATCATACCGGCCATCACCGTAAGGCCCGATGCATCGATCGTTTCGAGTGCCGGCGCGTCAATGCCATGACCAAGCTGAACGATAAGTCCATCCTTCACGCCAACATCGAGAATGCGAACCTCGTCCTTCAGCACGACGGAACTATTTTTGATTAACAAATCCAGCTTCCCTCTGTCGCTCAATGCATCCACCCGCCCTCTCCATGTATTTCTATGCCGACTCGCGGCAACTCATTATTCGAGCCAAAACACTTTTCCCGTTAACTTACATGACATCAATTAAAGATAGATAAACTCATCATAAACGCTGCAAAATAAATTGTCATTGTGTACACTGACCAAAAATCAACGCTATTCATTGAACAGAATAAACAATCCCGCATTTACACAGCTTCGTATAAATGATATATTCATGTCATATTATCTAACATATATTTCGTAGAGGGTGGTTTAACCATGCTGCTCAAAGATTTAATATCGCTTCCTGTCTACGCGAATGCCGTGGTCGTAGCCGGCCGTGAAGGAATAAGCAACACCGTTCAATCAATCACCATTATGGACGCGCCCGACATCATTCATTATTTGAAGCCGCAGGAACTGCTTCTGACGACTGGCTACGCGATGAAGGATCATCCCGATGCGCTCCTCTCGCTCGTTACGAATATGGCTAATGTCGGCTGCGCCGGCCTCGCCATTAAGACCAAACGATTTTTCCGCGAGGTGCCTCCGGAAGTCATTAAGCGAGCCGACGAGCTGCAATTTCCAGTCATCGAGCTGTCGCTCGAGCAATCGCTTGGCGATATATCGAGCCACTCGCTCAGTCATATTCTAGAGAAACGGACGGACGAGCTGAACTACGCGCTGACAACGCATAAGCAATTTTCGCAAATGATCATGCAGGGCAAGTCGACGCAAGACATCATTGAGGAGTTGTCCCTTCTCATCAGCTCGCCCGTTATGCTCATTGATTCGGAAGCTAAGCTGTTATGCAACTCCGGCGGTCCTGCTTCGCAGCAATACCGCAGCTTGCTTCCTAGCCTGCAAGAGCGAATCGGTTCCTCTCTCGAACCTGGAGGGCAGCTCCCGCAAACGCCTTTTACAATCGCGGCGTCAGTGTTTCACCCGATTATGACCTACCAGCTCGAAGGCTACGTCGTTGCAAGCATTGATCGAAGCCATGAGCACTACAACTTGTCCAAGCATGCGATGGAGCAAGCAGCTAACGTGATTGGGCTTGAGCTTATGAAACGGCAAGCGGTAAAGGAGCGGTCGCGTCGTTACAAGAATGAGTTTTTCTCCGACTTTGTGGATGGCCTCATTTCCTCGGAGCAAGAGCTTACCCATCGCATCAAATATTATAGACTGATGAATCATCCCTACTACGTCAGCATCGTTGTCAAACGTGATACGTCCTACGATACCGCAGACGCCTCGAACACGCTTGAATCAGACGGCAGATTCATTTCGGAACGCGACCGCCATTACAATGTGCTTAAGAACGAGTTTTCCAAGCTCGATCAACGGTTCGTTCTGTTCACCAAAAACGATTATTTCTGCATATTAATTGCCTTGCAGCGAAGTATTGACGTGAAGGCAGGCAAGGTAAGCAAGTTTCTCGAGCAAATGCGGCAAGTCGTCGATAGCCTGCACCTGTCGCACGGCATTCCGATATCAATGGGCGTAGGCAACCCCGTCTCTCAGCTCGCAGACATTCCGTTGTCCTACAAGGAGGCAGTGGAAGCTCTGCAGACCGGCTATGATGCCCGCAAGCGACAGTTCGTCCAGCCTTACCGCGCCAAAAACTTCAATAACCTGCTGCGTATGATCCCGAAGGAAGAGCTGAGAGAATATTACGAGGATACGTTCAAGGATCTGCTCCATATTGAAGGCAAGGAACGAAGCGATCTTCTGAAGACACTAAGCACGTTCTACGAGACGCATTGCCAGCTGGCCGAGACTGCCAAGCAGCTATTCGTTCACCGCAACACCGTCACCTATCGCCTCGAAAAATGCGAAAGGCTCACCGGCCGGGACTTGCGCGACCCGGTCGAGAGCCTTCGATTCCGCACTGCCTTTTCAATGGAATCTATCGTTCATTCCGATTAAGGGGCGTGCATTACTGCTATTTACACTTATACGCCGCGTCTAGCCTTGCCGCAATTCAACGCATAGGTGCGGCCATATGCCCTCGCGTAACGGATGATTCTGCGCAGCATCGTCTGATCAGGCAGCAGCGTGAACGGACAAGGATCGGGCGCCGTGTTAACCTCCAATATCCATGGCTTCATTTGTTTATCCAGCGCGAGGTCAAGTCCGATCACGCGCAGCCCCGGATATGCAGCACGAAGCTGCTTCGCCGTAACCAGACCGATATAGTCCATATGCCGCAGCAAACGGTTGCGATAACCCGCATCGGAATATTTCTTCAACAGACGCGCAGTCGGGTATATGGATCCGCCCTGACTGCCGTTTGTTACGATTTTGCGCGGATGAGCTACTCTTCCGAGTGTACCCGTCGCTTCCCAGCCGCCATACGGCGACCTCTGCACCATTAAGCGAATATCGAACGGTCTGCCTTTATGCTTAAGCAGGTTAATCCCTTTTTGCACGATATAAGTCTTACCCCTCGTCTCCCTGACAAGAGCGTAATAGAGCGCCTCATAACTGCCGAACGATGCCTTCCGAAGCCCATTCTGATACGTAAACTTGCCTCGATACGCTTCCACGCGCATAACGCCGATGCCCATTTGACCGCCCGTCGGCTTCACATAGACCATACCGAATTTTTGCAGCATTCCATACAAGGATTGCTTGCCGAACAGTTTTGTCATCGGCACATGATGACGCAGTTCTCCGTTACGTAGCAGTATCTTCGTCTTGGCCCATTTATCCTTATACGATTTGCTCACTTTAACGACTGGTTTAGACACCTTGCGCTTCACCGGCGCTTGTTGTACATATTTCCTCTTAGGAGGCGCCGCATGCCTGCTTCTGACCGGGCGACCGTTCCCAGCCGATAATCCCCGTTTCCTCTTCGCTGCTTTGAATTTCTTCTTTGGCCCCGAATACCCTCTCCGGTACCTAGAGTAGCTGTTAATAGATACCTCGGCCTTTGGGCCATCCTCGATACTGCCAGCTTTTCGAACCGTTGCCGCCTTGTTCACATACACGTCCACGCAATCCCTCCGTTATTTTCAGTCTCTTGTTACAATATTAAACTAGTCAAAAAATAGCCCTAGGCCGCTATCGTCATAAACAGAACCGAGCTGTCATCGCGAACATATGCTTAAGTAATTCAGCTTTGAATCTATGCGATAGGAGGTTCATACCTATGACTCTAGCAATGCCGATTCAGCAACAAGTAGAGCTGATAGGCAAGCTTCATCCCTGGTACACCGAATGGCTCGCGCAGTTGGGACTCCATACTTCTGTGCAAAATGTTGCAGAGCTGCCTCTTGTTACATCCGAAGTGCTTGAACAGGGGTATTATGCAGTATCGAGCAGAACGGAACCCGGCTTATCCGTTTATCGGACGTCTGGTACATCATCAGGCAAGCGCAAGTCCATCTATTATTCGGAGTCGGATGATGAGCGCTATATCGATGCCAAGATGACTTCCTTCCAAGAATGGCTGGGCAGTGATCTACCGAGTGTACGCAAAGCGCTTGCCGATATGGGTACTGGGCATGCGGCCAGCACGGCCGTCACTATTTTCGAGAAGATGGGTTTCGCGGCTGACTCCTTGTCCTTCTCTTCTCCCATTGAAGAGCACATTGCTCGCCTCGACACCTTTAAGCCCGACCTCCTCTACACTATGCCTTCCATTTTGGATGGCATCGCCGCAGCCGCTCCCGCACCGTCCGCATTCGGCATCAAAAAAATAATCGTTGTAGGCGAGATCGCCACCTTGGAATGGCAAGCCAATATGGCTGAACGCTTCGGCATTCAGCGGAGCGATATTCTCGACACTTACGGCTCCATCGAGATCGGAGCTATCGCCGCCTACTCGCATGAGCTTGGCAAATACGTTTTATCAGAAGGGTTATTCGCCGAAGCGCTGCCGGCTGAACAAATTGATCCGAGCTTCTCTCCGCTTCAGGAGAATGAAGGCGTACTTGTGCTGACTTCTTTCGTTCGTTCCATGTTTCCTGCTATTCGATTCGTCACTTATGACGTCGTGAGAGATTTTGAGACTCATATAGTGAACGGGGTGCCAAGGCAGACCTTCAGGTGCATCTCCAAGCGAATCGGCTCGGAGCTGAAGCATGGCGAGAAGATTAGCCTTTACGACATTGAAGAGGTCGTCAACCGCTACGTGCATGATGCGGAGCTGCGGGTGCGCATTAGCGGCAATAAGCTTGCCGTCCATATTAAGAGCAAAACGTTGGATGAAGCAATGATAGAAACGATTCAGCAGGCCATTGAGGAGAAAATCCCCGAGATTGGCGAAATGATTCAAAACCGAATATTAAGCGGGATTGTCGTAACGAAAGCAACGGATAACGAGCAATTGGAACGAGGAGCGGTGAAGGCGAAAAAGATTTATTCGTGAGAGGTGGACCATTGTGGTGAATGACAATATATTGGCCGTTATTGGAGAAACGCCGCTCGTGCGGCTGTCCAAACTATTCGAAGAGCAGCGCGGCATACGAGTATACGCCAAGCTAGAGCTGATGAATCCGAACGGCAGCTCCAAGGACCGGCCTGCGGCACGAATTATCAATCAAGCGATCAAGGATGGAAGAATTGGTCCGGGGTCAGTCGTCATTGAATCGAGCTCAGGCAATATGGCAATCAGCCTCGCGTCCATTTGCTCCTATTATGGAATGAAATTTATATGCGTCATCGACCCAAAAACATCCGAACAGAACATCAAAATTATGAAAGCATACGGTGCGGAGATTGAATTCGTGGCAAAGCCCGATGAAGCGACTGGCGAATATTTGCCTGCAAGGCTGCAGCGGGTGCAAGAGCTGCTTACGCGTATACCGGGCAGCTATTGGCCGAACCAATATGCGAACGAAAACAACTACGGCGCTCATTATGAAGGCACGATGCGCGAGATCGTAGACAAGCTTGGGACAGTCGACTATGTTGTCGGAGGCGTCAGCACCTGCGGCACGATGCTTGGATGCTCTATGTATGCGCGCAAGCACTCGCCTGGCACGAAGCTCGTAGCTGTGGATGCCGAAGGCAGCGTCATATTCGGAGGCGCCAAAGGTCCGCGCGTGTTTCCCGGTCTCGGGGCAGGCATCGTCCCTCCCTTCGGCCAGTCGTCCTTTATGGACATTTCTATGAATATACCAGAACGTGAAATGGCAGCCAGCTGCAGAGCGCTCGTACAGAAAGAGTCGATTCTTGCCGGTCCGTCCTCGGGTGCCGTCATTGCGGCTATGACGCGTCTCTACGATCAAATTCCAAGCGACTCCGTCTGTGCCGTTATTCTCCATGATCGCGGCGAGCGCTACTTGGATACCGTCTACTCCGACGCCTGGATCGAACGGCAATTCGGCACTGCTAATTCACCGTTGAAAGGATAATGCGCGTGTTATATTTGAACGATAATCATCTACGCATGGTCGGCCTGCAATGGAATGAGCTTGTGAATAGCGTAGAACATGCCGTCACCGTTATGGACCAAGGCGATTTTGCCCAGCCTTTGAAGCCTTATTTGCGCTACAATGATCCGGCCAACCGCATTATCGCAATGCCCGCTTATATCGGCGGCGACGTGCAAGCGGCAGGCTTGAAGTGGATCGCCAGCTTTCCCGGCAACATTCATCTCGGACTGCCTCGCGCGCATAGCGTGACAGTCCTGAACAATGCGGCGAGCGGCGTGCCGTATGCCATCCTTAACGCACCGCTCGCGAGCGCCGCACGGACGGCTGCAGTAAGCGGTCTTGTCATTCGCCATTATTTGAAGGCTCATCCGGGCCGCCGCATGAAGGTAGGCATTATCGGATGGGGGCCGATCGGTCAACTTCATTTCGATATGTGCGCCGATCTATACGGCGATCTCATCGACTCCGCGCTCGTCTACGACATTAGAGAGCCGAAGCTCGATGACGTTCACCCCGCCCTTCGCGGCAAGACGCTTGCCGCAGCCACTTGGCAGCAGCTCTACGCCGAATCGGACGTCGTCATTACCTGTACCGTGAGCAGCAATCGCTACATCGATGTGCCTCCTGCGCCGGGAACGCTGCTGCTGGACGTGTCGCTGCGCGACTTCAAGACGGATGCCATCGGCAAGGTGAAGGCGGTCATTGTCGACGACTGGAGCGAAGTATGCCGCGAGAATACCGACATCGAGCTGCTGCATAAGGAGTGCGGCCTTGCGAAGGAGCAGACGCATTCGCTCGCCGACGTTGTATGCCGCGAGGCATTAGCCGCTTGGGCCGATGACGAACCGGTCTTGTTCTGTCCAATGGGCATGGCTTCTTTCGATATGACCGTTGCCGCCTATATGGTGCGACGAGCGGAATCGCTTGGAATCGGCGTCAAGCTGGAATAGCTGTTGCTGGGATGCCATCTTATTCTTATTCTTATTCTAATAGATATAGTTTTTAGCTCTATTTCTCTCAAACCAGCTAGTCTTCGCGGAATAGGTATACTTTCTATACCTATTCCATCTCGCGGCGGTTGGTGGGGGCATGGTGAGGTAACTTTTATGTGAAATAGATATACTCTCTAGCTAACTTTTATGCGAAATAGATATACTTTCTAGCTCTATTTCTCCCAAACTAGCTAGTCTTCGCGGAATAGGTATACTTTCTATACCTATTCCATCACGCGGCGGTTGGTGGAGGCATGGCGAGGTAACTCTTATGTGAAATAGATATACTTTCTAGCTCTATTTCTCCCGAACTAGCCAGACTTCGCGGAATAGGTATACTTTCTATACCTATTCCATCTCGCGGCGGTTGGTGGGGATACGTTTATAATTTAATAGTTAACTAAAAAGGACCTCATACTCCACGACGATCGGATCGTGGAAGCTGAGGTCCTTTTTCATAAATTAAATATTAGCTCCAGCCCCAGAAGAAGCCGTCCCGTTCCCATGCCGCTTTGCCGCGGTGGAGCTTGCGGAACGCCTTCTTCACCTCTTTGTCGATCGACTCGTTGCCGTTGTCGTTCACATAAATGAATGATTCGCCAAAATGGCTTTTAATATATTGGACTGCGGCTTCTTGATGCAAGATACCCGCCGATTTCACTTCATTTAACATCCATTCCGCCACATCTTCTGCGGTATGCGCCATTTCTCTACTCCTCCATTCAACATCAAATAAACGCTGTAACTATAGCATAATCAGCTGGAGATCACAACGAAGACTCACTTCGTACACCGACCGAGAAGATGGCAATGGATCGCAAATGGAAAAATATTCTTCAATTAGACGGGGAAATAAAAAAATAGAACCTCATTGGAATATGGTCCAACCTCCCGACGCTGATGCAAGCAGGGCGGCCTATACCCTGCCTAATGCCTTGTTGACAGCCGGCAGCCGTGTGAACTATATTTTATTTAATACAATTTAATTGGATAATCATTAATGTAACGGGGCATTTTATTTATGAACAATGCCTATATCTATGGAGGTACTTATGAATATCGACGATACAATAAAGCTTGATAACCAAATCTGCTTCTCCATCTATGCCTGTTCACGGGAAATAACGAAGCTGTACCGCCCTATTCTCGATGAGCTCGGATTAACCTATACACAATACGTCACCATGCTTGCCCTTTGGGAGCAAGATCATATATCGGTAAGTGCGCTCGGCCATCGACTCTATCTAGATTCGGGCACACTTACGCCGTTGTTGAAGAAGCTTGAAGCAGCCGGCTTACTAACGCGCACCCGCGATCGCGAAGATGAGCGCAGCGTCCTCGTTACGCTTACGGAACAAGGCCAGGCTTTGAAGAACAAAGCTTATGAAGTCCCTCCTCAGCTTTACTGTCAGCTGGACAGCTCGCCGGAAGAGGCGCATTCGCTCCTGCAACAGATGAATGAGCTTTTGGGCAAAATTCAACAAATCACCGGTAAATCCTAACCTGTTCTAAAGAACGATTGTTATTTGTCACAAAAGGAGACCGCTGCCATGCCTCAATCCACCTATCGACGATTCGGCAATACTTCTATGAAGTTATCTCCTCTCGGACTCGGCTGCTGGCAGCTCAGCAACGGGAATGGCTTGATTGGCAAGTTCTGGCCCGCGCTTGATCCGAGCACAATCAACGACATCGTCAGAATCAGCTATGAAGGCGGTATCAACTGGTTCGACACCGCCGAAATCTATGGCAACGGGCAGTCGGAGCAACAGCTTGCCCGGGCTTTGCGCGAGTCGCTGCCAGCAGGAGCTCATACCCATATCGCAACGAAATGGTGGCCGGTCCTTCGTACCGCAACCAATATCGGACGGACGATCCACGATCGTATGAACGCCCTCGAGGGTCGGAAGATCCATTTGTATCAGATTCATAAGCCGTTCTCTTTCTCCAGCGTAAGCAGCGAGATGGGCGAGATGATAAAGCTTGCGGAAGCCGGCATGATCGAGCATATTGGCGTCAGCAACTTCAGCGCTAAGCAGATGGTTGAAGCCGACCGCGTTCTGCGCAGTCACGGCATGCGGCTTGCTTCCAATCAAGTGAAATTCAGCTTGCTTGACCGTGACATAGAGAATAACGGCATCCTGGATACAGCCAAGGAGCTGAACGCCGCTATTATCGCTTTTTCGCCGCTCAAGCAAGGCATTCTAACCGGCAAGTTCCATGACAATCCACAGCTGGTCAAATCAATTCATGGCCCTCGCAGATTCGGCGCATCCTTCCGCCCGAACGGACTGCAGCGCTCAATGCCGCTTATCGATACGATGCGTCAGATCGCTTCCCACTATGATGCCACCGTCGCGCAGATCGCGCTCAATTGGCTCATTCACTTCAATGGCGATACCGTGTTCGCAATTCCCGGCGCCTCCAAAGCGCAGCACGCCGAGCAGAACGTCAAGACGCTGCGCTTCAAGCTGACGATTGACGAGATGCACGAGATTAGCGAAGTGTCGAAGTTCGTTATTCGCTAACCTGCACGCAGGAGCAGCGCCTCATCTAAGCGCGCTCTCCCAACTTTCCCCTTTACGTATATAGCCACCAAACCCCCGCGCATTCCGGCACATGAGCCGCTTCGCTGCCAACCCCATCTGCCCTCTCCCTATCTTCTCCGAAAAAGAAATCAGTCAGCTCTTCTGCCTGCTCCGCGCTATCGAACTCGTAGTCCAAACGAATCCACTTATGCGAAAACCCGTACTTCTCCGTCAATGCAGAGTAATAGCTCAGCAGAAAATCCGGCGGGTTCGGCTGTTCAACCCCCGTCCCCATCGTCTCGAAAATAACAATCGTCCCGCCCGGCCGCAGCACCCGCTTAAGCTCCTGCATGACCGCATCCACATCTTGTTCCCAGCTTGGATTATTGCTAGATGCCAGGTAGCATATACTCCAGCCCGCCACGATGAGATCGGCGCTTCTCTCCGCAAGCGGCAGCTTCCACATATCAGCGGCGATTGTCCGCCAGTTCGCATGCCCGGCCGCCGTGAGCTTATCCGCCGCAATGGAGAGCATCGCTTCGGAAACGTCCGTTGCCACCATAGACCGGGCCTCTCCCGCCAGCACCGCAGCGAGTCTGCCCGTACCCGCTCCAACATCAAAAATATCCAGTCCGCCATAAGGCTTAATCTCGCGGATGCATGCCTGCAAAGCAGGCTGCTTCGTAATCAACGCGTCGTAACGCGCCGCTTCCGTCCTATAAATCGATTCATGATCCGGCATACCAGTAATCATCCTTCCGTATTCGATTAGCACTACGAATTCATCGTAAAGCTTTCCCTTACGAGAAGGTCAATCCTCCGTCTTAAGCAATCCGTTCCCTACTCGCACTCGCATTCAAATCAATCGATATGCTATTATACAAAGTGGATCATATACAAGGGGGATGCGTACACATGCTGTTGAATAAAAGATTATTTGCAGGGCTGCTCGTCATACTCGCCGTTATGCTTGTCGTAACGACAGGCTGCGGAGCTAGCAAGGAAAACAACGGAGGCAACACCCAAGGCTCGGGCAACAACGAGAATGCTGCCGCCACCGAACCGCCGCAGGAAGAGGGTCCTGAGCTGCTTGGATCGGACAAGCATCCAGTCGTTACAATAGAGATGAGCAATGACAAGGTCATCAAGGTCGAGCTCTATCCAGAGGTCGCTCCGAATACGGTCAACAACTTCATCTCGCTTGTGCAAAGCGGATTCTATGACGGCGTTATTTTCCACCGTGTTATTCCAGGCTTCATGATTCAAGGCGGAGATCCCGATGGAGCAGGCACTGGCGGTCCAGGCTACAGCATCGCCGGCGAATTCACGTCGAACGGCTTCGAGAACAAGCTGAAGCATAAGCGCGGCGTTATCTCCATGGCTAGGACGAATGATCCTAATTCGGCTGGCTCACAGTTCTTCATCATGCACGAGGACGCTACTTCGCTAGACGAACAATATGCATCATTCGGCAAAGTCATTGAAGGCCTTGATGTCGTTGATGAGATCGTTGCCCAAGAACGCGATGGCAGCGACAAGCCGCTTGATCCTCTTTCCATGAAGAAGGTTACAGTGGATACGAAGGGCATGACGTTCGAAGCTCCGAAAAAAGCAGAATAACGCTCGATTAACTGCTCAAGAAGAGAGGACCCGGTTCCTCTCTTTTTTTGCGTTCATGAGTAGCAATACAATCTATGTCTTGTTAAATGGACAGAAGAATAATATAATAATTTCATTAATCGATTAATGTTTATATGAATTATTGAATATCTGAACAGGGGGAACACCACATTGAACAAAAGAACAGCTTTTATCGCGTCCGTATGCGTTCTCGCAGTAATGAGCGCTTGCAGCGACAACGGCGGCGGCAATAACGTGCGTAACCAAAATACGAATAACCCCGCCCCCACGACCGTACCTAAGGCAGAAACTGACGCAAATAATTTGGAAGCGGTTACAGAAAAAGAGCCTCAGTTCAAAAATGCATCTGTACACGATCCGTCGATTATTAAAGTCGGAGATACGTTCTATGTGTTCGGCTCTCATCTCGCGGTCGCCAAGTCGAACGATCTAATGAGCTGGGAGCAGTTGAATTCCAGCGTCTACGACGAGAATCCCATTATACCGAACGTAACGAAGGAAATGAGCGAAGGACTGGAATGGGCCGAAACGGATACGTTCTGGGCTGGCGACGTCATTCAGCTCGCGGACGGCAAGTTCTATATGTATTACAGCATGTGCAAAGGCGATTCGCCCCGCTCCGCGCTCGGCATCGCCGTTGCGGACAACGTCGAAGGTCCTTATACGGACAAAGGCTTAATTCTCAAATCCGGCATGTGGAATGATCTCGGCGCAGACGGCAAGTTATACGATGCTACCGTCCATCCGAACGTCGTTGATCCGAACGTGTTCTTCGACAAGGACGGCATCCTGTGGATGGTATACGGCTCCTATTCCGGAGGAATCTTCATTATGAAGCTTGATCCGGCGACGGGGCTGCCGCTTGAAGGGCAAGGCTACGGCAAGAAGCTGCTCGGCAACAACCATAGCCGCATAGAAGCGCCTTATATTCAGTACGTCGAAGAAACCGGCTACTATTACCTCTACCTATCGTACGGCGGCCTTGATGCGATAGGCGGCTACAATATTCGTGTCGCCAGATCCGAGAATCCAGACGGTCCTTACGTCGATTCGGAAGGTAAAGAGATGATTAACGCCTTCGGCGCGTACGGCACTTTGTTCGATGATTTATCTATTGCTCCCTACGGCGCTAAGTTAGTAGGCAATTTCCAGTTCGATAACATAGAAGGTGAAATTGCGAATATCGGAACGGGATACGTATCTCCCGGCCATAATTCCGTTTATTACGATGCCGACTTGAATAAAAACTTCATTATTTTCCATACCCGCTTCCCGTCGCGCGGCGAAGCGCATGAGGTTCGCGTTCATCAATTGCTTATGAATACGGAGGGCTGGCCCGTCATAACTCCGCATCGATACACCGGCGAGACGGCGGAGAAGGTTGATGCCGCGGAGATTGTCGGGGCTTACAAGTTCATTAACCACGGTAAAGAAATTACCGCCGATATTAAAGCTGCCGCGATGTTCGAGCTGCAGAAGGACGGCAACCTAACAGGCAGCGTCCAGGGAACGTGGAAGAACACCGGGGACTACACGGTCGATATCACGGTGGACGGGATCGTCTATCATGGCGTTTTCCTCCGTCAATGGAATGAAGGAACGTTGTCTTACGTCATGACGTTCAGCGCCCTTTCCGATGAAGGTATCGCAATATGGGGAAGCCACGTCTCCAAGGAATGATTTCATACCGTTAATTATTGTCATCGTTCCTCAGATGCCTCGTTATAGGCATGTTCCAAGATTCCAATCATATGGTGGAATAGAAGCGAATCTGGAAGGACGGTGCAGCAATGTATTCCTTTGGCCCGCCGAACGTGGTCGATATCACCAATCCGTTCATCAAGTCATTGCAAGGAAAGTATTTCATGGGGGAGACGGATCAGCTTCAGCCGACGGATTCCAACCGCGTCTGGGCTGCGCTCGTCAATCCGCCTCATTCCGGCGTTAATCTGTTTTTTGACGTATACGTCGTTAGCAATTTGTCGCATGAGCCTCTCGTCTCGCAAATTTGCTTCTGCAACGGCCTGCCTACTCGCGGCATGATGTCGCATGAAGTATCGGCAACGAATCTAACGATACACCCGAGACCGGCGCCTTGCGGTCAGGTGCAATTCGGCAGCGAGCTCGATCCTAAGACGCTCGGCGCCGTCCCCGTCTCCACCCGGGTCATACCGGGCTACTCGAGTATTACGAGCGAGAAGGACGGCCGCTGGATCTTCGGCCCAGGCCAATCGCTGCTGTTCACGCTGACCGGACCGATGCACCGCTCCGCCCCTGCCGTTGTGTCGTTCGGCTGGTGGGAGGAGCCGGTAGGAAGATACTAGCCTAACGTGAATGAAGAAAACCTCACTCCTCATGAACCTAGGTTCATGGCGAGTGAGGTTTTCTTCACTATTTCTATTAAAGACTCTTATCTGGCCTTATTCAGTGAGCTTAGCCTCATTAAATAGTGAGGCTACCTCACTGACCCGCTATCGCTGCATCGTTGCTGCTGCCGACTAGACTCTCATTCGCGCTCGCATCGGCTGCTGCTCCTTGCACCGATGCCCACTTGTTGCGGAAATGTCCGATGCCCGGACGCTCCAGCCCCAGATGCTCGCGCAGCGTGCTGCCGGTGTATTCTTCGCGGAACAGACCGCGCTGCTGCAGAATCGGAACGACTTGATCAACGAAGTCGTCGAGTCCGCCCGGCAGCACCGGAGGCATAATGTTGAAGCCGTCGCAGCCGTACTCATCGAACCAATGCTCCATTAGATCGGCTAGCTGCTCGGGCGTTCCGACGAATTGCATATGTCCCCTCGCGCCAAGTATCCGTCTGCCAAGCTCCAGCATCGACAGCTGCTCGCTGCGCGCCATATCCATAATAAGCTGGACGCGGCTCTTCATGCCGTTCGACTTCTCGACCGGATCCGGAATGTCCGGCAACTGATCGTCAAGCGAGTAACCGCTTAGATCGATGCCAAGGAATGCCGACAGGAAGCCGGTAATCGCCGAACGCGGAATGAGCTCCTGCAGTTGGCGGTAACGAGCTTGCGCTTCTTCCACCGTCGCGCCGAGAATCGGCGACAGGCCCGGCATGATTTTCATGCTGCCGCGTTCCCTGCCATAGTCCGCCAGCTTGCTGTTCACGCTCTCGTAGAACGTTTTGGCCGCTTCCAGCGATTGCTGCGCCGTGAAGATGACCTCTCCCGTGCTTGCCGCGAAATCCTGTCCCGGCCCGGACGAGCCGGCCTGGATCAGAACCGGATAGCCTTGCGGCGAACGCGGTACGTTAAGCGGCCCGCGCGTTTTGTACCAATTGCCCTTGAAGTCGACCGTCCGCACCTTCGAACCGTCCGCGAATTGTCCCGCCTCGCGGTCGAGCACTAACGCATCGTCTTCCCAGCTGTCCCATAAGCGAGTAACCGCATCGACGAATTCACGCGCCATCTCGTAACGAAGGCCGTGCTCGGGATGCTTATCCTTGCCGTAGTTGAACGCCTCGACATCCTGCTGCGACGTCACGATGTTCCAGCCTGCGCGACCGCCGCTAATATGATCGAGCGAAGAGAACTTGCGCGCCACGTTGAACGGTTCGTTGTACGTCGTCGATACCGTTGCCGTCAGGCCGATCTTCTCCGTCGCCCCCGATAATGCCGACAGCAGCGTAATCGGCTCCAGCATGCCGGCAACCGCTTCATCGACGCCCATCACATACAGCAGATCCGCGAAAAAGATCATATCGAACTTGCCGCGCTCAGCCGTCTGCGCCAGCTTGCGATAAAAGTTAATGTCGAACATGCCTTCCACGCCGGAATCCGGATGACGCCAGCCCGCATGGTGATGCCCGGTATAGTAGATGAATGCTCCGAGATGAAGCTGCTCTTTTCTCGTTCCCATAGTTGTTACCTGCCCTTCTCGTCTCTTCTGCTTTACTGCCCCTAATAACCAGCTTAACCTTTATACGTATCGCGCCAGCGCAGCCACTTTTTCTCCAATAGCCGTATGGCCGAGTCCGACAGCTTACCGAATACCGCGAATATAATAATGCCCACGAACACAATCTCCGTCTGCGAATACGCTCTTGCGTCCTGAATCATATAACCGATGCCGGCGCTCGTTCCCATCATTTCGGCAACGACGAGCAGCAGCCAAGATACCCCAAGCGATAATCGTACGCCTAGCAAAATGTTCGGCAGCGCCGTAGGGATAATAAGCTTCGTTATTTGCTGCAGCTTCGTGTATTGCAGAATCCGCGTCACCTCGTACAGCTTCGTTTCTGTGCTTCGAATACCTAGAAATGTATTTACATACACCGGGAAAAACGCCCCAAGTCCAATGAGCAGCACCTTCGAGAACTCGCCGATTCCGAACCAGAGAATGAACAACGGAATGACTGACAATAGCGGTACGGTCCGCAACATTTGCAGCGAAGGATCAAGCGTCTTCTCGACGACTTTGCCAAGTCCGGCAGACAGCCCGAGCAGCAGCCCAAGCCCGCCGCCTAGCAGGAAACCTAATCCAGCGCGATAAGCGCTTATGCCGAGATGCTCGAACAGCTCTCCGCTGACGCATAGATCGATGAAGCTTTTCCCAATAAGAACAGGCGATGGCAGCATCGTTCTAGGCAGCAGCTCCAAGCCGCTCACGAATTGCCACACCGCTACGATGACAATGGGCACTAACCATGCATGCGTCCATTTCGGGAAAAAATCCAACCAATCTCGGCGTTCCTCTGCCTGATTTGCAGGCTTCGCCTTGTTAGCAACAACCTGCTCAGCCATGATTGCCGCCCCCTTTGTAGCTGTCCTGCCAGCGCAGCAGCCGTTTCTCAAGCAGCTTCACCAGCGAGTCCGTTATTTTACCCACAGCCGCGAAGACGATAATGCCCACGAATACAACCGTTGTAATCGAGAAATATCTAGCATCGTTAATGAGGAAGCCGATACCTGAGCTCGAGCCCATCATTTCCGCAACGACGAGTCCCAGCCAAGCTACCCCGATCGACAGCCTTACGCCTAAGAAAATATTCGGCAGCGACGCCGGCAGCACCAGCTTCGTGATCAACTGCCAGCGGCTGAATTGCAGCACGCGTGCAACGTCGAACAGCTTGCCGTCAACCGAGCGGATACCAAGAAATGTATTGACGTATAGCGGGAAGAAGGCGCCTTTGGCGATAAGCAATATTTTCGAAGCTTCGCCGAAGCCGAACCATAGAATGAACAACGGCGCGAGCGCCAAATGAGGCAGCGTGCGCAGCATTTGCAACGATGGATCGATAAGCCGTTCCGTCCGGTACGAGAAACCCACCCATAAGCCTGCCGCCAAGCCGATCGCTCCGCCTAGCAGGAAACCAAGCAAGGCGCGCCAGAACGAAATGCGCAGATGAAGGAACAGCTCGCCCGATGCCGTCAGGTTAACGAACTCCTCTATAATCTGGCCCGGCGTCGGGAGCAGCGTCGGATTGAGCTTGCCCATCATCCCGGCACTTTGCCAAATGACCAGAATGATGACTGGTACCAGAATACCTAGGAACAGATTAAATGTTTGAATCTGGAGACGGCTGCTCGGCCGTCTCTTCGATTTGCTCTTGTTTGCTGCAATGGATGGCGCCGCCAACTTCTCCGTACTTGCTTGAGCCATGACTTACGCCTCCTTTCCCTGTATGCTCAGCCGCTTACTTCAGCGGCGATTTCAATGCTTCTTCAATGAAGCTGTTATCGAATACATCAGCTACTTTAATTTCGTTGCGAATCGACTTGATCGAATATTGGAAGTCAGCCGTTTTTTGCTGCTCGGCAATAATGTCGTCGGTTACCGGAATGCTGATCGTCTTGGAGCGCTTGAAGATGCCCTCGATAAGCGCCTCCGGCACTTTGCGTTCATCCGCATAACGTTTCAACGCTTCGTCCCAGTTGTCATTTTCCCAAGCCAATGCTTTGTTCAGCACTTGCAGATAAAGCGTAACAAGCTCCGGATAGTCCTTCGCGAACTGCTCTCTTACGATATTGAAGGAAGGAGACAAGACGCCAAGCTGCTCGCCGTCAGTCAGCACGCGCGCTTTGTCCGTTAGCGTATTGAGCGTAATGTTCGGATCCCAAGTTGCCCAAGCGTCAACCTTGCCAGTCTCGAACGCCGGTTGCGCTTCATCCGGCTGCAATTGGATAATTTCCAGATCGGAAGCTTTAAGCCCCGCTTCTTCCAAGCCGCGATAAAGGAAGTTGTAGGCGTTGCTGCCCTTTGCTACCGTTACCTTCTTGCCTTTCAAATCTTCAATCGTTTGAATATCGCTATCCTTTGGTACGATGATGGCCACGTTGTTCTTGCCTTCCAGCGCCTGCGAAATGACTTTGAACTTGATGTTCGCCGCTTGCGCCGCGATGATCGGCATATTGCCGAGGCCTGCAAAATCAAGTCGGTTCGAAGCCATCGCCTCCGTCATCGGAGGACCGCTTTGGAACTCCGCGTATTCAACCTTAACGCCCAGCTTATCGAATTCTTGCTCGAACCATTTCTCTTCAATGATCTTGCCGAATAGTCCGCCGCTGCCTTGATATCCGATCTGAACGGTCAAGCCCTCGTACTTGTTGCCGCCGTTCTCGGATTTCCCGCCATTGTTCGCAGCGCAGCCGCTAAGGAACACCGCTACCACGATTATTGCTGCCGTTAACCATTGCAATCTTTTCATAATTGATCTCTCTCCCTTAACTTTCTGTATATTGGTTTATTGAGTTACATTTCAATTTATTAAATGCCTGCGCCTACATCAATCTCCGGCCCTTCGACCTTTTCGAATTCACTGAGCACCTTCGTCCGCAGCTCTTGAAAGGAGATTCCCGTCCGCTTCCGCGGGAACGGAAGATCAATCGGCAGTATGCTGCGAATATGGCCCGGCCGCGGATTCATGATGACGACCCGCTCTCCGAGAAATACGGCTTCGTCCAGATCATGCGTTACGAACAGCATGGTTGTCCGGTTTTTCTGCCATATATCGAGCAGTACCTCTTGCATATGCGACCTTGTGAAAGCGTCGAGCGCGCCGAACGGCTCATCCAGCAGCAGCACATCCGGATTGCGAAGCAGCGCTCTTGCGATCGCTACCCGCTGCGCCATCCCGCCGGACAGTTCTCGCGGATACGATTTCTCGAACCCTTTGAGCCTCACCAGCTCGATCAGCTCGTCAACCCGCTTCCTCACTTCCGGCTTCTTCAGCGACAGGTTGGCGGCGATGTTTTTCTCAACCGTGAGCCAAGGGAACAAGCGCGGCTCTTGAAAAATAACCCCTTTCTCAATGCTCGGCCCGTCAATCCGTTTTCCGTTCAGCAGTACCGTGCCGTCATAGTGAGTGTCCAGCCCTGCGACGATCTTGAGCAATGTGCTTTTGCCGCAGCCGCTCGGACCGATGATGGTTATGAATTCGCCTTGCTTCACCTTCAGCTCGATTTGATTCAGTGCAATAACATCGCCTGCCGGCGCTTTGAACGTCTTATTCAATTGCTGGACAACGAGTATGTCGGTAGCCATATGTGTTCCCTCCTCAGACGGTTTAAATATTATTCATACCTGAATACTTGGTATTATGTCTAAAATAAAAAGACTTAACGTTTCGCCAGGCTAAAGCTGCCTCCCTGGTTCATAATTCACAAACGTCAAATCTCCAGTTGTCTGGTAGACTCGAGTGATGTAATTGTCGTTTTCACAAATTGAACGTTGATTCGGTTTGTATGTTGATTATTTTTACATGACTTCTCAATCGTTGTCAACAACATTTTTTTAGCGGCTTGCGGAAGACTTGGCCTCGAACAATCGGATTATCGCAGCGACATCCATGTCTATCGGCACCTCGTAGCCCGGCATACGCTGGAGCGTTAACCCTTGGATGAGGCTGACGAAATAAAACGCTAGCTGAAGCGGATCACCCTCGATGATTGTTCCGTCTTCGATTCCGTCGCGCATAATGTTCGCAACCGGCTGCAAATTTGTCGTGAAACGATCGGTTACCGCCCGTCTGATCTCATTCGGCGTTGCATCGGATAAGCGCGCGCTTTGCATCAGAATGGTGAACGCCCAGCTCGTCTGAATGGACAGCCACGAGGAGCAGATCGTAGTCAGCTTCGTAAGCGGCGGGAACGTCGTCTTCGAAATGTCCGTCACATGAATCCCGTAATTCGTCTGTCCTCTGCGAAGCACCTCGCTGAATATTTCGTCCTTCGATTCGAAGTAGTGATACACGTTGCCGATACTAACATCGGCCTCCTTCGCAATGTCCTGCATGCTCGTCGGCTGGAAGCCTTTGATCGCCATCACTTTAAGCGCGCTGTCCAATATTTGTTCGATGCGCCGTTCTCTGGCGATGCGGTCCTTCTCTGGATTCCTTGGTGACATGATTTAATCCGCCCTTTCTATGCTCCAGTCGTCAGTTATGGAGACATTATACAGAAATTCGGGCAAGCTTCGCCAACAAAATGTTCAGTCAGCCACGTTCGCCCTCTTATCTAGCAGCTTCCCGTTGCACTTTCTGCAACGGATTGCGACGGTTTGTGCCTTTCGCGCTTTGCTCGTTGCATATTGTGCAACGGATTCCCAATCACCAGCGCTTCTGCGGCCTTTTGTAGCCCAGTGCGTTGCATTTTCTGCAACGGCAGCTGCCGCATCAGCTTCCTTCATGCTCATCCATTGCACTTTCTGCAATGAGAAGAGATGCTGGACCGCCAGCGAAAAAAAAAAGATAGAGCCCCTGCCAAAACAACGCAAGGGAACTCTATCTTTATTCAGTTTCTACGCTCGCACGATGCTCTAGAGCTTGAGACTTACGACCAGCAGCACCCCGATTACCGCCGCCGCCATAATCGCCGACACCGTCAAGTAACTCGACAGGTTCACCGCTTGCGAAGCCGACGCTTGCGTTGCTCCGGAAGCAGTGCCCGCCAGGTTGATCCTCTTCCTCAGCTTACCCCCGAATATCCCCGTTAATATAAGCGATAACAAGGCGATCGTGCCTCCGCCTTTCTCCATGACGTCCAGCCATAGCGGCTTGTCCGAACCCAGCTCCATCTGAATGAGCATGAGTACTCCCGATACGAGAACAAACAGCGCACTCGGGTGCGAGATCAAGCTGAACGCGCGCGTTATTTTGCCAATTAAAAGATTCGCTTCAACCGTGCTCACGTTCTTCCTTACGAGCGGCAGCACAACCAATATCGTCACCAGTGAACCTATCCATAGCGCGAGACCGGCCAAATGCAGAAACAACAATAATCCAAACATTGCGATCATCCTCCAGTCCGTTCAATTTCCCCTCATTATCGGGAGGAAATATGAACGCACGATGAACGGAGTGTTACAAAACGTTCTGCAGCTGGTGTTTTGGAATTTTTACGGTAATGATCGTTCCTACGCCTAACTCGCTCTCCGCGGTAATTGTTCCTCCGTGCAGCGTTACGATATCCTTCGCTATGGACAGGCCCAGCCCGCTCCCGGAGCGGCTTCGATCCCGCGACCTGTCCGCTTTGTAGAACCGCTCGAACAAATGCTGTACCTGGTCGGCCTCGATGCCGATCCCCGTATCGCTCACCGTAACGACAACTGCCTCCGGTTGCTCGGATTGAATCGCAATTCGGATTGAGTCTTCTTTGCTCGTGAACTTCATGCTGTTAACGATTAGATTCAGCCACACCTGATAGAGCAGCCCCTCATCCGCCGTAATTGTCGTCTCCGGCAGGTCGAGCGTCAGCTCAAGCCCCTTGCTCGTCCACTCCCACTCCAGCAAAATGATGATTTGGCGAAGCTGCTCATCCAGCCTGTACGTCGTCACATCGGGCGTGCGCGACTGATTGTCGAGCGCCGCGAGCGTCAGCAACTGCTTGCTTAATGCCGATAAGCGTCTGCTCTCCTCATCGATAATGTGCAAGTAGCGTTCCTTCTCCTCCAGCGTCGAACCTTCATCCAGAACGGCTTGCACGAATCCTTGAATCGACGTGAGCGGCGATTGAATTTCATGCGACACGTTGGCGACGAACTGCTGCCTCATCTCGTCCAGCTGCCTCAGCGATAAGGCCATTTCCGTAAAATGCCGCGCCAAATTCCCGAGCTCGTCCTGCCGTGCCACATCGAGCGGCACCTCAACATCGAAGCGGCCGCCGACCAGCCGTCTCGTCGCTTCGGTGAGCCTTTTGATAGGCTTAACGATATACGTCGTGAAGATAACGATCAAACAGAGGCTGAATACGAACGTACTGCCCAGCAGCACCGCCATAATAATCCGAATATCGCCAAGCTGCTGCTGCAGATCGGGGCGGATGAACAACGCGTAACGATCACCGTTCACCGTCATCGGAACGCCTACCGTGTTGCGCAAGCTATCTTCGAACAGGTTGGACACCGACA
The DNA here is from genome assembly GCF_056269195.1 of Paenibacillus sp. J22P218. Lineage (NCBI taxonomy): Bacteria > Bacillati > Bacillota > Bacilli > Caryophanales > Paenibacillaceae > Paenibacillus > Paenibacillus sp. J22P218. The sequence goes on from NZ_JBWDNL010000003.1 coordinate 507,383, forward strand.
ACCAGCCCCAACCCGAGGCTGTGCCGTAATATAGTTCTCCGTTCAGCACGCGTTCCTCGTCAGCCGGATCAAGTCCTCCTCTGCGAAATGACGAGCCGTAAAACGCTCCTTCTTTGCGATCGTTAACGACATAAATCTGGTAGCCGAGATTAGCGATATGAGCCAAGTAGCTGTCCATCGCAAGCTGCGGCGTCTTCTCCAGCAGCGTCTTGATTTCATTGCCGATCTGAACGGCTTTCCGTTCATTGCCCGTGAGCAGCTTGGACTGATAATACATACTGGAGCATAACAATCCCGCTATGCTGCTTATTAAACCGATGAAAGCGAAGGTGAGCACGATTCGGACGTAAAGCGACTTCGTCTTTATTTTCATCTGCCGGGCACTTCCAGCTTATAGCCAAGCCCTCTTATCGTTGTTAGGATGAGGTCTTGCTCCCGGCCTTCGAACCTCTCACGCAGCCTCTTTATGTGTACGTCGATCGTGCGGCTATCACCCATGAAGTCCGAACCCCATATAAGCTGCAGTAATTGCTCCCGCGTGAAAATCCGACCCGGGTGACCCGCTAACTGCGCCAGCAGCTGGAACTCCTTCAACGGCAAAGATATCCGCTCATCGCCGATCCACACTTCGTAACTGCCGCGATCGATGGTAACTCCATTCAGCCGAATGACTTCTGACGACACCATCTGATAGCGGCGAAGCAGTGCCTTGATGCGGAACAGCAGTTCCTTCGGATCGAACGGCTTCACCATGTAATCGTCCGTCCCCGCCAAGAAACCTTGCTCTTTATCCGCCATCTCCGCCTTCGCCGTCAGCATAAGTACGGGAATGTCGTAGTACGACCGAATTTCGCGGCATAGCGCCAACCCGTCCTTCGCCGGCATCATCACATCGACGACCGCCAGATGAATTTGCACCTGTTCCATCAGCACCGATGCCCGCTCGCCATCCTCCGCCTCGAACACTTCATACCCTTCCTTGCGCAAAAAAAACCGAAGCAGTTCGCGTATATGCTTATCGTCATCCGCAATCAAGATATGAACTCTCATAATTGCCGCACGCTCGCTTTCCATTCGTTGCCCATGCCTCTGGCAGGTTATTTCTCCTAACTATGCTATAAAAGGACGAGTATTTCAATGCGGACGGATATCGCAACCTTTTTTTGCGATATTGTTCGACTGGAGCATCTGATCTATTGCTAAAAACGATGCTTCGATCTATAATCAAATTAATTAGTTTAATTCCGATAAGGAAAGTTGGTATACACATGAAAGAGATACCTATTCCGTACGTGCGAAGCAATCAAGCAGGTATTGTGATCTTCTTAATAGCGTTTTTCCTTACGCAGGCAACATGGATTATTGCGGCATTGTTCGTCATTCAGGTGATCGGCCTTATATTCGGGGCGAAGGCGAATCTGTTCATTCGGATCGCTCGTCCGTTTCTTACGCAGCTCGTAGCGAAGTCCCAGACGGAAGCAGCCGAGCTGCAACGATTCAACAACTCGCTTGCCGTAGGCTTCCTCACTTTGTCGTTGATCAGCTTGTTATTCGGCTGGGCAGCGGCAGGCAACATCTTTGCGGCGATGATGGGCGCTGCGGCGTTCGCCGCGCTGCTCGGCTACTGCATCGGCTGCACGGTGTACTTCCAATACAAGCAATTCCGCGCACGCAGATTGCAACGCGGATAAGACAAAAAAGCGCTACCCGCTTACTACGGCGGATAGCGCTTTTTTTTATATTTTCACGACCATCCGCTTGCGCGAATCCCCCTCTAGCATGCGCTTCGTATACGCCGCAACCTGTTCCAGCTCGATAACCTCGCTCATGGCATCCAGCTTATCCAGCTTGTATCGTCCGGCCAGCAGCTCCCATACGTGGAGCCGCTTCTCCATCTCCGCCATGACCGAATCGATGCCGATCAAACGCACGCCCCGCAGAATGAACGGATAAACGGAGGTCGGGAGATCGATTCCGCCCGTCATGCCGCTCGCCGCTACGGCCCCGCCATAATTCAAGCTCGCGATAATCGATGCCAGCGTTTTGCCGCCGACGCAATCAATGGCTCCCGCCCATAACTGCTTGCCTAGCGGTGCGGATGACTGGGAAACGACCTCTTCCCTCGATACGACGCGTGCAGCGCCAAGTCCAAGCAAATACTCGCCCATGTCCGCCTTTCCCGAGCTTGCCGTCACTTCATAACCTAACCGGGAAGCCATCGCTACCGCTATGCTGCCGACACCGCCAGATGCTCCCGTGACGAGCAAAGGTCCTTTATCCGGCCGGAGTCCGTCCCGTTCCAGCTCGTACAACGATAACGCCGCAGTGAAACCAGCCGTTCCGAGCGTCATCGCAGCCTTCATCGTCAAGCCCTCAGGAAGCTTCACCGCCCATTCCGAAGGCACTCGCGCATATTCGCTATAACCGCCGTAATGCGAGACTCCAAGCCCATACCCTGTAATTAGCACTTCCTCACCTGCGCGATATCGTCCGTTTTCACAGGATACGACAACGCCCGCGAGATCGATGCCCGGAACGAACGGATAGCTGCGAACAATATTGCTCCCTGTCTTGCACGCTAACGCATCTTTATAATTGACGCTGGAGTATGCGACCTTGATAAGCAGATCGTCCTCCGGCAGATCATCGATCCGCAACGTCCCCACCTTCGCCGTTACTTCCTCGTCCTGCTTCTCCAGCACCAGTGCGCGAAAAGAATCCATTTATCCATTCCTCCTGTCGCTCTTCTATTGCGAGTTATACCGTTTCAAGGCGGCCTCTTGGATTGCAATTGCCCGATCAATGCCAAGCGCTTTGACTTGGGAAACCAGATCGCCATAGGCTTCGACCGGCTCGGTTCCCAGAATGATGCGGAGCGACATTTCGTCGACGAGCGTCGTCACGTCCTGCATAATGGCCGACAGCTCCGCGTTCTCCCGCTCGGTTTTCTGAACGGGAGGAATCATATATTTATCCGCATCCGTGTCTGACCAGACTACCATCGCGTCTTTCTGTTCCTTCATCATATAGTACTGCTCCAAATATTGCACATCCTGCACGAAGGGTCCGAAGTAGCTGGCGCGGCTGTACATCGCAAGCGCCTGGGCCGGCGCAAGCTTGTCCGGGTTGCGAAGAATAAGGTCCGTATACGTCGGCTTGTCGCCTTCCATCGTATAACTGACGCCTTCGATACCGAAGTTGAAGAGCAGATGCCCTTCAGGTCCGTACCCGTAGTCCAGCATGCGGACGGCTTCCACCGCCTTGTCGCTCTTGGCCGAGATGGCAACTCCTCCGCTGCTCATATAAGAATAGACGCGCTGACCGAACTTCGGGCGTTCCCCATCATGCAGCACCGGATACGGCGCGGGCACGAAGCTTGCCTTCTCATCCAGCTCTCTGACGATCGGCGTCCATGTACCGATGCCCGCCCCTGCATTCCAGATCGTAGCGCCGCTCCGGCCGGTAATCATGCTGGCATCCAGCGTCTTCGTATCGACTGTGGCCATGTTCTTATCGAGCAGCCCTTCCGCGTACCACTGCCGGAACAAAGCTAGAAACTGCTTATAGCCCGCCTCTATGGGTCCGAACTTCACCTTTCCTTCGCCGTCCAGATAGAACCCTTTCTTAACGCCGAACGCTCCAACGAAACCGCCATTCTCGATACCGAACAACGGGTTCGGCGTACCGAGGAATGACATCGGCGCTTCTATGCCCTTCTTCTCCTTGAACGCCACAAGCATGTCATGCCACTGATCAATCGTTCTCGGCAGCGGAAGCCCCAGCTCGTCCAGCCAATCCTGGCGGACAATCGGACCTTGATACGTGCGCAGCCTAACGTCGCCTTGAATAAAAGGAAAGACGTAATAGCTGCCATCGGCCGTCTTAATCTGCTTATCGATCTCCGGATGCTTCGCGAGATACTTCTTCAGGTTAGGCGCATACTGATCGATCAGATCGTTAAGCCGTAAAATATATCCGTCCTTAATCGCCTTCTCCGGTCCGCCGGGGAAGTTCGCCCACTCGTACTCGATGACATCCGGCAGTTCCCCCGATGCAAGCAACACATTGATGGCCTGCTTCGCTTGATTGGCAGGCGGCTGAATGAACTGCAGCTTCACCCCCGTACGCTTCTGCCACTCTTGGAAGAAAGGGACGTCCTGGAAGCTCGGCTTCACGCTAGCCGCGTTGCCGTTCAGCTCCGCCCAATACGTAAGGGTGCTTCCATCGCCCGCAGGCTGTAAAGTAGGCGAAGGCGAAACCGCCGCGTCATCAGTCTGCTTGCATGCTGCGAGCAGCAGAGCAACGACTAGCATTATCAAGATCACACTTCTCGCGCGATACCGTCGTTCCATGTTTCCCTTCACCTCTTTCACGGCGTAATCCGCTTCCCATCATGCATTTCCTTATATTTGCCCGGCGTAATGCCCTCGTATTTCTTGAAAACCCGAATGAACGTCGCCGCGTCATTGTAGCCAACCAGCTTCGAAACGTCGCTTACCGATTCCTGATGCAAGACCATCCATTCCTTCGCCCGTACGATGCGATGCTTATGCAAATAATCCAGCAGCCCTTCGCCCGTCTGCGTCTTGAATAGCTTAGACAAATAACTGCCCTTCAGGTCAAAATGCTCTCCGATCGTATTTACATTCAGATTCGAATCGCCGTAATGCTGCTCAATATGCCGTTGCACGCCGGCTGTCAGTTCGCGGAGCGACTCAGCACGCTCCATCGTAACATTGGACTCCATCCTTACCGACGCGAATGCGCATACATTCTTCAGCAGCGTCACCAACTCCTGCCGCATTTCCTGAATCGTGTCGCAAGCGATGATCTTGTCCATCCAAAGCGGATTGTCGCTCAGCACGCTTCCCTCTCCGTCGCCCAGCTCATTAATCGCCTTAACCATCGTACCGACCAGGTTGAACATGAAGCACTTGGCGAGCGTAAGCGACAGGATTGGTTTCTGCGTATTGCGATCCATAATATCGTTCATGAAGGCTGAAGCCTGCTCGAAGTCGCCAATCTTAATGAGATTAATTAACTGCTGCTCGGCCTGCAGCGGATAGTAATACCCGAATTGTACCGCTTCCTCGGGATTCACGCGAATGTCGTCGTACGTAATGATCCCTTTTTTGCCGAGCACCATCTTATACTCCATCGCATCAACCGCCTCGCGGTAAGCCGCGGCAATACCGGCCAAGGATGCATGCTTGCCTCCGACAGATACGGTAAGATCCATCTCGTACCGCACCAGGAAGCGTTGCGCATCGGTTGCGATCGCATGCAAATCGTTCTTGTAAGATTCCGCCCTCTCCTCGCATAAGCTCACCAGACAAACCATCATATCGTCGATTTCCGCAACGTAGCCGGCATGTCCATGCTCGGATACCAGCTCTTCGACAACGTTGCTAATAATAAACTGGATTAACTTCCGCCGATCGTTCGTATCGATGCCCGGCAGCTTCTCGTATAGGCTTTCATCATTTTCCACAACAAATAAAATAACGGCAAACTCATCCGACAACAGCTTCATATGGAACGACCTGAACGCTTCCTCGTACGGAATCGGCGAATCCAGCTTCCCCTTCATCAGCCGGTTGATCATATTCGAGCGCAATACATTCTGATGGGATTGCAGCTGCTGCGCGATCGTTTCCTTCTCGCTTCTCGTCTTGCTGATCGCCCGCTGGATGAAGCTGAGTTCGTTCCACTCGGTACGCTCCTCCGTCCCGTTCTTGTCCGACAACAGCCTGACGAGCTGCTGAATCGGCGAATAGTTGCGGCGCATGAAAAACCACGTCAGCACGCCCGCGCCCATAATGCTGATCAATACGCTGACGAACGTGAACTTGCGCACGTACTCCGCTTTCTCCCAGTAGATGCTGCTCGGAATGACGAGCGCATACTTCAGATCGGATACCGATGACTGCACGTAAAAGATTTCCGAATCCCCAGCCTTCATCGAGGCGGGCATCGCTTCCCCGCCGCTTTGGACGCTGTCCAGGATGACGTCTTCACCCGACTGCTCCGGCAAGTTGGAGAGCAATACCTCATTGTTGCGGTTCATAATGAGCACGTAACCGCCGCTGAAGCCGGAAATGTTGTCGATCGCATCCAGGAACCGCGACGTGTCGGCCATAACGACGACCGTTCCCGCTTCCTTGCCGTTCAAGTCCTTCGGCAGATGCGTAATATACGCGATCGCCGTCTGCGGCGGCGCGGCATCCAGATGCGGAAGAAGCATAAATTGATTGTGCTCGGATTGCTCGATGGCCGATACCCACTGCTCATAATTCATTTTGCCGGTGCGATGCAGGGTATAATATGCGGTTTCCATGTCTCTGACGTTGCCGGAACGCAGCACGGCGCCCTCCCGCTCCCAGGTCACGTAAAATTCGTCGATTGCCGCATAGGACGTCTGGTACATCCGGAATTCCTTCACCAGCTGGTATGCCTCGAACTGGGCGTCGGCCTCCGAGCGGCTGGAATACATAAGCGTCTGCAGCTTCGCGTTCCAAGTCATTTCCATTGTAAGCCGCTTCATCAGATCGATCTGATTATCGATGGTATAGCGGACCTGCTTCAGCAGCGAATCGTTGGCACGGTGAATTTCGCTGCTGAGCGCCGCGCTTGATTGGGAATAAACGATCAAGCTGATCAGGATGGGAACAAACAGAACAGCGCTATATGAAATGAGCCATGTGACGATAATGCTTTTTCGCTTCTGCCATATCTCTCGAATATTCAAGCTAAGTCTCCTCGCCTGCAAGTTGCCTATTAGACCCCTATTATAACCAAAAGACCGCGGAACGAGGAATGCGCAAAACATTCAAAACGATTGACGAAACGTCCACACGCCCTCAAAACAGCGCCATAACAGCACAAATAACCCGAATGGAAAAGTCCATTCGAGCTATCCATGCTTCTTATGCTGCTTAGACTAGAACACCCGCTGCTTCCAGCCGTTCAGCTTCGCGATCGCCTCGACGAAGAAGTAGTCGCCGTAGATCAGCGACACATCGACGTTCTGCCCCGCCGGCTTATGCCCCGTTCCATACTTCAGAATGGCTTCGTGCTCGTTGTCGTCCCAAGTGCCATAATTCGCATAAAGCGAGCCGAGCATCCGCTCCGCCGCTTCACGGTAGACGCGTCCTTCCTTCTCCGCGAGCAGTCCCGCAAGCTCCAACAGACCGGAAGCGGCGATCGCGCCCGCCGAGCTGTCGCGCGGCTCGCCTTCCAGCGTCTCGCTTGCGCGGAAGTCCCAATGCGGAACATGGTCCTCCGGCAGATTCGCGAGGAAATAGTGGGCGACGCGCTGGGAAGCGCGCAGATAGGCGGCATCGCCCGTATAGCGATACGTATTCGCCATGCCGTACAGCGCCCATGCCGCTCCCCGGCTCCAGCCGGAATCGGGCGCGGCGCCTTGGCCGCCGAGCGTCTCGTCATATTCGCCCGTGAGCGGATCGAAGCAGACGATATGGCGAACCGAGCCGTCCTCGCGGATGAAGTGCTTCAACACCGTATTCGCGTGCGCCGTCGCGATCTGCGCGAAGCGAGGATCGCCGCTTTCGAGCGACGCCCAGTACAGCAGCGACAGATTCATGCTCGTATCGATAATGGACCAGCCATGCATATTGCCGTTCCAAGCTCTGATGAATTGGCCGTTCAGATTGAATCGGCCGGCCAGGAAGTTCGCCGCGAACAGAGCGCGGCGCTTCGCATCCTCATCGCCAGTGAGACGGTGCTTCACAACCGCGGTCGGCAGGAAGTGAAAACCTACGTCGTGGTCGAACGAGTTCGGCAGAAGCATCTGGCGCTCCAGCCTCTCGTCCCACTCCCATGCCGATTCTTTATATCGATCTTCGCCAGTCACCTCGTGCATGACCCATAATAGCCCCGGCCAGAAGCCCGACGTCCACCAGTCGATGCGCTGGTCGTCGTATTTGCCGTCTGCCCCCGCCACATGCGGCGACTTCGCGCCGATTAACGCGATCATCTGATCGACCTTGGCCTGAATGTCCTGCCAGATGGACGGAATATCCGTTATATTGCTCGTTGAATGCAATTGCATATCCAGTGCAAGCTCCCTTCTCCCCGTACAATTTGTTAATGGACTACGTGAATCCCGTTACCCTTTGAGCGAGCCGACCATAACGCCTTTGACGAAGAAACGTTGTACGAACGGATACACGCAAAGAATCGGCACGGTAGCGACCATAATCGTCGCGTATTTAATCGTTTCGCCGATCTGATGGCGGTCTCCTGCCGAGGCCCCCGCCGACATGCTGTCGGTCGAGTTCGCGATCAGAATTTCGCGCAGCACGAGCTGCAGCGGGAACAGCTCCCGGCTCTTAATGAATACCGAAGCGTAGAACCAGCCGTTCCACTTGTCGACCGCATAATACAGAATCATAACGGCGATAACCGGCATGGAAAGCGGAATGATGATCCGGAATAGAATCGTAAAATGGTTCGCTCCGTCGATCTTCGCCGACTCCTCCAGCGTATCGGGAATGCCCATGAACGCCGTACGCATAATGATCAGATTGAATGTGCTGATTGCGAACGGCACGATGGTCGACCATAACGAGTCAAGCAGGCCTACGCCCTTCACGACGAGGTAAAGCGGGATCAAGCCGCCGCTGAAAAACATCGTGAACACGATGACGATCATGAACGCGTTGTTCCAAAGTACGTTCTTCCGCGACAGCACGTAAGCGCCAAGCGCCGTCATGAGCAGATTAAGCATAAGGCCGAAGAACAGGATAAACAGCGTATTTTTGTAGCCGATCATGATGCCTGGATTGTCGAACACGCTCTTATAGGCGGCAATAGAGAACCCTTCCGGCTTCCATAGAATGCCTTTGTGCACGATCAGCTGACCCGCGTCGCTGAACGACGCGAACAGCACGTACAGGAGCGGATACAGCGTAGCGATGACCAGTAAGCTTAGAATGCCGTATATGCCGATGTCGAACGCTCTTTCTTGCAGACTCGTATCTTTTTTCATTTTGCCTCACCTCACCATAAGCTGCTTTTGTTGACTCTGCGGCTAATATAATTCGCGGTAATCAGAAGAATCAGGTTAATGACGGAATTGAACAAGCCGACCGCGGAGCTGTAGCTCCAGCCGAACTCCAGCAAGCCCTTCCGGTAGACGAACGACGAGATGACGTCGGCCGTCTCGTACGTGACCGGATTGTACAGCAATATGATTTTCTCGAAGCCGACGTTGAGCAGATTGCCCATGCGAAGAATGAGCATGATGGCAATCGTAGGCATAATGCCGGGCAGCGTAATGTAGAAAATTTGCTTGAACCGGCTCGCGCCGTCCATTCTTGCCGCTTCGTATTGCTCCTGGTCGATGCTCATCAGCGCGGCGATATAAATAATCGACTCCCAACCGATGCGCTGCCAGATTTCCGACAAAATGTAGATCGGGCGGAACAGCTCCGGCTTCTGGAGCATCGCCTGCCCGTCATAACCAAGCGTCATGAGCAGTCTATTGATAATGCCGTCAGCATTCGTAAAGTCGGTAATGATCCCGCAGATGACGACGAGCGATATGAAGTAAGGCATATACGTGATCGTCTGAGCGACGCGCTTGAACGACTTGCTGCGAACCTCGTTGATGAGCAGCGCGAGCAGAATAGGCGCGGGGAACTCGAAGATTAGCGAATATAAGCTGATGACGATTGTATTCTTAAGGATGCGAACAAAGTAATAGCTGTTGAAGAAATCGTAGAAATGCTTAAGACCGACCCAGTCGCTGCCGAGAATGCCCTTCATCGGCGAATATTCCTTAAATGCGATCAGCGCGCCGTACATCGGTGCATAATGAAAGATGACGTAATAGGCAAGAACGGGAATCATCATGATGTACAAATATTTATTAAGCATAAAATCGCGCACAAACCTGCTTTTTACCACTAGCTAGTCACCTCGATCCAAAAAATGGGACGAGGGCGGCGGTCAGCGCCGCCCCGCCCCCTCCTTTACGTCTAACCTTGCTGTTACCGGTTGTTGTAGCGCTCCAAGGCGGCAGTCTGAATTTCGATTGCGCGATCCAAGTTAAGCGACTTCATCTTCTGCACGTAGCTTTCGAACTGGTCCGGGGAATCCGAACCCAAAATAATTTTGAGCGTCATTTCGTCCACGAGCGTGTTCACGTCGTTCATAATCGTAGCGAACTCGGTGCTCTCCTCCGGCGTAGGCGTAATCGGCGGCAAGCTGTATTTGTCCGCGTCCGTCTTTTGCCAGATGTTCACCGCGTCGCGCTGCGTTTGCAGGGCGAAGAACTGCTCGGCGTAACGTTTGTCTTGAATGAACGGACCGTTGTAGCTGCCGCGGGCATAAAGCGAGATCGCTTGCGCCGGAGCGAGCTTGTCCGGATTTTTCATCAATAGATCGGTATAAGTCGGGTAGCCGTCCTTCATTTCGTAGCTGACGCCTTCCGTACCGAAGTTGAAGAACATGCGGCCTTCCTCGCTGTAACCGTAGTCCAGCATACGAACGGCAAGCTCAGGGTTTTGCGCTGCAGTCGTGATGGCAACGGTACCTTCGGACGCGTACGCTTTATGCTTCTGACCGAACTTCGGCGTATCGCCCTTCTTAAGAACCGGATAAGGAGCTGCGACGAGCACGGCCTTCGGATCGTTAGCCGCGACAAGCGGCTGCCACTTGCCGATGCCGCCGCCGGCATTGCCTACCGTTGCGCCCGTTGCGCCGGAAGCGACATTACCGTCAAGCGCCTTCGAGTCGGCGGTGGCGATGTTTTTATCGATCAAGCCTTTTTTGTACCAATCGCTGAACAGGCTGAGGTATTCTTTGTAGCCGTTCTCGGCTGGGCCGAACTTAACCGCGCCGTCCTCCAAATAGAAACCTCTCGTCACGCCGAATGCGCCGAGGAACGCGCCGTTGCCGGATTCGTTGAAGAAACGCGGCTTGCTGACGACCGCGAACGGTGCCGCTGCGCCTTTCTTCTCCTTGAATGCCGTGAGCGTAGCCGTCCAATCGTCGATCGTCTCCGGAACCGGGAGGCCTAGCTCGTCAAGCCAGTCTTGGCGAACGATCGGCCCTTGGAACACGCGAAGATACTCGTCGCCGCGAATGAACGGGAAGGCGTAGTAGCTGCCGTTGTCGGTTTTGACCATTTTGTCGATGTCGGGATTTTCTTGCAGGAACTTCTTCAGGTTAGGCGCATACTTGTCGATCAGATCGTTCAGCTTCAAAATATAGCCGTCATTGATCGCTTTCTCCGGACCGCCCGGGAAGTCGCCAAGGAAGTTGAATTCAATCATATCCGGCAAATCGCCGGATGCGAGCATGACGTTAAGCGCTTCTTTCACTTGGCCGGTTGGCGGCGCGGTGAAGTCGAGCGATACGCCCGTTTGCTTCTGCCAATCTTGGAAGAAAGGCACTTCGCTGTGCGATGCTTTCACGCCGATCAAGTTGCCGTTGATTTCTCCCCAGTAGGACAGCTTTTTGTCTGTCTTAATCGGATACGTTGTCGCTTCGGCGGCATTCTGTGTTTGGTTCGCCGAATCATTTGTATTGGTGTTGCCGTTTGCTGCGTTCCCCCCATTAGAAGAACAAGCGATTAACGTCGTTCCCAGCACCGCGATGCCGAGTGTTGTTGCTAACAATCGTTTCATGGCTAAACCTCCGCTTGTGTTTAGTGAGATGCATCTCTCCTACACAGCGTAACGGCTGCCAGCAGTCGCCCGATATGAGCAAAACGCGAAAACCGATGTCGATTTCATCGCACCCCGAATGACGATTTCGCCAAAATGCTTTTCGTTTACCGCATAGACGAATGACGATTTGTACAATCGCATCGATTATCTAGCCAATTCACACGTTTCCCCACTCACCATTCTCACCTGAATGGATTTTGTCCAATCAAACGGCCTCTTCCGGCAACAAAGTTACTTTTGAATGGAAAACATCCAACCTAATCCACCCATTCCCCGCCATTCCACCAAAAATCGCTCATTAGCCTGTACTAAATCCATTCAAACCTCAAACCATGAACGATAAGGCGTATGAGATTGGATGAAATCCAATCAAATGCTTATTCAGGAAAGAAGAAGATCAAGCGTGCCTTCCCTCATCTCGTAATACAGCACGCCTCGCCCGCTGCCGATCGGCCGCAGCCACCCTTTCGCCACCAACGCCTGGAGCCACTTTCTCGCCGTACGGAAATCCACATCCATCTCCTTGGTAACATCAATCGGTCTAATGGAGCGTCCTAAGTGCCAGGCAAGCCGCAAAACCTCTTTCTCCACAATAACCGCCGGCTTAGCATGATCTCCCAACATAACCGACTTGCTGACCGCCAACTGCAGCAGCATGCGGCAAACCTCCGGCCGTTCCTTAATGTCATCAAACGAAAAGTGAAGCATCCTCCACCCCATGCCCGTCAGAAAGGAGTCTCGGTTCAAGGAGTAGCTGAAGCTCTGCCGATCCATGTCCTTGACATGGGATTGGAAGCCGTCGCATTCCAAGCCGAAACGGCCAAGCGCCGGCAAAAAGGCGAAATCAAGAAATTGCGACTTCCGATTCCAATCGTACACCTCATACTCCGGATGCAAATGTTCGAAGCTGCCGAATAATGGCCACCATACGTTTTGCAAAAACAGTTTTTCGGCGTAACCGTGACCCCTCTCCAGCCTCCCCTTGCGTTCTCCGCCCCTGCTGGCCAAATGTCCGTCTACGAATGCCTGATGCGCCTTCTCAAAACTCATTCTTATTCCCTCCTCTAATTTGTGAACGTAAGAAGAAACGCCTGACGGCGTCCTTTCCATAGACGCCATCGTTTCGGCGAAACGTATAGAGAAAGTATGAGCAAACTCATATACTTTCCTATACGCAAAAAAAGAACGTTCCTGTGCCATTGGCATCAAGAACGTTCTTCGTTCGCTTGTGTGCTGACCAAATTATAGCATCCCTTGCGACTCTGCTTCCATAGCAATTGTGCCAGAGCAGCTGGGATACCGGGATAGAGTTTACGGCTGCAAAAGCATCCGTTTCAAACCTGCGATTTGTTCACTGCTAAGCCCGATTCGAGCGAAGTAGCTCTCAGCACCGCCAAAGTTGCCGTGCAGATGGTCGAGCATCATCTCCATGTTGCTTGGCGCGCTGCCCAGGAACAGCTCGTACATCTCTGCCGGAATTTGCTCTGGACGGTCCTTGCGCAGCTCATCCATGATCGGCGCGAGATTGACCTCCGTCTCGGCATAATCGGCTACGATGACCGAGCGATCGACGCCAGCCAAATCAAGCAACAGGGCTGCGACGACGCCAGTACGGTCTTTGCCCGCCGCGCAATGGAACAGCACGCCGTCGCCTTCGGCTTCGGCCATTCGCTCGAACACTTCGCGGAGCAGGTGTCCGCACTCGTCCAGCATATTGACGTACATATCGCCCAAGCTGCGAATATTCATATTGGTCGATGTCGCCGGATTAATTAAGCTAATATTATAGTAGTTAGCGCGCTCCGAGCCGTTGAACACGTTGCGCTTCTGCGCCAGTTCATGAGCATGGCGCAAATCGATGACAGTGCGTACGCCCATTCCCACAATTGCGTCTTGGTCGCCATTCGTTAACCGATGCAGTCCGTCCGCGCGCAGGAAACGACCTTTTTGTACCGTAAGCCCTTCAGCAGCTCCATAACCGCCGATATCTCTTACATTATAAGCACCTTCCAGCTGGAGAAGCCGTTTGTTGCTGTTGCTGTCTATTGTCGTTGTCATTATTTCAGTCCGCCTTTTACGAAAGAATCGATAATTTGTCGTTGCAGCATAAGATAGATGATGAGTACGGGCAAGCTAGCGATCGTCGTCGCCGCCATAAGCGCTCCCCACATATTGCCGTCGGAGGAGATGAACATTTGCAGACCCTTTTGGATCGTCGTATTTTCCAGCTTCGTCGTCACGAGGAGCGGCCAGAAATAATCGTTCCAAGAGGTGATGAACAGCAGAATGCCGATCGAAGCGACCGAAGCCTTCAAATTCGGCATGATCGTGCGCCACAGCAGGCCCCAATCGGAGGCTCCGTCCAGCCTTGCGGCTTCGATCAGCGTTTTCGGATACGATTTGAACGCGTTGTACAATTGGAGCACGGCGAACGCCGAAGCAATATTAGGTACGATAAGCCCCATCAAATGATCGCGCCAGCCAAAGCCGCTGATCGCGACATAGTTCGGAATCATAATGACTTGGAAAGGCACGAGCCATGTAAGTGCGATTAATCCGTAGATCAAGCTGCTGCCGCGGAATTCCCAGCGAGTGAACGCATAGGCCGCCAATATGCTTGTAAAAAGCTGCATAACTGTCTGAATAATAGCCACGACCATGGAATTTCCCAGCATGCGACCCATCGGAATGGCATTCCATGCTTTGACGTAATTATCGAAAGTAATATGAAGCGGAATTAAGCTTGAGGTGAACACTTCGGTCTCCGGTTTCAAGGAGGTTACGACCATCCAATAGAGCGGAAAAACCGCCAGCAGCGCGAGCGCGATCAATGCAGCATGCTTCACCGTAGCAGCCGTATAAAAACCCGCCTTGCGTCCAGCCTTCTCCATCTTCGTTCCCTCCTCTCTAGTTGTCGAAGAACGACAGCTTCTTCGTTAATTTCATGAACAGCCAAGCAAGCACGCCGAATCCGAGGAAGAAGACGACAGCGGCAGCCGAGCTCGCCCCGATATTGAACGATTGGAAGCCGTACGTCCACAGCAGGTAATAAATGTTCGTCGTCGTGTTGAAAGGTCCGCCTTGCGTAAGCACGTTAATATAAGAGAAGCTCATTTCCGATGCGAAAAGCGTGCTCATCATGGCCATGAACAGAATTGTCGGCGAGAGCAGCGGCAACAGAACATGCCAAATGATTTGGAACCCATTCGCTCGGTCAATCTTGGCCGCTTCAATGTATTCCTTGTTGATGCCCGTCATTGCCGCCGAAAATATAAGCGTACTGAAGCCGATCAGCTTCCAGCCTGTGATGAACGTAATCGACCATATCGCCCAATGCTCATCGGTGAAGAAACGGATCGGTTCAGACAGATGAAACCAGTCAACTAACGCCTTGTTCAATATGCCGTTCGTCGGATGCATGATCCAGCGCCATACGGACGATACGGCAACCGGCGCCATGATCATCGGCAAGAAAATGAGCGCGCGATAGACATTGCTCGCTTTTCTTCCGATATTGTCCGTTGCGATTGCGATAATAAGCGGAATGATAAGCGAAAATGGAATGATGCCCACCGTGTAGATCAGCGTATTCCAAAGCGCGATGCCCATCTCGGGCAGGTTGAACAGATTGGTGAAGTTCTTCAATCCAACGTATTGCTTCGGCGATGTAGGAAGCAAATTCCATTGGTAGACGCTTAGCTGGAACGTCTGCAACAGCGGCTTATAAATCCAAAAGCCGATCGAAACAAGAGCCGGCAATAGATAGATGTACGGCTTGATTCGGCCAAGCCGCAGCAGGAACGACTTGCGTTCCTTGCTTTGCGGCTTCGCTTCTGCTGCATGACGGGTCATGCTTACTGCATCATAGCTCATTGAATCAGCGATTGGGCGCGTTTCTGCGCATCCTGCATAATGGAGGCCACATCGCCATCGCTCACGATCGCCTTCGATACGGAGTCATTCAGAATCGTCTCGATTTGTTTCCAGTTCGCGCCCGGATACGATACCCAAGGCTTCAGCGAGTCAAGCTGCTCCAGGTTCGGCTTCACGAGCGGATTCGCTTCTACCCAGCCCTTCAAGTAGTTCGGGTCTTCCACGATAGCCGGACGAAGCGGCAAGTAGCCGATCTCCGAAGTAATGATCGTATAACCGCGCTCGCTTGTCGCGAACTTCAAGAACTCCCATGCCGCTTGCTGCTTCGCTTTGTCATCCGTCAGAATGAACAATGCGCTGCCCGAGTTGACCGGCATCGTCGGTTTGTCGCCAAAGGCCGGCATCTTCGCCGTCTTCAATTCCCAGCCTCCTGCTTGCGATGCGGCAACGAACGAACTTTGAATCGCGCTCGTGAACAGCAGCATGCCAAGCTTGCCTTGACTGAACGCTTCCATCGCTTCGCCGTCGTTCAGCTTGCTGTTCGCCCCGCTCTTGATCAGGTCCTGCCACATCTCGATTGCGCCAATCGCTTCAGGCTCACCGAACTTGATCGTCTTGCGGTCGTCGGACAACGCTTGTCCGCCATTGCTGCCGATCAATGCTTGAATGATCCAGTCGCCGCCAGCCGCGCCGCCTACATGCGTGCCGGTAACGCCTGTTTTCTCGCCGATCTGCAAACCGTATTCCTTCACTTGCTCCCAAGTCGTTGGAGGCACAGCCGGGTCAAGTCCCGCTTCTTCGAACAGCTTCGCATTGTAGAAAAGAACCGGCGTACTGAACGTGAACGGCAGGCCGTATGTTTTGCCGTTCAACTGGCCCAGCTTCATGCCGTTCGGCGAGAAGCCCTCGAAATTGCTTTGCAGTTCATCGGCCGCCACGATATCTTCAAGCGGCTTGGCATTGAAGTTGTTGACGGCGAAGTCGAGGCCGTCGAACGTCAATTGCGCGATATCGGGCGCCGTGCCCGCTACGATATCGGCCTGCACCTTGGCGTTAATATCCGTCGAAGCTACCGGAATGGCATCGATTTTAATGTTCGGATGCGCCTCTTCGAATTCTTTGATCAGCTTCTCCGTACCCGGAACCTGGCTGGCAATCGCTAGATTGTAGCTGTAGAACTTCAGCGTCACTTGCTCGTTCGATGCTGTATTGTCCGCTTTTTCTGTACTAGCCGAATTCTTATTTGCATTTGAGCTCGTGTTCGTGCTCGTACCGTTTGTATTACTCGCATTGCCGCCACAAGCCGTTGCCAGCAAAGATAACGATACTAGCGTAGCAGCTGCTACTTTTTTATAAGCCATGATTAACTCCATCTCCTTATTAGCCCTATGGGGCTTATATATTTACGGTTAGTTCGAAGACATTCCGTTCTATTTACGCATGCGCATGTGCAGCATCTATCTTCCATTCGTAAACGATTCGTTGGTCGCCTGCCATCGGCATCGGATGAACGACCATTTGCCCGTTCTTCACCAGCACGAGGTTATAGCCGCTGTTGTCGATGAATTTCATGCTGTCATTGCTCGTCGGCTCGATTCCGAACGCGACGCCGGTCGCCGCAGCGCTTGGCACCCCTTGGAATATGCCGATATTGTTGCAGTGAATATGGCCCGACAGTAATCCGATTACATCCGTTCCTTCGATCGCAGCAGCCAAGTCTTGCGGATTGTCGAGCAGATGGCTGTCCATCATCGGCGTCATCGTTGGCACGACCGGATGGTGATGAACGATGATTGTACCGTTCGGTGCCGGCGTTGCAAGTACGCCGCGGAGCCAAATCAACTGTTCTTCATCCAAGCGGCCGCCATGGATGCCCGGAACTTGCGTATTCAGCACGACGATCCGAAGTCCGTCTTCCATCACGCTATAATAGTAGGACTCTTCCGACGGCTGCTCCTGCAAATACCCTTCGCGGAAAAACGGGCGGGAATCGTGGTTCCCTAGGGCAACATATACCGGTACGCCAAGCTTCGCTTTCTCCTCGTCCAGCACTGTGCGAAGATGACGGTAATCCTCTACGTCGCCATCCTGCGTAAGATCGCCGCTAATCACGACAAACGCCGGCTTTTGGCTCAGCTTGCCGAGCTCCGCGAACGTTTCGCGTAATTTTTTCGTAGCGTCCATTTCGAATAACGGATTTTTGCCAGGAACATTAATATGGGTGTCGGTCAGATGTGCGAAGAATATAGGTTGCATAATAATTAAGCCTCCTCGGATTGCGAATGTGCTTGCGGTTTGTAATGATTGATTTCTTGTACGCCGTCGAGATGAATGACGCGGTACGAAGGTTTGCCGTCACGTACATTGACCCATAAGAACAAGTTGTCGCTCTCCGGTCCGTTGCCATGCGCATGGCCGCCTGTTCTTCCGAGCTGAATACGCTCGCCATTGCCGACTACGGAATATTCCATGGCATGCAGATGTCCGGCGAATACCGTATGCGGACGTCCGTCCAGTAGCTCCATTAGCTTGGCGTAACGCTTGTCTTCCGACTTCCAGCCCGGCTTATGCATGCTGATGAAGGTCCATTTCACATCTTTGTTCTCTTCGAGCACGCGTTCTGCGAACTCGAGCTGCTCATCGCTGAACGCTAGATCGATGCGTCCCATTTCCTTGAGCTGCTCTGGCGACATCCGGCTTACGATGTCATCGTAAAAGGCTTGCATATGCGCTTCCATATGTTCCGGATCATTCTGAACGTTGTAGGTTGCTTTTTTGATAATATCGATAAATTCATCGGACAGCTCAGTCGGCGGATCCTCTGTGTTGAGTACGAGGAACAACGCGTCACCTGCCCGGAATGCGTAGTATTCGAAGCCCTTGCGATCGCGCCATACATCCAGCATGACTTGATTGCCGTAATCATGATTGCCGACAACATGGAAGAAAGGTACTTCCGTTGCTTTGATTTTTTCATCGATATATTCCCATTCGGCTTCTGCATCCGCAGCGTCGCGCCAGTAGCCCTCGATCAAATCGCCGACCGAAACGACGAAATCCGGCTTTAAGTCTGCTACGACCTCGAGCGCTTTCTCGAATACGCCCGCTGTCGCCATGCCGCAACGGTCTCCCAATACCGCGAAAGAGAAATCTCCTGTTGCTAGCTCCGGCAGCTTGCCGAACCACGGACGCTTGTCCGTATTGAATCGTGCATCGTCATACCAAATTTCACCTGCATTGCGGATTGCTTGAACGATTGTCACTAATCTCTCTCCTCTCGGATCTTGCAATGAAAGAATCACTATCCGAGATCAGTATGCAGGTTGTATGTAAGTGGATTGTTATCGCAGTCTAAATGATATGTAAAAGACCATGTTCGCTTTACAAAACAAAAAAGGATGCCTGCGTAGGCACCCTTCACTTTTAAATAACGCCGCTCAGCATAAGCTGCTGCGTCGTATTCATATAATTTTCCTCGATCGCCGCTTTCGCTCCGTCATAGTCTTTGCGCTGCAGCGCTTGATAGATTTTGGCGTTCATGACATTGGCCCATTGCGGCTTTAATTGCGGAAACTGCTTGCGGAACGTGACCATCCGGCAGATGAACTTACCTCGATAAGATTCAAGCACTTGAAGCATATAGTCATTGCCCATGGCGCTTAATATCGTCTCGATGCACATCAATGAATTGTTGTAGTAGCCTAGAAAGTCGCCTTCCTCGCGGCAGACGTCCTGACGTTTCAAGTAAAGGCCAAGTGCTTCCACGTCGAAATGCAGCTCCCTTTGCTTCGCCATATCCAAGACGAACATCTGCATCGATACGAGCACTTCGAGCATTTGGCTAAACTGGCGGAACGAAATTTCTTTCACGAGCACGCCTCGTCCTTTGAAGCTCTCGACATGCCCTTCCTTCTCCAGCATCGCGATCGCGGCCCGGATCGGCGTCCGGCTCATGCCTAGCTCGCTTGCCAGTTCGTTCTCGGACAACAGCACGCCCGGCATGACTTCAGCGCGCACGATCCGCTCCTTGATTTGATTGTAAGCTTCCGTTTCCAATGAAGTCGCTCGCATGCTACCCTATCCTTTATTTTTCATTTGGGAATTATCCTAACAAATAGGGAGCGCGATAGATAGTTAAGATATTGTAAAAGGATTGGGCATTTAGTGTCTTTTCATCGAACTAATTTCAGCTAACAGGTGGTTACATGCTCATTAGTTGCATTTCATCGATCTAATTCGCAGGTTCACGCCAAAAACACCAAATCCGCCCGATTAGTTGCCCGATATCGAACTAACAGGCGAGGTTCCGCGTACAAGACTAATTAGTTGCCTAGAATGACACTATTGCCCCCCGCCCAGTTCAGCTGAACGTCGGAAGCGCCTTTTGCTTACAGCCGGATCTCGAACAGCCTAGCCGTTCGAGCGGCTGGTAGTGTGACGGTGAGCGAGCTGTCGGCCGCGCTCCACGTCCAGTCCGTGCCTGCGGCGGGCGCTGCCGGATACGCGCAGCGAACCGCCGGTTCGGCGGAGCTGCCGTGCGGCGGCACGGGCAGCGGCAGCGTCACTTGCGCCGTCTCGCCGGCAACGCGCCAGACGGCTACATAAATGCGGTCGTCTCGGCGCAGCCCGAGACTGACCCACTCATCGCCGTGGCTCGGCAGGCCAAGCGGCCAGAACGGCAGCGCTTCGCGAATGTCGCCGCGAATCGACTTATAATAATCGAGCGCCTCCTTCACCAGCTCGCGGCGGCGCGGGCTAAGCTCCGCGAGATGTCCGCTCTGATGGACGCGCAGCAGCAGCGCGTTGACCATGTTGAAGATGACCTCTTCATCATCGCCCTCGCGCAGCGGATACGACCAGATCGCCGATTGCTCCGGCGTAAGCGCGGCCGGCGAGCCTGCGGCAATCGCCGCATAATTGACGTAGTCTTCCTGATCGCTCGTCGACTGAATGCTGTGGCGGCTCAGCATCGCGTAATCCATCCGCATGCCGCCGCTCGAACAGTTCTCGATGACCAGCTCAGGATATCGTGCGAATATCGAATCCAGCCATTGCAAGTACGCCCGGTTATGCTGCAGCAATCCGTCACCCATACTGTCCGAATCCGTCTCCGTCCCGATGCCCGCATTGATGTTGTAGTCCATCTTAATGTAGCCGACGCCATAGTCCTCCACCAAGCGGCGAATGACTTCATCGGCATGGGCGATAACCGAGGGATTGCGGTAGTCGAGCTGATAGCGGCTGCGATCCTTCACCCGCTTGCCATGCCGCATGAAGAACCAGCTGTCGTCGGTCTCCGCCAGCTTCGGCGAGTTAATGCCCATTACCTCAAGCTCCAGCCATAAGCCGGGGATAAGCCCTTTGCTGCGGATATAGTCGAGCACGTACTTGATGCCTTCGGGGAATCGCTCCTCGGAAGGCATCCATTCTCCGACGCCATCCCACCATTCGCCCGGCGCGTACCAGCCTGCGTCGATACAGAAATATTCACAACCGACATCAGCTGCGGCATCAATAAGCGGAAGCAGCTTCTCCGTCGTCGGCGAGCCCCATAGACAGTTCATGTAGTCGTTGAAGATGACTCGCAGCAGCTTATTATCGTCATTCACACGGCGAATGGCGCGTCGATATTGCGTCAACTCCGCAATCGCCTGATCGAAGCCCCCTTGCACCGCACCTACGGCTACAGGCACAGACTTGAATGACTCGCCTGGCGCAAGCTTCAGCCACCAATGATTGTCATGCTCCGTCGGACCGCTCAAATACAGATACATATGATCATTCTGATCGGACATCTCCGCATGCCACGAACCGTTATGCTCAATCTGCCAGAACAGGCTGCTGTCGGCTTCCGTATTCTCCAGCACGCCCATCGGCAAGTTCTCGGCTGCCGACCATGAGCCCGTATTGCTGAAGGCAAGGCGCTTCGAACCGCGATCGGCTAGATGCGACAAGCCGATCTCCGGCAGCTTGTATGTCCGCCATTGCAGCTCGCTCTGCCAGCCGCTATGCGCGATCGTTAAATTCATCTTCTCGTTCCGATCCAATATACCTTCCTTGTCGACACCTGTCAGCGCGAACGAGGACACGTACTCAACCGCAACCTCTTCAGCGCCGCCATTAACGAGCTCTACCCAACAACGAACCGTCTGAATGCCGTCATAGAACTGGTAGTGCTGCACCGCCCGCAAGCCCGTCACCTCATCGACGAGCGTAACCGCGATCAATCGCCCATTCTCGTTGCGGCTATCCTCATGTCCGCCATACACCATGCGCAGCCCCGGATAGGAAGCGCGATGCGAGCGGCCATGGTATTCGGCCCGATCTTCTCCGGTTAGCTGCAGCTCCAGCATGCGGAAGCCCGGCATTTGTTGATCTGTAATCAACTCCGCGTCCAGCGGAGCTGATCCGAAATGCATCAGTCTCACATCACCGCTCTCCGTCACATCGAACACAAGGTACAGCCCATTTTCCACAATCGAATGTCTACCCGCCATTGTCCTGTCCTCCTTATTCACTCGTTGACTCAACAGATCCTCTTGCGTAATCCCGCCCTGCAGCTATGTTGGATTATTGCAATATAGAAACGACTATTTGTCCAGTCAATCAAGCTATGTTGGATAATCGCAGTAACTTCGGCTCGAAACCGCACTTTTACCAGATAATAAGCCCTCTATCCTGCAAAAATCCAATATAGATCCCTAAACCGCCCAAAACCGAGAAAAGTTACTGCAGATATCCAACATAGCCTCCGCCGAACTTACCGCGCACATCTAATAAAGAAAACCCAGCACTGCGAAAGTGCTGGGCTCTAACCTCATACGCTGCTGCCAATGCGATCAGCTCTTATTGAGCGGAACCGAATTGTACCCACGCCTTCTGAATTTCGTCGATTGCAGCGTCTTTCTTTTTGCTGCCGCCGATGTAAGCTTGCATAAGCTCGCCGAATTTTTGGTGGAACGTATCGAGCGAGTAGTTGACTGTCAGGTCGCCGGATTTTTCTGTTTTCAAAATTTCTTCCATTTGTTTCGGCATAACCAAATCAGGCAATGGAGCGTCCTTGATTGGCGGAATGACTTTCGCTACGTTCGAGAACCATTGTTTGCCGTAGTCGGAAGTATACAGCCAGTTGAAGAACTCGATTGTTTCTTTCGCTACTTTGGAATCTTTGTTGATGCGAAGCGCTTGGTCGGCGCCTGTAATCAGTTGGTTCTGTTCAGCCTTGTCGCTAACCGGGTATCCTACGATACCGATCTCGATGTCCGGGCTGATTTTCTTGATCGCTTCTTCGTCCCATGCGCCCTTGCCTGTCATGAATGCTGCTTTGCCCGTTGCAAAGTCGCTCACTTCAGCATTGCTGTCGCGTTCAAGCGGCTTGTTCGTGCCATGCTCAACCGTCGAATCAATGAAGTTGAAGAAATTATCGTACAGTACAGGGTGATCCTTGAACGTCGTTTCGCCAGCGATGAACTTAGCAACCAATTCCTTCGGAGTTGTGCCTGCGTCTTCAGCAGCGGCGTTCACGAAGTTTTGGAAGATATGTTTCCATACCCACCACTCTTTGTACGCATTGGCGAACGGTGTAATGCCTTTCGCTTCTAGCTTCGCGATAGCGTCATTCATTTGAGCCGTTGTTTTCGGAACTTCCGTGATACCTGCATCGGCAAGCAGCTTCTTGTTGTAGATCATCATCATCAGGTTGCCTTTAACCGGCAATCCGAGTACTTTACCGTCGGAAGAGCTCATGTTGATCTTAACAGCGTCTGTCATTGCAGCCGCAAGCGGCTCGTTCGTCAGGTCGGCGCTGTATTCGGCGAATGTATCGATGTCGCCGCCTGCTGTTGTCTGGAATACGTCAGGCGTGCTGCCAGCAGCAATTTTCGATTTCAATACCGTGTTATAGTCAGCTTGCATAATTTCAAGGTTGATCGTTACATTCGGCTTCACTTTTTTGTATTCTGCAATGTAAGCGTTGAATGCATCCGTGTATTCAGGCGATGCCGTAAACATATTAATCGTTACCGCTTTGTCCGAGCCGCCTTCTTCGCCGTTACCGGCGTTCGTACCGTTATTTGTTTCATTGTTTTTGCCGCCGCATGCGGCTAATATTCCGACGACCAGTACGAGACTGACCGACAGCGCGAGAAATCTTTTCAACATGGTGTTGCCCCCATTTCCCTCATTTGTTGTGGTCTTCGTAGCCTATTGTAAAGAAATCGCAATAGGATAAGAATGTACATAAGTGAATAGTTAAGGGTAAAAAAGTGTAGTTTGTCAGCGGTTCACTTTTTGCCACCTGCGCAGGCTTTGCTTATTCGTCCTGCTGCGCCGTACGAAATTCCGAGGGCGATAAGTTGTAATAGTTGCGGAACGCCTTGCTGAAATAGTTTTTGTCCTTGTAGCCCAGCATCTCGGAAATATCCTGAATCTTCAATGCCGAGTCGCCAAGCAGCTCCTTCGCCTTGTCCATCCGCACCTTCTGCACATATTCGTGAATGCCATAACTGAACTGCCCCTTGAACAGCTTCATTAAGTATTCCCGACTTAAAAAATATTTCTCGGCGAACATCGAAATTTTTATATCCTCGAAGTAATGATCGTCAATATAAGCCTTAATGTCGCCAACATCGAACGGCCCATTGGCACTCTCCGCCTTGCGAATCTGCTCGGTGTAATAATCGAGTATGCTAAACAGCAGTCTCTCGTACGATTCGAATGAATCGTAATCGGATGACAGTCCCATCGATCTGAGCGGATGCTCCTCGCCAATCGGAAGCTGCTCCTCCTTGACTCCAAGCTCCAAAGCCATATCGTTTAGCAAAATGACATATTCGGCCATGACGCGGTCTGAATCGCCGATCGTGAACCGCTCCGCTGCTTTCCACCGCTTCGTAAGCTCGCCCAATACCGATCTTGCGTGCTGCGTGTTGCCGGCCTCCAGCGCCCCGCGAATAATAGCCATTCGGCTCGTAATCGACATCGATGAGCTGTCCCGCTCGCGCTCTTTGTCACGCTCGCGGATTCCTCCGTCTTTAAGCGAAACGGCGGACGACATTACCATCCCGCCCTTCAGACGCAGCAGATCCATGCCGCTAATCGCAGCCTTCGCTCCCTCATAGGAGGAAGCTATATCGAGCGCGTCGGAGCAAGACTCTCCGACTCCGATGACAACAGTAATGCCGAACAGCTCCTGCAAGGCAGAGGCAACCTTCTTCATCTGATGGAGGGAATGGTAGGCAATATCCTCGCGATATCCGCCGTTCATCGTTAGAACGGCAAGGAGCTCACGCTCCTGCTTCGGATTGGCGAAGCTGAATGACTGGAAGCGGTCGCCCGCAATTTCGTTAAGCACGTTAGAGACGGCAAAGTGAAGCAGATCGGTATCGTTATGAAACCTTCTGCTCCGGACCCGCTCCATATCCAACACGCGCATCACAATAGCCGCGAATCGGTTATTGGAATCATCCGCCCCGATAAGCGGCAGGAACGCTTCATTCGACTGGCTCTTGAAGCTGCGCTCGATGATCGAGAGGTACACTTTCTCCTTGAGCTTCGGCAACGACATATTCAGAGTAATGTTCCGATTGATGAACTCGCTCTCCCGCTTGCGCTTTGCTTCCAGAAGATCGATCGACTTGCGCAAAGCTTGGTTCAAGTCTTGCCTGTTGATCGGCTTGAGCAGGTAGTCCACAACCTTGGAATGGATGGCCTGTCTCGTATATTCGAAGTCGTTATAGCCGCTGATGACGATCGTAAGCAAGTCGGGATAGTCGCGCTCTACCACTTGCAGAAACTCGATCCCGTTCATCTCGGGCATCTTCATATCGACCATAACGAGGTCGATCCTGCCAGCCTCAAGCAGCTTCAGCGCTCCCAGCCCATCGGAAGCCTCTAGCACCTCGCTTACCTCAAGTCCCTTCCAATCGCCCAAAATCCGAATCGCCTCGCGCAGCGGCTCCTCATCGTCAACAATTAATACTCTATACATAGCTGCCGCCTCCCCGCGGTAATAACATTTGCATTTCCGTACCTGCGTTATCCTCCGTCACGATCCGCAGCTTGGCTTCCTCGCCATAGAGCAGCTTCAGCCTCGTATGCAGATTAACGAGGCCAATGCTGTCGCCCGCGTTATCGCCTTGCCGCTCGTCCCATTCCTTGCGGAACGATTCCCGCACCTGCTCCAGCCGCTCGGGCGTGAAGCCCGGTCCATCGTCATGGACCGATATAACCAAATGCTCGGCGTCCGCCCTCGCCCCGATACGGATCGTAACGGTGCTGGACACCTTCTCGAGCGCATGCTTGATCGCATTTTCGACTAACGTTTGAATCGACAACTTCGGAATCTCCAGTTCCATAAGGAAGTCGTCCCAGTCGTAAACGACCTGCAGCCTGCTCCCGAACCGCGCCTTCTGCAGCGCCATATACCGCTCGATATGCTGCAGCTCCTCGCGCGCGCGAACGATATCCTTGCCGCTGATTGCATACCTCAGCGTCAGCGCCAGCGCATCGATCATATCGGCGATGTCGAACCTCTCGCTTTTAAGCGCCTTGGTCGAGATTGCCTGCAGCGCGTTATATAGGAAATGCGGGTTGATTTCCGCCTCCAACGCCTTCAAAATCGCGTTTTTCTCCACCAGCTTCATCTTGTACCGCTCGTTAATCAGCTCGTTCGTTCGCCGTACCATTTGGTTGAAATGACGGGATAAATAAGCCAGCTCGTCCTTGCCGACAACCTCCGTCTCCGCCTCGAAGTCACCATGACTGAACCGGTTCATCTGATAGGACAGCTTCTTCAGCGGCCGCGTAATCGCATTCGAGAAAAACGTCACTAGGATGACCGCGAGCAGCAGGAATAGGAAGCCGATCAAGAAGTTTAAGTTACGCGTCGTTGTTGCTGCCGCATAGATTTGGCGATAAGGTATCGGCTTAACCAGCTGCCATCCATCCTTCTCGCTCGTATTGTAGACGACCAAATATTTTTGATCTCCCTCCGACCATGTAAACCGCCCCGACTTCCCGTCCGCCAGCCGCTCCAATGCTCCGTCCTGCTTCATCCGCCCGTAGAAGGACGGATCGTCCATAGCGAACGGAATAGGATCATCCGGGCTAAGGAACATCAGATGCTGCCCCTCGCTGAACGGAATATCTTTGATAATGTCATCCTTCATCGAAGGATTGACATAGAACGACAGCACCGCGAGCGGTTCCCTCGAAGCGATCGAACGAAGAACCCGATGATACGCCATGAAGCTGTTCGACGTATCCACCGGATACCCGGGCTTCGCGCCCGCCAGCTCGAATGATTGATAGGCGTGATTGTTCGGATTGTCCATCGTATCTTGAAACCACGAGAGCCGTGCAATATTAGGATCGGTTGCCGTTCGCACCGTGACATTGTAGTTTTCCTTCGTAACGGCATAGTACTTGCCCTGTTCTACTACGTACAGGTAGATCGCCTCAAGATCTTTGCGCGAAAAATACAAATTCCGCAAGTACTCCTCTACAAACATGCGGGATGCATACTCCTCGGACTCGTGCATGATGGCATAGGACAGCTCGTCATAGTTGATTTGCGGCAGCGACAATTGCTTAATCCCATTCAAATAATCCTCTAGATTCTGATTCACGAGCAGCAAATTGTTCGACGTACTCGCAATGCTGTTCGCAACCGACTCCTTCTGAAGCATCTGATACGAGATGAAGGTGAGCGATCCGACGACGAGTATAATAATGGTCGTAAATAGCACAATAAGCTTGTTCACAAGCCTTCGAGTCACAAGCTCGATCAGATTGGAAAATGTCTTGGATGCCCGATTGAACAAGGCTCATCCCTCCTTTTCGTCAACAATGTCCGCTTTCGCTTACCTGTTCACCTTTTTACCCCTAACTGTTTTCATAAATCCATTTTGACGCCCAAAGCGCTGCTTTATAATCGTACTTAGCCAATCTTAAATGGATGTCGCAGCCCCTAATGGCGCATCCGCCCAATATCTGCTCCTAATCATACAATAAAAGATTGTTTTGTATAGGCTTTGACTATTTCAGGCCTACATAAACGGCGACGAAAGAGGTGTACTCATGTTCAAATCTCTAGGCAGAAAATGGAGCGAGAAGCTTGAGTTCGGCATATTCACATTGCCCGTATTGATCTGTATCGCTATCGCATTTTATATTCCATTCGCAATGACGATCCGTTACTCCTTAACGAAATGGAACGGTATTTCCAAGCACCCGACGTTCGTCGGGCTGGATAACTTCAAGCAAATTTTCACAGGCGACGCCAACTTCACCAGCTCGGCTTGGTTCACGATCAAGTATGCCGTGCTGTATATCATCATCGTCAACGTGCTAGCGATTCTGTTAGCCGTGATACTCGATATGAAGCTGAAGTCGTCCACATGGCTGAGAGCGGCCTTCTTCATTCCGTACATTCTTAGCCTTGTTATCGTCGGTTTCATCTGGAAGTTCATTTTCATGCAAGGCTTCGAATCGCTGTATAACAGTACGGGCTGGGGCGTCTTCAACTTAAGCTGGCTCGGCGAGCCCGGTCTTGCGTTCGTGTCCATCCTGCTCGTCTCGATATGGCAATCGATCGGCTTCTATCTCGTTATCTATATCGCAGGACTTCAGTCCGTTCCGGATGATCTGAAGGAAGCGGCGACCGTTGACGGCGCCGGACCGGTTAGACGATTCTTCAGCATAACGCTGCCATTGCTTGCACCGTCGATCACGATCTCGGTGTTCATGGCATTAACGAACTCCATCAAAGTATTCGACGTTATTCTGTCGCTGACCGGCGGCGGACCAGGCGGTACGACTTACAGTATCGCTTATGATATCTATCGCGACACGTTCCAGAACAATCTGTACGGCTACGGTACGGCCAAAGCGCTTATCCTTTTCGTTGCCGTCCTGCTTGTCACTATCATTCAATTAACGATCTTCAAACGCAGGGAGGTTGAAGCTTAATGAAACGCAGCCGCCAAGGAAAAGCAGGACGGATCGTACTTGAGATCGTCATGGTCCTTCTATCGCTCGTCTTCCTGTATCCGCTATTCTTAGCCATCAACAACTCCCTGAAAAGCTTCGGCGAAGTTATGACTGACGTCGTTGCGCTGCCGAAGAAGCTTGTCTTCGAGAACTACTCGTACGTGTGGTCGTTCATCGACTACCCGAAGCTGTTCCTGAACAACTTCATCATTACGGGCGTCGGGCTGGCGGGTATCGTATTCGTCTCCTCGATCGCCGCTTATAAGCTAGCTCGTACGAAGTCGCGCACAAGCGCCCTGCTCTACTTGCTGGTCATTATGCCAATGTTGATCCCGTTCCAATCGATCATGCTGACGGTATTGCAGCTTGCCAAGGACCTTAACTTGTCCGAAAGCACATGGGGACTCGGCTTGCTCTACTGGGGCTTCGGCGCACCGCTGGCCGTATTCATCTACCATGGCTTCGTGAAGGGTATTCCAAAAGAAATCGACGAGAGCGCTACGATCGACGGCGCTTCGGGCTTCCGCCTCTTCTTCAGCGTCATCTTCCCGCTGCTGAAGTCGGTAACGACGACGATCATCATTATCGATGTGATGTGGATCTGGAACGACTTCCTGCTGCCGCTCCTTATGGTGAACGGCTCGCCGGATACGAAGACGCTGACGCTGGCCGCTTACACGTTCGTCGGCCAATACACGTCCGACTGGCAATATGCGATGACGGCTATGGTCATGGCCGTGCTGCCTTCGATCATCGTGTTCATCTTCTTGCAGAAGTACATCGTCAAAGGCGTCGTTGCCGGCGCTGTCAAAGGTTAACCTTAAAAAAGAAGGCGTTCAGCCGGAGCTGTCCCCGTGAGGACTGATGCTCCGACTGAACGCCTTTTTTGCTTTTCCGCTAGCTTATGCTTTGCAATAACGGGATTTTCTCCAGCTAATTTTCCGCATATCGCCCTATTGTCACCGTTTAACTGGAGGATTTCCTTTTATTCATTGAAACAAGCTAAATCGGTCATGATTAACGGGATAAACTCCAGTTATTCTCTCCCGCTAGTTATCATCACGCTCCAGCACGACCGTTCGTCCGCCGAATATAGCATTCCCTTTTTTCAAATGCGCTTCGAAGTGGTAAACTATTGATATTGTTGTCCATACAGAAAGGCGGAGAACCTATGGTACATACGTTTATTATCGCTCCCGACACATACACAAGCTTCGAGGATGAAGCGGACCTTATTGATCAATGCAAAGCATGGGGGCTTCTGTCCGACAAGGCCTTGAAGAGCAAGTCCTATGCATACAAAGGAAATGGCAAGAACTTATCTTGCACCATCGCCGGATACGTCGATTCTTATACGGCCGTTATCCAATTCGACGATGGACAACTCCACTGCGTCCATCCTTCATATTTAAAAGAAATGCAGGCTGCCAGCTATGGTCAGAAATCGTCTGCCACAGCAACGACGAGTGACGAGCAACCGGCTGCGGATGAAGCAGCGGCTGAGTTCTCGGAGGCTGTCGAAGCTGCGATCGAGGCAACGCCAGAGCAAGCTGTCCCTGCTGAGCCGGCTGCCGCAGCATTTCCGCCTATCGAGGATATATCCGACGAGCCTAAGCCGAAGGCTAAGGAGAAGACGTCCAAGAGAGCACCTAAGCTTGAACTCCCTGAAGAGAAGGTCAAGATGACCGCGACGGTCCAGGAATTCACGACTGTACCGAACAACTTCTCCGATACCGAGGATGAGGTTATTATTTACGAGGCGGTTGCGATCATCGATCCTGCACTGGAGGTCGGCGTCGCATGGTCCAGCCATAGCAATACGCTTAAGAAGCTGGAGCTTGAGGTCGGGGATACGCTCACTTTCGAATGCAAGATCGTAGCCAAGAAGCTGACCAAACATCCTGTTCCTTACAAAATCAACAATCCTGCCAAAATCCAAAAGGTACAAGCCTAGATACTTATTTACGGCTGCTGCAAAGAGGGATAACGGTCCGCCATCGGCCTCCGTTCCCTCATTGCTGCCGCCAGCTACAGCCTCTTCCTCAGCTTGCTGTTCGCCGATGCCAGCCTAAGTATACCGTAGCCAATGAATACGAATAACAGCAAGTATACGATCCATAACCATACGAAAGCCGTCGATCTGAATTGAGGGATATTGATCAGGATAATCGGAAGCTGGAGGAAGCTGACGAGAAACAGCACGCCCATCATGCGATTATTGCGATCGATCCGCGATTGATTGTCGGAATAGATTTCAGGTCTAGCTTCATCGGCCCCGTATGCTTTACGCCAAACATACCAACCGGCTCCCTCATAAGTGAGCTCCCAGCCGGCATCTTCGAAGAGACTTCTATACCCATCATCTTGTGTCGTTTGATAATCGACCCCGTAACGAATCCGTCTTGGCTCCCCTTTTACGAATTCAAAACGGGTCGCATTCCGACTCATCCGCACCAGCTGCCAGCCTTCAGCCTCCATTTTCTCCATCCATAATTCAATTTTGTCCGTCTGCCAGCTTGACCACCAACGGGTAACCAGCTTCCTATTGCTATCGGTATTACGCATCCAGCTTCCCCTCCACCTTCAAGGAATTGTTATACAGTTCGCCTATTCGGGCAATCTCCTGTTTAAGCAGCGCTCTTCCGCTATCGGTAATAAGATAGGACTTCCTCCGATTCTCCTCATGCATAACGGTTATCAAACCGTCCTTCTCCATTCGCGATAAGCTTCCATAAACAGTTCCTGCCCCTAGGCTTATCCGTCCCTTCGTCAGTTCGTCGACATCCTGCATAATGCCGTACCCGTGACGAATCTCCATCAAGGAGAGCAGTATATAGTAAGCCGTCTCTGACATCGGCAAGTAGCTTTTCAACAGCTCTTCCAACTTCACGCTTCTTCACTCCCTTGTATATCACCATCCGTTGTATCACAATGTGATATATCTTGAAGTGATTGTATCACGACGTGATATATCGCACAATAGTTTCCGGCACAAAAAAACGAACCACCGCACCGCAGTCGTTCGTCATCATTTCATTTATAAACTTACCTTCGGCTGTATTTCGCTTGAAACCGATCGTTTGGAGTGCACAGATAGATGATGCCTTCAATTAATCCGATAATACCGGGAATGAACGTCCAGCAGAACAGCAAATAGACGATTCCCCAGCCCATGCTGCCCAAATAAAACTTATGTACGCCCAATCCTCCAAACAATATCGCAAGTATTCCAGCTAATACTTTATTCTTTTCGTGTACGTATGGATTGTATTGCTGCTGGCTGTACGATGGCTGACCCGCCGATTGCTGGATATAGGGCTGCGGCTGCGATTGCAGTGGCGGTTCCGGTTGAGGCTGTGATTGTGTATGGGTCGTCTGCACATCGAAGCTCCATTTAATGACTATTCCATCTTGGCTCGCAGTCGTCTGAACGGATTGCGAGGATTGACCACTCTGACCTTCCTCGAAAAATTGCTTAATCTCTCTTTCTACCTCTTCGTTTGTTGCAGCAACCTGTGTGCCGCAATACGCGCAAGCCTCTTGCCCCTGCTCAATCGGCGCCCCGCATGAGTTGCATTTAGTTGTACTCATCCTTCGCTCTCCTCTTTACAATTTCAGCCTATAATTAGCCTCATTGTATAGTAAATACGGACAGACTGACTAGTATTCGTATGAAAATATCTCATTACTCATCTATGGTCATTCGACTCTATAATCCGATTCCTAACAAATAAGCCTGCTCGCGGAATGAAGCTCCGTAAGCAGGCATACTTCAGTATGGACTAATATAGCTTGCCGGAGAACGGCATCACATTCGGTTGGTTCGGTTGCTTCGCTTGATGCATCTGAGGCATTTGGTTTGCCTGGTGCATCTGATTTGCCTGATGCATTTGGTTTGCCTGATGCATTTGATTCGCTTGACCTTGCATCATCTGATTAGCCATTGGCGCATCTGCTGCACTCTCGATGTATGTCTTCTGACAACCCATATGAGAGATGCGGGGGATATGAACCTCCGTACCCGCTTGAAGGCTTTGGCCAGCAAGATGAGGGTTTGCTTCGTCCAAAATCACTTTAGGAATATTGTACATATGGGCGATCTTATCCATCGAGTCTCCCGCTTGCACCTGATGCTGAGCGACGAACATATCATTGTCGATAATAGTGCCGTCCTCACGGAAAAACGGGAAGAAGAACGGCGAGAAGAAGAAGAACGGGAACAATGCACGGCCAGGGAAGAACGGGTGGGGGAACGGACGGAAAGGTCTGCGGAATCCTCCGCCGAAACCACCGCCGAAACCGCCAGGAACAAAACCACGATCCATGAATGAAACCTCCAATATTCAATATAGTCATCTGTCTATATAACATATGGGCTATTGCTCATGGTGTGCTCCTTGTGATTGAAAATGGGCTTGTTTGGTCCATCCCCCTGTCCGGCCAGCTAAAGCTTCTGTTCGAGAACGCTGCGCGTGATCTTAGTAACGAACCGTCTTGGAAATAAGCGAGGGGCTTGCGCCAGCAGCCAGTTCTGAAAGCCAGGTATCACGAACGTTTTGCTTCGCATCAACGCACGGTAGCCGATTTCGGCTACTTTATCAGGCGTCATAAGCGCCTCCTGCTTTGCTACCTTCTGATTCTCCATCTTTGCCCGCCGGAAAAATTCCGTTCCCGTTGCTCCCGGGCATAACGCGGTGACACTTACCCCGGTTCCTTGCAGTTCGCTTGCGACAGCTTCCGTGAGAGACAGGACGAACGCCTTGGACGCCGAATAATTGGCGCTTAACGGACAAGCGTAAAACGAAGTCGTTGATCCAACATTAAGGATGCGGCCGCTTCCGCGCATCACCATATCCGGTAGGAACAGCATCATAAGATGCGAAAGGGAATGGACATTAAGCTGGATCATATCCAGCTCGGAGCGGACGTCCATCTCGTGAAGCAGACCGAATGAGCCGATACCTGCATTGTTAATCAGGATGTCGACAGGAATCTGTTGCTGCTTGAGCTCCTTGTACAACCTTTCGGGACCGCTGCCGTGCGCCAAGTCAACAGCGATGCAGATCGATTCTACCCTATATTTCCGCTCAAGCTGCTCGGCAAGCTCACTTAGTTTCTCCGCGTTGCGCGATGCGAGAATCACGCGACAGCCCTTTCTTGCAAACAGCTCGGCGAATGCTTTGCCAATTCCGCTGGATGCTCCTGTAATAAGCACGTTTGACATCATTAAATGACCTCCATTATTGTTTATATAACAACCAAATAATTAAACAACTAATTATTTAGTTATTTATGTGGTGAAAAAAGCTCCACCCGGAGCTTCGTAACCTATGTCCGCTGCATGGAATGGCCTAGAACAGCGGATGTGCCATTCGGTAAGGTGCTGCTGCATATCTAATCGCTGTGCTCGTTGCAGAAACTGCAACGGATTAGGCTCTATCACCCTCTGCTACCGGTCTCCATTGCAGAAACTGCAACGGATTGGACCAATTAGTCCCAATCCCCGTCGATAGTAGTTGCATCTGTTGCAAAAAGTGCAATGACAGACCTTTAGCTCAAGCCATTTGATGATATCCGTTGCAGAATGTGCAATAGCTGCGCATTCCGCACTTCCTGTAGTGTTGCATGCCGCCTTGCTCCCGCGCCCCGCTACTCTACTGTTCGGATGCCTCTGTCTTGCGAACGATAATTTGCTCTGTCGTACTCAGAAACGCCTTCAGTTGCACAACGGATGCTTCAATATCCAAGCAGTAGTATATTTCAGTCGCTACCTTGTTCGACGAGATGAGCTTCGCTTGGCGCAATATTTTCAAATGGTGGGATATAGCTGACCTGGACATTGGCGATCGCTCGACGATTTGGGCGACGTTCAACGAATCATGTTTGGTAAGCATCATAATAATGTCCTGCCGAATCGGGTCGGCAAGAGCAAGAAAAATCGGGCTGCATTCCCTAAGCTGCTGATGTACGATGTTCTCTAACTGTGCAGTATCGGCGGATTCCATTCTGTCTTCTCTCCATATCGGTCATATAACCAAATAATTAGTTATTTAATCGTAATATAATCGCAATCCGATTAAAAGTCAACATATGGAATTTTCCCGTCATTTCGATTACAATCACTTTGCCATTAAAAAAGCGAGGAGTGAATTCATCTTGCTAAAAGCGGTTCTGTTCGATCTCGATCTCACCTTGCTCGACCGCGATGCATCCGTGAAGCAATTTGTCAGCCATCAATATGATCGGTACTTTGCAGCTCTGCAGCATATAGCAAAGGAAGCTTACATAGAGGCTTTCATTGAATGGGATGCGGGAGGTTATGTCTGGAAGGACGTTGTCTACGCACAGCTAACGAGCCAGTTCAATATAGTAGATATCACGCCGGCGGAGCTGCTGGAGGATTATGTTACGCAGTTTCACCAAAGCTGCATCCCTTACCCCGGTCTCATAACCATGCTGGATACGCTCAAAAAAGAAGGATACTCACTTGGGCTTATCACGAATGCTATCGGCGATTTCCAGCATCGCAATATACAGGCTATTGGAATCGTGCCTTACTTTGATGCTATATTGATCTCAGGTTGGGAAGGGATTAAGAAGCCCCATCCGGATATTTTCCTACGGGCGCTAGATCGGCTTGGCGTACAGCCTGAAGAAAGCGTCTATATTGGCGACCATCCGTTAAACGATGTTGAAGCCGCTCGCCTTATTGGCATGAAAAGCATCTGGAAAAGCCATGCCCGCTGGGAACAGCCCGCGCAAGCAGATGGTTTCGTTCATGATTTGCTCGATATACCCGCACTCATATCCCGTCTCTAACCATGACGACCCCTGGAAGGAGTCCAGCTATGATGGATTTTCAGACCGCTTATACGACTTACCATTCCTTGCTGCAAGCGATCGCTTACCGCATGACCGGCTCTTTGGCTGATGCCGAGGACCTCGTGCAGGACGTATTCATCGAGTACAGCAAGCTGCAGACGGACGATATCACCCATCCGAAAGCTTACTTAACCCGTATGACGACCAATCGATGCATCAACTATATGCAATCCGCCCGGATTAGACGCGAGCAATATGTCGGTACATGGCTTCCCGAACCTCTTGTCAGCTTCACCACAGGCGGCAGCGATGATCCCTCGGATCTCTATGATCATACGGAGACCGTATCCTACGCCCTGCTCGTCATGCTGGAGCAATTGTCCGCTGTTGAGAGAGCCGTCTTCATCCTTCGCGGTTCATTCGATTTCGATTACAGCGAGATTGCCGATATACTTGGCAAATCGGAAGCCAACTGCCGCAAAATATTTAGCCGCGCTAATGATAAGCTGCATCAACAATCGCCTGTTCTCCCGGATAATACGGCACAGGCAGTACCGCTTGCGACCGCGTTCCTTGCGGCTGCGCGAGGCGGAAGCGTCGATGCGCTCGTCAGCCTGCTCACTGAAGACGCGCTGCTTACATCCGACGGCGGCGGCAAAGTGCGCGCAGCGATATTCACGATTATCGGCAGAGAACGCGTGCAAGCATTCCTCGAAGGCGTCTCCGCAAAAGGTTTCTTCGGGGAATCGCAAAGCATGGCGCTTATTAATGGACAGCCGGGCATCGTCTTCTATCGGGACGGCCGTCCGCTTAAGGCCATCAGCTTCAAGCTTGATGCTGCCGGGGAACGGATTGAACATCTCTATATCGTACTCAATCCGGATAAATTACAACGAATTGGGTAACCTGTCACAAACGGAGCTCCTGCATTGTCTTATTAGTGAGACAGTAAAAATAACCGGTGCAGAGCCGGAGAGGAGCCTATACGATGGAACAAAGAATGAATTTAGCTGGTGAAATTCCAGCCGGATACAAAGCAATGAGCGGTCTTGAAGCTTATATACAATCGACAGGCATCGAGAAATCGTTATTGGAGCTAATCAAGATCAGAGCGTCGCAAGTTAACGGTTGTGCCTTCTGTATCGATATGCATACAAAAGACGCCCGCAAGGCAGGCGAAACGGAGCAGCGCATCTACATGCTAAACGCTTGGCGTGAAGCGCCGTTCTACAGCGACGCGGAGCGTGCGGTGCTTGCGCTGACCGAAGCGGTTACCCTCGTGACGCATGGACATGTACCAGACGAGGTGTATGCGGAAGCTGCACGCCACTTCGATACGAAGCGTCTAGGCGAGATCATCATGGCAATTGTTACGATCAACGCTTGGAACCGCATCGCGATCTCCACTCGCATGTTGCCGCAATAAGCATTTCATTGCGTCGGCAAAACGTTCAGGGCTTGACCCCGAACACTTTACAGCCTACTATAGTCAGAGGCATACCGCGATCATGCATTGCGGTATGTCTCTTTTCTACATAATTAGGAGGTGACCTCATGATTCAAGTGAAAGAATTCATCGATACCGATGCCGTGTTCGCCGAGAAACGCGCGAATGAATTTCTAGCCGAGCTGCGTGACGATCAAGTCGTTAATATTTGCTACGGTTCCATGATTAAGACAGCTACGTCCGGCAATGCGTACCAGCGCAGCACGATCCTGATCGTGTACAAGAAAGACGCAGAGTAATGATGCGCCTAGATTAAATAAAGGTGTTCGTATGAGCAATTCGCATACAAACACCTTTTTTCGATTTCCTGCTTTATTTCACTCCGAGCCGCAGCCGATAGCTGAACAGCACGTCAAGCTCCTGTCCGGCAAAATAACGCTCGGCAACCTCGCGGAACTCCGCCAGCTCCTCGTCCAGCGCATTCGAGCCTTGCTTCTGTACGACTCGAACGCCGCCTTGGCTAAGCGCAATGCCTACGTAACGGTCCGCATCGCAGCGCTCCATGTTGTGGAAGACGATCTCCCGCGCATACTTAAACTTGCCGCTCGCCCGAATGCGTCCCAAGTGCTGCTCTTTGTCTGCCTTGACTGCCCGATCCTGCTCCGGAATCAGCTCGGCAATAACGGTTTCCGACTTCGCGATCAGCCGCTCGTATGCCGCCTCCACCTCCCAGTGGATGACAGGCGGCCAATCGCAGTCATACGCCGCGAACACGCCTCCGTCCTTCAACACGCGCCCCACCTCATACAGCGTTCCTACCGGCTCCATCCAGTGGAAAGATTGCGAGCAGGTCACGATATCAATGCTCTCGTCAGCGAGCTCCAGCTGATCCGAGTACCCTTTTACGAACGAGATAGACTCTAACTTATCCAAATCCGCAGTCGATGCCAGCTTACTGGCCGCCTTGCCCCGCATATCATCGTTCGGCTCAACGCCGACAATCCTGTCAGCATGTCCCTTCCATATGAACGTGGACAAGCCCGTACCGCAGCCGAGATCGGCAATCGCATGAGGCCTTCTCCCGAGATAAGTAGTCAGCAGTTCGACAACCTTCTGCGGCGCCTCCGGGCGATAACGGTTGTAGTCGTCCTCGAAGCCCGAGAACCGGTTGACGTTATTTTGGATAATGGAATTTGAATGCATGGCTAACAGCACCTCCGTCTCTAATTCTTCACCCTTATTATGGATATCTGTTGCCTTCTTTGCAAGAGTCCGTATATGAGAAAAACCCGCCAGCGCGGCGGGTTCATTCATAACTATTCTACAGAAGCATTCTGTCTTGCTTCCGCATATTGTGGTTGCGGTACACGTAGACAGCCGTGCCGATCCTCGCTACGACAGCCGGCTCCGCCCGATCCGCAAGGACCGATTCCCGGCTTCTCGACGGCAGCGTCATCAAATAATTGAAGTCAGGGTGATTGACCAAATCCGATAAGAATGCCGACTTTGTGCTGCCCGGATTGCGCGTGCCGTTCAGCGCCTCTATCATATCGGCTTTGGTTTCGATGCCCACGCCGTGACCGAAGTATTGATCGTCGGCCATCTTGATCACATTTTCCCCTTGCCATTCCGGCCTGTCGTCGTCATGATCGGGATTCTCGAAGTAGAGGATATCGCCCGGATAAGCTTCCACGTAGCTGTAAAGCGTAATTAACCGCAGATCGTTGTCGTATGTCCAGTCGTACAGCAGCAGGTCGCGGAAATGTCGGTTGAATGTTGCCTCCCCCAGCGTATCCAGCACCGCCTTGTACAACAGAATGACGATAGCCGTAGCGCATTCGAAAGCATACAGCTCGCCGTTAGCATATATATCTCTTATGCCGTCCGAAGGAAGCACGCCCGGTCTTAGCTTGAAGCCGCCAGCCTCCGTACGACTCCATAGACGCTCGTTGCACCTTGATTTTTTGAATACCGCAAAGCTTGCTCCGCTGTCGTTCAAATCTTTGGCTGCCTGCACAATATTAGCCCTCAAATCAAGCTCGAACTTCAGCGCTTGAAGCGATGGATACCGATACACCTCAGGACTGCGCTCCTTCTGACGCACGATGCTTTTCTGCAGCTCCGTAAGCGGCAGCTGGCTTATTTGCCCCGCATTGCTGCCCGTAATATTAATCACCGTCATACCTCCATATATCCGCATTCGTGTATAGGTTATTGTACGTGAGGGGAGCGCTTTTGGTGAGGCGTAAGAAGAAACGCCTGACGGCGTCCTTTGGCGGAGATGCCGCAACGATCATGAAACTGTCACAGACAAGAAGGCCGATTTGTCATACGATAAAGTTAAGAGACTGGAATGAAGTGATGAGGAGCGTGAGATTCCATGAAAAAAGAACATATCGTCCATTTCAAAGTCATTCGCGGCGCTTCGTCCGAACGGATGAGAGGGCTTATATTTTTAGAGGAAAATGAGCAGCCGACTTCCGAGCATTTCGAGCAATGCCTGAAACAATGCGGCTTCGAGGTTCGCCTTGCGAACAAGGAGCAATTCATCTATAAGCCGGTTGATCCGAGCGAGGACTACACGATTGATGTACTGGAGAATTACGGCAAACAAAACGGCGACCTGCAAAGCGATCATTTGGCGAGAAGCTTCATGAAGCCTAACAGGCCCATCTAAGTAACAGCTCATAAAATCGCAGAAATAATGGCAAGCTACCTTTGTCCGTATATCTATTGAACAAAGGTTGGATTGTATGTCGGTAAATAGAAGGCTGAAGCTCGCGCTCATCGGCTTAAGCGTGCTGCTCTGTTCGTCCTCGCAGGCATCGTATGCTTCTCCCTTGATTAAGAAGGACCGCAGCTATTTTGAGAAGAAGGGCGATATGATCTGGGAGGTGCAGACCGATCAGAAAGTAATCGCCTTAACATTCGACGACGGGCCGGATCCGGTCGAGACGAATGCCATTTTAGACTTGCTCAATCGTTATGGGGCGAGAAGCACCTTCTTCGTGATTGGGAAGCGCGTCAAACAGTTTCCGGAAGTCGTACAGCGGGTCATCGGCGAAGGGCATGAGGTGGCTAACCATACTTACAGCCATGTGTTCTTTCACCTGCCTTCTTCGAAGCGGATCGTTCGCGAGGAGATCGAGCGCACAGAGCAAGCGATAATCGAAGCATCCGGCCGAAGAACCTATCTGTTCCGTCCGCCCGGCGGCATCTATGACGAAACCATTATCCAAGTTTCGAATGAAATGGGGCTTGTCCCGATCATGTGGTCCTGGCATCAGGACACGGAGGATTGGAACCGGCCCGGTGTGCGGCATATTATCAATAAAGTGCTGAACAATGTCCGGGGTGGCGACATTATTTTGTTCCACGACCACGTGGAAGGGAAGACGCAGACGGTCGCGGCGTTAGAGGTTATTTTGCCGGAGCTGCAGAAGCGCGGCTACAAAATGGTGCCCGTCTCCGAGCTCCTTCGCTCGGCCGTGCCGATGACGGGTCGTCAGGAGAGCGGCAGCCGCTAGCCGGTTGCTAACGAGCCAAGGCCAAGGTGCCCCATCTGGGACAGCCTTGGCCTTGGCTCGTTCTATGTGGCATTCGAGCTCCAAACTCGCTGCTTCTACCCCTAGCTGCGACAATAGCGAAAATTCCTTTCTCTATTCCACACACACTCGCCGTTTCCGAGTAATTAGCGTAGCATCTTTGCGCTATTTCGCGGCATTCGAGCTCCATACCTGCTGCCTCTCCCCCTAGCTTCGACAATAGCGCAAGTTTCTTTCGCTATTCCACACACACTCGCCGTTTCCGAGTAATTAGCGTAGCATCTTTGCGCTATTTCGCGGCATTCGAGCTCCGAACCTGCTGCTTCTAGTCCTAGCTGCGACAATAGCGAAATTTCCTTTCGCTATTCCACACACACTCGCCGTTTCCGAGCAAATAGCGTAACCTTTTTACGCTATTTGCCCCCTACCGCGCCCCCAAGCATGCTTGGGTCTACAGCTCCTCGAACTTGAGCGCCTGCTCGAGATCGTTCAGCAAATCTTCGGCGTCCTCGATGCCGACCGATATACGGACGAGCCCGTCTGTGATGCCGAGCGCTTCGCGGCGCTCCTTCGGAATCGAGGCATGCGTCATCTTAGCCGGCACCGAGATGAGGCTTTCCACCGCGCCTAGGCTTTCGGCCAGCGTGAAGTACTGAAGCCGTCCAAGCAACGCCGCTGCCCTCGCCTCGCTCCCGACATCGAAAGAAATAATACCTCCAAAGCCGCGCGCCTGCCTCAAAGCCAGCTCATGCTGCGGATGATTCTCCAGACCTGGATAATAGACAGCGCCCAGAACCTCAGGATGACCGTCTAAGTACGAAGCAATTTGTCTCGCATTATGCTCATGAGCTTCCATTCGCAGCCCCAGCGTCTTCAGTCCGCGCATAAGCAGCCAGCTGTCCTGCGGACCAAGCACGCCGCCTGTTGCGTTCTGAATAAAGTGCAGCCTTTCAGCCAGCTCCCCGCTGTTCACTACGGCCAGGCCCGCAACGACATCGCTATGCCCGCCCAAATATTTGGTCGCGGAATGAACGACGATGTCCGCACCTAGCGTTATCGGCGTCTGCCAGTATGGCGTGCCGAACGTATTGTCGACGATAAGCAGCAGCCCCGCAGCCTTTGACCATTGCGCCAGCTCGGCGATGTCCGACACCTTGAGCAGCGGATTGGTCGGCGTCTCGACGAACAATGCCTTCGTATTCGGTTTTAGCGCAGCGTCCAGCTCGCCGTAATCGGTCGTGTCCACGAACGTCGATTCGATGCCGAGCCGCTCAAGCACCTTCGTCGCGATACGGTACGTGCCGCCGTACACATCATCCGTAATCAAGATGTGATCGCCCGCGCGCAGCAGTCCGAATACCGCATGAATAGCCGCCATACCCGATGCGAAGGCGAATCCGGCCGTCCCTTCCTCCAGGTCGGCGATCAGCACCTCCAGCGCATGACGCGTCGGATTGCCTGTACGCGAATATTCATATCCTTTATGAATGCCGACGCTATCCTGCTTATACGTGCTGACCTGATAGATCGGCACGCTTACAGCGCCCGTATGCGGATCGATCGGCTTGCCGCCATGTATGAGCTTCGTCCTCGGTTTCATGTTATGCGCCCCCGCCGTATATATTTTTGCTCAAATAACGTTCGCTGCTATCCGGAAATACGGTTACTATCCGACTCCCCGCCTTCGCCCCCGCCGCCTCGTCCAGCGCCGCATGAAGTACTGCG
The DNA here is from genome assembly GCF_056269195.1 of Paenibacillus sp. J22P218. Taxonomy (NCBI): domain Bacteria; kingdom Bacillati; phylum Bacillota; class Bacilli; order Caryophanales; family Paenibacillaceae; genus Paenibacillus; species Paenibacillus sp. J22P218. Next base: position 549,481 of record NZ_JBWDNL010000003.1, read on the forward strand.
CCTGACGAGCTGCCGACAAGCAAACCCTCCAGCAGCGCCAGCTCCTTCACTCTCGCGAAAGCATCATCATCTTGCACGGTATGAATCGCATCAAAGTATCCGGGATCCATGAACGGAGCGAGCTTCTCGACGCCGATCCCTTCCGTCCGATGCGAGCCTGCCTCTCCTCCCGCAAGAATCGAGCCCTCCGGCTCTACAATGACCGTCTTGATCCGCGAATCCTGCTCCTTCAAGAAGCGCGCCGTCCCCATGAACGTACCTCCCGTTCCCGCTCCCGCGACAAATATATCAAGTGCCCCATCCATATCGCGCCAAAGCTCCGGCCCAAGCGTCCGATAATAGGTTAACGGGTTATCCTCATTCGTGAACTGTCCCGGCATATAAGCGTCAGGCAAAGTCGCCGCCAGTTCCTCCGCCTTGCGAATCGCGCCGCTCATTCCTTCGGATGTCGGCGTATGCACAATCTCGCCGCCAAGCGCACGCATCAGTTGCTGCTTTTCGACACTGAACTTCTCCGGTACAACGAATACCGTTCGGATCCCTCGACGCACCGCAGCAAGCGCCAAGCCAATGCCCGTGTTGCCGGCCGTCGGCTCGATAATTGTCCCGCCAGGCTTCAGCCTGCCGCTCTCCAGCGCCCGCTCCAGCAGGCTCAATCCAAGCCGATCCTTCACGCTGCCGCCCGGATTCATAAACTCCAGCTTCGCATACAACTCCACACCCTTTGGCAGCTTCCATCCCGTCACCTGCACCAAAGGAGTGTTGCCGATCAGCTCGTGCACGCTTCTATACAACACCATGCGTCACTCCCCCTCTCAGCTTTCGACAGACTTGACCTTGACCGCTTCCATCAGCCATACATAACGATTCAACGAATGGAACGAGACATGAAATCCATGCGCCTCGAACAAACTTTCAAGCACATTTAATGTCGTATAATATTCGGTCCGCAAATCGTTCAGCAGTTCCATATACCCCGCTGCCTCCGCGGCCGATTCAATGCTGTGCCTTGCAGCCTCGTCCTGAAATGCCGTATCCGCAAAAATAATTTTGCCGCCGTCACCGAGCCAAGCTGCATATTGCGCGATCGCCAGCCCCTTCTCCTCATCCGTCAGATGATGGAACGCATACGTACTGACAATCGTATCGATCGACTCTTCGATAGCCGGATAGTCGAGGAAATCTCCCTCAAGCAGCGTTGCGGCCAACTGACGTTTGCCGAATTGCGCCCGCATCCCGGCAGATGGCTCAATGCCGTATACGCGCAGTCCTTTGGCAAGCAGCTTCTCTGTCAGATTGCCCGTACCGACACCAAACTCGACGACCGTTCCGCTTGCGCGAACAGCTACCGCATTCAAAATAGCATCATATCTATCGAATACTTCCTTATACTGCTCGTCATGTCCCGTCACCGTTTGATCGTAATGCTCCGACCACTCGTCGAATAGCTTATTAAATTCGGTTCCCACTCCGCATCCGCCCTCTCTGGCTCGAACTATGAAAACCAACCTCGTTCATAAGATTAATTGTATATATCGTTAACATATGAGCGTCGAAAGGCCAAGGTGTAAGCGGAAGCAAGCCAATCGCGGTTTTGTGCGGATGCCTACTATCTCGAGAAAAATATAGGATTAGACTGGCCCTAAAAATAAAACAGCGGCCGACTAGGACTCAAAAATAAAGTCTTAGATTGCCGCTGTTTTATTCTGCTTCGATGAAAAGCAACTCGTAAGTGGCAACGACGCCTCCTTGGATGCTGTGCCTGTCCTCGTATTCCTTATACATGTCGGTAAATAGGCGTCGAGAGCTTAGTCCACTGATCGTGGTGGCTTCAGAAGTACTTGCGCCCATCGCTTTAACCGAAAGAAGGAAATCTCTTGGGGAGATGTACGTTTCCTTTTGAATGTCCTGCTTGCACTGGATATTTGAAAACCCTGCTTCCCTAAGTAAGTTATCCCACTGGGCAGTTGATAGAAACGATAGTCCGTGCCGTTGCGGCTCCATTCCGTTGGCGCGATAAACGCCATCAAAAGCCCGATGCAGCTCGCGAAACGTATCCGGCCCGAATGTCGTGAACACCAGTAAGCCGCCGGTGCGAAGAATCCGCTGAATGTGTTTTAGCGTTTGCCGCGGATGACTTAGCCATTGGAAGCAGGCATTGGACACGATAAGGTCGAAGGAATCCGTCGAAGCTTCAGAAGCCCACGTCTCCACATCAGCATGAAGAAAGCATGTATTTGAGCGGACACGTTGTTCGGCTACTTTGATCATCGCAGGCGCAATGTCTAGTGCAGTAATAGATGCAGCGGGCCACTGGTTAACCAAAATCTCGGTAAGAGCACCTGTGCCGCAGCCAATTTCAAGAATGTTAAGTTCGTCCGCATGACTTTTGCCTTTCCAGTCTAAGAGTGATTTTGCAAGCCGGTCCGCCATCGAACGTTGTACATCGGCGTGAATGTCATACGATCCCTCTGCACTGCGATTAAATTGACGCCGAATTGCGGTAAACCGACTGTTCATCCCACCATCTCCTGAATTGTTCAACAATCTCTTCTTCCCTTCCCATAAACGGTGCATGCCCGCAAAAAGGCATTGTATGGAGCACGGCGTGAGGCAATGATGATGCAAGCTCCGACGCGGCGCCATAAGGACATATTTTATCCTCAGTCCCATGCGCAAGAAAAACCGGACAATCGATTTGTTTAAGTCGAGACAAGAGTTCGTTGCCGCGCAATATCTGAAGGCCCGCGATTAGAGCCGGGATCGTCCAGGAGCAGCTAGGTGGAAGCCTCTTGTCCAGCCCCGCCTCGACTTCGGATTCCGTAAACAGCATTTGTCGAAATTTTGTTTCTACCGCCTCGCGGTCCTTCGAAAGACCTGCAATCATCTGTCTAACATACACATCTGCCCAGCCGCGATCAGCCTCTTCTTTCGGACGAGTAAATCGAGCCGTTGCCGCAAATAACACAAGGCCATCAGCTAGACCTGCGGCCGCGAGCCTTAGCGCCAATAAACCGCCGAGCGACCAGCCTCCGATTAACAAAGGGCCACATAACCCCTTTGAAGAACGTAGACTCTCTGCCGCCAACTCAGTCTGAAGCAGCATACTCTCCGGAGTATTTGCATCGCTGTAGTCAACGGTTACATGGTGAAAATCTGGCAACAACTCGCGCAGCCTATCGAAAACCGAGTCCTGTATGCTCCATCCGGTCAGCCATAAGACGGTGCCGATGTTGTCCCGTGCGATCATGGACGCAGCACCCCCATTTGAAGTCCAATGGTGCTGATTCTGTCGGCTGCTTCGATAAGTTCTCTATCCGAATGCATTGCCGATAATGAAAAGCGAATTCGCGCTGTACCTTCAGGGACAGTCGGCGGGCGAATTGCAACCGCAGCGATCCCATCCTTTTCAAGCGCGCTGCTGAAACGTAATGCGGTATCGTTATCGCCAACGATTAACGGTACTATGGGAGAGTCACCGCCACCAATTTGGAAACCCGCGTTGCAAAGCGAGCTGCGAAATACTTTGCTTGCCTCGGATAATCTTTCTCGGCGCCAGTGATCCGCTTTTACCAACTCTAACGCCTTTGAAATGCCGGCTACGAGAGAAGGCGGCAACGCAGTTGAATAAATGAGCGGTCTTGCTTTGTTCAACAACCACCGAATCAACGTGCGGCTGCCGCAAATATAAGCTCCGTAAACGCCGAATGATTTACTGAACGTGCCCATATGAATATCAACATCGTCTTTCAGTCCGAGCTCATGACACAACCCCTCGCCGCGCCTTCCGTAAATCCCCCCGCTGTGCGCCTCGTCCACCATGAGCATCGCTCCGTACTCGCGTTTGAGAGCGACGATTTCGTGCAAGCGCGCTTGGTCGCCATCCATTGAGAAGACAGCGTCGGTAACGATCAACTTTCGCCGATTATCGCGATACTTATCCAACAATGTCCGTAAATGCTCCATGTCGTTATGGCGGTACCGAGCATGCTCCGAGCGACTGAGTACGACGCCGTCCACGATGCTTGCATGATTCAACTGATCGCTGAAAACAACATCTCCTCGGCTAACAAGTGCGGCAATAACACCGGAATTAGCCATATAGCCGTTCGCCATAACTAGTCCGGCCTCGCAATTCTGCCATTCGGCCAGCGATTCTTCAAGTCGGCCGTAGGGCAACCGGTTGCCTGTGACAAGCCGCGAAGCTCCGGATCCGACTCCTTCGGTTAATAGGGCTTCCCTCATCGCTTCGATAATGGCAGGATGGTCGGCGAATCCAAGATAGTTATTGGAAGAAAGGTTAAGCAGCACTCTTTCTCCTCGCATCGTGTACCCGGGCGATTCGGAGACGATACTGTGTTCAAGCAATGAACGCTCCAACGAGGCTTCCGCCAATGCTTCGAGTTCTTTTTCCATCCATTTCATGGTGTCACCGCCTTACAGGGCGTTCAATTCAATCTCGAATCCTAAATCTTCGATGATTTGATGATCAGATGATACTTCTTGTCCTACAGTTGTTAAATAATCGCCTACAAAAAGTGAGTTTGCGGCGAATAAGGACAAAGGCTGAAGCGTACGGAGGTTTACTTCGCGACCGCCCGCTACGCGAATTTCTTTCGATGGACAAATGAAACGAAACAGGGCAAGCACCTTTAATCCTTTCATCGACGGCGTTCGGCCTGCATGTTCCAAAGGCGTTCCCGGTATCGCGTTCAAGAAATTGATCGGAATCGAATCCGCATCGAGCTCGCGCAGCGCATAGGCCATTTCTACGATTTCTTGATCGGTCTCGCCCATGCCGATAATAACGCCGGAGCAGGGAGACATGCCGTGCGTCTTAACCTTCTCTACGGTTTCGACGCGTTGATCATAAGTATGGGTCGTCGTTATGGAGGAGTAGTTGGCTTTGCTCGTATTCAAATTGTGGTTATACCGATGAACGCCAGCTTCGGCAAGCCGTTTGGCTTGATCGTCCTTCAGAATGCCCAGACATGCGCAAATTTTTAGCGGCATCGTTTCACGAATTTCTTTAACCGCATCAACTACTTGATTAAGCTCCTTGTCTGTCGGACCTTTACCCGCCGCTACAATGCAATAGGTTCCGGCCTTGCGTGCCATCGCTTCGCGCGCTCCGTCAAGCAGCGTCTCCTTATCGAGCAAGGTGTATTTTTTCACGGGCGCCGTCGAAACGATAGATTGCGAACAATAGCCGCAGTCCTCGGGGCAAAGGCCGCTTTTGGCGTTGATGATCATGTTCAGTTTCACTTTTTTGCCGTAAAAATGTTTTCTCACCGTAAACGCGGCATTCATGATAAGCAGCACTTCGTCATTGTCGGCTTCGAGCACGGCGAGTCCTTCCTCTAACGTTAGACGTCCCCCGCTCAATGCTTTCTCGGCAAGAGATTGCCACTCCATTACTGCAATCTTAGTTCCCAACTTATTCATCCTCCCATGGACCCAACAGCAATCGCGTCTCTAATAGGCGCGAGTTGTATGGTTTTTCGTAAGGTATGTATCAACGTTTCTGAATTCGCATCGGCATGCAAACGGGGAAACCGGCCAAGGACCTTAAGTCCGCCGTAACGTTCGATGAGTTCCGCATTCGAAGCGATGCTTGGATCGTCAACCGGCTCCGTTAACTGGATGTCATTCATAATGACGCCTATGATCGGAACTCCGCGTTGCCTAAGATAGGACGCCGTCAGAAGCGTGTGGTTAATCGTACCCAGACAGGAACGGGCTACGATCAGAGCAGGCATCCGAAGTTCCGAAATAAAATCAGCCATGAGGGCGTCATCGGTCAACGGTACCGCGACACCGCCGGCGCCTTCGACGATCAGTGCCTCGTAACGATCAACGAGCGGCGCGCTAGCCTCGATCAGCTCCTTTAGCGAAAGTGTAACCCCAGATTGCTTGGCGGCGAGCATCGGTGTTACAGGAGATTCGAATGTAAATGGCGCCACCGCTTCAGGCCGTTCATCGATTCCCGTGAGTTGTACCAGTTTTTCAGCATCGGTCATTCCGCTGCCAATTCGCGCACCCGATTGAACCGGCTTCCAGACACCAACATTCAACCCTTCGGCTCTAAGCACGGCTGCGATGGCAGCCGTAACCATTGTCTTTCCTACCCCAGTGTCCGTTCCTGTCACAAATAAACCGTTTATCGTTTCGGCGTTCGCTTTGTTCATGTAACCGATGCTCCATCGGTAACGCTTATTATCGAGTCAGCCAAAATATCTGTCATTTCATCCAGCTCGGCTTCAGTACTGGCAAGCGGAGGAATGAAAACAATCACATTGCCTAACGGCCTCGTTAGCATTCCGAGTTCTCTGGCCCGCAAACTTGCGCGAACGCCGATCCGTTCTGCCCAATCATAGGGCTCTCGCGATGCCTTATCTCGAACGAGCTCGATACCGATCATCAGTCCCTTTTGCCGGATTTCGCCGACATGCGGGCGATCTTTAAGCGGCTCGAGCTTATGCTCAACGAATGATGCCTTTGCTCTTACCCCTTCAACCATCTTGCGCTCTTCCAATAGCTTCAAACTAGCCAAAGCAACGGCACAACCAAGCGGGTTACCCGTGAAGGAATGGCCGTGGAAAAATGTCTTCTGTTCTTCGTAATCGGCATAAAACGCGTTATACACTTCATCCGTCGCAAGCGTCGCTGCCACAGGCAGATAGCCTCCGGTAAGTCCTTTCCCGATCACCATCAAATCCGGAGATACGCCTTCGAGATCGCATGCGAACATAGCGCCCGTCCGACCGAAACCGGTCGCCACCTCGTCGGCGATAAGCAGGACGCCATGCTTGCGGCAAAGCGCAGCCATCTGGCGTAAACAGTTCGGCGGCATGACGATAATGCCGCCGGCGCCTTGCACGGTCGGCTCCACGATGAGGGCCGCAATCTCCTCTGCACGCGTCTCGAGCAGATGACTAAGCGCCGTTAGCGTAGCCTCCAATGCTTTCGTCTCATCGCCCTGATGACGATAAGCGTAGGGATATGGAATGACGTGCGAAGGAAATAACATGGGGCGGAACACATCGTGATAGAGAGGAATCGCGCCAACGCTTACCGCGCCGATTGTATCTCCGTGATACGCTTGATTCATCGTAATAAACGACTTTTTACCCCGTATCCCTTGGTTATGCCAGTATTGAAAGGCCATTTTGATCGCGATCTCGACTCCGGTTGCTCCCGAATCCGAATAAAAGACTTTGTTTAATCCTTTCGGAGCGATCCCCGCCAGCTTCTCCGCAAGCTCGATTGCGGGCACGTTAGCCATTCCGAGAAGGGTTGAATGGGCGACGCGTCCTAACTGATCCGTGATCGCCTGATTTAGCTCCGGCACGTTGTGACCGTGTACGTTGAGCCAAACGGATGAGAAACCGTCATAATAGGCGCGTCCTTGGACGTCATACAGCTTGATTCCCTCACCCCGTTCGATAATAAGGGGATCGGAGTTATTGTAGTCTTTCATCTGAGTGAAAGGATGCCATAAGTGTTTCTTATTCAGAGTAGATAGTCGTTCTAAATCCGTTATCACAAATGATCACCATCCCATAGTTTATTAATTGTTAACCTAAATCTATTATATTTTGGTTAACAATTAATGTAGCCATATTATCAGATAGAGACGGCACTGTAAAGCACTTGCAAATGGATCGAAACAAAAAAACAGCGGCAGACTTGGACTCCATTTAGAGTCTCAAACTACCGCTGTTTTCAATCTTACAATTCCGTCTTAATGGTTGTGCCGAGTGTCGTTAATCGATACAAACCGACCACTACGGGATTAGCCTGCACCAATCCTTCACGCATTAGACTTTGAAGTGAAGGGTTGATGTCGGTTGGATTCCCCGATTCTTTCGGCAGCTGGCCAGCAATTTGCGCCGGTGACTGCCACTCCGTGGTTAGTGTCAATAATATCGATTGTTGCAGTGGAGTCAAATTCATGTTTCGTTCCTCCATCATTCCTCTTTAATGAACAGCAATACGTTTCCATAGTGCTTCATAAATCGTTTATAATCCGACGTTCCCTTCAGAGCGACTACGGTTGGATACGCATTTACTTTGCGTTGTTTTAATGAAGTTAACATTTCTTTCTGCTCAACGCAATGAAATTTGCCGTCCTCATACTGAATAAGAAGCGGCAGAAGAGCAGAGGAACGTTCATCTGCTTCATTTGCACTGTCCTTCCCTAGCTCTATTCCGTCAAGCTGGATGAGACGCAAAGGAAAATTCACGACGCCAAAGTAGATATGCTCTTCTTGCAACCAATCGTGGGAATGAGGAGCAGCCTTTCTGGAAAATAGCTGATAACATTGAATCCATTCCTCAAGCATCCCTATCTCCGCATATTTCACGGCTGACTGAACAGTGGGAGCATAGGTCAGCTGTCTGTCATTTTTCTTCGAATAGATAATTTTTTTCATGGAATCCAACGATAAAAAATATTCGTCCGCAAGCTCCGATACGGTCATCCCTTTGGCATACTTATTGCGGATCATCCTATTGCGTCTCTGCAATTGATCACGATAGCCGGACATTTCGCCCCAAGCCCTTTTTTCCTCTCCAGTAGGAATATAAAGCAGCTTCCCGGCCGCGTATTTTTGGATTTCTTTCAATAGCTTCTCAGGTATGATATCGCCGGCATTTTCATATTTCATGTCATCACCATCTACAGGGCGTAAATTCGATCCTTCAGCCCACTGATTGATTCCATAATAGACTCGCAAGATTCTTTGTCGTCAATCGAGGCATGCCACCGCAAAACATCGATGCCCTTATAGTAAGCCATACACAAATATCTTTCTTTAAAATCCGGGATGACGATATTCCTTTTGTTGCAATACTCGACCAGCAGCTCCGGTATGTTTAAGTAAGGCTTATTTAGGTCCATAATTACAAAATCCAAAAGGAAATCGCAAATGCCGGATCTGCTCCAGTCGGGAAATCCGACCGTTGTCTTGCCGTCGGTAATCATATTTTCGAAAAACGTATTATTGTTTACCAAATAACGTCTGCCTTCGCAATACTGAATTCTGTCGTTCATTTCCTTCATGTACGCTTCGACAAAATCACGATCCAAAATCGTCGTATCGAATAGTTCCTTCCAATTAAACCAATAGCCCTCTTTGTCCTCTGCAAAGTTGCCGATTAGATAATCCCTGCAGGTGCTGTACTCGGTTTTACAGTCCTCGTCAAAGTCACCGTAACCCGCCACCCCCGCTATATCCGATGCACTAATTTCAAATATTTTATCAAAAAACAACTCGTGGCAATCTGCGAACTGATCCGGGTTTAATAGATCCGCGACAAACCCATTCGGCGTCATGCTCACCCGATCAGAAAGCATGGATTTAATGATATGGTCATTACTCATGTCTCTATCTCCTTTACACCTGCTAATGGTAAACTCATCAGTTGCGCACCTGATATGTGGTAATAATACCATCGGCCATGTACCCGGATATAGGCAATGAATAGGTTTAATCAACTTTACACTCACAGCTGCAATGAAGCGTTTATCGTGACGTAATCGCGCCAACGACAGGATGTGGGACATACGTCTCTTCCATCGATGCAATTTCTTCAGCGGTCAACGTTATGGAAAGAGCTCCTACCGCTTCTTCGAGATGGGACATTTTCGTAGCGCCGAAGATCGGAGCAGTTACCGGTTCTTTTTGCAGCAACCAGGCAAGCGCGATTTGAGCCCTTGGAACGCCGCGTTTTTCCGCGATTGCCGCAACCCGCTCTATAATAGAGAGGTCTGCACCGGCTGTTGCGTCATATTTCATTTTCTGGGCTTGGTCGGTTTCGGAACGATAAGTGGTTTCGGACCAATCGCGCGCCAGCCTTCCGGATGCAAGCGGGCTATAAGGAATGACGCCGATCTTCTCTTCCTTGCAAAGCGGCATCATCTCCCTCTCTTCTTCACGGTATATGAGGTTAAGGTGATTTTGCATCGATACGAATCGCGTCCACCCGTTTCTCTCGGCAACATGCAATGCCTTTTGGAACTGCCATGCGAACATTGCTGAAGCGCCTATGTATCTTGCTTTCCCTGCCTTTACAACGTCATGCAGCGCTTCCATCGTTTCTTCGATTGGCGTATCGTAGTCCCAGCGATGGATCTGATACAGATCCACATAATCCGTACCCAGTCTCTTCAGGCTCTTATCGATTTCGCTCATGATTGCCTTTCGGGAAAGTCCTGCTCCATTGGGACCCTGATGCATACGGAAATGAACCTTAGTTGCGAGAACAATTTCATCTCGATTGGCGTAATCCTTTAATGCACGGCCAACGATTTCTTCGCTTGTTCCGTCTGAATATACGTTCGCCGTATCAAAAAAATTGATGCCCAGCTCCAAAGCTCTTTTTATAAAAGGACGGCTGTTCTCTTCATTAAGTATCCAAGGGTGGGTCCAACGCTCCGCTACACCAAAGCTCATACAGCCAAGACAAAGCCGGGATACATCCAGGCCTGTATTTCCGAGTTTCATATAATCCATTTCATTGTTCCTCACCTTCATAATCGTTATGGTTTTCCAACTACTATTATAGTTTACTCCTTGGAGTTAACTCCAAGTCAAGCGAAAGTCCTTTCGTCTTCTTATCATCATCGTTGCCACTTCTGCTGGTTATAGGATTACAACTGTTTTTTAATGAAAATCGTCGTGGGGGTCAACTCCTTCTAAATTCCTCGGCATGGATTAGTTCTGGAACACGTAATTCCCTTGTGGTTCTTCCCCTTGCTCTTGCTTTACCTGAAAATTGGAGCACACTAGTAGCAGCAATTATTGTGACGCAAATCATTGTCGAGCTTGCTGGGGAACTTATCTATGTTCGTTTTGTTCCTAATGTGGTTCTACGGGACACAGTTAATCAGGCGAGTTCTGAATAAACAAAGGAGCTCCCTTGAGTGGAGGCTCCTTTTCGTTTCCACGCTAAAAGCGAAACCGGTGTGCACGGTATCGCTTTTTCTGTTATATTTCGTAACTCTTCTTATCAGGGAAAGCAAACCAATGCCCCCATTCATTTTCTTATTGATCATTTATTATATTAGTGGTTCTTGAATCAATGTTGCGAATTTAAATTGGTGTACATGATCGTCATTTAATGTCGTTTGGCCAGTTACAAAATGTACGTGTTTGCCATTTCCAACTGGTATTGCCGGACCTGTCTTAATCTTTTTCAGTTTATGAAAATGGTTAAAGAAATCCGTTTTCGTGAGATCAATTTCATGGATATGACTCTTCCCTACACGAATCGCTTGCCCTGTAACCCCTGCAAAGCGATGGTTATGTCGATCATCGCCTTCTTCAGCCAATTTAGTGCTACCTTCAAATTCATGTACGTGACGCTGTTCCTTTTTACAGGTTTTTGTTTTTTTTCTTATTGTCGGTCTTTTTTTCTGCATTCGTGGCATGCCTCCTAAATGATGATGTAACACACCACATTCTATTAAAGTAAACAAATATGAGTGCTAGGCAACTATCAATAATTCAAATTTTTATTAAATTACAAGAATTAAACTGCTTTGTACCGACGGCATTTGGTAAAACACCACCTTAGCCCCACCACGTTAATTCAGTTGAATACTAACGAAAGAAACTGATTAGAATGGCTGCCGCACCCATTAGCACAATAACTGAAATGAAAAAATAGCCAAAGATCCTTAGAGGACGCGGCATCGTACGGAGATCAACTTTTCGTATTGGCCCCCCCGCCTTCTATCTGTTGAATAGAGCGAAGGTTCTCATCGATATAATTAACGTTAGAAAATACATCTCCCGTTTCGAGCTTCTCAGGCTGGGTTTCGTGAATGTTTTTTTCGTTCATTCCCATTCCCCTCTCCTATTCCTTCACTTGAAAATCAATGTCAGTTTGTATCTTATAGCTTTGTTTATTATCTTCGCCGTCCGTATTCGCTTGAACATAAAAATCAACATAACCATCAACGACATAGTGGCCTTCAGGAAAGCCGTCCTCCCATAAGCTTTTTATGAAATCAACATAATCCTTTTCATCTTGTTCACCGTAACCGCCGCCTCGTTTGTATTCTTCTCGATGCGGCTCTCCTCTTTTGAGCGTTGTGTTCAACAACGGTTGATCCATCATGTAGTAAATGGAATAGTTCCTTGTTGTCTCCACTATTGGAAAATAGAACGGTGATGCAGAGTGATAAATGGTCACCGATTCCTTGTCTCCGATGTATTCTAATTCTCCATATACCTTTACGGGTTCACCTTTGCGATACTCTTCCTTCTCAGAGACAAGACGGTAGACAAAATCTCCTTCCGTTGCCTCGGCGCTTGAACCGTTTACTTCTTCAATATTCGACGGGGTAGGGGCGGGATCGGAGCTACCTTTATCGATCTTTGCTTGCGAGCCGCAGCTTGCCAATACGATCGTTAACGCAACATATCCTACTAATATAAATGCTCTCATTCCATATCACCTCACTGTTCTTACGAAATATGGAAAAACTATGTTGCATATGTGCGGCACCCATAAATCGCTAATTAACATTGAATTCAAAAAAACCTCACCAGCGCTGAACCACGAAGTTCAGCGCAAGTAAGGTTCCCCTTATTTTCCATTTTTAATTCCAACCGAGCAGAAGCTGCTCCAGCTCGCCGGCCGATAACGGCTTGCTGAACAAGTAACCCTGCACCTTGTCGCAGCCCCGCTCTTGCAAGTAAGCCAGCTGTCTCTCTTCCTCTACGCCTTCGGCGATCACGCACATGCTCATTCGTTTGCCGATCAAAATAATTTGTTCCACAAGCGTCGCTTGATTCGACTCCGCCCCGATCAGATCGATGAACGACTTGTCGATCTTCAGCGTCGAGATCGGCAGATGAGTCAGGTGGCTCAACGAGGAATAGCCGGTGCCGAAGTCGTCCAGAGCGATCTTAATATTTTCGCGTTTCAACTCGTTCAGCTTCACGCTTACGTAATCATACGATTCAAGCAGCACCGACTCCGTAATCTCCAGCTCCAAATGATGCGGCACAAGTCCCGATTGTCCCAGCGTACGGAGCACCATCTCGTTAAAGTCGTTTTGCAGCAGCTGCAGCACGGATATGTTGACTGACATCGTCAGGTCAGCGAACCCTTTGCGATGAAGCTCGTTCAGGAATCGGCAAGCGGTCGCCAGCACCCATTCGCCTATTGGCACGATTAGATGAGAATCCTCGGCTACGTTAATGAACTTAAGCGGCGATACATAACCGAGCTCCGGGCTCTTCCAACGCAGCAGCGCCTCCAGCCCCGATATCCGGTTCGACGCCAAATCGACCTGAGGCTGATAGACCAGCTCGAACTCTTCCTGCTCTAATGCCTTGTACAGCTGCTTCTCGATCATCATCCGTTCGGCGAACATCTCGTTCAGCGGATGATCGAAGACGACATAGTTGTCTTTTCCGGCTTCCTTCGCTTTGTACATCGCAATGTCCGCGCGTTTCACCAGCTCCATCATATCGCTGCCATGATCCGGATATAAGCTGACGCCGACGCTAATGCTGATATGAATCATCGTGTTCTCCACATCCACCGCTTCTTTAAAGCAGGATAAAACGCTGCCCGCCGCGTCATGAATATGCTCCTGCTCTTCCAGAGCATGCCATACGATAATGAACTCATCTCCGCCGAACCGGTATACGTCACCCTGACGGCCGACGATTGCCCTTAAACGCTCGCTTGCCTTCAAGATGAGCCGGTCGCCGAATCCATGCCCCATCGTATCGTTAATATATTTGAAGTTGTCTATATCGACGAACAGAAGTGCTGCTTGGCCCGGTCTGCCCGCCAGGAAAGAACTCGACACGTTCTCGTACAGCGCCAGCTTATTCGGCAGACCTGTCAACAGATCGTGGTAGGCCAGATGCTGCATCTTCTCTTCGCTTTCCCTCAGCTTCTTCTGATTATCGATGACGAATTCGTATTGCTGCCGCAGCTCGTCCTCGGTCGCCGTAATCTCCTCGTAAGCGGACTCCAGCTCATCGTGGGCCTGCACCATTTCGCGATAAGCAAGCTCTAGCTTCTCTTCCATTCTCTTGATGCGCTTAAGCGTCCGCCATATAAGTCCGAAGACGAGCAGCGCGGTAACGAGGATGAAGAACCACCCTTTAATCATATTAATACTAGCGAGCCAATCGGCATCGTCCGTAATAGCCGATACAGCCCGATCCGTTAACAAGATCCACAAGCTCCCGACTATAAAATATATGCCTGCAATCCGCAGTGAGCCTTGCAACGGGCTAAAGGAACGCTTGTCTCCCCATCCCTTGCCTAGCTTCTCAGCTTCATTTCTTTTTGGATGGGTACTCTTGTCTTTTTTTCTATGCAGCATGCGGCCCTCTCCCATTCGGTAATCCGTATTTACTGTTAAAATTTTCTACAAAATTACCGAAATTCCTCCATTATTCTCTATTTTACGCAAATAAAAAGAAGGAACTGTGTCCAAACTGGACAAGTCCTTCTCCTGTTCCTGCTATGACGCTTACGTTAAGCGTTTATAATACGGATAATCCATCGTTTGCTGAATCTCTGCCGCAACAGCCTCACCCCAGATCGATTCGATGAAAAACAATCCCAAATCGACGGATGCCGTAATTCCTCCACCTGTAAAAACCGTGCCATCCCGCACATATCTCTCCTTCACCGCAGTGTCGCAATAAGGAACGAGCAGTTCGATAGCGTTTGGATTCGTAGTTGCCCGCTTCCCCGCGAGCAAGCCCGCAGCGCCAAGCAGAACTGCTCCCGTACAAACGGACGCTTTATATTCGGCTCCTTCTGCCGTCCGCAGCCACTCAATGAACGAAGCGTCGCCAACAAGTCTCCTCGTCCCGATTCCTCCAGGAATGAACACGACATCGTAATCGCCCAAATCTGGCAAAACAAGATCGGCCTTTACGCGCATGCCGCGATCATCCGTAATCTCTCCCGCAGCCGCGCAGTAATCCCAAGTCATATTTTCCACTATGCCGCGTTTCTTCAGCCAAGTCACCGCATTATGGAAGCCGCTGAAGTCAAGCGTCGTCATATCATCGAATAATATAAAAGCAAGCCGCATCTTAATGTTCCTCCCGCACAGCAAATATGGAATCGATAATAACGGGCAGTCCGCCTCGCAAGGATACCGCTCCGAATACGGAGCGAGCATGTACGCCTCTATCCCCGAACACTTCGGCCATCAGATCGGAGAAGCCGTCGAGCACCTTATGATGCTCCTCGAACTCCGCGCTTGCGTTAATGAAGCCCTGCGCCTTCACGACGCGAGCCACCTTGTCCAATGAACCGAGATAAGACTGGACGACGGCCAATATTTCAATCGCCGTCTCTCTCGCATACTTATAGCCTTCCTCTGTCGTATAATGGATACCCAGCTTCCCTCTTGCTCCGCTGCCTGGTCCTTTGCCCGATACGAACAGCAGCCCGCCTTCCAAGACGCAGTTCGCATAGCTTGCTGCCGGTTCGCTGGCGGGCGGCAGCTTGATGCCTAACCTCTCCAACCTAGAACCCGTATCCTCTACCTGTACATCGTTCCCCACGCCGTTGTCCCCCTTCACCCTTCTCTATTGCCGATTGCTTAGATCACAGTCTATACTACAATTGACCCTTAACAAAGTGTCAGTTAGCCACTCTTTTTAGTGGTCAGATTGACTGAAGCGGAGGCACTTACCCCCATGGATATTACGCTTCATCCGAACGATTCAGGAGCGCTATACTTACAGCTTTATAAGCGTATCAAGACGCTTATTCAGGATGGCATCGTACAAAACGGAACAAAACTTCCCTCGGTGCGGACATTATGCAAGCAATTAGGCGTCAGCAAAACGACCGTCGAGACCGCCTATCAGATGCTCTTGGAGGAAGGTTACGCGGCGAGCAAGCCGCGCTCCGGCCTATATGTGATCCATCACCATTATGGACAGCACCCGCACGTGAGCATATCTCCGCAGAATAGTGAACCTGCGAGACAGCATTACAAGCAAGACGCCAAGCCGCAGGACGCAGTGATCGACTTCAGCCTATTGACCGTCGACGGCGAGTCCTTCCCGCTCCGCCAGTGGCGATCCGCCCTAGCCGAATCGCTTGCGGCAAACAGCCGCTTCATTCACGAATACGGCGATCCGAAAGGCGAATACAGCTTGCGCGAACAGATTGCGCGCTACCTGACGAATTCGAGGGGAGCAGTCTGTACGGCCGAACAGATCGTCGTCGGCACGGGCATTTCGAACAGTATCCATGTGCTATCAAGGCTGCTTGGAGAGGGATTGGCCGTTGGCGTTGAGGCATATGGCATTGCTCAGGTGAGGACGATTTTCGAACAAAATCAATTAAAGCTTATCCCGATTCAAGGCGAAGGCGACCATCACGAATTGACCTTCGAGCAATTGGAGCGCAGCATGCTACAGGCGCTCTATTTGACCCCGTCACATCGTCCCGCGGGCAGTCCTCTTCCCTACAAAACGCGGCAACAGCTTCTGCAATGGGCACAAGCAAGCGGCAGTTATATCATTGAAGACGATTATGACGGCGAATTCCGTTATTACGGCAAAACAATCCCTTCTTTGCAAGGGATGGACCGCCATGATTCCGTTATCTATTTAGGCACATTCTCCAAGTCGTTCACGCCCGCGCTGCGGATGAGCTATATGGTGCTCCCGCCGAAGCTTATGGAGAAGCTAAACGATCTAACGCATATTCTGACATGCCCGTCGCGAATCGATCAGTGGGCGATGGAGCTGTTCATGGAGAAAGGCCATTGGTATCGTCATATTCGCAAAATGAGGCAGGTGTATCGGAGGAAGCATGAATGGATGATCGCATGCATCGAACGCTGCTTGCCGGGCAAAGCGCTAGTGACAAGCGATCATGCTGGGCTGCATATCGAGCTGACGCTGGAAGCGAGCTGCAGCGCCGAGCGGCTGATCGAGTTGGCCGCAGCCGCAGGGGTTCGCGTCTACGGCTTACAAAGCAGCGGCCTGCACGGGCATCACGAAAAGCCCAAGCTTTATTTGGGCTTCGGAGGCATAACTGACAGCGATATGTCGCATGGCATTCAATTATTAAGCGAAGCATGGACGCCTGTATGGCGTCATAAATAAAAAAAGCGATATGGCCCGAGAGCGCATATCGCTTGCTTCGCATTATTTTTTGCTAAGTCTAATTACGAGATAAATGACCTCTACAATAAGGCCAACGGCGAAGCCGGCTGCAATCAACTCCATGAACACAAGGATACTGATGAGATCCTCCCAGCCGGTCATATCCCTAGAATAAACGGCCATTCCGATTAGACCCGCCGCGAGTCCGGCAGTCGAGCATAATGCCAGCTTACGCGCGCCCAGCCATCCGAAGAAGCCGAACAGAAACGATAAGCCCGTGCCTAACAGCAGAAACCGGAACGCATACACTCCCGTGAAGGCTTGCTCCATAAGGACGAACCGTATAAGCCATAGCAGCAAGGTTGCCGTAAGCGACGATATGCCCGCCCATAGCCACCACCGACTGCTTCTTGCAGCAGGAAGCCAACGCATAACTACTGCCCCTCTCTCGAAACGCTTTTTCTTGATGCATCTATAAGACGTATCTCGAGTTGCAATTGTTTCGGGACTAGGCTCGAAGCCCGGCGACCTTGCGGTATTTCATGTAAGAGACCACGCGCCAAGGCAATACGTAGGAGAACGCAACGAGCATGAACAAGGCGCCCAGCGTCGAAGCATTAACCATATCGAGGTACCCGCGAAGGACGAATCGAATCGCAAGGACAGCCAGGAAAGCAATAATGAAGCCTATGTTTTTCGTTGCGTATATTTGGTTGTCGTCGCGAATTTCATAGTTCGTCGTCCATATGAGCGGCAGTGACAATACAATACCTAAAACGACGGCAATAATCCAATCATACATCGGTGCATGCACGTCCGAATTCATGAACAGGGTCACGCCCGGCAGCATGAACAACAGCGGCATTAACAGTCTTTTTCCTCCGAGCACCGGCTTGTAGAAAGCTCTTGTTCGCCTCCATAATACGAATGCCGCAATCACCAAAATCATAACATACATTTCGTTCACACCTTCACCGCTTTCCGCTCTATTTTTATCCTCAACCAGTATACATGGATTAGGTTATTTTGGAAATATTTATGTGCGCAAAAAAATAGAGCACCATAAGATGCTCCTAACGAATAACGATGATGTTGCTTGCTACATTTGACGACGTCTTACCGTATTCAGCTCCATCTCGTTCTGGTGCCATTCTTTAATGATATGCTGATAAAAATGGCTCTCTTGCGAGCTTAAGCCCCGCTTATTGCTCTTCACGGCAAACTTCTCGATGCGCTTCTTCAAAATCTCGTTGCGACGACCCAACAAATCCGAATAAGTCAAGTAAAATCAGCCTCCAGCAGTCGTATTCTGTCTCGTCTCGATTAAGTATATCGGAATAACCGGGTATTGAAAAACCGCATATGCTCGCTATTATCCGCAAATATCCGCCTTAGCGTCTCTCTTCCAAAGCGAGTAAATCGTATTCGGAAATATCCTTCCCGATACGCAGTCTCACGATAGGAGGGCAGCCTATTTTCAGCTAATAGAGTAGAATCGTCCAAGCCGTTTGGCAACCTTTTCATAGAATATATGAATCTATTGAAAGGTTGTGAGATTAGATGGCTGTGTTTAAATATTCAACTGGCCCCGTCGAGAACTCCGTTAATGTCGACGATTCGTTCACGCCGCCGGGCGCATCGAGCTTCGTCTTCGTCAAGGCGCTTAACAACAGTACGTGCAATAGCGCAAGGGTACGCGTGAAGCTGTTTCAACTGAACGGAAGGAAGCGGCTCGTGAGCAATCAGTCATTTACATTAAGAAGATTCGAATCCAACTTCGTCATTCTCGACGTTGCAACACTCGCGCAATACGAGGTGCAAATCTTCACCAGCCACAAGAGCGTGCTCGTCTCCGCTTGGGGCAAAAACGCAGACGGCCAGCTCGTCGCCGCTCAGCGCTTCACCCAACAGGAGCTTACCAAAGCGACCTTCAAAGGCTAACAAACGATGATGAAATGGCTGTGCAGGCCCTCCCTCCTGTGCAGCCATTTTTTTGCGTTTAGTGATATAATCTAGAGTAGCCGAAGACGCTGTTCTTTGGCAGTCAAAGCTATTTTTCATAGTGAAACAAATGGGAGATTATTCGAACATGGATAACTTGTATAGGATAGATAACAATCAATGGAATATGCTTGTTCAAGACGTAAGCGACAGCTTCGACGATGGAACCATTAAGCGCGGGTATGCTTATTACAGACAGGGGCGTGTGCTTCATATCGCGATGAGCGCGCCGCAGCAAATAGAGGGAATCGTCGAGGGGAACGACAATTATAAGGTCGAGATTAACCTCGATTTTTTCACACTGAGCAACTGCTCGTGTCCGGTAGGCGGCAACTGCAAGCATCAATTCGCGATTCTGCTCGAGTACGCCAGACTACAGAACCGATCCGTCGAGATGCTTGTGAACGCTGGACAGCATGTTTTCAGCCAGCCTTCGCCGCGATCCGCAACTACATTCGCAGCATCCGTACGCAAGCAACAGCCCGTTGCCAATAAGCCAGCCGTCTTATCGGCAGCGGAACTGACGGGCAAGGGCAGCAGGCTTGCACAGATGACGATCGCCCAATGGCAGGAATGGTTCGCCCTTTGCACGGCAGGACTTGAAGAGAAGACACGGAACGGACAATATGTGCAAGATTCGCTAAAGGCCATTATGGCTCACAAGCCCCCGCTCTCGCCCGTACTGGAGCAGCTTCTTGGTCTGAACGCCCGGCTCTTCGTCCTTCAAGCGCTGACGAAGCCGATGGCGAACTCCTCCATGCCGGGCCACTTCTATATGGGTTTCTTCACGAATTCAGCCGCTATCGATCTAGAAAAAGAAATAATGGGCGTATTGGATTCTTATCTTCCCATCCAAGCTGAACCTGAGCAATGGGATCGCGTCAAGGAGACCCTCGCTATTATTCGCCGCGCCATGCTCGTCCAATCACGCATTCAGCAAGCTGCGGTCAGCTTCTACTTCCAGCTGTGGACGGAGTGGCTGACACCGAATTTGAACGACGCAGCGCTTTATGAAGAAGAGCTTCGAGAGCTGATGGCTGCTTCCGAAGCGATGGGAGGCGAGCTCCGCCAATATCCGTGGCTGATTGCGCAGAGCTGGATGTCGTTTAGCTTATCCGACGACGAGAAGGCTTGGGAGCTGCTAGGCACGATCAAACGGTCCGATGGCAATTCCGATGATCTGTTCCGATTCCTGCATGCCCTCATTAAGGATAAACATTGGGACCGATTGATCCGTTGGCTGTCATGGTTCGGTTCGAACATCGTAGGCTTAGTCACCCATGCCGAGCAATTGTATTCGCATCTATGGGACGAGGTGCTTCTCCATCGTCCAGACGCCGAGCCGCTCATGTGGCATGCGCTGAAGCAGCGACTGCCAGCCAGCCAGGAAGCTTATGAGGACAAACTGCTCGCTTACGGCAAGCTGCGCGAATGGATGGACTTCCAGATGAGCTCGGGCAGAGAGCCGCTCGATTATCGCGTCTCGGAATTCGCGGATATCGAGCGCAACGATCCGAAGCTGCTGCTCCCCTTCTACCACCAAGCCGTGGAGCGGTACGTTCTGCTCAAGAACAGAGCCGATTACAAGCAGGCGGTCAAGCTGCTTAAGAGGCTCGCCAAACTATACAAGAAGCTGAAACGAGAGGATAGATGGGAGCTGTTCCTGAACTCGTTCCTCGAGCGGCATAGCAGGCTGCGCGCCCTATCAGAGGAATTGAGGAAAGGAAAGCTGATACCATGAGTACGAACATGAACATGAGCATCCAAGTAGACATGATTAAGGTTACCGTTACAATAACGACACAAGGCGACGCCCTCTTATACGGATATAGAGCGAATCGCAACACCGCTATGAGCGGCTTGGCGCTAAAGCACCGCTTATTTGCCTGGCATGAGCCTTCCTTCTATGGAACAGAGCTAGAAGTCATGCAGGTACAGCATACAGAGCTCATTCTGCTGCCTGCCGAGCAGGTGCTTCCGTTCTTCGCCGAGCTGGAGCTCCTCTCTTCGATTGAATGGGAATGGGCCGGACATGGGCCCGCGCTCGTTCGGCTGGCGCCAGTGCTGGCGGCATGTCTGGAGGAAAAACGGTATATTCCGAGTCTCCCTGCCTTCCAGGAAGGCAAGCTGGAATGGTCGTGGGACAATACAGACGCGCAAGGGATACTCGATCAAACGCAAGAGTATGAAGATCAGGATGAACAAGCGGAGGATACGCTTACGGAAGGGCTTCGAGCGTCATTCTCGGCCGCCGTATTCGGTCGCTTCTATTCTACCGAAGCCGAGCAAGCCGATCTGCACCGGGAATTCCCGCTCTTATTCGCGGAAGATCGCTCGGCGGCTGCCGGGATGGACGAGCAGGCTTGGCTTATTGCGGTCGGCTGGAGAGCCGATTCGGCGCCGTTCCGGCCGCTTCTGCAATTGCTTGAGCCGGGCGAGGAGGAGCTGGACTGGCGGCTGCGGCTTGTGCTGCAGGACAAGCTGGACGCTGCGGCGATTACGCCAATCCGCCTGGCAGCCAGCGGCAGCGCGTTAGGCTCTTGGCCGGCGTCATGGACGGGCTTCGTGCAAGAACGCTCGGCTGGCTGGCTGGAGCATCTTCGCGCTTGTCTTCCGGCAGCGCAGTTGGCGGGTGAAGGCTCTCGTAACGATGATCTGCTTAACGCTCCGTTATCGGACGAAGCCGCTTGGCAGTTTCTAACGACGGACAGCAAGCGTCTGCTCGAAGCCGGCTGGCAAGTGCTGCTTCCCGCCTGGTGGGAGGCGGCGAGCAAGAAGAAACCGCGGCTGCGCGCCAAAGTGAAAGACGGCGCGGGGCGCGGGGCGAACAAGTCGCAGTCGCTGTTCGGCCTCGACTCGCTCGTCGACTTCGACTGGCGAATCGCGATTGGTGAAGCCGATCTCACCGAGGAAGAGTTCGCCGCACTCGTCGCACGCAACGAACGCCTCGTTCGCTTCCGCGGGCAATGGATCTCGCTTGATCCAGCCCTGCTGTCGCAAATTCGCAAGCTAATGGCCAGCGTGGATCGGACGGAAGGACTGTCCTTCCAGGACGTACTGCAGCTGCATCTGCTCGGAAACGGCGGCGCGAGCAGTCCTGAAGAAGAGGCGGCTGCAGCGGCGGACAACGCGGCCCGTATCCAGCTCGAGGTCGAGCTTAACGAGCATCTCGTTAAGCTGATCGGGCAGCTCGGCTCGCAATCCGAGCTGCCGCCCCTTGAGCCGCCGGCCGGGCTGCGCGCCGAGCTGCGAACCTATCAGCGGGAAGGCTACGCATGGCTTTCCTTCCTGAGACGCTTCGGTCTTGGCGCTTGTCTCGCCGACGACATGGGCCTGGGCAAGACGGTACAGCTGATCGCGTACTTGCTGCATATGAAGGAAACGGGAGCGCTGCAAGACGGCGCTCCCCCGGTTCTTATCATTTGCCCAACGTCCGTGCTCGGCAACTGGCAGAAAGAAATTACGCGCTTCGCCCCATCGCTCAGCGTCACGCTCCACTACGGCGGCAGGCGCAACAGCGGCGACGCCTTCCTTGCGCAGACTCGGCAAGCCGACATCGTGCTGACCTCCTATGCGACGGCCACGCTTGATCAAGAGCTGCTGCAGTCCATTAACTGGGCTGCAATCTGTCTTGACGAAGCGCAGAACATTAAGAACGCTCAGACAAAGCAATCGTCGGCCGTTCGCGGCATGAAGGCTAAGCATCGCATCGCCCTTACAGGCACGCCGATCGAGAACCGGCTGAGCGAGTTATGGTCGATCTACGACTTCATCAATCCCGGCTTCCTCGGCAGCGCAGCGGGTTTCCAGCAGCGGTTCGTCAAGGCGATCGAAACCGAGCGCGACGAGAAACGGATGGCGGACCTTCAGAAGCTCGTTAAGCCGTTCATGCTGCGCCGCAAGAAAAAGGATCCCGCGATCCAGCTCGACTTGCCGGATAAGAACGAGATGAAGACGTACATTCATCTCACGGCCGAGCAAGGCGCGCTTTATGACCAGAGCGTGAATCAGCTCATGGACCGCATGCAGAAGCTCGAGGGCATCGAGCGGAAAGGCGCGATTCTTGCCGCGCTCACCCAGCTCAAGCAGCTATGTGATCACCCGCTGCTGCTGACGAAGGAGAGGACGGCGGCAGCAATCGGCGAGGCCGCTGCCGATGCTCCGCTTGATACGGAAGCGCTCATCAGCCGCTCCTCCAAGCTGGAGCGCCTGCTCGCGATGGTTCGCGAGCTGCGCGACGAAGGCGAGCGCTGCCTCATCTTCACGCAATATGTCGGCATGGGACAGATGCTGCAGCAGGTGCTCCGGCATGAGCTGCAGGAGCCGGTGCTGTACTTGAACGGCAGCACGTCCAAGTCTGCGCGCGACCGAATGATCGAGCAATTCCAATCGCAGACGCTGCCCCCCGAGGAGCAGCCGAACGTATTCATCCTATCCATTAAGGCCGGAGGCGTCGGACTTAATCTGACAGCGGCGAATCATGTCTTCCACTTCGACCGCTGGTGGAATCCGGCCGTCGAGAACCAAGCGACCGACCGCGCATACCGGATGGGCCAGACCAGAGATGTACAGGTGCATAAGTTCATCTCGCTCGGTACGCTCGAGGAGCGGATCGACGAGATGCTCGAGAGCAAGCAGCAGCTTAGCGACACGATCATCACAAGTTCCGAAGGCTGGATTACCGAGCTATCGACCGATGCGCTGCGCGACCTCTTCACGCTGCGGCATGATTTTGCCGATTAAGGACATTCCATAAAAATAAGGGTTATCCGATTGATTGGCCATTGCCCCCCGTCGGATAACCCTTTTACTATCTTCTCACACCACGTTGGCTTTCTTACCGCCTGTTTCCTTCATCTTCACGTCTTTAGCGAAGCTGAACTGAAACGAGGTTCCCGCCCCTATCCTGCTTTGAATGTCGATCTTGCCATTCATCTTTTTAATGATGCCGAACGACACCATCGTCCCAAGGCCCGTTCCTTTCTCCTTCGTCGAATAATAAGGCGTGCCGAGCCTTCGTATTTGTTCCTGCGTCATGCCGCAGCCGGTATCGTTAATGCTAATAAGCAATTGATCTTGATATTTTTCCGATCTGATCTCGAGCAGTCCGCCGCTCGGCATCGCCTCGATCGCGTTTTTGCCGATGTTGATCATCGCTTGGCGGAACTTGTATCGATCCCCAGCAACAAAGAGAGGCTGTTCGTCCGCTACGTACTCTTTAATCTGAATGTTGTTATAGTTCGCATAAGTGAGCAGCACGTTCGACAAATAATGAACCTCTTCATTCAAGTCGATATTTTCGACCGTCTCGGGATCGGGCTTGGCCAGCGTCAAGTAATCGGTGATGATTAGCTGCGCTCGATCTAATTCTTCCAGACTGATCTTTTTGTAAAACTCTTTCTTCTGCTGGCTTAAGTTCGCCGTTCCGAGCAGCTCGATGAACCCTCTGACGGTCGTGAGCGGATTGCGAATCTCGTGAGCGACGGAGGCGGCCATGTCGCCGACGATCTTCATTTTCTCGCTGCGAATAACCTCTTCCTGCATGTAAAAATATTTGCCGAGAATCTCGATTAAATAAATGCCGATTCCGATAATGACGCCTTGCAGCAGATAGGTTTCCAAGGTCTCTATCGGCTTTTTGTAAAGCAAATCGAAGCTTCCAATCATCGAGAGGTATAGAGAGAATGTAATAAGTTTAATGGAAGTGCATAACAAAACGGCAGCCATGATCTTTTGCGGCAGCTTGAGTGTATGATAACGCTTGTTAAGACCATAGACGATAATCAGTGTTGGCAACAGAGCGCACACATAGATCAGCTCGTTCGGATTGCCTGACAAATACCGAAAGATCAGCAATGTCGCATATAACAACAACGCGACGGGGATCCCGCCGTATAACGAGCCAATGGCTAAAGGAATAGAGCGAAAATCGTATGTAAGGCCGTGGATATGGATAGGAAAGGACATCGTCGTAATGAGCGCAATCGCAAAAAGAATATAGAGAAGAAACTTGTAGAGCAGCAATTTGCCCCTTACTCTGAAAATATACGGATAAAAAACGAGCGGGGAAAAAATAAGAAAAATATTAAGAATAAAATCTTTGAATTGAGCGACCATGACTTCCCCCAGCCCTATACCTATTTGACCTAAATATATCATAAAAGGTCGCTCTTGGATGCATCTTTTCGGCAAGAAAAAAAGCGGTCCGCAGTCTTTGTCCAGACTGTCTGAACCGCTTCATTTATAGAGCCCATCTTGACCGCCCAGCTAGTGCTTCCGCTTGTAATACGTTATCGCTAGCGCAAGTGCCAGAACGGAGCCTTTCACAATATCCATCGCGTAATAGGGTACAGAGAGCATGACGAGTCCGTTGGACAATATGCCGATAAGCACCGCGCCCGCGAACGTGCCGAACGCATTAGGTTTGCCGGCTCCGAATACGGAGTAGCCGATAAACGCCGCCGCAACCGCGTCCATTAAGTACGAGCCGCCTGAATTAACCTCTGCATTCATGACGCGCGCACCGAGTATGATTCCGCCGACTGCCGCGAACAACGCCGATACGAGATAAGCGATCAAGCGGTACTTGCCCACCGCGATGCCTGACAGCTTAGCCGCTTCCGGGTTGCCGCCAATCATATACATATAACGGCCATGCTTCGTGTACGTCAGGAATAGATGTACGACGATGACGACGAGCAGCATAATAATGATGATCCACGGCACTTCGCCCAGCTTGCCGAAGGAATCGGGAATAACGCCCGTGGCGAAATCGCCGTTTGGCATAATCATATTTTGCGAGATCGTCGCGCCCTTGGTGTACGTCAGCGCCACGCCTTGGAAGATAAACATCGTCGCCAGCGTCATCAACATATCTTGTATCTTGAAGTTGATCACAAGAAACGCGTTAATCAAGCCGATAACGAGACAGAAGGCGATCGTGATCGCGATGCCGACGCCGATGTTCTGTCCATGCCAGACGAACATGGAGATGACGAGCGCGTTGGCGACCGAAGCCGTCGAACCGACCGATAAGTCGAAGCCCCCGACCGACAGCGACACCGTAAGTCCGGTTGCGATAATCGTTACAATAGCAATCGAACGCAAAATGTTAATAATATTAGCGCCGTTCAAGAAGTTGTCCGTCATTGTGCCGAACACGGCTATGAGCAGCAGGATCGTAATCAACGTCCCGTATTTATAAAGAAAGTCAAAGAAATGAAACCCTTTCGCGCTCCGATTGGCATTCGCTTCGGCAGCCTTCATGTCAACAAGCCTCCAGTGCTGTATAGCAAAATCTCTTCCTCATTCGTATGCTTCGTCTCCAGCTCTTTAATGACGCCTCCGTCATACATGACGTACATGCGGTCGGTGATGCCCATCATCTCGGACATTTCGCTGGAGGCGTATAGGATGCATTTGCCGCGGCTAGCCAGCTCGGCTACCAGCTCGTAGATGTCGCGCTTCGCGCCGACATCCACCCCTTTGGTCGGCTCGTCGAAAATGTAGACGTCAGCGTCGACGAGCAGCCATTTGCCGATCGCGACCTTCTGCTGATTGCCGCCCGACAGATTGCGAACCTTCGCTGCTCCGCTTGGCGTCTTAATGCCAAGATCGGCAATGATCGCCGTCGCGGCTTTCTTCTCCTTCGCCGCGCTCAGCCACGAACCCCATTTGGTGAATCGGGACAGAACCGATGCCGTAATGTTGTCGGACACCGACTCATCGACGAAGACGCCTTCACGCCGACGCTCCTCAGGTACGAGCGCCAGACCGTGCTTCACCGCTTCATGCGGCGAACGAATCCGCAGCTTGCACCCTTGCAGATAGGTATCGCCCGTCGATGTCGATGACGCTCCGAACAAGGCGCGGCAAAGCTCCGTCTTGCCCGCGCCGACGAGACCCGCGAGGCCGACGATCTCGCCTTTGCGAATGAATAGCTCGACGTTCTTCACCTTGTCCGTATCGGTGATCGACTTCGCCTCGAACCACTTCTCCCCTATCGCCCTTACCGACCTCGGAAATTGTCCGTCAAGCTTCGCACCCAACATATGCTCAACCACTTGCTGCTGGCTGAGCCGCTTGATTTCGTCTCGTATGACAAGCTTCCCGTCACGCATAATCGTGATGTCGTCGCATATTTCATACAGCTCCGGCAGACGGTGGGAGATGAAGATAATGCCTACGCCTTCCGACTTAAGCTGTCGCACTAAGCGGAACAGCTGCTCCGTCTCGCTATGGCTAAGCGGCGCGGTCGGCTCGTCCAATACGAGGAAGCGGCATTCCATCGACACTGCCCGGGCGATCAAAACCATCTGCTTCTCCGCAAGCGTCAGCTCTTGGACAAGCTTGCGTGTCGGCACCTTCACATTCAGGCGGTCCAGCACAGCCTGAGCCGAGCGGTGAAGCTGCTTCCAGCCAATGAGATGCCGTCCCTTCATGTTATGGACGGTTTGTTCCATCATAATATTTTCGCCGACGGTCAAGTTGGGAATTAGGACAGTGTCTACTTCCTGATAGACGATCTGAATGCCGTTATCCTTCGCGTCCTTCGGCGACCGAATAGCCGCTTGCTTGCCGTCCAGCCATATATCGCCCGTGTAGTGATTGTACGCGCCCGAGAGCACCTTCATCAGCGTTGACTTACCTGCCCCGTTCGCGCCGATTAAGGCATGAGCCCGTCCCGCCAACGTGTGGAAGTCAACGTCGGTTAACGCCTTTACACCGGGAAACTCGATCGAGATCCGTTTCATCTCAAGCTTGCTTGCTTGTCGCTCTGTCAACTGCCCTACCTTCCTCTCCAAACAGGATAGAGCGCCCCCATCCGGATGGACAAGGGCGCTTTCCTTAAGCTTCATGCAGCTAGTGCTAGCTGTACCATTATTCGATATGGCTGCTTTCGTCTATTTGCCGTTAGCGGCTTTCAACGATTTGATCCAGTCCTCTTCAAAAGCATCCGTCGTTCCCCAGCCAGGGATGATTTCGGCAAGCGTAACCATGTTGACAGGGTTAGCCGACGTCTTCAATGTTTCTTGGTCAATCAACGCCGCTTCCAAGTTGTACGATGCAGGCGTTTCTTCGCCAGCCAGCTTCTTCGCAAGCAATCTTACGTTCACCGCGCCGATCATCTTCGGATCAACCGCAGCAGTGGATGCCCAAGGGCTGTTCTCTTCTTGCATAATTTGCAGGTCGGCGTTCGATACGTCGATGCCGTAAATCTTGATTTCCGTGCGTCCCGCTTCGATCAGCGCTCTAGCTGCACCGATTGCGAAAGCATCCCAAGTTGCGAAGATCGCGTCGATCTCGCCTTTCGGGTATTTCGTCAGCATTGCCGCTACCGCGTTTTGCGTATCAACCGATGTGTTCTCATTCGCAACGCCGAAACGGTCAACTTCCTTGATGTTCGGGTATTTGGCAAGCGTATCCGTGTATACCTTGTTGCGGCGTACCATTGGAGGGAAGCCGTCTACCCAAAGGTATACGATCTTTGCATCCTCGCCTTGCTCTTTCACGAGATTGTCTAGGGCGAATTGCGCGAGCGCTTCGTCGTCTTGCGAAGTAAGAGTAACGCCGGATACGCCGGACAGTTCTCCCACGGAATCGAAAGCAACGACTTCGATGCCTTTATCTCTTAGCTTCTGTACAGCTTTCACTGTAGCAGGGTCATCGCCGTGCGAGACGACTACGCCGTCTACGTCGCTGTTCGCCGCTTGGTCAAGCGCGTCAAGGAACTTCACCGTGTCGCCGTTCGCCGAGAACGTGTCGACGCTGAATCCAAGCGCTTCGCCCTCTTGCTTTGCGCCAGCAAGGAATTGTGCGGTATGATCGTCTCCGCCGATCTTGCGGATTACTTTCAGTTTTATATCGCCTTTATCGGCCAATGCCGCAGGAACGTCTACCTTCTCTACATTAGCAGACTGGTTATTGCCGCCTGCTGCTTCGTTTGCGTTGTTGTTCTTCGCTTGTCCGCAGCCCGTTGCTACGATAACGACGGCCAGCATCAGACCAAGCATAGAACGAAGTTTCTTGTTGTTCATTTTGTTTTCTCCCCTTGTATCTACAAATGAATGTATTAATACAAGTAATCCTATCGGATATTCTATTGAACGTCAATAGATTATCTATTTAATATTTGTAAAAACAGCAAATTTGCTTTGATTTTGTTCACACAATCCCCATTATACCTCAAAAATGACTCATAAGACGAAAAAAACTTCCCGAATCATGAAGAATGTTCGGGAAGTTTGTAGAATTGAGTCTATTATTTTGCGTTAGCAGCCATTCCGATCGTCACGATCTGGTATGGTTGAACCTTCAACGACGGCTGGCCGGAGCCATTCGCTTCAAGCGCGGCACCTTGTGTTTCCAAGATGTCGCTGCTGTATGGCGAGCTAGCGTTATGAAGAGACAACGCCGTCTCGTTCGCACCCATGTTGAACCAGCGCAGCATGACATCGTCGCTGCCCGGCTTCAGCTTCATGGAAGAGAAGGCGAGCCCGCTGCCTGCTTCCCAGCGGATTGGCGCATGCGCCGGCGCAACCGCGCCTTCGTGTACGCCCGTCTGGCTGGATGTCCATGGTACTTGGAACTGGTAAGCAGCTGCGTAAGCGCCGCCGTTCATTCCATTGCCGCCGTGCGGTATTAAGCAAAGCTCTACCGTGCTCTCGCCTAGGCATTGCGCCTCCGGCGTAGGGAAGTAACCCCAGTCGCCAAGCTCTCCTACTGCCCGCAGCAGCGTAACCGCGATCGTGTTGCGACCGTCCCTCAGCACCTCGTACTCGTTCAACCCGAGGTTCGCAACGGTCAATCCCGCATCGACGCCGCTTACGTCGACGAATGCTTGCTGATGCTGGGCGTTGCTTGGATTGCTCCACTCCGGCGCAGGTTCGTTGCCGCGCTCGGCGATTTCGAACATCGAATCTACCCGGTGCGTGCTCGCAGCCAGATCGGTAGGGAACAATGCCCGGAGGCGGTGATCCTTCGCTTGATTATTAAAAGTAGCTTTGATGTTCAGCCCTTTGCCGCTGCGCTCCAAGGACAGCACCGTACGAATCGTCATCGTCACCATCTCATTCGAGCGGCCCGACTTGCGTTCAGGATAGTAGATCAGCTCGCGCTGCTCCTCATCCAGCTTGCTCTCCGCCGATGCCGGCAGCTGCCAGTCATGCGTAATTTCGAAGGAAGCGCGGAACGGCGTATCCTCGATCAGACGGATACTCGCCTTCAAGTCTTTCGTCGTAAGCGCGGCTTCTCCATTCGGCTGCTTGTACATATACTCGTTGCCGATGTCGCCCGTGTTCTCATATACGCCGAGATCGCGGTACTTGGTGCCGCTCGCTTTATCCGTCAGCGTGTAAGAACCGTCTTCCGCAATCGTGACCAATAGACGGTCATTTTCCATCGAAGCAGCTCCCGTCACCATGGAGGCGCGGTTAGCTTCATTCGTCGGCGCTGTTGCGTCGGTTTTGACCAAAGCGTACGTCTTCCAGCCGAGCGCCGGCACTTGAGCAGCCTCGAACGTCAGCTTCACCCGGCGGCACATGTACGGCTGGCGGAACTTATCGTCCGGCAGATCGTAGCCGAATTGCAGCCCTAGATCCTCCATGGTGTATGCCGTTTCCGTTCCCTCAGCATCGATGAGTACGCGACCAGATAGATCGGTCTCCTTCACGATTCGTGCGGCTTCCTCTAGGGTATAGCCGTCGCGGAAGTAAAGACGCAGCGCGTCGAGCTCTACGGTCAGCACGCCCGAACGCTCCCAGCCCGTCGTATTGAATACGACGACGGGCAGCGCGTCTTTGCCGTGTTGGCCGAAGCCCGTTGTATCAATCGCATCGGATAGCGCCGCTTTGCTGCTGTCGATGATCGATTCTGCGACATGGCGGCTTTTGTCAAAGCGGGTAACCATTTCGCGGTGAACCTCATCGACGCTGCATCCGCAGATGCTGTCATGCGGATGGTTCTGCATTAATGTTTTCCATGCATAGGTGAACAGATGATGCGGATAGGCTTGTCCCGTAAGCTTGGCTAATGCCGCCAGCGGCTCGGCAACCTTCTCCAGCATCGCTTGTCCGAGCTGATTCATCTGCTTCAGATAGACACGGGCCGACGCCGTGTTGACGAGCGTACCCCAGCCGTCTGTCCGCTGGCTTCTCAGCTCGCCCTTAACCGAGGATAGCGCTTGATCCATCGATTGATTAACGGCGACTAAATAATCTTCGAACGTCGAATGGATAAACTCCGTGTCCGGGTACAACTGACGCGCCGTCTCCAGCGCCTCAGGCAGATCAAGCTGAATCGGCTGGTGATCGCAGCCGTTCATGTACAGCAATTGGTTGGTGGATGCGTACTTCTCGGCGTCAGCCAGCTTCCGCTCCCAGTAATCGGCTGCCTCTTGTTTATCGACCGGTACCTCGTTGCCGTTGGAATACCAGTTGGCGAACAGGATGCCGAGCACCTTGGAGCCGTCCGGCCCTTCCCACAGCAGCTCGGAGAACGACGACTCGTAGCCGCCGTCGGATACCGTGTTATTGAAGCCCGTCGGTTTCACGCCGCGTCCGAAGAACGCATTCGTAATGCCGGCTTGCAGCATTAATTGAGGCGTCTGCCCCGTTAAGCCGAACGTATCGGGGAAATAGCCGATTTTGGACGGCGTGCCGTATTGAAGCGCGTCCTGATGCCCAATCTGCATATTCCGTACGTTCGCTTCGCTGCTCGTAAGGAACGCGTCTTGCAAAATATACCAAGGGCCGATGATGATGCGGCCTTCTTGAATGTATTTTTCGAGCCGCTCGCGACGTTCGGGGCGGACCTGCAAATAATCTTCCAGGATGATCGTTTGTCCATCCATATAGAAGCTTTTGTACGCCGGATCTTCTTCAAGCTTATCCAGCAGCGCATCCACCAGCTCGACAAGGCGGACGTGATGTTTCTCGTAAGGCAAATACCATTCCCGATCCCAATGCGTATGGGAGATAATATGCGCCGTGCGTTTTTTTGCCATGATGTTAATCGCCTCCACCGTTAGGAGCCTGCCGGCTCCCGCTTTATTCTCTTTTTGTTAGCTCATCTATGCATTTTCAGTCATCCCTATTCGGTGACTACCACGTTTACCTCGTTCGGACGATAGACCGACAGCAGCCGTCCCTCGCGATCCGCGAAAAATAACACGCTGCGCTCTTTCTCCAGCTTGAACGCATAGGATATGCCAGTGCTCTCATCCTTCACGGCGATATCGGCGTCCCAAGCATACTCCGATACAAACACATATAAATATCCGCTCTCGTAGCTCAGCTTCCGCCCATACACGCCGGACAGGTCGCCGCCGGACAGCCATTCGAGGCCGCCCTTAGCGCCAGCCGCGTCAGCGGCGTAACGGTACAGCTTCACAAGCGGCTCGAGCCGATCGTTCAGCTCAATCGGAAGCGAGCTCCAGAGGAATCTGCCTTTGCCAATCGGCATTTCAAACAATTCATAACCGCCAGCTGCGTTATTCCGCTGTTCCGCAGCGCCATCAACGGGCACTTCCTTCGCGATCTCCGCGATGCGGCGGTGGCCGTACGATACCGGCAACGCTTCGCCTTCAAGTACGAGTCTCTCCTCGCGTTGAACATTGCGAACGTCCGTTGCGCCCAGCTTGTCTTCTACGCGCCCCGTCACATGCCAGTAAGCGTCCAAGCTTAGCGGACCTGTTGCAAGCAGCGTAGCTCCGGTTTGCTCTGCAACGACGAATAGCTGGCGGAGCGCATCGCTGTCTACGTTATGCGCGCTTGGCAACACGATCAGCTTCGCAGGCTGCGCCGTTAGATCGTCCAGATGATACTCCGATACGCCTCGGAACGGAAGGTTCAGCTCGTAAGACATTGCCCGCGTGAGGCGTGTCGTCCCGTCAAAAGCGAGCTTGCGATTCGAGAAGTCATTCGAATACGGGAATACGACTGCAATATCCTCCAGCTCCCGATCTCCGAGCAGATGGCCGATCTCGCTTATGAAAGCGCCGAAATCGTACGATACGTCGGCTTCCGGCTTCTCCGTTCCATCCGCGCGAAGCGCGCCGATCTGCGATTCGTTCGCGTTATCCATGTAGAAGTTCGTATTCCAAATCCATTGGATCGCTCCAGCACCGCCCGTTGCAAAGGCGTATGCGTACTTACGCTCCAAGAAGCCGCGAAGCTCCTCCTCAGAACGCTTCGCCCTGCCGTCCGGCGTCTCCACGTACATAATGCCCGTTTCCTGAATGACATTCGGCTTATCCGCCGTCTTCGCGAAGATTCCGTCCCATAACAGATAATCGTTGAACCACCAGGAGTGAACGGTCGTATAATCGACCGCTTCCGCATAGAAGAACGGCGAAGGCCGTTGAGCGCCAAGCGCCTCGTCCTGTCCGACCGTTACAAGATGGTTCGGACAAAGCTCCTTGATCGCGGCTGTCAGCTCCGATGCCCATCTATTGTGCATGTCCATCGAGAACAGCACGTAGTCGAGCCAACGCGTCCCTTTTTTCGCCGAATGAATGTCCTGAATGCTGAAGTTGATCTCCTCGGCCTCGGGAGGCTTAGCGGATGCAAAGTCAGGCAATTGCAGCGGCGTCAAATTCCAGTGCTCTCTCAGCACATCGATTGAGCCATGACGCTTCTCCAGCCATTCCGCAAATGCGGCTTGCTCGAACGGATCGCGGCAAGATCTCGGTCCGTCGGAAAAAATCTGAGCAGGATCGAACATGGACGGCTCGTTGATAAGATCCCAGTCGATATTCGTTGTCTCGCGATGCCTGGAGACGATCGAGCGAATGAACCGCTTCTGCGCTTCCACGCTGCGCGGATCGAGGTAAGGATTGAGTCCTTCCCACGGCTCCGGCGTGAAGGAGAAGAAGGTGAACGTCAACTGCAGATCATGACGCTTCGCCGTTAGGACGAAAGCATCGATCGCGCGCAACACTTCCTCCGACGCATGACCGTCAACCTGCATAATATTGCGGTAGGCCGTCCATATACCCGTGCGGATCCAGTTGATGCCGGCTTTTTTCATTTGAGCCATATCGCGGTCCCAGACCGCCGCATTCGGCAGGAACAGGAATTTGCGAGCAACGTCGCTCGTCATATACGTCATGCCGACGACAGGCATCGTTTTGCCGTTCTTCACGAAGAAGTCGCGTCCTATTTGAATCGGTTCCCCTTGCTTCAGCAGCTCGTCGTCCCTGCCCCAGAAGCCTTGCTTCAGCACGCGTACTTCTCCGCTCGGCGCTTCGGCGCGGCAAGTAACGCGATAGAAGCCGCTTTCGATATCAAAAGGCAGCGAAATGCGGACGATATTATGCCAGTCCGTCACTTCCTCTTGCCAAGTTTTTGTCCATAGAACTTCTGCTTCGCCTTCACGTTGGACGGTTAGATCGAAGCTCCACGTAGTAGACGCGCTTGCAGCGGAGCGGCTTAACCGCTGCGTCTGCAGCGTCAGCTGCGCGCGGTCGCCAGCTTCATAAGAAGCATAATTCGGCTTCAACCACAGTTCTGTTACGCCGCGAGCGGCGAATGCCGCCCAGCTCGCCACATGCTCCGCGCCGCCGGCAGACCAGAAGTCGGCCGTAAGCGGCTGGCCGACGAACAGCCAGCGGCCGCCCTTGAACGGTCCGCCGACATGCTCCCAAAGCACAGCCGGAGCCGATACTTCGCGACCCTCCGCGCTAATGCCTTTCAACAGCGGATAGACGCGCGTGTCCATCGGACCCGACGAACCCATCTGATGCGGGAGGTCGCTGCTCTTCGTAACATGCGGAACCAGATTCCACGTATCGTGAATCGGCAGCAAAGTCTCGCTACCTTCGAATAAAGGAATATCGCCCAGCGCTTCGTGTTTTGCCGCGCGGCTTCCGTCTACCCGAAGCGCTTCATGGATATGAAGCTGCTGATGATAGGCGGTTTGCTCCGCTTCCACGATCCACTCGCCGCCTTCTTGGCGAACGGGATGCTTGAACGGCGCTCCGCCAATGCTAAGCAGGCTGCCTCCACGCTGCAAGAAATCGATGATATCCGCCCACGCAGCCTTCGGGAAGTACGGCGCGTGCATATTAATGAAGCAGCCGCCTTCAGCCGCGCGAAGCGCGGCGCCAAGACCTTCTGCGTCTACTGCCGTTCCGATCTCCGTCAATCCCGTCAATGCCGCGGCCGCCTGTGCCGCATTCATTGCGCCGCTGATCGGGAACGCCGGATCGGCGAATAGGATGAATCGGCTCATCATAGAAGACCGTCCTTCATCGCTTTGTACACCAGCTGCGAGAACAAGCTGTTCGACCAAGCGAACCATTTTCGAGTGAAGATCGTCGGATCGTCGGAATGGAATCCTTCATGCATGAAGCCGGTATCCGCATCGGTTGCTTCCAGCATATCGATCATCGCAAGCTTCTCTTCGTTCGTCGTTGCCGTCAAACCTTGCATGGACAGCGCCATATGCCAAATGTAGCCTGGAGGCGTATGCGGGCTTCCGATTCCTTTGGCCGCTTTGCCTTCATAATAAAAAGGATTGCTGTGGCTAAGCGCAAATCTTCTTGTGTTCTGATACACCTTATCATCCGCAGTTACGTATCCGAGATACGGAATCGAGACGAGGCCCGGCGTGCCGGCGTCGTCCATCAGGCAGTAATTGCCGAAGCCGTCCGTCTCGTAAGCGTAGATAGGACCGAATTCGGGATGGCGATAGATGCCGTACAGTTGAATGCCATGATCGATGTCCGCTTCTAGGCGCTTCAACTTCGCAAGCAAGTCCATATCGCGGAATACCCACTCGGCGAACTCCTGCATTTGGCGCAGCGTCACAACCGCGAACATATTGCCCGGAATGTTGTAGTGGAAGTCGCAAGCGTCGTCGCTCGAACGGAAGCCCGACCAGACCATGCCCGTATAGTTGACCGGCATGCCTATTCCATCATTGCGTATCGAGTCCTCCTTGATGCCGTTATCCCGCGTGAAACGGTACGGCGATTTCTCGAAATGATGCTGCTCTGTTTTGAACAAATCATAGATCGTGATCATCGCTTGCTTGAAGCCGGCGTCGAAAATATCCGTAAGACCTGTTTCTTTCCAATACTGATAAGCCAGTCGGATTACGAAGCAAAGCGAGTCGATTTCGAACTTGCGCTCCCAAACCCATGGCGACATTTCCGTCTCGTCGGTCGTATTCCAATGCCAATCGTTCGCCGTTTCGTTGAACGCGTTCGCGTAAGGGTCAATGCCGATATAAGCGATATGACGTTTGATTAGGCCGCTGATAATACGTTGCAGGTCGGCGTCATCCTTAGCAAGCGGCACGTAGTGAATCACCTGCTCGACGGAATCACGCAGCCAAAGCGCTGGAATATCGCCGGTAATGACGAAGGTCGTGCCGTCGTCCATCAGCTTCGTCGTCGTTTCCAGCGTATTCGGAAAACAGTTCTTAAACAGCTGAAGCAGCTTAGGGCGATGCGCCAGCTTCTGCTCCGCTTCTTTCAACACGTCTTGAACCGCACCCGGCAGTTCAAGCGTAGGCATTGGTATCTTAGGCAATCTGAATTGTTCCACAGCGAATCTCTCCTCTGTCCATATGAAGTTAATCTTAGTGTTCCGCATACTTCTATCCGCCGCATTGACTCCGAAAAAGCCTCCTACGACGGTGTCCCTGACCAAATAGAGCTAGGATGTAGCCTTATTTCGCAAACTAACGTGTGTTTAGGCAAAATAGAGCTAGAAACTAGCTCTATTCGCCGCGTTGACTCCGAAAAGGCCTCCTACGACGGTGTTTCTGGCCAAATAGAGCTAAAAGGTAGCTTTATTTCGCAAACTTTGGTGTGTGTCTAGGAAATAGAGCTAGAAATTAGCTCTATTCGCCGCATTGCCTCCGAAAAAGCCTCGTACGACGGTGTTCCTGATCAAATAGAGCTAAAATGCAGCCTTATTTCGCAAACTAACGTGTGTTTAGGCAAAATAGAGCTAGAAATTAGCTCTATTCACCGCGTTGCCTCCGAAAAAGCCTCGTACGACGGTGTTCCTGATCAAATAGAGCTAAAATGCAGCCTTATTTCGCAAACTTTGGTGTGTGTCTAGGAAATAGAGCTAGAAATTAGCTCTATTCGCCGCGTTGCCTCTGAAAAAGCCTCCTACGACGGTGTTCCTTGATCAAATAGAGCTAAAATGCAGCCTTATTCGCAAACTAACGCGTGTTTAGGCAAAATAGAGCTAGAAATTAGCCCTATTCGCCGCATTGCCTCCAAAAAAGCCTCCAACGACGGTGTTCCTGATCAAATAGAGCTAAAATGCAGCCTTATTTCGCAAACTAACGTGTGTTACGGGAAAATAGAGCTAGAAATTAGCTCTATTCGCCGCATTGCCTCCGAAAAAGCCTCCTACGACGGTGTTCCTTGATCAAATAGAGCTAAAATGCAGCCTTATTCGCAAACTAACGTGTGTTTAGGCAAAATAGAGCTAGAAACTAGCTCTATTCGCCGCGGTTATTGCCAATGCTTCTATTTAAAAGGTCAATTTTATCGTTTTGATTTCATACGGCGCGAAGTGCAGCGTGATCAGACCGTCTTCGGCCATGATCGGCTCAAGCTCTTCCTCCAACGCGTTGGAAACCCGCGCCTGCGAGAAAGCATGCGGCCAGCCAAGCGTGACGCTCTCGCGGCCGCCGGACGATTCGTACAGACGGATGACGATACCGTCGCCGTCCTCGGCAGGTTTCACCGTGTCGACGACCACATGCTCGCCGTCGAACGAAATATACGACTGCTCCGATACCGCCGGCGATTCCGCAAGGGAAACCGAAACAGCCTCGCTGTTAAGCTCCGCCGCCTTGCGCAGCGTATGCGCCTCTCGCCAATCGCCCTCATGCGGATACAGCGAGTAAGTGAACGCGTGCTCGCCAAGGTCGGCGGTAACATCCGGCCATTTTGGCGCGCGCAGCAACGACAGGCGAATGACACCGTCTTGGATATCGTATCCATATTTGCTGTCGTTCAACAAACTTACGCCGTAACCGCGCTCGGATACATCGGCGAACCGATGGCCGCAAACCTCGTATTGCGCCTGCTCCCAGCTCGTATTGCGATGCGTCACTCGTTCCAAAGCGCCGAAAGGAATTTCGTAGGTCGCCTTATCCGTCACGATATCGACCGGGAATGCGACCTTCAGCAGCTTATGCTCCTCGTTCCAGTTCACCTTCGTCACGAAGTCGATCCGCTTGTCATCACGGTACAGAATCATGTCCTGGCTAATGTCGGATTGTCCGATCCGCCAGCGGAAGCGCAGCACGTCCATCGTCTCGCCCGTCAATACGACTTCCTTGCCCAGCAGCACAGCGTTTCCGGCTGGCTGTTGCTCATAACGGTCGTCGATATCCCAAGCGTCCCATAACGTCGGGCGGTCATGGAAGAAGTCGAACCGGTTGCCCGTCTCGCCGTTCTTCAACACTTCCCTGCCGGCCTGCTTATCGATCAAGCTTGCAATTTCGCCGCGTTCGTTGAATGTAATCAGGTAAAGCTCGGTTTCCCATCTATCCTCAAGCGGAGCAAGAGCTGCATCAGCCGAAATCGCAGCACCCTCACGCTTCAACCCTATCGTCTTATAACCAAGAGCCGGAACGTTCGGCACTCTGATTACCGCCGAACCATCCTCAGTCATCCGGTCCATCGACAGCTTCACTCCATTGCTATCGTAAGCCTGCAGATCTGAAGCAGCGTCCGCCAGCCGCAGCATGACGTCACGACTCCAGCCGAGACTGTTGAATACGACAAGCGATTCGCCAGCCGCGCCGCCAGCTCCGATTCCGGCAGTCAGCTCTTCAAGCCCCGCCTGCAGACCAGCCCGGCCCTTCGCGAACACTTGCTCATATTCCTTCGTCGAAGTCTCATATGCTTCCGTGATCGCCGAACCAGGAATAATATCGTGGAACTGGTTAAGCAGAATCAGCTTCCAGCCCTCATGCAGCTCAGACTTGACGGAATCCAGCCGCGCTTTGTCGCCACCGTCATAAGCAAGCGATTGCCATAGCTCGGCTTCCCTGTACAGAATTTCCGCTTTGCGATTGTACAACTTATTGCGTCCATGCGTGGTATACGTGCCGCGATGAAGCTCCAAATATAAGTCGCCGCGCCACTTCGGAAGCGAAGACGATGCCTCGTCGGTGCCAGCGAAGAAATCGGCCGCCGTACTGTAGCGGCTGGCCGGTTGCCCGACCATCAGCTCTGCGCGGTCGATGTACTCCAGCATTTCGCGGGTTGCCCCGCCGCCGCCGTCGCCATGTCCGAACAACAACATCTGCTCCGCATGTTTATCCTTCTCGCGGTAAGACTGCCAGTGATCGTGCACGTCCTTCGGCAGCGTGTTTTCGTTGACGCCGTGATTCAAATACGAGAGCATCGGCGTGCCGTCGATGCCGACCCAATGGAACAGGTCGTAAGGGAAAACGTTCGTATCGTTCCATCCAAGCTTCGTCGTCATGAAATAACGAATGCCG
The DNA here is from genome assembly GCF_056269195.1 of Paenibacillus sp. J22P218. NCBI lineage: Bacteria > Bacillati > Bacillota > Bacilli > Caryophanales > Paenibacillaceae > Paenibacillus > Paenibacillus sp. J22P218. The sequence goes on from NZ_JBWDNL010000003.1 coordinate 589,083, forward strand.
CCATGCTTCAATATCTGCGGCAGCGAAGCGCAATAACCGAACGTGTCCGGCAGCCACTCGATCTCCGAGGTTATGCCGAACTCTTCCCGATAGAACCGCTGCCCGTACAGCATTTGACGCATAAACGATTCGCCGCTCGGAATGTTCAGATCGGGCTCGACCCACATGCCTCCGACCAGCTCCCAGCGTCCTTCGCGGATTCTGGCTTTCACCCGCTCATACAATTCCGGGTCGTTCAGCTTCAAGTATTCGAACAATAACGGTTGACTCTGCGTGAACCGGTATTGCGGATATTCATTCATTAAGGCATCGACCGTCGAGAACGTACGGCTCGTCTTCCGAACCGTCTCCCGCGCCGGCCACAGCCAAGCGATGTCGATATGCGATTGGCCGACCATATGCATCAGACCTTCCGCATTGCCGCCGATCCGCTGAACCTCGGCACGCAGCCGCTCCTCGATGGCTGCGACCGCTCCCGTCACGGGCAGCGACCATTGCCGCTCGTCTAAAGATACGAACGCGTCCATCGCTTCATACAGCGCGGCCATTAACCGGCTGCGCCGTCCATCCTGCTCGGGAATCAGCAGCATGCTGTCTCTTACGACCGTTGCCGTGTACATCAGGCTTTGCACGGGATGATTCACTCGAACGAGCAAGCTGCGGATCGCCGTCATCGGAGGCTGAATAACAGCCTGCTGATTAAGCGGATCCACCGGTTCGGGAATCGGATCGTACATCTCGATCTCCAGCTCCAACCGGCCGTTACCGCCCCCTATGCTTTCGCTCAGCGTAACAAACGTATGATTCCGATCAATCCCTTGCGCGGAAGCGCCGTTAACGCGCAGCAGCCCCTCGCCGCCGGAATCGAAAATCAAGCCGATACCGCCGCTGCCCGCCCAACCGGCAGGCAGCTCCAAGCTTTTACGGAAAAAATAAGTCGTGCCTTGTTTGCTCGGAAAACGGCTGTAGTCGTTTCCTTCCGGATAAGGAACAATTCCTTCATACTGTCCCGGCAGCACATAAGTCGAGCGGTCGATCGTCCAATCGTTCAGCTCCACCTGCTCGAGCCACTGGCGCTCCGAAAGCTCGCGTATAAATCGTCTAATCCGCTCCATCCTTACTTCGCCTCCCGGACGATGAGGTCTGCGCTCAACGTATCCTGCACATTGCGCCCCACAAGCACGCGGAACAAGCCAGGCTCTACGACAGGCACCATGTCCTTGCCGATATATTGCAACTGCTCGGCTCCAACCGTGAATGTAACGGTACGCTTCTCGCCAGGAGCAAGCATGATCTTCTCAAACCCCTTAAGCTCACGCTCCGGGCGCGTCACCTTGCTCGCAACATCGGACACATAGAGCTGTACGACCTCCGCCCCTGAGCGATCACCTGTATTCATAACGTCCACCGTCACCATCGCTTCCTCGCCCACGGCGAGCTCAGCCGGTTCGACCGACAAATTCGAATACTCAAACGTTGTATAGCTAAGCCCGTATCCGAACGGATACCGCGGCTGCGAATCTTCCTCCAAATACCTCTTGCCTCGCGAACGCTTGCCGTTGTAGTAAACCGGCAGCTGCCCGGTATGCTTCGGAATCGATACCGTCAGACGACCGGACGGATTCTCGTCGCCGAACAGCACATCGGCAATCGCACTTCCGCCCTCCTGCCCCGGATACCAAGCCTCCACGATCGCATGCGCGTTCTCGTCGATCCACGGCTCTACGATCGGACGGCCGTTAATGTACACGACGACGACCGGCTTGCCGAGCTTATGCACTTCCTGAACCAGTTCCAGCTGCACGCCGGACAAACCAAGCGAGACGCGGTCGATGCCTTCGCCGCAATCCATGTCGTTCCACGCATTTTCCGTTACCTTCGAGGCGCCGGTGCGCAGATCGATCGTGCCTTCGCCGAAGTCGCGCGCGCTCGAGCCGCCGACGACCATGACGATCGTATCGGCCGCAGCGGCGCATGCCAGCGCCGATTCGAACCCTTCGCGCGACTCGCCGCGAATGCGGCAGCCCGGCGTGTACAACACCGCGTCCGGATCTTCCTTGTACCGGCTGCGAATCGCTTCCAGCACGGTCACGACCTTATCCTTCGGCTGCGGCGACGTATAATCGCCAAGCTGATTATAGAACGCGTCGGCATTCGGACCGATGACCGCAATCCGACCCGCGGTCCCCTTCTCCAGAGGCAGCGTCCCGCCATCATTTTTCAGCAACACGATGCCCTCTCCTGCAATACGGCGCGCCAACGCGATATGCTCCTCGCTGCCGATCAGCTTCTCCGCCCGATCAGGGTCGGCATAAGGCTTCTCGAACAAGCCGAGCTCGAATTTCAACGCCAGAACGCGAGCAGTTGCCGTATCCAATACAGCCGGATCAAGCTTGCCCTCGCTCAAAGCCTGCAGCAAATACTGCCCGAACATAACGCCTGACATTTCCATATCGATGCCTGCCGTTATGGACTGCACGGACGCGTCCAAGCCGTCTTCGGCTACGTCATGTCCGGACGCCAGCATATCGATCGCCCCGCAATCGGTAATGACCATGCCGTCGAAGCCCCACTCGTCGCGCAATATATCCTGCAGCAACTCGCTGCTCGTCGTACACGGCACGCCATCGATTTCGTTGTAGGCCGTCATGATCGATTTCGCTCCTGCTTCAACCGCCGCCTTGAACGGAAGCATATCAACCTCAAGCAGCTCGCGCTTGCCCATATGAACCGGACCGGCGTTGCGTCCACCCTCCGAGCTGCCATACCCGACGAAATGCTTCAACGTCACGGCCACGCTATCTTCATGAGCAAGCGACTCGCCTTGGAAACCTTCAACGGAAGCTTTCGCATATTCTGCGATCAAATGCGGATCTTCGCCGAAGCATTCCTCCGTACGCCCCCAGCGCGGATCGCGCACGACGTCGAGCACCGGCGAATACGTGACGGCGCCGCCTTGGCTGCGCGTCTCCTTCGCCACGGCGCGGCACATCTCGCGATACAGCTCGACGTTCCACGCGCTGCCTAACGACAGCGGCACCGGGAATACCGTCGCCCCGATCGCCATATGGCCGTGCGAGCATTCCTCGCCGATCAGAATCGGAATGCCAAGCCGCGAATGCTCCATCGCGTAACGCTGAATCGCATTGACCGCTTCCGCGCCCTCGCGCGGCGACAAGCCCGACTCCAGCGTCACGCCCGTCCATGGATCGGCGCGAAGCGCGCCGTACAAGGAGCCGACGCCCCCAGCTTCGACTTGCTGCTTGAACGATTCGGCAAGCTCTACTTTGCCGTCCTTATGCTCGTAAGTCTGCCAGCCGAACGGCTGCAGCAGCTGTCCGACCTTCTCCTCGGGTGTCATTCGGCCGAGCAGATCGGCTACCCGTTCCGCTACAGGACGATGGCTCTCTTTGTATATCACGTATGATCGCTCCTCTCTTCTATTCCTTAACCGCTCCGACTGTCAAACCTTGAATGAAATAACGCTGGAAGAACGGATAAGCGAAGATGATTGGTCCCGTCGCCAGTACAACCATCGCCATACGCGACGTATCCTGCGGCATATTGCGCAGCGCCTCAAGTCCAAGCGAGCTGTTTTGCGAATTTTGCATAATGAATTGAAGATTGGTCTCGATACGCATCAGCATCGATTGCAGCGGCACGAGATTCGGATTGTCGATATAGAGCAAAGCGTTGAACCAGTCGTTCCAATAACCGAGCGTGCTGAACAGCGCGATCGTAGCCAGACCCGGCAGCGACAGCGGCAGAACGAGCTTAATGAATGTGCCGAACTCGCCGGCGCCGTCGATTTTACCCGATTCGATGACTGCATCAGGCACGCTCGTGCTGTAGAACGTCCGAAGAATCATAATATAGAACGCATTAACGGCCAGCGGCAAAATAAGCGCCCAAACCGTATCTTTAAGACCGAGCAATTGCGTCGTCACAATGTAAGACGGCACAAGACCGCCGTTGAACAGCATCGTGAAGAAAGCGAAGAAAGCGAAGAAATTGCGGTATTTGAAGCTTTTGCGCGACAGCGCATAGGCATATAGGGCAATGAACAGCAGGCTGACGATCGTGCCCACGACGGTGACGAAGATCGTTACCCCATAGGAACGAAGCAGCGTATCGCCTGTTTGGAATACATATTTATAGGCCTCGAGGCTCCACTCCGTCGGAATGAGTCGGTATCCGTCCCTTGCCAGAGCGTTCTCATCCGTAAACGAAATAATGACTACGAACAAAAATGGAAATACGCATATAAAAGAGAATAGGCCGGCGAACAAATTAAAGGCCGCGTTCCATGGCGTAGACAGCTTATGGAAATCTCGTTGTTTTTTCTTAACTAGTGACATTTGGCGTCAACTCCCTTCCGAAGTTTAGAACAAGGCGTTATCTTTATTGAATCTGCGCACGATATAGTTCGACGTAATGACCAGAGCGAATCCGACTACCGATTGATACAAGCCGGCCGCCGTGCTCATGCCGATCTCGCCTGTCGTTTTCAGACCGCGGTATACATACGTGTCGATAACGTTCGTGACGGAATACAACGTTCCCGAATCCCTCGGCACTTGATAGAACAAGCCAAAGTCTGCGTAAAACACTTTACCTACGGCTAGCAACGTCATGATCGTAATGATCGGCGACAGCAGCGGAAGCGTAATGTTGCGGATTTGCTGCCATTTGTTAGCTCCGTCGATCATCGCCGCTTCATAAAGCGATTTGTCGATGCCCATAATGGCCGCCAAGTAGACGACGCTGTTATAGCCGACTGCTTTCCATAGATAAATGAACACGATGATATAAGGCCAGTACTTCGGATCGGAGTACCATTGCATCGATTCCCAGCCGAAATATTCGAACACATAATTCAACAGGCCGCGCTCCGAGCTTAGGAAGCTGAACGCAAAATATCCGACAATTACCCATGACAAAAAGTACGGAAGGAACATGCCGGTCTGATATAGCTTCGACAGCTTCTTATTCGTAATCTCGGACAATACGACGGCCATAAGCACCGCCAGCGCAAGACCGACTACGATGAACACCGCGTTATACAAAATCGTGTTGCGGGTAATGATATAAGCATCGTCCGTGCTGAATAGAAACTTGAAATTATCGAGACCTACCCATTTGCTGTTGACGATGCTGGCCCAGAACCCGTCTCTGTCGAACCGGTATTCCTTGAACGCGATAACCGTCCCGAGCATCGGGATATAGGAGAAGAACAGAAACCATAGGGCACCCGGAAGCACCATGAGCAGCATTACTTTATTTTTAACGACGTCTTTGAAAATAGCGCCGAGCGTTTTCATAATCATCCCTCCAGACTCCTGATAGCGTAAAAAAGAAAAGAATCGGGCGAAGATTCTTCACCCGCCCGATTCGCGTTGCCTACTATTTGTTGTTCGCTGCTTTCCAAGCGTCAAGCTGCGATTGTACTTCCGCGATTACCTTATCAAGGCCAGCAGCCTTGAATTTCTCGTTCGCTTTCGGCAGGAACTCGTTAGGATCAACTGCTCCCGTCATCAATGCAGACCAGAACTCTTCTTTAACGTTTTGTACAGCTGCAATTTCTTTGGATACTTTTGTTGCGTCGAAGTTAAAGCCAAGCAGCGGAGCGTCGATGCCCGATGCGTTGAATTCTTTGAACAGCTCCCATTTGTTCTCAGGGTCGTTCTCGTTCAAGTACGTAATAAGCAAGTTGCCGAGGGAGAACGTCGGCATATCGTAGTTTTTCGAGTCAGGCAGGTTTTTCATTACGTTTTCGCTGACTTTCTCGTAGTGAACGCCTTCGATACCGGAGTCGATCATGTTGCGAAGCACCGGATCGGTGTTAAGCAGGTTCAAGAACTCCATTGCTTTCTCTGGGTGCTCGGAGTTAGCCGAGATCGCTTGCATCGAGCCCATAACCGACCAGTTGAACGTGTACGCTTTGCCGGCAGGCGTCGATGTAACCGGGTAGCCGTAGCTTGCCGTCCATAGATTTTCCGCAAGCGGTTGAGTCGAAGCGCGGTCCGTGAACCATTTGCCCGATTTGTACAGGTCTTCAACCGAAGTCGTCGTCGCTGCTTCAGGCGAAATGTATCCTGCTTCGTAGAACTTGTGCATCGTATCCAGAGCAGCCTTCAGCTCAGGCGTTTCGAAGATGTTAAGCACTTTGTAATCTGTTGTGTCCAAGTAAACGGCCATTGGCAGCTTCTCGATGATGTAATCGAAAGGCATGAGCGGCACGAAATCTTTCGTAAGGGAGAGCGGCGTCACTTGCGGCTCGTTATCCTTGATTGTTTTCAAAAGCGGCTCTAGGCTTTCCATTGTCGTTACGCTCTTGATGTCCAGGTTGTATTTCTTCACGAGCTCATCGTTGAAGCGCCATACCTCTTGAGCAGGAAGCTCTTTGTTGGCAGGCACGCCATAGTTATGGCCGTCAACCTTGGAGCCTTCGAGGAACGCCGGATCAAGCGTTTCTTTGATGCCTTTGCCGCTTGTCTCGAGCAGATCGTCGATCGCCGTGAATGCGCCTTTACGCGCGTTTTGCACGTAATCGAACGCCCACGAGCTTGTGAACAAAATGTCCATTGGCTCGCCCGAGGAAACCATTACTTGCATTTTTTGTGTATAGTCACCAAAGTCGATCATTTTCATGTTAACCGTTGCATTGATTTTTTCTTTCGTATATTCGTTGATTTTTTCATTGACCTTAGCCAAATCTTTCTGCGGTACGCCAATCGTGTACCAGATAAGCTCAACCGGCTTCTCCGACGATCCGCCGTTGCCGTTGCTCTCCGTTTTGTTGTCACTGCCGCATGCGCTTACAACTAGCGCGAACGCCAGCAGTGCCGTTAACAGCACAGAAAATCGGGTTTTCTTGTTACTCATGTATGTTACCCTCCCCTTCGAATATCGCTCTCGGGACAAGCTTCGCATGGTTACATCCTTCCGCGCAGCATGATCGTTTATACGTGCTGTCGTTGCGTGAAAGCCTTTTCCCTGTTACTTAACGCTTGTCCTTCGAACTCCCTTAACTTTATAAAATGAAAACATTTTCAAATAGAATAGAAACTAAATAAATCATGCTCAAAATAAAGAAAGCTGCTTCGCGACGAGAAATCGCTATAGCAGCCCCCTGTATTCCGACGGCGAGATGCCGACATGTTTTTTGAATTGCTTATAGAAGTAGCCCGTCTCCCAGTAACCGACGTTCGTGGCGATATCATGCACCTTAAGCGTCGTATTCTTCAGCAGCTCCTTCGCCTTCTCGACCCTATACTTATTCATGTATTCGGTGAACGTCTCGTTCACTTCCTTATGGAACAGTTGGCCCAAGTAGACGGGATGGATGTTGTACATGGCGCCCAGCTTCTTCAGCGACAGGTCCTCGTTGAAGGCGTCCTTAATATGGTTCAGCACCTGCTGCACGATCGGACTCTTCACATCGCGAATGAGCGCATCGACCGTCAGTCCCGCCGCTTCCTTCAGCATCTCCACCACTTGCTCGAGCGATGCAGCCTGCCGCAACTGATCGAAGCTGCCTTGGAACAGCTGCGTTTCCTCGTCGTGGCGAATTTCCTCGAGCTGCATCTTCAAGCGAACCGCCAGCTCCATGCCCGTATCGCGGATATCGGCCGGAGTAAGTCCTTCCCGCTTCTGCAGCTGCGCAAAATCATCCTCCAGGCGGTGCAGCAGCTCCTCCTTCTCCTTCGCCATAATGAGCTGCGCATACTCCGCCCAATCAAGCGGAAACCGCTGCTGATTGTCGCCTTGCCCGCTCGGCAGCTCGTCATAACGTACGATTTCCCGATCAGGGTAGATCATGTAATATTCCTGCGCCTTGCGGGCATGAGCATAACTGTGCGCTGCATCCTCCAGCTTCTCCGCGCTTCCGAGCGACAGTCTCGGCTGCTCCTTGCCCGGCCACTCGGCTCTAAAGCTGCGCAGCAATTGCGCTGCTTGCTCCAAGCCTTCCTCTCGTTCGTTCAGCTTGAACACAACGACGACATCGCCCTCCATATCGCGGAATGCGATGATGGACGTGCCATAGTCGCTTTCATTGCGGGTCGCCATCCAATCGAGCGTCTCCCTCTGCAGGTGCGCCATGCTAATGATGGCGATCGCGACATAAGGCGTATCGAGCTTTATGCCGAGCAGCTCCGCGCGTTCGCCGAACTGCGCCGGATCGATCTGATTCATGAGCCAGCGGTACATGACATTGTCCCGCAAGATCCGTATGCTCTGCTTATTGAAATCGATGCTCGCCTTGGCTTCGTTAAGCTTGCTGATCGTATTAGCCAGCGTCGCCTTCAGCTCCTCCAGATTGATCGGCTTCAGCAAATAGTTCTCGATGCCAAGCCGCATGCCTTCCTTCAAATAATCGAACTCGTTGAAGCCGCTTAGCACGATAACCTTCAGGTCGGCATTCAGCGTCTCCCTTGCGCTTCTAATAAGAGCTAGCCCGTTCATGACCGGCATCGAGATATCGGTAATCAGAATGTCGGCCGGACGCCCCGCGAGAGCCTCCAGCGCATCCTTCCCGTTCTCCGCATGGCCGACAATCTCCAGATCCATGCCGCCCCAATCGATAATATCGTAAAGCCCTTCGATGATGAACGGCTCGTCGTCTACAATAAACACCTTGTACATATCCGCATCAAACCTCCCCTTCATCCGGAAAATAAACGGACACCGTCGTCCCTTCGCCCAGCTTGCTCTCGATCGCGATACCGTATTCGTCGCCGTAGAGCAGCTGCAGCCGTTCATGAATGCTGCGCAGCCCGAACGATTCGCCGACGTTCTCCGGCGCGGCCAGCGACGACTTTATTTCTTCGAGTCGTTCCCGCGTTATGCCCTTGCCGTTATCGGATACCGTTACGCTAATCAACTGGCCTTGCTTCGCCACTTCAATATCGATGCGGTTGTCGCTGCTGGCCGACCTTAGACCGTGCAATATGTAATTTTCGATAATCGGCTGCAGCGACATCTTCATCGCCTTCTTGTTCTTCAGCTCAGGGCTGCAATCGAAGGCGTAGGCAAATCGGTCCTTGTAGCGGATGCGGAACAGCTCGAGGTAAAGGCGGCACGCCTCCAGCTCGTCCTGCAGCGTATAGTTCGGCTTCTGGTGCACGTAGCTTTTGAACAGCACCGACAGACTGTAGATCATTTCGCCGACATCGCTTGCCCCTTGGGAGATAGCCCTCATCCGAATGACCTCGAGCGTATTGTACAGGAAGTGCGGATTGACGCGCGCCTCGAGCGCCGCCAGTTCCGTATGCTTCTGCTTGATCTCGGCCTTGTACACCCGGTCGATATATTGGTTCAGCTCTTCGAGCATATCGTTGAAGCTCTTCGAAATTTGCCCTAGCTCGTCTTCCTTGCCGTCCGCGATCCGGACCGTCAGATCGCCTTGCTTCACTTTGCGGGTAACGCGAATGATGTTATGCGTCCGCTTGGCGAAGTTCGAGATGAAGATGGACGGGATGAGAATCGCGAACAAAATACAGATCGAGCTGATCGTCACGATCGTGCTGCGGACGCCGCGATACGACGCTTCTATCTCTTTCTTCGGCACGACGCTAAGCACAGTGAAGCCGCCCTTCGTGCGCTGAAGCTTCGACACGATCATCCCTTGGCTCGTTTCACTGTCCGAATCGTATACCGATTCGATCTGCTCCAAGTACGGATAGGGCTTGCCATAATAGACGTCCGAAGTATCAAACACCACTTCCCCTTCCGCGGACAGCACGAGGATGGAGCCCATCAGCTTGTCCTCCATCGAAGCGTAGCTGGCTTTGATTTTGTCCGCATCGAAGAAAACGAGCAGCTGGCCGATATTGCGCAGCGTCTGATTGTTGTTAATCGGCACTTTCACGCCGTACAGCTTGAGCTCAGGATTCAGCTTAACGGCTTTTTTCACCCAAATGTTCGGAAGCGAGACGTTCGAGCCCTCCTCCAAGTACATGGCGTCCGGCACGTACGAATTTGCCGCGTTCGTCGAAACGATTTTGAACTGCCTGTTCACGTTATACGTATAGAGCTGCTGCTGCTCCGCGCTGTACATCATGAGGCTCGTAATGTCTGCATCGTCGTCCAGCATATTGCGAAAATATTGTACGGCGTCCACGGAGGAGCTGTTGTTGTTATAGTATTGATCGAGCCCGAACTTCACATAGTCCGGGTAAGGCTTTTCCATTAAATATGACATATTGAATGCCAGCTGATTGTCCCGATACACGTCGACCATCATTGTCTGCACGGAATCGTATTTGCTCCCGATATAATTGCCTACGCTTTCGATCGCCCGCTTCTGCACGTCAAGCTGCCTTTGAAGAGCCGATTGCGACATGGATAAGTACATCAGATAGGAGAACGTGATGATCGTGACGATCGTGATGCCGGCGAACAATAGAATCATTTTGACGAATAAGTTATTTTTCATATATTTGCGGTACAAGTTGCCCGTCCCCACGTTTTAGCCTCCCTCCTTCTCTTCGCAAACCATTATACCGAACGCACTTCATTTCTCATAAGCAGACGATTCAATTGTTCATAGCTTGACGCGATATGATGCGGCATATGCTCCGACTCGGGCTTCGCGCCGCGATGATTGAACCAAATGACGCTCCAGCCCGCCTCAATCGCGCCGATGACGTCGTTGCGCCACGAATCGCCGACATAGATGCAGTTCGCCGGCTTCGTTCCCGTCTGTTCATTCACGTATTCGAAAATACGGCGATCGGGCTTGTCGTGGCCAACCTTGCCCGAAACGAATTGACGTTCCGGCGGGATAAGCGCATCGAGCTCCATCGCTTTGATCTTGCTCATCTGATGCGCCTCCGCCCCGTTCGTGATGAGTCCGACAACGAAGCCGGCCCCGCTCAGCCGCTTCAGCAATTCGCGCGCCCCGTCGAACATCTGGATGTCGAACTGGCAGCCGATATAAGCAGCCTGAATGTCGGCAGATTGCTGCTCGCTAACCTCGATGCCGAACTCGGCAAGCGTGAGTTGGAAACGCCGGCGGCGCATCAATTCCGTCGCTTGTCCTTCCTCCATTTTGCCCGCTCCGCCCATCTCCAATGATAGTATGTCGCTATAGTAGCGCATCCGATGATACGCCTCTTCGTAAGGGAACGCTTCAGTAGTCGCTGCGACCGTCTCCAACGCTTTCCGAAACGGCGTCAAATGATCGTATAACGTGTCGTCCACATCAAAAAATACGGCTGTATGAGTAACATTGATGTCCAATTTCATTACTTCTCCTGTCTATCACTCGTTTTTTTGTACTTATTCTACCACTAGACGGGGGCAGATAGCTTCTATGATCGCAAAAAGGCTAAAAGTGCCGTGTTCGTGCGAGGCTGTAAGTGCGTATATGCACTTACAGCGAAGGAGTAACCCGTTTGTGTCACGGGTAAGGTCATATATGCTCTTACAGCGCTGGGCTTGGCGGTTTCGTGGGTCCACGCCTAACACAAAAAAGCTCTGCCCGCTCCTATTGGAACGGACAAAGCTTTGGTTACACTTAATCCCTATTGCTTCTTCACCACGACCGTTATCGTATCGCTCGAGGTAACGCCAGCCGCGTTTACAAGCTCGCATCGATACGTGTATGTGCCCTTGGCTTTGCCCGCGATTGTTGTCACTGCGTTTTGCGCGCCAGGCGTGGATTCGCTGAGCGGCTTCACATCGATGAGCTGACCGTTCTCGTAAAGACGGTACTCCGTGGCATTCGTTCCCCACCACATATTCATCGTTACCTTGAACTGGCCGTCTCCATCCCAGTTGTCGCTGGACAATACCGGTTTGCCTGGGTTCGCATCCTTAACGACGACGACGAGCGGCGCGCACGAGGTTGTGCCGAACACATTCGTAAGCTCGCAAGTGTACGTGTACGTACCGTTTGCTTTGCCTGCAATCGCCGTAGCGACGGTTTGCGCAGCTGGCGATACGTCCGTCAGCTTCTTCGTGCTGATCAGCACGCCATTCTCATATAGCTTGAACTCCGTACCATTGTTGCCGTGCCACAGGTTCATCGTAACGGTGTAGCTGCCGTCCTTCAATCCGGTGTCATAACCATTGTTGTCGCTTAGTACAGGCTTTCCTGGAGCACCCTTCGCCAGCGGCTTCACAACTCCGAAGGTAATACTGCCTGCTTGTTCATTGCCGGCCTTGTCCGTAACGGTATACTGAACCGTATGCGACCCCGCTGCAAGAGCGGACGAATTGATGGCTTGACCGCTGACAATCGCTGTACCGTCAAGCAACATATGCTCGGCTGCAACGCCGGATTCCGCATCCGTGCTTGTCAGCTCGAATCGCAGCGGCTCTCCTTGAGTAATATCATGGACAGCACTGCCCGACTGCAGCAACTGTGCCGACGGCGCTGTTTTGTCCAGCTTCACCTGAACCGTCTTGACCGCTTCCGCTGCACCTGCCGCATCAACCGAATAATACGAAATCGTCGTCTCGCCTTCGAATGAAACTTCTATAGGTTCTACATATACCCCGTAAGCTCCACTGTTAATTGCATAATACGTAGTTACCGATTCCCCTTCACCCGAAGCGCCGGCGGTTAAAGTCACCGTAACATCCTCGTTAAACCACCCATTCGCATTCGGCGACGCTGACAAGGAAGCCGCCGTATCCGGCAGTCCGTAGCTGTAAATATTGTCGGGAAGCTCATCTAGCGTAATGACATAATCACTGTTAAATACTTTATCCAAATGTGCTGCGGTGTTAGTGACGCCGTCCGTAATGAAGCTGCCTGCCCATGTGCTGAACCAGCTCCAGTCGGCGTTATAAATTTGCAGCAAATCCGGATCTGGAATCGGCCCATTCTCCGGCAGCGTCACCAGCTTCTTATCGTTCACAAGCGATACAAGGCTGTCGTATTTATTGCTGCTCGGGCTGTAATCACCCGCCGGATTGTAAATGTCGGTACTAATAATGTCTACTACATCATCGCCTGGATACCAGTCCGCTGAAGGAGAGTTCCAAATCCAGATCAGATTGTTCAAGCCATGGTAGTTTGTCATCCGGTCGTACATCATACGATAAAGCTCTTTCGCTGCTTCCGGACCGCTCGCTCCCCACCAGAACCAGCCGCCTTCTGCCTCATGCAGCGGTCTCCATAGCACGGGAATGTTCGCATCTTGCAGTCGCTTCAACTGCACCGATATCGCATCGATGTCGCGAATCAGCAGCTCATAATCCTCCGAATCCTTGTTATCTAGCGCATACTGAAGATTGAACGTTGTGAATTCCGTATAGAAGCCTCTCCACCATTCCTTACCCACTTCATTGCCGAACAGCCCCTTCGGAGCGTTCCAATGCCAACACAAGGAAATAAGACCGCCTCTTTCAGCCCAATCCATCATTTTCTCGACCTCTTGCGAAGTCGACCCGTACTCGACGCGTGAAGGCGAGTACTCAATCAGGTCAGTTGAGAAAATGGCCGGATATTTGCCCGTTTGCTCATAAATCCATTCTGCGTTTTCCAACGTTTGCTGGCCGGAAATAATCTTTTTGCCGTAGTTGTCCACGAGATAGTTCATGACCGCTTGCGCCTCTGGCGAAGCGTTCGGATTCACAAGCGTCTTCGGCACATTATGCGTCTTCGGCGGAGCCGTAGGCGTCAACGCGATGTAGTCGATGTTGTACCAACCCCAAAACGGCTCGAACGTAATCGTATTTTCACCTGCTTGAAGCAGCAGCTTCCCAGCTTGCTTCTCCGAGAACTCTGTCGTCGGCTGGAGAGGCACGTTTGCGACAGGAGAGCCGTTCAGCAGTACCGACGTTTCCTTATAGCCATATGGCGCTTGATAGCCGATTGCAAAATCATACAACCCAGCCGATGCAGCGTTATACGTTAACGTAATCGAACCGCTGCTAGGCATGAACACGTAGCCCGTGCCCGAATACCCCGGCGAGTCCGTCAGAACGGATGCACCTTCTCCAATGACTCCATCCTCTGCCTCGACACGGTCGGCTGCCGGTTTGTCGGATTCCAGTGTAATGTACTCGATGCCGTAATAACCCCAGTTTCTCGCGAAACCGATTGTGTTAGCACCCTCTTGCAGAAGTACTTTACCGGCCGCGTACTCGCCAGTTACTTCACCCGCGGGCAATATCGGCAGCTTTGAGTTGCCGTTTGACTGTCCGTTAATGAGAATCGACGTTTCCTTGTCGCCATAGGGCGCGTAATAGCCGACGATTAACTTGTATAGCCCTGTCTCCGGAACGTTCACATTGAACGTAGCCGTTCCAGGACTCGCTTCGTCATGCTCATAGAAGAAGGAGACGTAGCCTTCGCCTTCATAGAGAGCATCGCCTCCAACTGGAACGGTTCTGAATTCAGGGCCATTGCCAGCCAGCAACGCATCGACAGCCTTGTACGTACCGACCACTTGCGTAGGCGGCTCCGGATCGACAGGGATATCCGTCCGTGCAGACAATCGGATATTATCCACATAGATTGCGCCGTTGTAGACGAGATCCATGTTCTTCTGCATTTGTATAACAAGCTCGCCTTGCGCTGAGCCTGCCGGAATAACGACGCTCTTATGAATCGGCACATAGGAGATGCCATTGATCGTCTGAGCACCCGAGGCAAGCGCGGTAATATCATGATTGCTGTAGTCTAACCCCTGCCAACTGCCGTTCAGATCAGTGCTGACCCCGAGAACGCCGGGGAAAGATTGCGGGACATAGAGGTCATAATCGACCTTGCCGTATTTCGTTAGATCAAGGCCGTGATATACACGAATGGCAGCGGTCTGCCAAGTCGCAGTGTTCGAATAGCTCGTATTTACTTTCAGCGCATAGCTATTGCCTTCGGCAGCGAGATCGCCGCTTGCTTCTACCGATACAAGCGCATCCCCCCAGCCTCCCTGCCAGCCGCTTGCCGTGCCATCCTCGAAGTCATAATTCACATCCTCTGTCTGCGCGTATGCCATACCTGCAAACGGTACTAACAAATAAAGCAGCATAGAGAACACAATGATACTTGAAAGCCATTTCTTCCTTGTTTTGAACAAGCCGCATCCCTCCGCAATATGTATTGGATAACCTCACAATAATTACACCAATATTATACATTGAAGCGCTTACATTAAATATGGCATGATCATAGTTTTTTGCTTTATTATTGAAAAGTTAGCTAACAAAAATAACAAAACAAAAATAGCTCCAAGCAAGAGTTTCCTCTTGATCAGAGCTATTACCTTCATGGCATGACGCTAGATTTACTCGCATATTGCAGTATCGCAACAGCAGCACGTTCCCTCCGATCCGGGTTGTCGCTATGCAACGCAACTTCCAATACCGCTAACGCCTCGGCGATGAGATAGGCAGGTACTGCTGCGGGAAGCCCCTCCTCGCACATCCGGTCCTTGTTCAACGTCTTCACTGCCCAATCGTTCTCCAACTCCGTTTTGGTGACCGGCTTCTCGAATCGTGATACCGCAGCCTCATCCGCTAGAAAAGCGTGCAGCTCCTCTCTAAGGTCGGAACGAGCATAGCGCTTCAGCCAAGTGACCCCGCGTCGGTGACAGCTTCCGTCTTCCTCATTATCGAAGCGATCGACATAATAGTAGTCGCCTAGATCGCCTAGGTGAACATCATCCCCGTCAGCCACAAGCACGTAGTCGCCATCTTGCATATTGAACACGAAGCAGCCAAGCTCTTCGATATTTTTGCTAAGCGCCGCAGCTTCCGCCCCGTATTGCCGAGTTATCCGCGCAGCGAGCTCCGTCTCACTGACACATTCCAAATCCCCTAATCCCACAGAACCTGTGCACACGTAATTATCCTCCAGGAAAGAAACCATACGATGCTGTCCATTCTGTACAGCCTTCATTTGAAACAAGCCCATTACCCGTCCCCTCCTCTACCAACGAATTTGGGTGATTACGTGCAAAATACGTTCCCCTTCACCCGAGTCGATATCCCATCCTCCGATTTCTTCTTTTAAACGCGACAGGTTGGTGTACCCTTTGGCTAAACCATTCAAACGCGCAGCTAGCGTAGAGCTCAGCAGCTCATCACGAGAGGAATACAGATCGTTAAGCGCATTGACCGCCTGTGGATACCTGTGCAAATAATATTTCTGATGCCTCTCTTCCGCTTCCCAGAACTTTGTATAAGGTTGGAGTTCCGTATCGGGAGCTATCTCCCGCTCCTTCAGCACCGCTTGAATGGCATCTCGCTGCGATTCATGACGATAGATTATTAAAGACTGATACTGTCTCCCCTTGTATCCATTAATATTGTAGGGGTTATGGTTATCCCAGAAAAGCCGCAACAGCTCCTCAAGGGAAACAACGGCGGTATTGTACTCTAGCTCTACCGTCTCCGAATGGTCGCCCATCTGGCGATAGGTTGGAGTTGGCGTCGTGCCTCCCGCATAACCTGTCCGCGTACGAACAACGCCGGGCACGCTGCCGAACAATGCATCCGGACTCCAGAAGCAGCCCATGCCAAGTGTAATCGTATCGCTCATCTGCGCGCCTCCTATTCTAAGACTAATAATTACCGGAACGCCGACCTTTGGCCGCTGTTCTGTCGGTGGGTATTGCTATAATGGATTTCTGCAGGATAGAAGCCCCATTTGAAGCTTGACTTAGTGCTATATTGGATTTTCGCATCAACTCCATGCTTGAACAGCCGAATAGGAGCTCCCCAAAGGAAAGTTAGTGCAGAAATCCATCATAGACTCAAATAGTGCCCAGAATATCCAAAAGTTAATGCAATTATCCAACATAGACGCAATACGCAATAAAGTTTGAGCACAGTTGAAATGATTCCGATCGAATCGAATAAGCCATGTGTCTTTATTTTAGCCGAAAGCTGTCCATCTGACGAAATAGTTGGTAAAAAAAGAATCATAACCCCAATCGGTTATGATCCTTATCGCCTTACTTATGAGTATGGAACCGCATACTGGGCATGATGATACTCCATCGACATCGTATCGCCCGCTTCCTCTTGGGCCGAGAACGAGACGACGTAGTCGCCGTATGCATACTCCAAATACCACCCGCCGCTCTCTTCGTCCCCATAACGATAGCCCTCTCCCATAACGGCCTCGATCTCGTCGAACGTATCACCGACAACGACACCGCCGATTGAAGCGCCCCTCGGAAGCGCTATGGATATGATTTTGCCATGCTCGGTCGTTCCGTCCTCCGCCCTCGCGGCGCTAGTCAGAAAAACAATATCGGAGTAGGAAAAATAAAGACCGCCTTCATAATAATCAGCCTCAACCGGCTCGCCGTAATGCTCGGCAATCAGCTCTGTGGAGTCGCCCAAAACGAGTGAAATTCCTTCTAGCTGCCCTGCGTACATACCCTCAATATTTTCGTTTGCATCTGTCATTGGCGCTTGAGTAGACTCGGCAATTTCCTCAACTTCCTCAACGGGTTGCCCCTCTGTTCCGGAAGCGGCCGAGCCGTCTCCGAATACTTTGGTCAGCACGGACAGCTTAATCAGCTCCGTCTGCGGGACATCATTGAAGGACAATGCACCTACCTCGAACGTATCCGACTCGTCGTCCACAATAAATTGCAAACGTGCTTTAACTTCTGTATCCATATACATCATCATACCTGTAAACTCAACGACATGCTCATCCGTATCTGACAAGAAATAGGTCCATGTAGGTTCCGCAAAAAACTGCTCGAATGTATCTCCGTACAATTGATCCGGGTTATCCTCCTGGTAGCCACCCTTAACTGCCAACACATAAGGATTGGCGCTATCCGTGACATTCTCGATCTGATCCTCGATCATCTGTGCAGTCTGCTTCGTTTCGACCGAGCACCCGCTTAGAATAACAAGCAGCAAAGCTAATCCCGCAATGCTCTTAACTATCTTTCTAGTACGATTATGACCCCTCATGATTCCGTTCCCCTTCTGTATGTATGCTAGGTTTGTCAGAACCGTCACGGGGCTTCCAAATATCCCCTAGTTCCAAAGTCCATCATACTTACATTACCAAAATCATACAAGCATGAAATGAAGATAAGTCTTTCGCTGCATAAAAAAAGAAGCCGACCCGGCTATGCTGCCGAATCCGCTTCATCCCTTATATTTTACGCTTCTGCTTCACCGTAGATCCGCTCATCAGCTCGAAGCTTTCCTTATATTCGACTGCGCCGATCTCACAGCCGGGCCCAATTGTCACACGTTTACCGCGAACAATACCCGCCTTCGTATACTCGATATAGATTTGATCGCCTTCAATGACGTTCGTTGTCAACGACGCCTTGGCGTCCGGCCTGAAGAAAAACAGGTTGAACGGATTGAGCAGGCTTGCCTTCTTAATCGTGATTTTCTCCCCGCCAATCTCATCAGCCGAGCAGTCCTGATACAGCTTAATGTCCAGCCGTCCCGCATTCAGGAGGCCTCCAATGTGGAACATGCCTCTCACCGTGAACTGATCAACCTCGCAGGCTCCCTTCGCTTTCAGTTCACCTTTCAGTATGAACCGCTCGCTGCGCACGTTGCCCGCAACTTCCATCGCCCCCGAGCAGCGAAGCTCCTGTATTTGCGCGTTTCCTGCAATTGTCGCCGTTCCAGTCACCTTCGCGGTTGCTGCTTGCACATGATCCGAGAAGACGGCTGTGCCGACAACATGAATGTCCTTCGTCTGCAATCGCCCATTCATCTCCAGCGTGCCCATAACTTTGAGCTTATTGCTCTGCACATCGCCCTCTATCGAGCCTTCTCCGACAATTTTCACCCGATCATAATGGCCGCCAAGCGCAACGGAGCTGCCCGTAATCGTTAAGCCACCGCTCGTTAATCCGCCTTGTGACATACTGCTCATCCCTTTAGCCTCCCTCCGTCTTCTCCTTTATTGCTTAACCTTGCTGCCGACATGCGCGCTCTTATCCTGAACGAACTTCTCCTTATACTCCACAAGCTCAATCTCGCAGCCCGCACCAATCGTAACGTTATTCCCGCGCACGACCTTTGCCTTCGTATATTCTACATGAATGTCGTCGCCTTCAATTGTATGAACACTCAGCTTATCGCTGAATGGAACAGGAAGCGTCTTCAGCCATTTAAGTAGACCTTTGCTCGATCCCTTCCGAATACTAATGCGCTCGCCGCCGATTTCTCCAATGCTGCAGCTCCCGTGGATCTTCAGTTCGACCGTCCCTGCGTTTAGCAACCCTACATGCAGCCTGCCGCTCCCGCGGAACGTTTCCATCTCGCACTTGCCTTTGACCGTCAACATCCCGTTAATCTCCATAAAGTCGCCTATCAAATCGCCATCTACTGTTACTTTGCCGTTCAGCTCAAGCTGCTTCGCGAGCATATTGCCCTCAATGTGAGACGTTCCATACAATCGGGCTTTTACAGATTCCAGACTGCCAGAGATCGTCGCTATACCGTCCAGCACAAAGTCCGTGCAGCGTATGCTGCCCTTCACTCGCCCGATTCCTTCAATCTTCGCCATGCCGACTTCGCCGCCCTGCGTAGAACCTATGCCCACTATCTTAAGATCAGGCTTACGTATCGCCTCCATTGACATATCCCCCTTCACCTCTTGTTAATAAGACGACAGCTTCAGCTTCAATTCCTCGATACACTTTGCAATAGGAAAATGCAGGGCAATTCTAACGCCGCTCTCCATGTAAAGCTCGCTTCCCGATGCCATAAGAAAAAACGTCGATACGCCCATTTTGCGAATCAAATATAGATCACAAGGTTTGCCCTCGAATTTCGGGTAATGCTCCGTCAACGTTCGAAGCAAGTTTTTGCCCTCGTCCAGGCTCATCTCGCCCGTCAACAAGCTTTGGTCCAATATGTAAAAGTACATCGTCTGCTCGAAGGTGTAGAGGGGCAGTCTACCCATTTGCTCTTCCGCAAAATCCGCTGTAACATTCGTAACAATGTTTCGTTCAATTAATTGCTGCACACTGAGTGCCAGTCCGGCAGGCGTTGGCGAAAACACTTCAGCCAGCTCATCGAGCGACAAATCATCCTTCATGTTAATGATTTTATCGATTCTGGCCAACATTCGTTGCTTCGGAAAAAATGTCTCTTGTCCCGTAAATGCAGACTTCCGGATAAACCAATCCTCCGGCACGAGGTTTTTGCGCTTCCATCGGTACAATTGTCCGTAAGAAATACCCGTCAGCTCAAGCAGCTCTTTCTTGGATATGAGTTCATCGTCCATCCATCATAACGCCCCTTTCTGCTATCAATGTAACATAACATTGTTACGCAGTAAAGGGGGTGGATATGGCGTGAAATTCTACCGCTGGTTGCAAACCTTAATTCTACCAACAATTGATAGTCCGCAAAACGCCCCCATGCTATGCTGTTATTGACAGTGCGCGCTGTACGTAACCTTTTAGGAGGAATTGGAATGCTTGATTTACGTTTGATTGGAGCCTACATCTCGAAGCTTAGGAAAGAGAAGGATCTGACGCAAATGGAGGTGGCCGATCAACTGAACGTAAGCCACCAAGCCGTCTCGAAGTGGGAGCGCGGGGAGTCGATGCCTGATATCGGAACGCTGCCGGGACTGGCGAAGTTTTTCAATACGACGGTCGACGACATTATCAACGGCGGACTTGCTGGAGTTGGGCAAAGTCACCATACAGGCACCATTATTGAGAAAATAGCTGTCGACGAAACCGATCAAGTAGCCGATATGGTGAACGACGGCAGCATGGAAGCGGATGAGCTCGTGGAGGTTGCTCCGCTAATGAAAGCAAGCACGTTGAAGCAGGTCGCCGATAAGGTAGATCACGCAAGGTTCAGCATGAACGTCATTCAACAGTTGGCGCCGTTCCTGCCCGCGGAGACGATCGACGCTCTCGTTGTTCAAGTAGCGGATAACGAAATACCATGGGAGACGGTTGGTTCGCTCGCCCCGTTCGTTAGCAGGGAAGCGCTTGGCAGGTTAGTCGACCGGACAATCGCCGGTACGGCAGATTTATCGCAAATCGTCGGACTCGCCCCCTTCCTCCACCGGGAAGACATAGACAAACTCGTCACGCAAGCAGCGAATGGCAACATAAGCTGGAGCGCCGTGCAAGGTCTCGCCCCGTTCATTAGCCAAGGCACACTCGGACGACTTGTCGACCAAGTTACCGATGGCGAGCTGGATGCGAGCCGCATCGTAGGGTTGGCCCCCTTCCTTGGCAAGGCTCATATCGAGAAGCTGCTGGAAGGAATGAACGAGGACAACTACAATCCCGACCTGCTCGCAAGTCTCGCCCCCTTCATCGGGAGGGAGTCGCTCAGCAAGCTAGTGACCGGGCTCGTGAACCGGATGAAATAAAGCCAAAAACCGCGCAGCTGCACAACTGCGCGGTTTTTGCATTTAAAGCGCTAATCATCCTGTCTGTGCAGTCGCAATCGGAAAAAGAATAACCGAAATTACACGTAAAATAGAGGTTCCCCGCGCGGGTAGCCACACATTGTTATAATTGGCGAACATCGGCCAGCTTAATGCCCTCTAAAAGCAGTTTCAGCGTCCGCATTGCTTCTTCCAGCGCTTCCGGCCGCGTCTCCGCATGCGCCAGCCAAAGCGAGGCTTCGTTGAGCGCGCCCGATAACAAATGCGTCATCGCGTCGATGGATGCACGGTTCAAATAACCTTGCTCCTTCATAAGCCGCAGTTGGCCTCGCAGCAAGCTCATCGCATGCTGTTCATCCATTTCGCGCCATACGTTCCAGCCCAGGATTGCCGGTCCGTCGATCAGCATAATGCGTTTGCGGTTCTCTTCTACCGCAGCCATCACGAACGCGCGGCACCCCAGATAGAGCTGCTCCCATGCGTCTTCCGATGCGGAAGCATCCCGCTCGACGCGCTGGGCCACTTCGCGCTGTACCGATTCCAGCACGCTGCGGAACAGCTCTTTTTTGCTGCGAAAATGATGATAGACGGCGCCTCGCGTCAGGTTCGCTTCCTGTACGATCAGCTCCAGCGCCGCATCCGCATAACCGTGTTCCGTGAAATGCCGCCTGGCTATTGCCGTAAGCGTATGAATCGTCTCGTTCGTCTCTGCTTTCGTTCTTCTGGCCATAAGGAAGCTCCAATCGTCTGCTTGTCAACCGTTCTAGCCGGTCCGTCTCGTTGTCATACATTGTAGCGGACGTTTCAGGGTCTTACAAGTATTGTTCGCTATAAGCTTCAGAAGGCGGAATGACTTGAATTATATCGATCAGTACGCCGTTCGGATCGGCTGTAATAAAGTGCCGCTGGCCGAACTCCTCATCCCGAATATCTTGCAGAAGCGGCAGCTTGGCGATCTGAATGAGACGCTCGTACTCGGCATCCGCATCCTCTATCTCCAGGTTCAAGATAAGACCATTTACGCTCGTCCCATGTCCCTCAGGAACGGTAGGATGCGCCGGATCCAAAATCGCCAACTCGAACGGAATTTCACTGTTAGCAAGCTTCAAGCTCACGTACCAATCTGCCTCGAATACCTTTTCAAAGCCGAAATATGCCGTGTAAAACGCTGCGGTCTCCGATACTTTCCCCGACTGAATGACCGGATAAAAACTCGTTACTTTCATTGGAACAGCCTCCTTGATTTCGTCATTTGATGTGTTGATTGCATTTATATTAACATACATACTGTATGTATGTAAACTGCGCGCTATAAACCAAACAATAAAATAACACACGATCATCGTAGGAATAGCTATTCAGTAATGAAGGGAACTGCTTTATGCTAGGCTCATACGACCAATCCGAACCTTGCCTCATGAAACGACCCTTTCATCCTCCACTATCTTTGCACGCTGCGACCTCAACTCTGCACACTCTACTTCTGTCAAATTGTGAAAACAAATGAAAACAACATAACCTATCTCTCTATTAAGGAGGTGATCGTCAAAAGTCCACTCGCTTTGCGCAATAATGTAAGCGCATTATTTTCCTTAAGAAAGATATAACTAGGAGGTTATTTATGTTCTCTATGAGCAAACGGCTTACGAAAAATCCGTCCTTCATCCTGTTCCTGTCCTTCGTTGTATTGCTGTCGCAGTTCACCCTCTACCCTTCCGACTCGTCCGCCGCTGGCGGGCCTAACCTCGCCGCGGGCAAAAGCGTGACCACCAGCGGCCATGCCGACGTGTACGTTGCGGGCAACGTCGTCGACAGCAACGCAAGCACGTATTGGGAAAGCGTGAACAACGCATTCCCGCAGTGGATTCAAGTCGATCTCGGCGCTAGCGCCAGCATCGATCAAGTCGTGCTGAAGCTGCCGGCAGGCTGGGAGACGCGCACGCAAACGTTGGCCGTGCAGGGCAGCTCGAACGGCTCATCGTTTACCGACATCGTTGGCTCTGCAAGCTATGTGTTCAACCCTACCGTTAACGGCAACTCCGTAACGATTAACTTTGCCGCTGTCAGCACGCGTTATGTTCGCTTGAGCATCTCCGCCAACACAGGCTGGCAAGCCGGCCAAATTTCCGAATTCGAAATTTACGGATCAACCGTTACGCCTACACCAACGCCTCCAGTTACTCCTACTCCTACAACAGCACCTACAGGCACTTATCAAGCCGAAAGCGCTGCACTCGCTTCCGGAGCCAAAGTAAATACCGATCATACCGGATACTCCGGCACAGGTTTCGTAGACGGTTACTGGACACAAGGCGCGACAACTACGTTTACGGTTAGCGTGGCGTCAGCCGGCAACTACGATGTCGCCTTGAAATACGGCAACGCCCAAGGCGGTTCGCGCACGATCAGCGTTTACGTCAACGGCACGAAAATTCGCCAGACAACGCTTGCTAACCTCGCGAACTGGGATACATGGGGCACGAAATCGGAAACGCTGGCTTTGAATGCCGGCAGCAATACGATCGCGTACAAATATGACGGAGGCGATTCGGGCAATGTTAATCTGGACCAGATTACGTTGACGTTCACGAATACGACGCCTACCCCTACACCAACGGCTTCACCTACACCTACAGCGACTCCTACAGCATCGCCAACACCAACACCTACACCGACTCCTACAGCATCACCGACTCCAACACCAACGGTTACGCCTACACCTACGACGCCAACCGGAAATAATGTCGCATTGAACAAAAGCATTACCTCTTCCTCTACCGTCCACACTTTTGTAGCAGCTAACGGCAACGATGGCAGTACGGCTACATACTGGGAAGGCGGCAGTAACCCGAGTACCCTCACAGTCGATCTCGGCTCTAACCATAACATCACATCAATCGTCTTGAAGTTGAACCCGGCTACGGAATGGGGGACTCGCACCCAAACGATTCAAGTATTAGGCAACAACCAAGACTCGGCTGCGTTCAACAATCTCGTATCCTCCGCGTCTTACACATTCAATCCGGCTACCGGCAACTCGGTAACGATTCCGGTCACCGCTGCAGTCAAACAGGTACGCTTGAACATTACAGCCAACACCGGTTCTTCTGCGGGTCAAGTAGCGGAGTTCGAAATATACGGCACACCGGCTCCGAATCCGGATCTGACGATTACCGGCATGACCTCCGCGCCGGCATCACCGGTCGAGACCGATGCCATTACATTGAGCGCAACCGTCAAAAATAACGGCAACGCGAACGCGCCGTCAACTTCGGTCAACTTCTTTCTGGCTGGCGAGCTTGTCGGTTCTGCACCGGTCAGCGCTTTGGCGGCCGGCGCCTCAGCAACGGTTACGCTGAATGCCGGAACGAGAAATGCCGGCACTTACGCAGTAAGCGCCAAAGTCGATGAGAGCAATGCAATCATCGAGCAGAACGACAGTAACAACAGCTTTACGAGTGCGGCCTCGCTGACAGTCGTTCCCGTGCCAAGCTCCGACCTCATTACAACGGCATCCTGGAATCCGAGCAATCCGAGCGCAGGTAACACCGTAACGTTCACGGTTAATTTGAAAAACCAAGGCAACGTTGCATCAGCAGGCGGCGCCCATGCGATTACGCTTCTGCTGAAGAACGCGGCAGGCACGACGATTCAGACGCTGAACGGCTCATATAGCGGAGCGCTCACGGCTGGCCAATCCGTCAACGTCAATATGGGAACTTGGACCGCTGCGAATGGCAGCTACTCCGCGACAGCAACGGTTGCCAATGACGCGAACGAAGTAAGCATCAAGCAAGCAAACAACACAAGCACATCAAGCCTTTATGTTGGCCGCGGCGCGAATATGCCGTTCACCATCATTGAGGCGGAAGCTCCCTCCAACACGACGAACGG
This sequence comes from Paenibacillus sp. J22P218, assembly GCF_056269195.1. Classification (NCBI taxonomy): domain Bacteria; kingdom Bacillati; phylum Bacillota; class Bacilli; order Caryophanales; family Paenibacillaceae; genus Paenibacillus; species Paenibacillus sp. J22P218. The sequence goes on from NZ_JBWDNL010000003.1 coordinate 614,293, forward strand.
AACGAAGCTTGTCCCTAACTTCAAGCCTGGCGACTTCGCCGGCGAAGCTTCCGGACGTTCTGCCGTCCATCTTGATGCAACGGGTGAATATGTCGAATTTACGCTTACCGCTCCAGCGAACGCATTCGTTCTTCGCAACGCGGTAGCCGAAAGCACGACCGGAACGGTCAGCATTTACGCTAACGGAGTCGATAAAGGCAACTTCAACGTCACCTCCAAGTTCTCTTACGTGTACGCAACGCCTAGCACGCTTGGCAGACTCGGCTACGACAACGCTCCTGGGGCAGGCTTAACTGCATACTGGCTCTATGAAGATTCGCAGCTCATGCTCGATCAAGTGTATCCGGCAGGCACGAAGATCAAGATTCAGAAGGATGCCGGCGACGTATCCTGGATTTATGTCGACATGATCGAAACGGAAAACGTCGCGCCGGCTGCTTCCAATCCGGATCCAAGCAAATACGTTCAAGTTTCGTCTACCAAATCCATCGAGCAGGCGCTTAATGAATTCAGGCAAGACAACACGAAGAAGGGCATCTTCATCCCTGCCGGCGAGTGGACGATCAACAGCAAAATCTTCCTCTACGGCCGTGCAACGGAGATCATCGGCGCAGGCCCATGGCATACGAAGCTCGTCGCTCCGCAGAGCCAATCCAATACGGATGTCGGCTTCAATATCGGATCGACCGCGAACGGTTCGACGATCAAAGATCTGTCCGCATGGGGCAACTATGTTTACCGGACAGACGGTCCAGGCAAGTTCATTGACGGCAACGGCATGCAGGACGTTACGGTTCAGAACATTTGGGTCGAGCACTTCATCTGCTTGTACTGGGGCGTCAACTCCTCCTACAATACGTTCCAAGACAACCGAATCAAAAACACGTTCGCGGACGGCATCAACATGACGAACGGCTCGTCCTATAACGTCATCGACAACAACTACTCGCGCGGAGCCGGCGACGACGCTTTCGCCTTGTTCAGCGCGGTGGATGCAGGCGGGTCTTACAACGTAGGCAACGTATACTCGAATCTGACCGCTACTTGCGTTAGACGCGCAGCCGCGTTCGCCGTATACGGCGGTTCCGGCAACCTGTACCAAAACCTGTACGGCGCAGATACGCTTACGTATCCGGGCCTCACGATCAGCAGCCTCAGCTTCGGCTACAACACGCTCGGCTTCGGGGATCAAGATACGGTCATCGACGGCGTAACGCTCGACCGTACCGGCGGCGACTTCTGGACCAGCGTCGGCGCGGATGACAAGATCAACGAATATCAGAACTTCGGTGCGATCTGGTTCTTCGGCGGCGACCGGACGTTCAAGAACATTCTCGTCAAGAACGTCGACATCAACAATCCGGTCTACTTCGGCCTAATGTTCCAGACGAAATCGCCGGAAAATCTCGCGATGCAAAACGTTCGCGTCGAGAACGTCAACATCAACAACCCTACCCGCTACGGCATTAAGCTCGTCGTCAGAGCGGAGCAAGGGCAAGGCCCGGCGGTCGGCGGGGCGAGCTTCACGAACGTGAAGATCAACAATCCAGGCGTAGCCGCCATCTACGGCGAGAGCGGCAGCCCGAACTTCACCGTCACGAGAGTGTCCGGCAACAACTGGTGATTAGACGCTGCAACGCAAAAAAAAGAGCTTACTCGGGCAACCGAGTAAGCTCTTTTTCTATTAACTGAACTTTCCATATATAGGTTCCTTTCGTCAGTCGTATAGAGTATCTTTAAATTATGTCTAAAAAGTACACCGATGGTTAAAGGAGCACAACTATGCCGGACTGGTCGTATCAGACCTTATTTCGACCTTTATTATTTAAGCTGCCATCACGACTAAGCAGAGCGATAACGTTAAAAGCCATAGGCACGCTTAGCAAGTTGCCTAGCGGTCCCTTTGTCATACGGACGCTTGGCCATATGGAGCCGTCGCCGCTGCTGGAGCAAGAGCTGGCAGGACTTTTCTTAAGCACGCCGGTAGGCTTGTCTGGAAGCTTGGACCCTCAGGGAACGGCTCATAAAGCGCTCGCTCAGTTCGGCATCGGCTTCATTGAGCTTGGTCCCATTACGGTTCGTCCTATGCACGTTCAAGCACCGATTGAAAACGACCATGCGAACGAAACGATACACTACCCCTCCTACTTTGAAAATGAAGGCGTTGAACGTACGGCTATCCGTATGGGCAAGCCCGGACATCGATTGCCGCAAATGGCGCGGATTACGCCCCTTCCCGGCTCATCTGCGGAGGAGGCTGTTCATGAGCTTTGCAACATGATGGCACGTTTAAGCCGTTCTGGCGCTTCGGCCTTTTATGTGGATATCGTTAACGGAACTCGCGTTTGGGAGGAAACTGTAGAGATCGCCAAGGGCTTTACAGCACTCGCGGCGTCCTATAACCCGAATCAAGTGCCGCTATTTCTTTATGTACCGCCCGACTTCTCTAATGAGAGATTATGCAGCTTGCTGGACATTGGGGAGGCTTCTTTCTGGAAAGGGGTTGTTATTGGAGAAGCCGTTCACGAATGCGAGGATAACCCTAGCAGACACAATTACCCGATTAAGGTTGGAAGAGAAGCAAAAGCAATTTCCCTGGAGAAAATAAAACATCTTCGCAATCACTGCCACTGTTCCGATTCTTTCGTGATCAAAGCGGGAGGCGGCGTACATGAGCCGCAGGATGCGCTCGATCTTATGAACGCCGGCGCGAATGCCGTCATGCTGCACAGCGGACTCGTCTATGCCGGCCCGGGCCTTCCGAAGCGGATCAACGAAGCCGTTATTTATGAGCGGGTTCGGAGTACGTCTAAACCCGAGATGCCTTCCTTTTGGAAGCATTGGGGCTGGATGTGCTTGCTTGGGATCGGAATGATCATTGGCGGCATTCTTTCATGGATCATCGCCGCGACGACTGTACTATTGCCTTACGATTTGGATTTTATAGGCATGTCGGTGGAAGAGCTTCATGTCATTAACCATCATCTGCTCCATTTCATGTCGCATGATCGGATTACGCTGGCCGGGACCATGATTTCTATCGGCATTCTTTATTACCAGTTGGCCAGATATGGATTGAAGGACGGCCTGCACTGGGCCAAGACGGCATTAATTACCTCGGGCCTGACGGGCTTTGCTAGCTTTTTTCTGTATTTGGGCTACGGCTATTTCGATCCGCTCCATGCGGTCGCTGCCGCTTTGCTGTTTCCTATGTTCCTTCTCTCCATGCGCAGCAACCCGGACCAACCCTATCGCAGGCCAGTCAATCTGCGCAATACTCGAATTTGGCGTACGGCGATGTGGGGGCAATTATGCTTTGTTGTACTCGGCTTTGCGTTAGCCATCGGGGGTCTAACGATTGCGACGGTCGGCGTCACGGAGGTATTCGTACCGGAGGATCTTGCCTATTTGAAGATAACGCCCGCCGAACTGGACGCAGCCAATCCGCGGTTAATGCCATTAATCGCCCATGATCGGGCCGGCTTCGGCGGCGCGCTGCTTTGCGATGCATTGGCTATTCTCATCATCGCTTTGTGGGGTATTCAGCAAGGAGCGCGTTGGTTATGGTGGACGCTGCTGCTTGGCGGAGCTCCGGGCTTCTATGCCGGTTTCAGTGTGCATTTCTCGATCGGCTATACCGATTTTTGGCACTTGCTGCCAGCATTATTCGCGCTGCTCCTATACGTTTTCGGAATCATTCTTTTATATCCGTACCTGATGCGGGGCGAGCCGGCTAAGTAAATACGCGAGCGGTGACGTTCAACTCGACGGCTTCCCCTTCCGCTGCGCCAAAATTTCCGGGATGTGCAGCTCTCGCAATGCGGGCACGATTTCCTGCACGCTGTTTTTATTGAATTTTTTCAAAATGCTGTTGATTTGCGATTTGAGCGTCGAGGGCTCTACATGTCTCAGCTTGCATATCTCCTGGCGCGTATAATCCTTCATTAATAATTCCAGCACCTCAAGCTCCGTAGGCGTCAGCTGCGTCAAAATATAGAAGTTGTGCAGCAAGCTGTCTTCCGTCGTCTTGATCCGTTTGAACTCGCGCGTAATCTTGCCCGCGATATTGGCATGCAGGGACGGCCGGTCGTAATACGCATCCTTGACGGCCTCCAATACGGCGTCCGCCTGCATGTTCTTCAGCAAATAATTCGTGGCGCCAAGCTCGAAGGCGCGGAACACGGTATCGTCCGTTTCGCAGACGGTCAGCATCACGATCTTCACGTCGGGCATATAGTTCAGAATTTCGGACGTTGCCCGCAGCCCCGCCTGCTTATCCTCCAGCTCCACGTCCATCAATATAATATCCGGTTTGTTCAGCGCGGCCAGCATCGTGCCTTCGTAGCCGCTGGACGCTCTCCCCACGAATTCGATCTGCTCGTCTTTGGAGAGAATCATTTGGTACCGCTTCGCGATTAAGTGATCGTCCTCTACGATAAGAACCTTGATCTTCGGCTCGCTCATGCTGCTCATCTCCTTTCGCTCAAGTCCGTCGACAGCAGGGGCATGACAATGTGGAACGCGCTGCCTTCACCCTTCTTGCTCTCGGCGCTGATCCTGCCCCCATGCGTCGTAATGATCGTGTGACAGATGGATAGCCCCATGCCCCAGTTCGTCGCGGTCGGCTTCGAGGAATAGAACGGCTGGAAAATATGCGAGAGAGCCTCTTCCTCCATACCGATGCCGTTATCCCGAATAACTACCTCTACCCACTTGTTCTTCATGTTGACCTCAATGGTCAGCTGCCGTGATTTCTCCGGAACGAATTCAAGCGCATCGACGGCGTTCGAAATAATATTTTCAAGCGCTTGCGCGAAATAATAAGGGTCGGCCATAATGACCAGTTGCCGCGGCGGCATCACATAATGAACCTTGATCGACTTCAACTCCATGCTTTTATCGTCCAGAAGCTTGTGGAGCAGCTCATTCAGCATAACAGGCTGCAGTTCGATTTTGGCCTTCAGGTTTTTCTGATGGACAGCGTCGAGCCGATCATATACCTTCTTGCAGCGCTGTTCAATGATTCGAATCTCCTCGACGACCTCCGGCGACTTCTCGCACATGTTTTCCAAAAACTCCGTTTGCGCCATAATGGCAAGCAGTTCGTTCTTCATATAATGGCTGAACACGCGCGAGGTTAAGATGGCGGAATCGATATTATGCGAAATAACCGATTCTTGATTGCGAATGCTGTTCTGGATGCGCGCGTATTTGTAAATGCTGTACAAGCTGACGAACAGACAAACCCCCGCAATGTACGGCAGCATCGTATAAATAGAAGGATTGCCGACGAGGTTAATCGGCTTGAATCTTATAAAACGGGCGGCTTTGGATACTTTAATCAATATATCGGGCGCCCAATAATTCATGTAATAATACGTAATTTGAACCGAAAAGTAAGAAATTAAGATCATTAATATATTGCTTCGGATTTGACGAACCTTAGGCGCATCATACAAAGCGTAAACAAGCAGCACGACCCCCGCAACAATGTACAGCGTATTGACGACGAACGTAACCGTGTGGATGGATTCATACAGCGAGACGAACCCTTTCGCCGTCATGTAGTCCGGGTACATCCGATAGTACATATGCGCGTAGAAGATAGGATCGTACAGCACGATCTGAACGATGCAGGGAATGGCTAGCAGCGATAATAGCAAGGTTCTGCGCTTGGACGAGATGTTGAAAGCGAAATAAATGGCGGAGCACAGCCCCGTATACAGAAACATCATCGTAAACACGTTAAATACGCGAATGAGCGCGAAGCGCGAGATCGGCAGAAACATCAATTGATTTTGCAGCGACTGCCTGATCCCGAAATAATCGTCGAGGCTGAAGTAGTAGTAAGCATCCTTGGACATGTACGTAATGATGCAGGAAACGACGATCAAATAAGCAAACCCCATCAGCAGCATGAAGAGAGTCGCTTTCGTATATTTCTGCTGCGTTAGACAAAATACCGCTATCGCAATAAACAAGATAAACACGAAGAAAATGAACATACGCGACCTCCCTCCCTCTTTCCATGCAAATAAAATAGATTTTATTTGATCCGCACGCCGCTGCATAGGTTGAAGTTTTGTACAACTAGCCTAGCCCTATATCCCCGCGTAAAGAGCAATTATCCCCCTATAATCCCCTACCATTATCCAATTTACCCTATCTCGCCCCGTGAAAGCGATGATAAAACTTCAACCTTACGTTCACGGACGGTTGCCATTACGATGGAAGCACGACAAAGATACAGGAGGGGTTTTCATGAATAAACGTTTTAGATACCTCAGTATAACGCTTATGGCGGGGCTTGCGGCGACGATCGTAGGTTGCGGCTCGAACAACGCGAACGAACCAAGCAGCACGAACGGCAACGACAAGGTGGTATTGGATTATTACACTTGGACCGATGAAGAAGCCTATATGAAGAAGGTCGTTGAGGCGTTTAACGCCCAGAACAGCGACATCGAAGTGAAGATGAACACGATTAGCAACAACTCGAATGAGTATAACACCAAAATCATGACCAACCTATCGGGCGGCTCCAAAATGGACGTATACAGCATTAACGGCACGACGAGCCTAGGCACCTACTCTTCCAAAAACCAGCTTCTCGATATAACCGATCGAATCAAAGAAGCGAACCTGGACGTAGGCGCATACGGGCCAAGCTTCCAGGATATTACCGAGGTACTGACGAAAGGCAAGTATTACGCGCTTCCTTACCGCACATCGCAATATGCTTTGTTCTACAACAAAGCGATCTTCGACCGTGAAGGCATTAACTATCCTACGCAGCTGACATGGGACCAATATGCTGAGCTGGCGAAGGCTCTAACGAAGGGCGACGGGGCGAGCAAGCAATGGGGCGGCTACTATGCGGACTGGATGACCGCGCCGCTTGGCGCGCTTCAGAAGGGCACGACTATTCTTGACGACAGCTTGGACGATGTAGCGGACTGGTTCGATTATCTCGACCGCATCTACTACAAGGATCAATCGCATATGAGCTATAAGCAAATGAAGTCGCAGAGCACCGACTGGATCAAACAATTCGAAAGCGGCAATGTCGCGATGCTCGTCAACGGCGAATGGACGATTAATATGCTGAAAGCGGATATCGAAGCCGGCAAAACGAACATCGAATTCGATATGGCGCCGCTTCCGCTGCCTGACGGCACGAGCGATCCGATTACGGTCGGCGGCGTAAGCACATTTATGGGCATTAACCCTGACAGCAAAAACATCGATGCGGCGTTCAAATTCGTGCAGTTCGTAACGGGCGAAGCAGGGGAAGCGATCATTGCCGTATCCAGCGTGTTGCCGGCTTATGCCAGCGACAAAACGAAGGAATCATTCCTTAACGCAACCGGCATTAAAGGAAGCAGCTACTTCTTTGAAGCTAATACCGTTGTAGAAAATCAACCCATTGCTCAGATCGATGAGGTCAATCGCGTCTACAGCGAACAACGGGATCTCTATCTGTTCCAGGAGCTGGATGCCGCGAAAGCCATGAAGAACTTCATGGAACAACGCGCTTCCGTTCTTAAACCGTAACTATAGCTAAGCAGTCGGCTTCCGTTTCCTAGCGCGGAGGCCGATCTTGTTTCACGAGCTATACCATTCTAATCAGGAGGTTGTTTCTATGACGGACAAACGTCTTCTCAACTACAAGCCATACCTAACAGGGACGTTATTCATTTTACCGGCCTTCGTCTTATTTGCCGTATTCATTCTCGTTCCGTTAGTGTATGGCATCGTCATGAGCTTCACGGATTACGGGGGCTTCAATATTACGCCTAATTTCGTTGGTTTGGATAATTACACGAGGCTGCTGCAGGACGATTATTTCCGTGTTTCTCTGAAAAACAATTTTATATACACGCTATTATTCGTGCCATTAACGATGTTGCTGGCCTTGCTGTCGGCCATAGCGTTGAACGGCATTCTGCACCTGCGCAAATATTTACGCATGGCCTTTTATTTTCCGCAAATTACGTCGATGGTATCCGTCGCGATCGTCTGGGGACTGTTGTTCAACCCGATGTCCGGCCCAATCAATCATATGCTGGAAGCGATTGGCATATCGAATCCGCCGGAATGGCTCATGTCCTCGCAGTGGGCGCTGCTCGCAGTCGTCATTGTCGCGGTGTGGAAGAGCTTCGGCTACTATATGATTATTCTGCTCGCGGGCATTCAAGGCATTCCCGAGCATTTGTATGAATCAGCTAGACTGGACGGCGCAGGCAAGCTGCAGCAGTTTTTCTATATTACGCTGCCAAGCCTGTCGCCAACGTTATTTATGGTGTTAATCCTAACGATCATTAACTCTTTCCAAGTGTTCGATCTCGTATCCGTCATGACCGACGGCGGGCCGGGCCGTTCAACGAACGTATTGGTGTTCCGTATCTACCAAGAAGCGTTCATCAACTACAAGATGGGGTATGCCGCAGCGATGTCTACCGTCCTGTTCCTCATCATTATGGTCATATCGCTCATCCAATTTAGGCTCGAGAAAAAATGGGTGACTTACTAAGATGGGAGGTACGCATAATGGAAGCCGTCACTAAATCGAAGACTAGCAAGCTCTTGTATTATGTGCTGCTGCTTATTCTGGTTGCCTTCTCGGTCGCCACTCTCTTTCCGTTCTTATGGATGATCTCGACTTCGCTGCGCACGGATATCGATCTATTCCAAAACCCGAATAACTGGATTCCTTCGTCGTTATATCTGAACAACTTCCAAGAGGTATGGACGATCATTCCTTTCGGCAAATATTTCATGAACACCGTCATGCTGTCCGTCGTCATTACCGTACTTCAGGTGCTGATCTGCTCGATGGCCGCTTATGCGTTCGCCAAGCTTAAAGTGCCGTTCAAGAGTACGCTGTTCATCCTGTTTATGGCGAACTTGATGATGCCTTGGCACTCCATTATGGTTCCGCAGTTCGCCGTCGTCAGCAGCTTGGGGCTCTACAACACGCATGCCGGCTACATCTTGATTCAATTGTTCAGCGGATTCGGCATCTTCCTGATGCGCCAGTTTTTCATGAGCTTGCCCGGCGAGCTGAACGAAGCCGCTCGTGTCGACGGGTTTAGCGAGTGGAAAATATTTTGGCGGATCATCATGCCGCTGTCGGCCGCGAGCTTGTCCACGTTCTCGATCTTTACCTTTACGTTTATGTGGAACGACTATTTGGCGCCGATGATTTACCTGAACGACGAGTCGTTGAAGACGCTCCAGCTTGGCCTTCAGGCATTCCAAACCGAACACACGATGGACTATGGTTTGCTGATGGCAGGCACGGTGCTGGCCACCATTCCGATGGTTATCGTATTTCTGATCGGCGAGCGGTTCTTCATTCAAAGCGTGGCAACGACAGGCATGAAAAACTAACTTTTAGAGAAGAGGACTTCTATATGACTATTGCATTGGATCAATTCGTTCAAGTTCGCGGAGAGGATTTTACGGTGAACGGCGAGAAAATCGTATTTCGGGGCTTTGGCCTCGGCTCGTGGATGAACCTCGAGCATTTCATGATCGGCCTGCCCGGCACAGACACGATGATTAAGCAAGCCTTCGCGGACGTGTACGGCGAGGAACGAAGCACTGCTTTCTTCGACCGCTTCCTGCTGGAGTTCGTCGGCGAGAAGGACTTCGAATTTTTGAAGAAAATCGGCGTTAACCATCTGCGCATTCCGTTCAACTATAAATACTTCATCGATGACCAAAATCCCGGCGTCTACAAAAAAGAAGGTTTCGTCTACCTCGATCATATCATCGCTCTATGCGAGAAATACGAAATCTACGCGATGCTCGACCTGCACTCCGTTCCCGGCGGGCAAAATCCGGACTGGCATTGCGACACAAACTCGGGTCTGCCGCTGTTCTGGGAATACAGCGCGCTGCGCGATACGGTTATCGGGCTATGGGGTCATATCGCCGAATACTACAAGGAGCAGCCTTGGATTGCTGCTTACGATATCGTCAACGAGCCGTCTATGGTAACGAACGCGAAGGTGTTCAACGAGTTCTATGAGAAGGTTATTGCGGAAATTCGCAAATACGACAAGCATCATATTATTTTCATCGAGGGCAATGCGTTCACGACCGACTTCACGATGCTCGATCCGGTCGACGATCCGCAGGTCGCTTACGAGTTCCACTTCTACCCGTTCGTCGACGAGCCGGCTGTTCTGACGCCGGAGATGGACCGCGTTAGACGACGGGAGATTTTCAAGGAAGCGTTCGGGAAGCTGCTAAGCATCCGGGAGAAATACAAGCGTCCGCTCTGGTGCGGCGAGCTTGGCTTGGTGTTCGAGAAGGAGCAGATCGACTTCCAAATGACGATCATCGAGGATATGCTCGACCTTTGCGAAGCCAACGATGTCTCTTGGGCGCTATGGACGTACAAAGACGCCGCTACGATGGGAATTGTGTATCCGCGCGAAGACACGCCTTGGCGTCAATTGACCGAAGAGATCAAGCTGGTTTGGAATCAGCATAAGGAGCAAGAAAAAGGCGAGGCGCTGGTCGATTACATGGCGGCGACGTACTTCAAACCAATCTCGGCGGAAGAGCGATATCCGTTGCAGTTCCGGATGAGAACGCTTATGCAAGTCATAACCGTGGAACAAATCTTAAAGCCACATCTGCAGAAGCGTTCGTGGGAAGAGATGTACGAGCTGCCGGCATCGTTCCACTGGGAGCAATGCGAGCAATGGGACGAGCTTGCCGCTGTGGTCGAGAAGTATACGAAGTAAATAAGAAGAAGGTCATTCTTTGCATGGATGCAAGGGTTGACCTTCTTTGTTATTTTATCGAGTTAGCTATTTCAAGCAGTGTATGAACCGTTACTTTGTCTTCTACTCGGCTATCAATGGACAGGAGGTATTGCCATCCGTCCTTTTCAAATACGAGTATATTGAATCCTCTCTTGAACTTCGGAATGCGCATTTCCATATAGAGTGCCCGATTACCGTCCTGGAGTGTATAGCTTTGTTTTATTCTTCTCGATTTTTCAAAGTTGAATTTTTGCGAGCTTGGTCTTACATCAATCTTGTAATGATTTTCGCCTTTCTTTTCATGAAGATACTCGATACCCAATTCATCGTTTTTATGGTATTCCTTGTCGTTATAGCAGCTGCCAAAGTGATGGGTAAACGCGATCGGAGGCAATTTGTAGGGCAGTTTAAGTTCTTTATGATGAAGCATTTCGCATTCTTGCAATGCTTCTTCAACCGTTTTAAAGCCAATATCTAAAAATGGTTTCTCAAACGGAGGAACATCACCGCGCGGTTCTGCACCGACTGTATGGATCTGGATTACTATCACACCGCACACAAACAATAATCCCCTTATGAAAGCTCTGCACCTCATAGACGTTTCACCACCTTAACTTTTTACTGGTAGTGTACGCTATTAAGAAACGAGTTATTAATCCTATTAAGAATTCATTGCTGACGGCGCGTTTCCGCTGCAAGGCCGCAAGAGCAACGACGGTCCCCGAACAACATGCCGTAGCTGGACGGAAAAGCTTGATTCACGCGCTGAACCTCCTTCGCGAACTGCTGCTTCTCCAGCGGCAACGGGCTTAGCCGATCAGCCTGCTGTTGCGTATCAATGACCGCGCCCGGCGGAACGAACCGATTGTCTGCGACGCGGACACCGCCGGTTACGACGGCGTGATTGGAGACAAATACGCCGCTGCCCAGCTCCGCGTCAAATACGAGCGCATGGAAGCCGACGAACGATCCCGATCCAAGCCGTGCAGGTCCGTGGATGATCGCGCCATGTCCGCACGTAACCTCCGAATCAATATAGATTGAATAGCGACTGCCTCCGACCGTTACGTATTCATCCTTCAACCCGTGTAAAATAACGCCGTCCTGCAGATTCGTGCGATCGCCAATGTAGAACGGCGTCCCTTCGTCTGCGCGTATGCTTGCGCTAGGCGCCACGAATACCCCTTCCTTAATCGTCACGTCCCCGATTATGCTTACAAACGGACTAATGAACGCTTCCTTGCTTATGACAGGCACACGCGATTTCGGTACGGTAGGTGTAACCGGGTTCGGACTTATGAACCGAACGAACAGATTATACGGACCCTCCGGCTTCAGGAAATGAACCATCGTACGAAACCCTTTTCCCATACCTGTCATCTCCCCTACTCACTGACAGCAATAGTTAACTATATGAGTATCGAACGATAGATTTCCCTGTTCGAGGAAACAATTTGGCAGATATGACCGTCTGATTCCATATAACTGGAACTCATGCTACAATGAGTAATTCATGCGACGAAGATGTTCGCGTATTGTTTTTAACAAGAAAGGTAGTGTTTCACCATGTTAACCAAATGGCGGTCATTCACTAACTGCCACGCACTTGTCCTAATCGTATCGTTCGTCGTCATCATAAGCACGTACATTACATTCAGCCAAGGCCATGACATGTATCTCGGAAGCTTCACCGAATATAACAACGATGACGTAAAGTACATCCGCAGTGCAGAGACGCTTCTGCAGCATGGAATATTCACCTACCATGAACCGGACGTATCTACCGTATTCATCATGCCGGGTCTTCCGTTCGTTCTCGCCTTTTGTATGAAGCTGTTCGGATATTGGGGCGGTATACAAGCGTTCCGCGTCGTGCAAATATTGTTTTTGGCGGGCACGATCGTTCTATTCTATTTATTCAGCCGTCGTCTGCTTAATGAACGGTTCGGACTTATTGCAGCGCTCTTATTCGCGCTCTATATACCGAACTATGTCGCTGCCAACCTCATTCTTACGGAGGTGCTCGGCCAGTTCTTCCTTTGGCTGTTTCTTTATGCCGGCTACTTGGCGGTCACACGGCATAGCTTGCCGTTATTCGCATTAGCTGCTGCAAGCTTGAGCCTAGGCATCTATGAGCGACCTAACTTTGCCCTGCTTCCGCTCGTTTTCTTGGTGTACATGCTTATTCACGGCTACCGGGTGAAGCAGCTCATTAAGCCCGCCCTTGTCGTATCCGGCATCGTTCTGCTGTGCATGTCTCCCTGGTGGATCCGCAACGCGATTGTTTTCCATGAGTTTATTCCGCTCACGCTGTCATCGGGTAATCCTTCGCTGCTCGGCTCTCAGCTTGAATGGCAATACCCGCCGGGTGCAGTCGAGAAATTCAAGGACGACTTCGATAAGATCGCATCCGCGACCAATCGCATAGATTCGGATCGATTCCAGAAGGAGCTCGCCGTGAAAATTCGAAATTACGGCTTCCGAACACAGCCTTTGGCGTACCTTTGGCAATACACGGGGGATCGCGTCAATGATATGTTCAAAGTTCCTTATTACTGGAAAGAGATTTTCGGACTAAAGCCGCATTTCGTCAAGTCAACGCATTTCGTTATGATCGGCATAGGAATCTTAGGCTTTATTATGACGTTAATGATGAAGGTTCGACGCAAGGATTTGTCGCTCTTATGGTTAACGGCGCTTTATTTTATCGTAACGGCGCTTCCGTTCATCACCTTTTCGAGGTATGGGTATTTCCTCATGTCGTTCTTCATTATGTATGCCGCATTTGCCATTCATGCGTTCATACCGAAAGCGCAGCTGCACTCGAGTCGCGCCAAAAGCTCAAGCAGCTTGCACGGTTAAGCATACGAAGGTTGCCAATACCAATACCAACACCATACCGAAATAACTGGAATTACTCCTTTTATTTTCGGGACTGAAGGCCATTTCGAAGTAATAACCGGAAAAATTAACGCCAGAAAACGGAGCTATTTCATTCTCACGCCTAATAACTCTGAAATTAACGGGAGGAATTTCCGTTATTAATAACCCCACAAAAAAGAGGCTGCCCATAAGTACGCTTATGGAGCAGCCTCTCCCTTTAAACAACTTATTATTTTTTCAAATGATACGGAACGGTCGTTACGATCACGTCTTTGCGATGAAGCAGATTGGCTCGAATCATGAAGCTGGTCTGGTTGTGCAAAATATTATGCCAGCCCTTCTTCGGAATGAACTGCGGGATGACAACCGTCACCTGATAGTTCGACTCGCTTGCCTTACGCTGAACGGTATCGACGAACTTGAGCAGCGGATGGATGATCGTTCGATATGGCGAGTGGAGCGTCACCAACCGTACGTCCGGCATAAACTTCTCCCACTTCTCCTCGAATGCCGCTTCATCCTCCCGCTCGAAAGGAATGTACACCGCAATAATCTGCTCGGCCTTCAGCGACTTCGCGTAGTTGATCGAGTTCTCAACAACATGCGTAATGCCGGCTACCGGCAAAATAATAACGTTGCCCTCTATCGCAACTGGCGGCTCGCAGGTCGCCAGACGCAGCTGCTCTCCTACCGCTTCATAATGCTTCTTAATCCGCATGAACAAATAAATGATTAGCGGCAAGAATATAAGAATTGACCATACTTGCTCGAACTTCGTTAGGAAAAACATCATCGTGACAACGAAGCTAATGAGTGCGCCTGTCGCATTAATGATAAGCTTCGTTACCCAACCCTTCGGCTTCTCGCGAATCCACTTCACGATCATGCCCGTCTGCGACAGCGTGAACGGGATGAACACGCCTACCGCATATAGCGGGATGAGATGCTCCGTCTGCCCGTGGAACGTAATAATGAGGATGATGGACAGTACGCCCAAAATAATAATGCCGTTCGAGTAACCGAGCCGATCGCCCCTCACCGTGAACATGCGCGGAATGAACTTATCCTTCGCCAAATTCACCGCAAGCAGCGGGAAAGCCGAATAGCCCGTATTAGCCGCAAGAATGAGAATAAGTGCCGTCGTGCCTTGAATGAAATAATACATAATGTTGCGTCCGAACGTCTCTTCGGCGATCTGCGATACGACCGTCACTTCCACCTTTGGCGAAATCCCGTAATAATAGGCGAGCCATACGATACCGGAAAATAACACCGCGAGCAGCGCTCCCATCGCAACCAACGTCTTCGCCGCATTGTTCGGAGCAGGATCCTTGAAGTTAGGAATCGCGTTCGATATCGCCTCAACGCCCGTCAGTGCCGAGCTGCCCGATGCGAAAGCCCGCAGCAGCAAGAACAAGCTAATACCCGCAACCGGCGTGCCAAGCGGCGGATGCAGCTCCGGCGATACGTGACCGGTAGCGATGTTGTAGATACCGACGCCGATCATGATGAACAGCGCCAGCACGAATAAGTACACCGGATAAGAGAGAATCGAAGCCGATTCCGTCACGCCCCGCAAGTTCAATATCGTGATGAAGATGACGAAGATCACCGCGATCAGGACGGTGTATTCATGCAGGCTGGGAAAAGCCGACGTAATCGCGTCGGTTCCGGCCGATACGCTTACCGCAACGGTCAATATATAATCGACCAGCAGCGCGCCGCCTGATATGAGCCCCGGGAACAGGCCGAGATTTTGTTTCGATACAACATAAGCGCCGCCGCCATGCGGATAAGCGAAAATAATTTGCCGATACGATAAAATTAATGCCGTCAATAAAATCAATACGCCAATTGCAATCGGAACAGAATACCAGAACGCCGCTACGCCAATCGTCATTAGCACAAGCAGAATTTGTTCCGGACCGTAAGCAACCGAGGATAATGCGTCCGAAGACAGAATAGCGAGCGCCTTCGTCTTCGCGAGCTTCTGCTCGCCTAGCTCCTTCGACTTGAGCGGTCGACCGATTAATAATCTTTTGATTGAAGCTAACATGCTGTCACCGCCGTCAAAGAATGGTTTTCCTTAAAAAAGAGCACAACAAAAAAAGCCGCAGGGAAATCCCCGCGGCTATAAGACGAGCCGTAGTTGATTCACCTCTCCATACACGCTTACAAGGTTAGCTGACGGATTCGGGCGTTTAGAGTCGCCCTACCTCGAGCGCGCTCTCATGAAGACGGCGACTCTCGGATTCACCCCGGCGACGTAGCAAGCTTTCGCTTATGCTGCGCGTCGCGATTGGTTCCCCTGCTTTCCGCTTCGGGAGCGGAAACTCAGCGATCGTGAATATATATTTTAGTGCATTACGATCATAGTCCTCTGGGAATGGAATGTAAACCAACGTTTTCGTTCAAAAAACGTTAAAAAAGCGATAGAAAATCCATGAATGCGCATACATGACCGCAAGACGTGGCGCACGTCCCTGCTTTGCGCATTTTAATCGTTCAATCGCCCCAATATCCTCTACAGACCTGAAAATAGTTATTCGTCATGTTGTCGCAGCGGGGAAAGCGAGCGAAAACTCAGCGCCCCCGCCTGCTCGATTGGCCGCCATAATGTTGCCGCCGCACCGCTCGACAATCGCGCGGGCAATCGCGAGCCCCAGTCCGCTCTCGCCGTCTTTGCCTTTCACGAAGCGATGGAACAGGTAAGGCAGCAGTTCCTCGGGGATGCCGTTGCCGTCATCGGAAACCGATAATTCGATTCGTCCGCCATGTACCGCCGCATGAATATAAATATGCTTGTTCGCATGGCGAACCGCATTGGACGAAATATTAAGCAGCGCTTGCAGCAGCTTATCCCGGTCGGCGAGTACGAGCATATCGGCATGCTCGTCGATGGACGGATGAAGGGCCAGCTGTTTTTTGACGAGCAAAGGGTTGACGCGTTCGATCGTTTCCGTAAGCAGCTCCTTGACGTTGACGACAACCGGCTTATAAATGTCTTCTTCACTGTCGAGCTTGGCGAGCAGTGTCATTTCCGTCACAATGTTTTTCAATCTTGCGCTCTCGCTTAATATAATGTCCAACCCTTTGCGAACGGATTCGCCTTCGAACACGCCGTCCCGAATACCTTCCGTATATCCCGCGATTGACATTAACGGCGACTTCAGTTCATGCGAAGCATTCTGGAAAAACTGCTTCTGCGCCCGATTGAACCGATGCAGCTCGCCGGCCATTTCATGTACGGTCCGCGCGACTGCGCCGATCTCGCCGCTCGCTTTCACAAGCTGCACGTCGGCGAATTGCCTTCCCTTCACCTTCGTCAGCTCCTCCTTCAGCCTGATTAACGGCTTAATAAGCTTCCTCGTAATGAGATGACTAAGGACGAGTATAAGAACGCCGCCAATCGCGAATACGAGCAGCAGACGTCCAAGCAGCGCACGCTCGATTTCTTCGATCTTGCTAACGGAGGTTAACAGCGTCAGCTTGCCTTGGGGAACAGCCGTTACGTCGACCAAATACCGACTGTCGCTGCCGTCCCAGATTTTATCCAAATTAATGGATTCGACTGCTTGGGCCGTCGCGGCTGGGACCGTTCCCGATTGTGCCGCCGTCGCCGCCTCCAGTATCACCGCATTCGAGCTGATTATATTGATCGTGGCCGTCGGGATCAGCTTGTCTGTATCCACATCGACATAATTGCCGTTATTATCCGTTACGATTGCCGAAATACCCGATGCCGTAACTGGCGACAGCGTAACCGCCTCTCCTGAAAGCTTTGCAGATTCAAGCGATGTAACGGCTGTCAATGTTGTATGATTCTCCAGCGACTTCGTAATTTCTGCGCTTACCTGCTTCATATCTTCCTTCTGTGCTACCATGAAATGATCGAGCAGTACAAAATGGATCAATACCGCCGTCACCGACAACACGATTACAAGAGCAGCGCCGAAAGCAATATTGATCTGATGAACGAGCTTCATTATGCATTCACACCCCTGTCCGTGCGCATCCGATAGCCGTGGCCCCATACCGATTCAAGGGGCAGATGCTCGATTTTTTTGCGAATTCGCTTAATCAAATGATCGACGGCGCGGTCGCTGCCGAAATAATCGTCGCCCCATACGAGCGTCAGAAGGTCGGATCTTGTAAAAGCGCGGTTCGGCTGCTCAATGAACACCTTAAGCATGGTGAACTCCTTGCTCGTCACGTCGACTTCTGTCTCCTGCCAGAATACGCGCCTCTCCTCCGGCAGCAGCTTGAGCTCGCCTAGCTCCAGTCTTGTCCCCAGCAGCGATGGATCAGAGCCAATTGCCGTTCCCGTTCCATGTCCAGGAAACATTCCTTCCTCTCCCTGATTCAGCTTGTTCCAGCGCTTCAGCTGCCGATTAATTCTGGCGACAAGCTCTCGCGGACTGAACGGCTTCACCATGTAGTCATCGCCGCCAAGCTCTAGTCCTAATATTTTGTCGACCTCCGTATCCTTGGCCGAGATCATAATGATAGGCACTTCAGCTTCGCTGCGAATGCGCCTGCACAGCTCGTAGCCGTCCATGCCGGGCAGCATAATATCAAGCACCCATAGATCGGGCGGGCTCGTCCGCCATAACGCCAAAGCTTCTTCAGCGGATTCCATTCCGATCGTCTCGTATCCTTCCTTCCGCAAGTACATTTCAACTAGATGGCGTATATGCTGGTCATCGTCCACGACGGCGATGCGATAATTAGTAAGCGAAGCGCTCAATGCCATGCCCTCCCATTCAAGCCTTTAATGATCCATTCTTATGGTTCAAGTATACCAAGCAGGCCCCAGTAATGGGGTCATGCCATCGTTTTTCCACAAATACACCAACGTTGTGCCACACTCGTCCGATACTCTTAGAGCTGTAACACAAACCAATTAGGAGAGTGAATAAATATGAACCACAAACTAGTCATTTCCAGAGCTGTCCTATCGTCCGCACTATTATTAAGCGCAATTGCCGCTCCGTCCCTATCGAGCGCAGCAAGCGCAAGCGGAGATACGCCGCCCAAGGGGGAGGCGAAGCAGTTAGCTACGCTAACTAAGGCGAGCGCATTGGAAGCCTCGTCTGTCGTGTACAGCTTCAACAATCCCGTTGAGCTTGCCGAGCAATATGCGCCGGAGACCGTACCAGCCTGGAAGAAGGCGCTGGAGCAATACGAGAAGCATGTCGGGACGGCGATCTCATTCCACAACGCCGGTATAGCCGTCCAAGCCCTCCCTCTCACAGAAGGCGAAGTACCTGCTTTCGAAGTAACGGACAATATTGAACTGACAAAGCTCGAGGAAGGCACGTCTACGCTGACTTCCGTAAGCGCCTCGGGAATTCAGTTGAAGAGTGTCGACCTGACGAAAGCCGTGAGCGCCCAGCCAATCAAGCTGGACGATATTAAAATGATAAATGCAGAGCCTATCAACATTAGCGTGAGCCAAAACGACGAAGCCGCTTTCACACTAGGAGCATCTGAAGCTGCCGTTACCGTTACGGAGGCAATCGATGCGGACATGTCGTTCATTCGTGCCGAGATCGCTTTGTCAAAGGCTGTTCAGTCCGACGACGAAGCGGCTATCAAGCAAGCACTGAGCGTTTTGCTCGAGCAATACAATGTGCAAATCGCAGAGTGGGAAGCTGCGGCAGCGAAGTAATCATTGCCCGTGAGTTATACGAAATAGAAGAGGATGCCCCGCAATGACGAGCGGGACATCCTCTTCTATTTTTGCTACCTGCGTCTGTGAACTTTTATGAAAATATTTAAGCGATCTTAATAGTTCTTAATGTTTTCTTTCCGGATTATTTAATTCCGCTCCCTATAATCAAGGGCAAGCTCGGAATTCGAGAGGAGAGAAAATAACTAATGACCATTCAACATATAGCCGTTCTGTTCGGAGGAAAGTCTACGGAGTACGGGGTGTCGCTGCAATCGGCCGCCTCGGTGATCGACCATTTGGACCGCTCCAAATACGCTGTCATTATGCTTGGAATTACGCGTGAAGGCACTTGGTATCGATATAACGGAAGCACCGATGAGATCAGGAGCGATCGCTGGCATTACCATGCAAGCTGTATCCCTGCCTTCCTATCGCCTAGCCGTTCTATAGCTGGAATCGTCGAACTAACCGGTACTGAATATCGAACCGTATCTCTTGACGCCGTCATCCCTGTCCTTCATGGGCGCAATGGCGAGGACGGAACCGTGCAAGGGCTGCTAGAGCTGTCAGGCATACCTTTTGTCGGGTGCGATACAATGTCATCGGCAATAAGCATGGACAAGGCGATAGCGAGTACGCTCGTTCGCGCTGCAGGCATTCAGACAGCCGCCTCGGTTACTGTATGGGAGAGTGAGGATTGGGAGGCGGCAGCGGGCGAAGCGATGAAGCTTGGTTTTCCTTTGTACGTGAAGCCTTCCAGATCGGGTTCGTCGTTCGGCATTACGAAAGCTTATGATCTTGCAGCTCTGCTTCAAGGCATTCGGGAGGCATTCTCCCATGATAGCAAAGTTATTATCGAGCAAAATATCGACGGCTTCGAGGTTGGCTGCGCGGTGCTCGGCAGCGGAGACGAGCCGTTCATCGCCGAGATCGACGAGATCGAGCTGGCGGGCGAGTTTTTCGATTATGACGAGAAGTATTCGCTGCGCACCTCGCAGATTCGCCTTCCTGCCCGATTGGAGGCAGGAATCGCCGAACAAGTGAGGGCCGCGGCGCAAATCATCTACAAGACGCTTGGCTGCTCGGGTCTCGCCAGAGTGGACATGTTCGTCACGAACGATGGCCGTATCGTGTTCAACGAGGTCAATACGATGCCCGGCTTCACCGCGTCCAGCCGATACCCGAACATGATGCGGCATAGCGGCGTATCGTATTCTCAGCTGATGGACCGGCTTATCGAGCAAGCCATCGCCGGAAAGGAGCGGGCACGATGACTCCTGCGACTATGTTCAGCCTGGACAGCAGCCTGATTCATACCGGACACCTCGTGCTCGTGAATCGAGAGCATCCGGTCGCCTCGCCGCCGCACGCCGATCAGCTTGCTCCTGTCGTGTCGGTGCTTAGAGCGAGCTCAGAGGAGCGAAACCCGCAGCTGGAACGGACATGCCTGCGGCAACTGGAGCTATGGCTATCGGCAAGCGGCTTATCGGACCGCATCGGAATCGTCAGCGGCTATCGCACCCGCGAACAGCAGCAGCAAATCTACGACCGTTCCTTGGCGGAGAACGGCTATGACTTTACGGCAAGCTATGTCGCTTTGCCTGACCGAAGCGAGCATCAGACCGGACTTGCCGTCGATCTTGGCGAGCTGAGCGGCGAGGTCGATTACATTCGCCCTTCGCTGCCCGACCATGGCGAATTCGCCGCCTTCAAGAGCATGGCGGCCGCCTTCGGCTTCATCCAGCGCTATAAGGAAGGCTTCGAAGCGGTGACAGGCATTGCAAGCGAGCCATGGCATTATCGGTATATCGGTGCTCCGCATTCGTTGATTATGGAGCGGCATGATTGGTGCTTGGAGCAATATCTTGAGTATATGAAACGATTCACGGCGGACAATCCTTACGAGCATTGGAGCGAGGGAAAGCTAACAGCAGAGGTGTTTTACGTGAAAGGAAGCCATTCAAGGAGTATTGAAATTCCGATGAGTAGCGATGCCACCGGATACGAATGGTCGGGCAACAACAGGGATGGTTTCATCGTTACCATCATGCATGAACGGGAACGGATTCCGTCGTGATCACCGCGCAGCGCAGCCGCTCGGGCGGGGCTGAAATCAACATCGATTGGTTCAAAATCGCAGCTGCCTTGCTCGTCATAGCTGTTCATACCGGTCCGCTTATGACGTACAGCCCGGATGCCGATTTTCTGCTGACCGGCATCGCGGCGCGCCTCGCCGTCCCTTTCTTCTTCATCGCTTCGGGCTACTTCTTTTTCCGCAAAAAGATGAACGATGATAGCAATCGAAACTCGAAATCGTTGCATCGATACGCGCTGAGAACGGGGAAACTTTATGTAATTGCAATTATAATCTATATCCCGATTAATGTTTACGCGGGCTATTTTTCAGCGGCGGAAACCGGATTCAGCTGGGCGGGATTGACCAGCGATCTGATTTTTAACGGAACGTTTTATCATCTATGGTATTTGCCCGCTTCGATCTTGGGAATGTACATCACTTATGTGCTCTATAGCCGTCTGTCGCCGAAGGGAATGCTGATTGCGGCTGCCGGTCTATATGCAATCGGACTGTTCGGCGATAGCTACTACGGTCTAACGGCTACCAATGATACGTTGTTGAAGTTGTACGATGGCATGTTCACTTTGTTCGATTACACGCGCAACGGGATCTTTTTCGCCCCTATGTACTTTGCTTTGGGCGCCTTTGCGGCGTTTCGTCGGACAGCGGATCCGCAGACTTCTGGTTGGCGCAAGCCCCTTTCGTTTAGGGCTAATGCCGCCTGGTTTACGGTGTCTACCGTCTTGATGTTTGCCGAAGGCATTATTTTAAGAGGGCTAGAATGGCCTCGACATGACAGCATGTACCTGACTCTCGCTCCCGCCGTCTATTTCCTGTTCCAATGCCTGCTAACGGGTAAAGACTGGCTTGGAATCGGCAAAAGCGCCGGATTGTACATGAGACAGCTCAGCACTTGGATTTATATATTGCATCCTGCGATCATCGTCCTCGTTCGGTTCGGGGCAAAAACAGCGGGGCAAACCGAACTGCTCGTTACGAACAGCTTGGTTCATTATTTGACTGTCGCTCTGTTGTCCATCTTGGCTTCGATGATCGCGGTTTACGCGGAGGAGAGGTTGTCTCTTATTCGCGCGCGCAGTAAAGAAGCTGTTAAAGGGCATGCTGTTCACCGCGCCTGGGCGGAGATCAGCCTTCCGAACTTACGGCATAACTTGTCCGAGTTAAACGGAGTGCTTCCCGATTCTTGTGCAGTTATCGCCGTTGTAAAGGCAAATGCTTATGGACACGGCAGCGTCCGTATCGCTCGGCACTTGAATGCGCTGGGCATCAAGCAGCTCGCAGTCGCCGAGATCGAGGAAGCGATCGAATTAAGGAAGCATGGCGTGAAAGGCGATATTCTCATATTGGGTTACACTTCCCCTCGTCGGGCGGGCGAACTCAAACGGTACAAGCTCACCCAGACGCTCGTAAGCGAGGAATACGGCAAGCAGCTGGACGCGTGCGGCAAGGCGCTGAACGTGCATGTAAAGATCGATACCGGCATGAATCGGCTCGGCGTACCGCATGACGATACAGAAAGCTTGCTCGCCTGCTACACGTTCAAGCGTCTTAAAGTGACCGGCACGTTCAGCCATCTATCCGTATCGGACAGCCGGAAGCCGGAGCATGTGACCTTCACTCACCGGCAATTGCAGCGGTTCGATCATGCGATGAGCCTCATTCGCGCCGCCGGCTTCGACCCCGGAATCGCTCATATTCAGAGCAGCTACGGGTTATTGAATTATTCGTCCTGCGTGTATGATGCGGCTCGTCCCGGCATTGCCCTATATGGACTTATGAGCCACGAAGACGATACGCCGCTGGCGCGGGTCGACTTGCGGCCCGTCCTCTCCTTGCGAGCGACGGTAACGCAGGTCAAGGCTGTCGAAGCGTACAGCCCCGTCGGCTACGGCCATTCGTATGTCCCCGAACGCGACGTACGGATCGCAACGATCTCGATTGGTTATGCGGACGGCATCCCCCGCGAGCTTTCCGAACGCGGCGGGTATGTGCTGATCCGCGGCCAGCGGGCCCCGATCAAGGGGATCATCTGCATGGATCAGATGATCGTTGACGTCACCGGCATCGAGGAGGCGCAGCAAGGCGACACCGCTACGTTGATCGGGCATGACGGCGACGAGCTGATCGCGGCCGGCCAGCTTGCGAAGCGCTGCGGAACGCTGACCAACGAAATCCTGAGCCGCCTCGGCAGCCGAATCGCCCGCGTGTATACACACGAGGGCTGAGGTTGACGGTTGGGGTGGAAGCTTGATATCCGAGTAATGCTTGCTGATTAGGCCCCTTCTCGCTCTGTCTATGTTGGATATTTGCATCATAGAGACGGCACTTTGGCTGCTCCTTGAAGCTATGTTGGATTTTTGCAGTAACTTTGGCCATTTGACTCCTTTTTAGATCCAAGACCGTCGGGTATGCTGCAAATATCCAATATAGCTCGTCCGATACAGCAAAACGATGAAAAGTTACTGCCATTATCCAACATAGCATCGAATACCCTGCCCAAAACTAGTCAAAAAAAAAGCCCGAGCCGCATGCAGCTCGAGCTTCTTGGTATAGGGAGTTAATCGTTAAACGGACTGACGGCAATGCTTTCTACGACAATTGCGCCTTTGCCGCCTGTCAGGCGTATCGTATTGTCACTGCCCGATTCCAGCTTAACCGTAATCGTAACCGCCTCGCTGAACGTTTCTTCGCTGCCCGTGGACAACGCGTTAAGCAGCGAATAGTCGCTGCCATTAACAGTGAGATGCAGCTTGGAGAGTCTTTCCTCCGTCGCATACCGAACATGAATAGCCGCGCGCCCGCCAGAGCCGCCGTCTACCTGTCCAAACTCGAAATACGAGCCTTCCGTCTGCAACTGCGAGATCACATTCACACCCTGCTTATTGCGCTCCAAAGCAGCGCCGCCGCCTAGCTTGCCCGCTTCCGCAGCATACACTTTACGGTTCGGATTCGGCAGCGGTGCAGGACCGACAGGCGTAATATCACCTTTCGTCTGAACGACCGTTTGAATCGTACCGTCTTCATTAAAATACAAGCGGTCGATGCACATGCTGCGCAACGTGCCTTGGTTCGATATTTCCTGATTGTGATAGAACAGATACCATTGGCCTTTGTACTCGGCAATCGAGCCGTGAGTCGTCGAGCAGCCCGTAGGCTCCAGAAATATTCCCCGGTACGACCAAGGACCAAGCGGCTTATCGCTTGTCGCATAACGCATGCAGTTGTTGCCATCTAGATTGTCGGCGTACATCATGTAATAAAGGCCTTCGCGCTTGAATACCCATACCGCCTCATGAAAATCCTCAAGCCCTTCCATATCGCGCATGCCGTCCTTAAGCGACATCATATCGTCGTTAAGCTCTCCGCCAGCGCATCTGCTTCCGCCGCCATAGTACATATATGCGCGTCCATCGTCATCGACCAGCACGCTTGGATCAATCATGGCGAAGCCGCCCATACCTTCAATATATCCGCGATCGACGAAGCCGCTCGCCGGCTTGTCGCTGGTCGCAACGCCCATTTTCCACGTCTGATTCCATTCGGAACCGCTTGGATGCGGGTAATAGAAGTAATAGGTGCCGTTCTTATAAGCCGCGTCAGGCGCCCACATGAAGCCGCCCTCCGGCCGTCCCCATGCAACGTCATCAGCCCGCAATATCTCGCCCTCGTCCGTCCAGTTCACCATATCCTCCGAGGAGAAGACGTGGTAACGGTCCATCAGATCGCAGCCTCTCGCCGGATCCATGTCATGGGATGCATAAATATATACTTTGCCGTCTTCCCATACATGGGCGGACGGATCTGCCGTAAAAATCGAAGTAACAATCGGGTTCGACGATACCGTCTTCACGTTCGTTTCTGTGTAGCTACTGCTCATTTAATGATCCTCCCTGCAGCTCGAATAAACAACATGTTTACTCCAGCATAACGCGCAACGCCCAAACGCCGCCATGAGACGATCTTAAATTAAATAGTCGATTCAAAAAGGATATGTCACGCACACTGATGTCAGAATAGTTGACAACAACTCTGCTGCTGATTACTATGTAATTAATCTATTTCCTTTAAACTCACACTCATATGCAGTTCGTATAACCTCGATAATCGGTTCGGGGGCTCTACTGGGATCCGTAAAAATCCTAACTACGAACGTAATGCCCTCTGCTGGGTATTGCGCTCGCGGTTAGGATTTTTTTCATTTAAAAGGAGGTTTGTACGATGGCAACGCTATTAATCCGCAACGCGCGCAACATCATTACGATGGATCAAGGTCGCAACACCTATCCTGGCGGCAGTCTGTACGCAGACGGGCATGAAATTAAAGCCATCGGTCTCGATATCCCTTACGATACGGCCGATACCGTCATCGACGCGACGGGTAAGATCGTATATCCCGGCCTTATTAATACCCATCATCATTTATACCAAACGTTCACCCGCAATATACCGTGGGCGCAGGACGTCGAACTATTCGACTGGCTGCTAACGCTCTACGATATTTGGCGCCATATGCGCCCGGAGGACGTTTATTTGAGCGCGATGGTCGGCCTCGGTGAATTGCTCAAGACCGGCTGCACGACGGCTTCCGACCACTTCTACTGCTTTCCTAACGGAATATCCGGCGAGCTCATCGACGAGGAAATCAGAGCTGCCGCCGAGCTAGGCATCCGTTTCTTCCCTACGAGAGGCTCCATGAATCTTGGCCGCTCGCAGGGCGGGCTTCCACCGGACGAGGTGACGCAGTCGATGGACGTTATTCTGAAGGATACGCAGCGCGTTATCGAGACGTATCACGATGCGTCGAAGTTCGGCATGGTGCGCGTCGGGGTCGCGCCTTGCTCCCCGTTCTCCGTTACCGAAGATTTGTTGCGGGAATCGGCCGTATTGGCGCGGAGCTATAAAGTGCGCATGCATACCCATTTGGCGGAAACAAAGGATGAAGAGAACTTCTGCCTCGCGACGAAGGGACTTCGACCGCTCGACTATATGGAGCGAACTGGCTGGCTCGGCAACGACGTCTGGTATGCGCACGGCATACACTTCAACGATGGCGAGATTCACCGCATGGGCGCATGCGGCTGCGGGGTCGCACATTGTCCAAGCAGCAATATGAAGCTGGCATCGGGCATCTTCCCGCTCGCGGATATGCTGAAAGCGGGCGTCCATGTCGGTCTCGGCGTCGACGGCTCGGCGTCCAACGACGCTTCCAATCTGCTTGGCGAGGTGCGCCAAGCTTACTTGCTGCACAAGCTTAGCGCAGGCAAGCAAAGTCCAACCGCCGCCGAGAGCCTATGGCTCGGGACGGTCGGCTCCTCCCGCGTCCTCGGCTGGGAGGATGCCATCGGCTCGCTCGAAGTCGGCAAGGCTGCCGATCTCTTCATGATCGATACCCGCAAGCTCGAATATGCCGGAGCGTTGTTCGACGATACCGCCTTGCCCGTCGTCACAGGCATTAGCCAGAACGTCGATATGACCATCGTCGGCGGCAAAGTCGTCGTGAAGGACGGACAACTCGTCCATGTGAACGAGCAGCGCCTAGCCGTATCGGCGCAAGCAGCCGCGCTCCGCTTGCTGGAAACGGCGACGAAGCATACTGGCGCTAACTATTACAAGCAGCGCGGACGCGGGTGATTGGATTTCATACAGGCTAATGGGCTAAATAACATCAAATAAGCCGTTTGAATGGATTTGGTACAGGCTAATGAGCGCTTTGTGGCGGATTTGTTGGGAATGGGTGGATTAGATTGGATGTTTTCCATTCAAAAGTATTTTTTTGTCCGGAACAGGCTATTTGATTGGACAAAATCCACTCAAATGCGAAGGTTGCGAGACATGCAGTATACCGGTCAATATAGGAAAACGGATTGACCATCTTATACGAAGGGCCCCAAGCTCCACTGCAAAGTGGAGGCTGAGGCCCTTTTTCTCGGTAGTATTAAAACATGAATTAGTGCTTTTCTTTCAACAGCTCCGGATAGCCGTATGAACCATGCTCGCTGACATCCAGTCCGATAATCTCTTGTTCTTCCGTTACGCGCAGTCCCATCGTTTTCTTCATTACGAAAAGAATGATGTACGATACCGCGAAAGCGAACGCTCCGCAAGCTGCAATACCGAGTGCTTGTACACCAAGCTGCTCCAAGCCGCCGCCATAGAATAGGCCTGCTTTGCCGACTCCTACTTTCTCAGCCAGCTCCGGCGTAGCGAACAAGCCATTGGACAATGTGCCCCAGACGCCCGCAGCGCCATGTGCCGACAAGGCGTAGATCGGATCGTCGATGCCCATTTTTTCGAAGAAACGCATGCTCAGTACGACTACGATACCGGCAATCAAGCCAATTACAATCGCAGCCCACGGATCTACGAATGCGCAGGAAGCCGTTATGGCAACTAGCCCGGCCAGCGCGCCATTCAGCATCGCGCCGATATCCGACTTGCCAACGAACATCCAGCTTACGATAAGCGCGGCAATCGCTCCGCCAGCAGCGCCAAGCTGCGTATTGACGGCGATAAAGCCGAAGAAGCTGCCGTCGCCAGCCGTGATCGAGCTGCCGGCGTTGAAGCCGAACCAGCCAATCCATAGAATCATAACGCCAAGCGTCGTGAATACTTGGTTATGTCCCGGCATGTCGTTCGCTTTGCCGTTTTTGCTGAACTTACCGATACGCGGCTTAAGCAGCAGCGTAGCTGCCAGCGCCGCCATTGCGCCCGTTAAGTGAACGACCGTCGAACCGGCAAAGTCCTGCTTGCCATGCTCGGCAAGCCAGCCGCCGCCCCAAATCCAATGCGCAACGACGGGATAGACAAGAGCCGAGAATAACACCGCGAATATTAAGTAAACGGATAGTTTCGCCCGCTCAGCGAACCCGCCCCAAGCGACGGACATCGAGATTGCCGCGAACGCCATTTGGAAGAGGAACATGATCATTGGAGCAACCGTTGCTCCCTCCGGCACGTCCATCACATTGAAACCGAAGTAATCGCCCCAGCCAAGCAACGAATTTCCTTCCGAGCCGAAAATAAAAGCATAACCTACCGCCCAAAATACAATCGACACGATACCAACCGTAAATACCGTTTTGCCGGCGATATGCCCCGCGTTTTTCATCCGGGTCGAGCCTGCCTCCAGCAAAATGAATCCGCATTGCATGAACAGCACCAATATAGCGCCAAGCATCGTCCAAATTCCGTTTATTCCAAGTTCCATAAAGCTTCAATCCCCTCTGCCTAGATTCGTAGTTGTCGTTTGCTCTCATATATGTCTGCCATGCCGTCCAAAATACCGGCCAACATCGCATGCGAAACCTCGCTTCTTCCCGACTGTTCCAAGATCGCTTCAGCCGTCTGAATATAAGGCGCATCAATCAGCTCACTGTGCCACACCTCAAGCATCGTTGCGATGCATGCCGGTGTTGTCTCCAGATGGAACTGCAGCGCTAAGGCGAGATCGCCGTAGGCAAACGCCTGCTCTCCGCAAGCCTCCGAATACGCCAGCCGCCTTGCTCCAGCCGGAAGCGTAAATGTATCGCCATGCCACTGGAAGCTGGTGAACGTCTGCGGCATGCGGCTAAAGCTTGGATGCTGCTCCTCCGTACGGGATACCGCATGCCAGCCGATTTCCTTCTGCGTATTCCGGCTAACTTTGCCGCCGAGAACCTCGGACAACATTTGTGCGCCGAGGCAAATGCCAAGCACGGCCTTCCCGGCATCTATCGTTTCCCGAACGAACCGTTTCTCCATGGCCAGCCACGGATACTGTTCATCCTCATAAACACTCATCGGCCCTCCTAATATGACGAGCATATCGAATGATGCAGAAGAGGGATAATCGTACTCGGTTAAATGGGAGGGTGTCAGCATACGCAGCGTATGGCCGCGCTGCGCCGCCCAAGCTTTCAAAGCGTACTCGTCATCGAAGTCAAAATGCTTGAATGCGATAATATTCATTGTATCCCTCCTCGTAAGCGCCGTTCGTGATCCGCGCAGTTGCTTACGGCTTCATTTCTATTTACGGCTGATTAAAGGTTATGACCGTATATTAATAAAAAAACACCTTCATGTCAACTAACCTGACAAACTTTTTGCCCTTGCCTCCTTTTTACACAAAAAAACACACCTACAGCGCTAAAACGCCTGATTCGGTGTGCTTCACTGTGTAAGATTGAAACCTTGTTAACTTTATAGCTTTTTTTGTATTAGCCTATTGGCTCTCCCGACGCAGTGCCACTTTGTACATTTTCAGCGGCCTGCCGCGGGTACTGGTCGTTTCCTCGCCGATGACGGAAGCATATCCGCTCGATTCGAGTTGGATGAGTATACGCCGCGCGCTTCGCGGCATAATGCCCATTTGCTGAGCCAGCTCGTTGGAATGGATGACATCTGTTTGCAATTTACGCAGGATCGCTTCGATCTTGCCTAACGTTAACGCGCTTAATCCCGTATCATCGCTAACCTCTTGCAGACCTTCCGCCGAATAGGAGTAAGAAATACGCTCAGCGCGTCCCAAAGGACCGGACACCGTCTTGTCGTTGAAGACGACCATCCAAGCTCCTTTACCGTAATGCCTCGTCTGCATGAGCGCGTTGCCTGCCATCATCTCCGCCTCGTAAGCCGTGCGGCCAATGCCGATGCCGCAGGTCAGCTCTGCGCCCAAGCCGCTAAGCTCGGGACAGTCCGGCATTTGCGTGAAATGCTCCGTTATATTTTTCAATATGCCGCGCGTCGTGAAGATTGCATATCTCCCTGGCGATATCGTCTTCAACGAGCCCTGCACCCTTCTGGAATAATCGAGCAGCGCCTCGCTTACCGCAAGCTCCATGCGGAACAGCTCATCCGACACGTACGAATCCTTCGTAATGCCCGAATACGGGTCGGTCTCAATGAACTGAACAGCAATCTGAGTATCCTTGTAGCGCAGCGTTTCCCATGTCCGCCAAGCTTCGGTCAGCGCCGCCTGTACGGACGATTCCGTCGGAATTACCCGCAGCACCGGCACGCCAAGCGCCTTCAGCTTGTCATGAACGTACCAAACGCAGGTAACCGCGTAATCGATTCGCCCTTGCCGCCACATATCCAGGTGGAAGTCGATCAGCGCTTGGTACGAGCCCTCGAACGGCTTTCCGTTCAGCACGCTGCCGCCGAGTTCCAGCTCTTCCGCGACCTTAGCCAGTTCCTCTGCGCTGTACATATCGAAACTAAGCCTGGATATGTCGATCCGCTGCCGATAGAACAGCTGGCATAACGTACGGTACAACCCCGTTCCGCTATAGGAGATATAGAACATCGGCTGCTGGATATTAGACGCCTGCTCCTTAGCGGCTTGATAAGGAAGCGGTCCCGAGAACAGCCACATATCGACTTTATGCGCATGAGCCGACACGATCGGCCCAATATCCTCGAACCGCTCATGCGTGAAGGGGTAACATTCGAATTCGGCGCTTTGCCTTATAATATCGGTGACAAATCCCATCGTATCTTCAACGCCTACGTAACCGAGCTTGATTTTCAACCGGGCACCCTCCTCATTCGGGCTCGTTCCTCATATTTCCTCTATGTTACCACTGAAGCACGCCTCTAATAAAGATCAACCTAATTGACCACTTTCACGCGCTAAAAAGGCCTCAACGACGAAGAGAGCGCCCGGAGGCACTCTCTTTAAATTAAGTTTCGCTAATTCCGGCTGCCCGGCTCTATTCGACTTCGACTTCCAGCGGCTCCACGAAAACATCCTTGAATTTGTCGTAATCCGCTTGTCTGCATTCCATAACGAGACGCGTACCGTTCGGTTCATAGCTCGTTTCCTGAATGTTCGCATTCGTATTGAAATAAGCCACGACGCGCCCTTCCGCGAACGGGATAATGACCTCGCACTTCACGTAGTCCTGGAAGATCCGCTTCTTCGTGAGCGTCACTAACTCATCCAGTCCCGCGCCTTCCTTGACCGACATATATACCTTATCGCCATTCACTTGCGGATACGGCTCGCTCGTCATATCCGCTTTGTTGTAGGCGAAGATCATCGGAATATGGTCGGCGCCAAGCTCCTTCAATGTCGAGTTAGTCACATCGATAAGCCGCTCGTACTCCTCATTCGAGTAATCGACGACCTGAATGAGAAGATCCGCTTCAGCTACTTCCTCGAGCGTTGAACGGAACGCTTTTACCAAATAATGCGGCAACTGACTGACGAAGCCGACCGTATCGGTAAGCAGAAACGACTTATTGTCCGGCAGCTCGATGTTGCGAACCGAGGTCTCCAGCGTGGCGAACAGCATGTCTTTGGCGAATACCTGCTTATTCGATTCCGGCATGAAAGCATCCAGCAGCGCATTCATCAGGCTCGACTTGCCCGCATTCGTATAACCGACGAGACAGACAACGGGAATGCCCGTCTTCTGCCGCTGCTTGCGCTGCACCTGGCGCTGCGCGACCAGCTTCTCAAGCTCGGACTGAAGCGCGTGGATTCTGTCCTCGATACGGCGGCGATCAAGCTCCAGCTTCGTCTCGCCCGTTCCTTTGTTTTTCATGCCGGAGCCGCCGCCTCCGCCCTGGCGTCCAAGCGATTCGCGCAAGCCTACGAGCCTAGGCAGCATATATTGCAGCTGAGCCACCTCAACCTGCAACTGAGCCTCGCGCGTCTTAGCCCGTTCCGCGAAGATGTCGAGGATAAGGATCGTACGGTCGATAACCTTCTTCTCCAGCGAGCTCTCCAGATTACGAATTTGCGACGGGGATAGTTCGTCGTTAAAGATGACGGTAGATGCATCGACGCCCGCGACGAGCGCTGATAACTCATCGATTTTGCCGCTGCCAATATAATGCGAGCTGTTGATCTTGGCTAGATTCTGGGTCAGCTCCCCCACAACCTCGACGTTGCACGCCTCCGCAAGATTGCGAAGCTCCTCCATAGAGTATAGAAAATCAGGCCGATCCTGTAAGTTAACGCCGACGATAACGGCTTTGTTGTTCGGTTGTTCCATATAGTAGTTCCTCCTTCAAATTCCCTTGATTTGATCGATGTGGCAAACAAAAAAACACACGGACGCTGCGGCCTGTGTGTTCGCTTTGACGAAATAGAGAAGCACGGAGTAGATACTGCCTGGAATGGAGCAAGCCGAAGCTTGCTTGCCATCGCACAAGTCAGCGAGGTCATTCCGGTCAGCGCTGCAAAAGAGACCCGTCACTACCCACGAGTACCTTTCATGCGCTTTACGAAAGCATCATTTGGTTAAAGGCGGCAGAGAGCTATCCGATCATTCCATTACTCTCCAGCCAATCATATTTGCTATGGGTTACCTTTAATGAGCAGACCTATCCCGAGTTCTCTGCACACAGGCAGAGTATTGGCGCTATTCAATTAGCCGCGCGAACTTCTAACTCGGATAAAGTCTATCACACGTAACCCTCCGTTCCCAATTAAAGTAAAGCCATTCTAACATAGGACAACGACAGAAAGCAAACAGGTGTGTACTTCGCTATATTGGATTTCCGCTTCAATAATGCTGGTCCGTTTGATTCGATGCTAGGAGCTGACGCAATTCCAGTCTATGGGTGAACATAAGCAGGAGCAAATTAATGATCCCGAACAGCAGGATCGCACGGGAATAGCTGCCGCTGACAGCTATATATACGGTAAGCAGCAGCATACCCAGGACGACCTGAAGAGCGTCGATCCGGGACGTTATCCGTTTGCCTTTTAACAGCAACCTCGTCACTGCCAGCAATATCGCCAGGATAACGGCATAAGCAAGAGCTGCCTTGAACGCCGTTAGCGCGCTCCATACGCCGAACGTTGTCGCAATGGCCTTGCCCCCTTTGCCTCTCAAGAAGGGAGAGAATACATGGCCGAGCAGCGCCGCCGCAGAAGGAAGGATGAGCGGGTAGCCGGATATGGCATTCGTATGGACAATCCACAAGAGGGGGACATACCCTTTGGCAAAATCAAGCGCGATGCCGGTCAGCCCATACCCGTAGCCGGCCGATCGCCATAAATTAAGCGCACCAGGATTGCCGTCACCGTGCGATCGCAAGTTATGTTTCGCTATAAGACCAAGCCAATACGAGAACATAAGAGAGCCGGAAAGAAACGACAACAGCGTCCACAAGGTGATCGTCACCGCCACTACTTCCGACCTCCTACCTCAATGCGCCGCCCCTTCCACGCTACCCGTCCGAAGAACACGACCTGATACAACGAATAAAGCATAATATAGAGGAAAAATACGGTGCTCAGCATATGAATGGCAGGCAGCCACCAGCCGAATCGGCCCGTGTAATGGATGAAATAGTAGATTTGCGCCGTGTAGAGCAAGTAGCCGATGAATAGCGGCCACGCCCATGCCGTACCGATCGCGAAAGGCGCGGCCTCTGCGGCGATCAGTCCAATGAGCCATATCGCGACGAGCAGTGTCGTGAAGCCGCTAAGCTTGCTCGTGCTCATTACCGCTCCTTTGCTGAAGCCTTCGATCTCGCTGCGAATACCGCCCGGGTACATACGAAAGGATACAATGCCGTAACCGATATAGTTCGTTACCGGAACGCCGGCTTCAATGAACTTGGCGCCTAGATTGAGATCGTCCAGCAGTTCAACCTTAATGCCCTCATGCCCTTTGGCCCGCTCATAGTCTGTCCGTGTCGTCAAGATACAAGACCCGTACAGCCCTTTGAGCTTGTTTGCCCGCTCCATCGGCGAGGTGAAGGCATATAGTCCAAGCAGATTCGGAATGAGCGCCAATCGCTCATAAAATCGCTCCGCCTCGTGATAGGGCACAACAGAGATTGCCCCCCTCGTATCCTCCCTTGCGGCAATCAGTGATTGCAGCGCATGAGGAGCGAGACGGACATCGGCATCAAGGAAAGCGAGCAAATCGCCCGTCGCCTGCATGTAACCGTTCCACACCGCCCAGTTCTTGCCTGTCCATCCGGGCGGGGGCGGCGATCCGGCAATAACTGTTACCCCATAACTCTCCGCGATCGCTCGCGTCCGATCCTCGGAGCAATCATCGATGACGATAATTTCGAACGGCTTATACGTCTGAGTCATAAGTGATCCCAGAAGATGCGGTAAATTTTTTTCCTCATTCCTCGCGGGAATAATAATGGACAGCTTGCCCGATCTGGCCGCCGGATCTTCAGCACCAGAAGGCTTAGGGATAGGAACCGTATTTTTATGGAACAAAACAAACCCGGCAGCGCAAGCCATCAGCAATAGAACGATGATCCACAATATCATCTCACTACCCCCTGCTATCGATATGGACAAGCCTTCTGGCGACGATGGATTCCCATTGGAAAGTCTCTAGTTTAACTATATTGCGCCGATGCCGCGCCTATGAAGATTATCTTGAACAACAAATAAGGCCAACCGTCCCAGGGCGGTTGGCCTTGTCTTATGAATGAAGCTATCCCTTGAGCGAGCCTGCAAGCGCGCCGGATATGAAGTAACGCTGCAAAAACACGAACAAAACGATCATCGGCAATGCCGTGGTCACGACACCGGCCAGCAGCACCGGATAATCGGTAATGTATTCGCCGCGGAATTGGAGCATCGCAAGCGGAAGCGTCAGCTTATCCTTGCCGTTAAGCAGCAGCATCGGGAACAGGAGATCATTCCATACGATAACGAATAGGAATGCAGCTGTCGCCGCGAGATATGGGGCGCTAAGCGGGAGCGCGATACGCGCCAGCAATGTCCATTCCCCTGCTCCGTCGATCTCGCCCGCCTCCAATATTTCCTTAGGCAGCGTCTTCATGAAGCCCGTCAGCATGAACACCGATAGCGGCAGCAGTACGGATACCGACACGATAACGAGCCCCGTAAGCGAATTGCTCCAGCCCAGCTTATGAACGAAAGAGTAGATCGGGATCATATTGACCTGCGACGGCACCATGAGACCGACAGCAAACAGACCGAATACGACAGCTCCGACTCTTTTTCCCGAGCGCATAATGCCGTATCCGATGAAACCTGCAAGCATCAGCTCCAGCGCTACGGTACTTAACGTAACGGCGATGCTGTTGCGGAAGTATCCCCACATCGGCTGTCCGTCGAACAACGATTTGTAATTATGGAACGACAGCGACTTTGGCAGTCCCAGCGGATTTGCATAGAACTGAGGCGTCGTCTTAAGCGACGTGAACAATACGATAAGCAACGGAGCGATGATCGCGGCTGCGAACAGGAGCAGCAGCAATCTTCCTAACCATTTGAACGCCAAACCATACCACCTGCCTGCCTACTAGTAAGATACACGATCCGTCCGCAGCGCGCGGAACTGAAGAAACGTAATGAGCGAGATAAGAACGAGAAAATAAACGGACGCGGTCGACGCCTTGCCGAACGTATAGTTCATGAACGCCGAATTGTAAATATAGGTCGACAATATTTCGGTTGAATACGCCGGGCCGCCGCCGGTCATCGTGAAGACGAGATCAAACGCCTTGAACGATTGAATCGTCGTGTACGATACGACGATCGCTGCTGCCGGAGCAAGCAGCGGCCAGATGACGCGCCAGAACAGCTGCAGCTTCGTCGCCCCGTCAAGCTTCGCGGATTCCACAAGCTCCTCGGGGATTGCCTGCAGGCCGGCTACGAACAAAATAACCATCTGTCCGATATGCGCCCACGCTTGCACCGCAGCGATCGAGAAGATCGCGATGCCTGCGTCGCCGAGCCAGTTCTGCGTCCACGAGGACAGGCCGACGGCCTCAAGCGCATTGTTGAGCATGCCGAGCGACGGATCGTAGACGAATGTCCAAATAAAACCGACAGACACCGACGACAATATCGTTGGCACAAAATAAAGCGACCGCAGCGCGACGTTCACCTTCGTCTGCTTCGACAGCTGAAGCGCCAGCAGCAGCGAAACGACCGTCTGCAGCACGACGACGGCGGCCATGAACTTGATATTGTTCACGATCGACTTGTGAAAAATAATATCCTTGGCTACGTTCGCATAATTATCCGCTCCGATAAACTGATAGGACGGCGATAAGCCGTCCCAATCGGTCAAGGAATAATAGAAGCCCGTTACCGTCGGATAGAGGAAGAGCGCCAAATAAAGCGCCACGCCAGGCAAGAAGAACGGTAACAGCTTCAGATTCTTCTTCATGTCCTTACTTGCCTATCTGCTGATCGACGATCGTTTGCGCATCCGCCGCAGCTTTCGCCGGATCCGTTCCCCCAAGCACCGCTTGAATGGAGCTCGTAACCGCTTTTTGAACTTCCGCGTTTTTGATCGTGAAGCGCGGCTGGAAGCGCGTTTTCTTCGACGTCCACTCCGCGACTGCTTTTAATTCATCGCTTGTATATTCTACGTCCTTAATCGTTACGTTCTGACCCGTGCCGTTCGCATATTCGCCCGCAATGTCTTGGCGGCTAAGGAACTCGATGAATGTCTTCGCCTCTTCCGGATGCTTCGACTTGCTGTTCACCGCCAGCATGAACGTCGTCGTATGAATGCCTTCGAACACGGCTTGGTCAGCCGGTACCGTAATCGGTGCGAGCAGGCCTTGTTGAAGCTCCGGATTGTTTTTCTTATTGCCTACAAGCTGGTAAGAGCCCGTTGCCAAAATAGCTGCTTTCTCTTGTACGAACAGCGCACCGGCAGCGTCGCCCTTCGTTCCGAGCGCATCCTTCTGGAAGTAGCCTTTATCGTTCAGCTCCTTGAACTGAGTCAGCGTCTTCACCCACCACTCGTCGGTCAGCTTCGCTTCGCCAGCTTCGAGCTTCTCGAAGATCGCCTCGTCCGGCGCGTTGTTCATGACCATCGGGTTCATGAACTGGCCTGGTCCGATATCGGCGCCCGGGAATGCAATCGGCACGATTCCTTCTTGCTTCAGCTTCTCGGCTGCCGCAAGGAAGCCATCCCAATCCTTCGGCACTTCGATGCCGTATTTCTCAAACAGCTTCACGTTATAGATAGGAATGTTATACACGAGCTGATAAGGAAGCGCGAGTTGCTTGCCGTCCTTCTGTCCGGCTTTAATGAGTGTATCCGTAAAGTTGGCTACGAACGGAGCGCCGCTCAGATCGGTGAATAGTCCCGCCTTCGCGATCGCTTCGAATTGCGCGCCCGGGAACGATGCGAACACATCGCCTACCGAGCCGTCAAGCAGCTTGGCTTGCGCCGTCGATTGATATTGATCGGACGGGAATACTTGCGTCTCTACCTTGATGTTCGTATGCTCGGCTTCAAACTTCTTAATAATCTCGTCGAGCACCGCCGCATCCTCTCCGCGCCAGTGAATGAAGCTGATCGTGACCGGCTTGCCGCCTTCGGCTTCGCCTCCCGGAGCAGCCGCAGTTTCACCCGGTTTATTGCCTGTATTCGTATTGTTAGAGCCGCAAGCTGCAAGCACCGTGCTTAGTACGAGCATAAGCGCCAATAATGCCAATTGCGGTTTCTTAATCTGAATTTGTCTCATATCCATTCCTCCGATAAATTAAGTATGGATGCCTCTAGCGGCCAGCTTCTGCTTCACAAGAGGCAACAATAGCTCGCCCGATATACGGGCTTCTTCCAAATGCGGGTAGCCCGACAAAATAAACGACGTTACGCCAGCCTCGACGAATTCGATCAAGCGATCGGATACTTGCTCCGGCGTGCCAACGAATGTGACGGCCCCTCCCCCGCGAATAGCGGACAAGCCCGACCACAGGTTCGGTCCAATGACGTAATTCTGCTCCTTCGAGCCGCTGAACAGATCCATCTGACGTTTTTGATTCAGCGCATCCGTCTTCGAGTGCAGCTTTTCCTTCGATTTCAACTGCTCGGGATCGGCTTTGCTAAGAATGTTCCAAGCGGCTGCCCAAGCTTCTTCTTCGGTCTCCCGTACGACTACCTGCGCCCTAATGCCGTAGCGCAGCTTGCGGTCGATGCCCTTCTTCTCCTTGAGCTCAGCCAAGTAGGTCTCCATCTCGGCAATTTGGCCTTCGATCCAATCGAGCGGCTCGGTCCACATCAAGTACACATCGGCCGTCTCGGCGGCTACGCGCTTGCCCGCTTCCGAGCTGCCTCCGAAGTAAAGCGGTGGATGCGGCTGCTGGAGCGGCACCGGCTTGCTTACGCCGCCTTCCACTTCGTAATGCTGGCCGGCGTAATTGAAGCCTTCCGCTCCGGATTCCGGCTGCTGCCATACGCCCTTAACGACTTCAAGAAACTCCTTCGTCCGTTCATACCGCTCATCATGGCTTCCATGAAGCGGATCCCCCGTTGCCTTCAGATCAGCCGGGTAATGGCCCGTCACGACATTAATGAGCGCCCTTCCTCCCGACATCCGATCCAGCGTGGAGGCCATCCGCGCAGCCAGCACCGGCGTAATCAGTCCCGGTCTCATCGCGATAAGCGGCTTCAGCTTCTTCGTTGCGGATGCGACCCAAGATCCAACGATCCATCCATCCCAACATTCGCCGCCGGCCGGTATTAACGCGAACTCATAACCCGCTTCCTCGGCAGCCTGTGCGACCTCTACGAAATATTGCTGCGACGGCTCTCTCTCCGGCTTAACGCCGATGTATCGTCCATCTCCGTTCGTTGGAATGAACCAGCCGAATTCTACTTGTGCCCCTGTCTGATTACTCATTGCTGTTGTCCCCTTTACGCTTCGTTATCGTGAAGTAAAGAATGGTATCTCATATGAAATAGATTGCAACCACAAACGCTTGCGATGCGATTATCGTTGAACCGCCAGTTGTCCGGAAGATAACCAACAAACCTTATCGGATTAATTTGTTACCTGAATAATATCAATCAAGCTGATGCGGGTCAATGTCAATTTGTATGTTGAATCGTTTGTCATTTTGTGGTTTCATTGATTTTAAAAGCAGGTGTAAAAGGAGCGGTTGCCATGTTCGAGCAGATGAGAGAGGATAACCACGAGCTGTTGGAAATTCATTATTTCACGCCATCGTCCTTCGAGAAGGCAGGCGCGGCTTGGCCTATCCGACTCGGCGCCAATATGGCCAAACCGAACTATCATATCGGCCCCCGTATATCGCCCTATTATTATTTAATCGCCGTTATTGAAGGAGAAGGCACCTTCCATCAAGGCGGCCAGACGTATGCGCTGCGTCCGAACGATATTTATTGCTTGTTCCCGCAGGTGACGCATGAATATTACACCTCCGAGCAGGCGCTGCTGCGCAAGGCGTTCTTCGCCTTCGACGGCAAACATGCGCTTCAACTGCTGGAGCGAATCGGGCTAACGCCATACAGCCCGCATATGCGGGGCGGACTTACAAGCGAAGCGCTTCAAGCCATGGAGGGCTTCTTCGAGCTCGTCACCAATAAAGAACGGCCGCACTCTGATCTCGCTCGGCTATCTGTATTCCATCGTATCTTCGATGTGTTAACCGTTCCGCCGAGCGGTCCGAAAGCTCATGCAGCATCCTCCGGCACCTGGCTGCAGCAAGCGAAGGATTACATCGAGATTCACTATGCTGACGGCATCTCGATCGAGAGCGTAGCCGATTACATCGGCATTGAGCGTACTCACTTGTCCAAGTCGTTTCATCGCGCTTTCGGCCAATCGCCAATGAAATATGTGCAGCAGCTGCGAATGAACGAGGCAGTGCTGCTGATGAAGCAGACCGACTATAAGCTGTCCGAAATTGCGCTTTCCGTCGGCTATCCCGACTTGTTCTCGTTCTCCAAAGCATTCAAGAAGCAGATGGGCATGGCTCCGGCTATTTATCGAAAAGGGGAACAATAACGTCTGGAAGGAAATAAGCGGACATAACAAATAGCGGCGCAGGAACACCTTCCTGCGCCGCTATTTGTTCATTTGTCCTATTCTGCAGACGTCGTTCCGTCAAACACAGTGACCCGCTCAGCTGCCGGGATACGAGGCTGGGCGTTCGGTATCATTGCGGGGTAGCCGACATGGAGATTGCCAAGCACCTTCTCGCCTGGCCGAATGCCCATCGCTTCGCGGAAGACCGCTTCAAGCAGCCACGGATACGTCTCCCATACGAGACCGATGCCACGCTCCCACGCAAGCAAGCTGAAGTTGTGGATCACGCAGCTCGTCGAGGCGTAGTCCTCTTCCCGCACGATCAAATTCGTGCTCTCTTCCATGACAACCGTAATAATCATCGGAATGGACATGATTTTATCATAAAACTTCTGCCCGGTAGCCTCGCGCTTCGACGCATCGGGCTCACGTATTTCCTTCATGCGGCGGACAGCTTCCGCCATACGACGCTTGCCTTGGCCGGTGCTGATAATGAAACGCCAAGGCTGCGTCATATGGTAATTCGGCACCCACACTGCCGTATCCAGCAGCTCCATTGCCAGCTCGACCGGCACTTCCTTCGGCTCAAACCGGTGCACGGAGCGCCTCTCCTTAATGAGCTGAATTAACTCCATTCGTAGCACCCTCTTTCTGCATAATAAAACGAAGTAAGCCGCTTATAAGCGGATGGATAACCGACACATGTCCCTCGTTCTCGAACTTACGGTATGACATTCTGAGCAGCCCTTGCTCCTCATACGGCTGCAGCAGCAGATGCATCCGCTCGGCTTCTTCGACCATTGACGGCTTCTCTTCCGAGCCGATTCCAATGTAAAGCGCGATCGGTGCACGCTTCGGCAAATGAGCAAGCGCCATCGGCAGTCGTTCGAGCAGCGCAGAGCCGTTCCACCAGATGGACGGACTGCCAGCAATATACGCTGAGAACGCCTCTGGCCTCTCGGTCAGCACATACAGCGCGAACCATCCTCCCAAGGAATGGCCGAAGAGCGACTGTCGCTCGCGATCAATGTTGAAGCGCCGTTCGACGGCCGGCTTCAGCTCCTCCTCGATAAAGGCGAGAAACTCGCTCGCGCCGCCCGTCTCCGGCCAAGCCGAGCCATCCGGCCGTGCAGGCAGCTTCGATGAATCGGCCTTCTCCGTATAATCGAAGAATCGCCGTTCCGACACAATAGGTTCGTCGGAGGGATATCCGATGCCGACAACGACGCATGGTTCGAAGCCGCGCGGCGGACGACCCTGCAGACGAACGGCTTCAGCGAGCGACCCGAAAGAAGCATTGCCGTCCAGCGCATACAGCACCGGATATCCTTGCTCGGGTGGCGGCGCCGAAGGCACATAGACGAATATCCGATACTCCCGACCCGTACGCCTCGCGTACATCCTCCACTGGCGCGTACCCGATATCGTGTAGGCAAGCTCCTTGACCGCACGGTCAGATGCTCCGGCTTCTCCTTCTGCAAATAGGAAAGCGAGTGCTTCGGGGAAGTGGGTCGCCATGCAGTGCAAATCATGCGTTCCGCCTTCCGTAAGCTCAAACCGGATACGTCGAGCATCGCCATCCTTCGCGAGCCAAGCTGCATGCGCCCGCTTCGTATACGGCACCATGTTCATCTGTGTATTTTTCTTATAAATCCCTTCGCAATCGCCGACGGACATATAGATCCGAATATGCTCGGCTAGAGCAGGCTGCTCCAGCACATAATCCAACACGCCCTTATACCAAAAAGAAGTCGACAGCAAGCCCAGTCTGCCGAACGTATCTGGCCGCCAATACCCTGCAAACATAGAGATGAGGCCGCCGAAGGAGCCGCCGATAATCGCCGTATTCGCGGCGTCCGGCAACGTTCGATAATTTGTATCGATATATAGCTTGACGATGTCTGCAAGCTCATCGACATAAGCGCGCCCTTGACCGCCGAAGGCAGGATAGCTTTCCAGCAGAGAATCCGCGGGCCATGGCGTATAATCGTTATTTCGGTCAGGGGATTCGACGCCGACGAGAATAAGCTCCGGCAGCCTGCCCTGCTGGAATAGATGCTCCAGCTGATTCAAGCAGG
This sequence comes from Paenibacillus sp. J22P218, assembly GCF_056269195.1. NCBI lineage: Bacteria > Bacillati > Bacillota > Bacilli > Caryophanales > Paenibacillaceae > Paenibacillus > Paenibacillus sp. J22P218. The sequence continues at coordinate 656,539 of NZ_JBWDNL010000003.1, forward strand.
CTTCGAATAGCTCGCCTCCATCTTGTACATAAACAACGGGATACCGTGCCTCCGGCGACGTTCCGTAAGAGCTCGGCAGATAGAGAAGAAGTCCGCGTCCCTGGGCCGACAGTTTCTGATATCTGTTCATCGTAAGTTAACTCCCTTCCTTCCGGCTGAATCGTTATGCTTGTCTCGATCGCATTAGCAAGTAGACAAAATAAGGCACGCCAATAATCGAGATGACAATGCCCGCCGCGAGCTCCGCCGGAGCGAACAACGTCTTGCCGATGAAATCGGCGGTTATCACCATCGCAGCCCCTACCAATCCGCTGATTGGCAGACTCAGCCGGTGCTGAAGACCGACGAGCCGTCTCGTCATATGGGGCGCGATCAGCCCGACGAAGCCAATGCTGCCGGATACGGCTACACTGGCGCTGACAAGCCCGATGCTGCCCAGCAGCAGCTTGTTGCGTTCGTGCTCTACCATTACACCGAGGCTTCTAACGCTGGACTCTTCCAGCTGGAACAGATCGAGGATTTGCGCCCTCGTCCAAAGCAGCGGTACGAGAACGATGATCCATGGCAGCATCATAACGACGAACTTCCAATTCGCGCTGTATATGCTCCCAGCCATCCAGACCGCAGCCATCTCGAAATCGCGTGGATTCATTTTAAGCGAAACGTACATCGTAACCGCCCCGAACCCTAAGGAGACGGCAATGCCGACAAGAACAAGGCGCTGCGGATCGACGCTTCCCCGCTCGCGGGCGAACAGATAGATCATCGCCGTCGCCGCCAAGCCGCCGGCAACCCCGAACATCGGCATCGTGAATACAGCGAGCCAACCGGTCGTATTCATCTCTCCCTGAAATAGAAACATGAACAGCACCACCGCCATTCCTGCGCCCGCATTAATGCCTAGAATACCGGGGTCGGCCAGCCCGTTGCGCGTAACGCCTTGTATGACCGCCCCCGCAACGCCGAGCGCGAAGCCGACTAACGCGCCCAGCACGATACGCGGCAAGCGAAACTCGAATATGACCAAGTCATGCTCATGATTCGGATCAAGCCGCAGCAGCGTTTTCACAACATCGAGCACCGACATATCGAACGTGCCGTTCGTCAGACTGAGATATACGGCGCAAGCAATAACGGCCAGCAGCCCCGCAAGCACGGCCATGTACTTTCGAGCCGAAGATTTACGCATGCTTGCCGCCTCCTCTTGTCTTGATTAGATAGAGGAAGAAAGGAACGCCGAACAATGCCGTCACGACGCCGATCGGCGTCTCGAACGGATAGTTGAAGAAACGCGCGATCAAGTCGCAGAGCGCCAGGAACAGTCCCCCGAGCACGCCCGATACGGGAATAATCCATTTGTAGTCGACGCCGGACAGAAATCTGGCGATATGGGGGACAATCAACCCGACAAAAGCAATTTTGCCGGCCAGCGCCACGGATACGCCCGTCAGAATAACGACCGACAGCATCGTCAAACCTTTAATCAGCTTCGTGCGCACGCCTAGATTAGCCGACACCTCGTCTCCGAGTGAGAGCACTGTGACGGAATTCGATAAAGCAAACGCGAGGCCTAAGCCGACAATCGCGAACGGAATGGACAGCTTGATCAGTTCCGGATCAAGCTGATGCAGCCGAGCATTGTACCAGAAGCTAAGTCCCTGGGAGATTTGGTTATAGGTTGCAACGGCTTCCGCCACCCCGCTAAGGAAAGTTCCGATAATCGTGCCTAGTATAGCTAGCCGAACCGGCGACATCCCGTGCGGAATGAGCCATGCGATGCCGAATACGAGCCCGGCTCCAAGCGCCGAGCCGATCATCGACAGCGTAATGAGGCCAACCGAATGCGTATTTGGCAAATACACCATAGCGAGCGTTACAACAAATACCGAGCCGTCTGATACGCCCATAATAGAGGGAGAAGCAAGATAGTTTCTTGTCATCCCCTGCATGAGCGCTCCCGATACGGCAAGAAAGGCGCCTATTAACATGGCGCCGATCACCCTTGGCAAGCGGGAGGTCATTACGATCTGATGATCGACATTATTCGCATCGAACCGGACGATGGACTCCCATATTTCATTAACCGATATGCTTTTCGCCCCGTACAGGACGGATAATACGATCATAATGATTGCCGCTGCAGGAGCGATCATAAGAATGATCGCGGGCAGCGCGGTTTTTTTTCGCATAAATAACACGCCTTATTGAATCTATTGGGTCAAGCTGCTTACTGCTGCTTTGAGAAATTCGATTTTGCTGTACGCCGTGCCGCCTTGCGCAAGCGGATCGACGATGTTGACGAACGCCTTGCCATTTTTAAGGGCGTTAACGTTTTTGATAATCGGGTTGTTCTGCAGATCTTCCAGCGCGTTCGGCGTCTCAACATTCTCGTCTGCCGAGAATTGCACGAATAAGTAGTCCGGGTTCATCTCTGCGAACTTCTCTACCGACACTGCTTCCTGTGCCTTCGCTGCGGTAATCTCCGCCGGCACTTCAATGCCCAGATCGCCGTACAGTACCGGATTGAAGAATACACCCTCCGGATAGACGAAGATCTCGCCTCCGCGAATGCGTACAGCTACAACCTTCTTGCCCTTCATGCTATCGCCCAGCTTCGTCTTCGCCGCATCGAGGTCCGTCTTATACTGCGAGATAGCCTGTGCCGCTTGCTCCTGCTTGCCGCTCAGCTCTCCGAGCAGCTGCAGGTTCGCTTCCCAGTTCGTCGCGATGTGGGAATAAGGAATCGTCGGCGCGATTTTTTCCAATTGCTCGGTAACCTCAGGCTTGAACTTCGACGAACCGATAATGACGTCAGGCTTCAGCGCCAAAATCGACTCGAAGTTAGGCTCGGTCTTCTCGCCGATCGACTCCGCGCCTTCCGTAATCGACTGGAACAACGGAGGGAATACGCCGGAGAATGTAATGGCGCCAACTGGATTTACATCCAGGACGATAGAATCTTCCATCGCTTCTACTGCGCCCGTAATAACGATGCGCTCCGTGCTTGCCGGAAGCACATACTCTTTATCCAAGTATTTAACGGTTTTGGTCGTTGCTGCAGGCTCCTCTTTCGGCGCCTCCGTAGCAGGCGTATTCGAAGCCGGCGTATCCGACGCTCCCGCATTCGTGTTGTTGCCGTTGCTTCCGCATGCTGCCGCTAACATAGCCATGATGACGAGCAGACCTATACTTAACATTGCTTTTTTCATAATGAACAAAAATCTCCCTTCGATTGGTGAAGCCTTAATTGAGAATGACTATCATTATTGATAGTAATCGAAGAGTCTCTTTGCGACCATGGACAAAATCCTGAACCTTTATGGACGTTTTCCTGATAAAAAGCCCAGAGCGTCGTCCAGCATCCGTTCCATCGCGCTTGCTGAATATTCGCGCCAAGGGTCGGAGGCGATTAATTTCACCTTCTCATCGCGAACGGCATGCAGGGACAGCCACTCTGGCGACTGACGGAGCGCCTTCCACGCTTCCAGCGTCTCCGTCTCCTGGCAGATGAGCAGCAGCACCACATCGGCTTCAATCCCGCTGAGCTCCTCAAGCGTAATTGGACGATCGAACGGCAGCATCGCACCTGCGATCGGAAATGTCGCGCCAAGCGAGCCAAACAGAACATCTGCCATGCCGCGGTTGCAATGAGCATACAGCTGGTTTTTGATTAGCCGTACCGTAAGAATCGCCCGGCCTTCGCTTTCCAAGCTCTCGCGTGCGCGAAGCGCTTTTCGATCATACGCCTCGATCCACCGCTCAGCCTCGGCGCTCTCGTCCAACCGATTCGCAACCGCGCGCAGCCCCGCTCGCCAGCCGGCTTCCTCTCCGGGCAGCTCGTAGACCTCGGCCTGCTCCAAAAGCTTCGCTTTCTCTTCCGACTCAAGTCCGGCCGGGCAAATAATGAACGATGGCTTCGCAGCAGCAAGCGTGGCAAGGTTGGCCTCCTTATGGTAGTTGTGGCGATAGGCGTCCAAATGCACAGCAATGTCCGCGCCTATCAAGCTGAAATAGTATCCCGCCCACTTTGAGTGTAGAGGAGCGGCATATGGTACGACATGCAGCGGCGTCAAATAACCAAGAAGCGAGGCGGAGCCGTACACCGCAAGCCTGTTCCTTCGCTTCTTAATGAAGGCAGTTGGAGAGAGGCCGACCGACTTGCGGAATTTGCGGCTGAAATAAAACTCGTCCTCGTATCCGACCATATGCGCAATATCCTTAAGACGCATGTCCGAGCTCAGCATCAGCCGCTTCGCTTTGCTCATTCGGACATGCGTCAGATGATCCAGCGCGCTTACGCCGTAATGCTTCTTGAACAAATCAACAAAATATTTCGGACTGAGCTCCGCGATTCCCGCCAGCCGCTCAATCGTCAGCTCCTCGCCGTAATGCTCATCCATATACGTCTTTGCCTGCTCAAGCGCCTCGCGGCTGTCCGCTTTGGGACGTCTGCGCGCAGCTGTGAATATCTCATAGAGCAGTTCCTGCAGGGTCATCTGCGCCCGCCAGCGGGAAAGCGGATCCTCGCTCCCATGCTGCTCCTTCATCATCCGGCACAGCCCGCTTAATCGGCCGGCTGGCGACAGCGCAACGCCATCCCATCTTCCGACGAGCTCCTTCGCATGCTCCGCAAGCAGCTTTTCCTGGCTTCGGCTCGATTCGCGGAACAATCGGAAGTGAATGACGGCAACGGCGCATTCCTCTCCGATCACTCCCTCGAAGCCGAATGTGCTCTCTGCCGGAGCGACGTATACCGTCTCCTGCTTTATGCGAACAATTGAAGCATCCCGCATCAATGTTCCCGAACCGTTCAGCAGCACAAGCAACGCGTTATGAGTCGTCAGCTGCGGCATCATACGAAGAGCTTGGCCGCCTGACACAATCTCAATATCCCACAGCTTCGCTGTTAACTCATCAATTCCGTTCCCGAGCAATGGCTCGACTTGCTCGTTTCCTTTTATATGCAGTGCCATTGGCAACTCTCCCGTAAATGATAGTGATAATCATATTCATTTAAGTGTATCAAATATAAACCAGCTTTGAAATGGTTTACAGCAATCAGAGGAACTGCAATAGCTGGAAATAGCTCACATCAGAGCGACAAAAAGCCCTCATCCTACGATCATGATGAGGGCTGCTTGATCTATTTCTGAGGAATTGTATACGAAGTAGTAAGAGCTTCCCAACCGCCGCCGTAGTAAGCTTTTACGGCTTGACGAGAGAAAGTTAGGACGTTTCCTTCTCCTTCTCGGTATATAATTGCTTGTACAAGTAGACGAATTCCTTGGTGGACAACTGAATACCCATTAACATTCTCGTATCATGCGTACGAATAAGCAAATAATCGTCGTAAACTGCTTCAACGGTAAAGACGGTATTAAGCCCCGTTATTTCCGCTAGATCATAGCTGCAGACAGCCTTACCATCGGGCTGTACGAGCTTCAGAACCGCTTGGTCAAGCATGACCGCGTTTCCGTTAACGGTGCTAATGCTTTTTTCATTGTCGACTATACAGAACGCTCGATCTTGCAACAATAGCGCCGTCCTTAATGATTGCGCTTGTAATCTGATCGGGACACCGTTCCCCAGCTGCCTTTCAGCTCCTGAACGACATTTTTGATCGCCACCGGCGTTTTATAATTATCCGAATAATACAGGGTTTTGCCGTCTGTATCCAGCCATACGGCTGTATGGCCAACAACCGCGGTATGGAGACTCTGCTCATACCCGATTTCGACCGTACTGCTTTTCGCGTTCCACTTGATGTCGGCATTCATAAGCTCGGCAAAGAAGCGAAGCGGCATATAGGTAACGCCATTAATCGTTGTCGGGGGAACGTCGAAAGTTGCTTGCTTTCCGTTCAAAACGTACGTTTTGAATCGGGATAAGCACTCTCCCATTTCTCATGACCGGAGCATGGCTTAAAGTCAATTGACTCCCATTCCAAGATACTGTAATCGGTGCGGAGATGGATTTCGCTGAATCTGTATATGTAGAGGTATTGGCGTAGGCTTGCGATCCCGGGTAACTGCCGATGATCAAACATCCCATTGCGAAGTTGAAGCAAATATCCAGTATAGCAACCTATAGACTCTCCTAGGCACTCTCTATCCTGCAGAAATCCAACATAGCAGTCTCTGTCCGCTAACCCCTTCACGTCATCTACCTAGACGAATCGTCTTTGGAAAAGTTCCCAAAATAAACAGAAAAAAGCGACAGTCAAAGACGAGATTTACTCGCCCTTGCTGTCGCTTTTTCATTTAAGGTATTTATTTATGCTGCATCGTTTTTTGGTGCCTTAAGGTGACCACGACCAAACCAGCGGCGATAATGCCGGCTAGAACGATAGCGGTGATGGCGACGGCGGTGTGCGCTTGCTGCTGCTTGACGAAGATGGCGACGAATGCCCAGACGAAGACGAGCATGAAGACCGGATCGCGTCTAGTCGCACCAACCCATATAGCTAATACGAAGGCGACGGACAGCATGATGATCGCCCACGTTTCCTCGGATAAGCCGAAACCCTGCCATTCGGCGGCGTACAGGGCGCATGCGATATTGACGATGGTTGCCACGCTGATCCAGCCTAAGTAGAGACTGAAGGGCAGCCTCACCAGCCAGCGGTCGGAGCTTGTTGCAGCCGTCCGCACAACGGACGAGTTGATTCTCATATAAATGGCGATAAGCGATAACAAGAGCGCGAGCATAATGAATACGCTGCTGTTCACATATTCATAATGCCAGGCCAGCAGCCAAGCAACGTTGAATAGACAGCTAAGGATGAAATAGATGCCGACCGCCTGAACGGCTTTGCTCTCCCTTCCCTTCTTAGTAAAGGAATAGACCACAAAAGCGATCAGCAGCGCATAAATGACAAGCCATATGCCGAATGCGTAACCGGCTGGTGTAATCAATACCGGATACTGCGCGGAAAGTTCTCCCGTCGTTTTGCCGCCAAGCGGCAGTCGATCTGCCAACACATTCATGACAATAACCAAGACAAGCGCCGCCGCATTTAGAACCCTCATCCTATCAACCCTCTCGGTGAGTCGTTATGTTTGATACATACCCATCTTGTCCGACATTTATTCATATGGGCCTTGTCTTTTCTTTAAGCGTTTACTCGATTCGCGCCGCCCATAATCCGCCGTTCAGAATAAGCTTGCGGTACATGTCCACCTTGAAGGCCGACAGCTGATGTCCCGGCATCAAATAAACGATTCGGCCAAGTCCGTATTCATGCGCCCATGCCGCAGGCCATCTCTCTCCTTCATGCTCGTATTCGGCCAATATCGTCGTCCGCTGAAGCGGATTGAACGCGAACCGATACGGCTCGTCATCGACCGTGAAGGCATCGATCCCTTGCATGATCGGGTGATTCGGCGCGCTAATCCCGACCGGCAGCGCCGTAAATGCGGGATGGCCCGTAAACGCAGCCCCCAGCATGCTCGCCAGTTCGTCATTGCGCTGCAACGATATGCCGTTATGAATAGCAAGCAAACCGCCTCCGCTTGCCACATACGATAGCAGCGCCGCAACCTGATCGGCCGGCAGCGGCTTCTCCCTCATAAATTCCGTGTATGAGATGAATAGCCTGTGCGAAGACAGCTCCTCCGTATTCAATCGTTCGTATTGATCCGTACTCTCCACCTGCAGATTGCCCTCGAAGATGGACTCGAGTTCCTTATCGATATCGGTAAACGGATGATACCTCGCATCCGTATAGTGACCTAGCGCAAGCGCCTTATATCGGCGTTGTTCCATTACCCTTCATCCTCTCCTCGGGACAGCCCCGTACCGCTTTAGAGCGACACGGGGCTATCCCTTTCTAATTTATAAGCACAATATAAACAAAAATTTTATACTTTCTTATATTTTTAAAAAGATAAAATACGTCCATCGTAGCCGCGAAGCACAAGCTGCTCCTCATCCACCTGCTGATCGAAGAAATAGTCAACGGCACGCTCGCCCGCTTCGGCAATCGTCAGCTCCCCGCGGTCGGATAGCTGACCGCCCATATAAGACTTGATCCAGCCCGGGTGATACAGCCGGAACTGATAGCCGTCCGGCCGCAGACGGTTGAACAGGATTTTGACGTACATATTGAGCGCGGCCTTGGACATGCAGTAGGAATAGAAGTCCGTCCGGTTGCTCTCCGTTACGCTGCCCGCCTCGGAAGAGATGAACATCAGCCGTTTCCCGCTCCCCTTCTCCAGCATGTCGTGGAAGGCCTCCGTCACGCGAATTGCGCCGATCGCGTTGATGTTATACACCGCCAGCATCGTCTCGTAGTTCTGCTTGAGCGGCTCATCATCCGCGCTTCGTCCGTTGACCCCCGCGTTGTTGATGATGGCATCGAGCCGATCCGTTGTTTGCGTGATCCGTCGCTTCGCCTCCTCAACGCTATCTTGACTGCCTATGTCCAGCGAAATAAAGTGCAGTCTCTCCGGATATTTCTGCTGAAGCGTTTCAAGCTCGTTCCATTCGTTCAAATATTGTCCGGCGAATATCGTATGACCGCGCCTCAGCAGTTCTTCCGTCATACCATATCCGAGCCCCCGGTCCGCGCCGGTAATGAGAATGTTCATGTTCGTCGTTCATCCTTTCTATAGGAGCAACTTAATGACGCTTGGAAAAATGCAGATAACGGCGACAAGCCTAACCGTATGCATGACGACGACCGGCGTCGTATCGCAGCCGAGATCCCTTGCGATCATCGACATCTCTTGAATGCCGCCCGGCGTAATCGCGAGCACGCTTATCGTAATGTCCAGCGATGTCAGCTTGAACATCGCATAGCCTAAAATAACCGTGAATAAAATAAGCGCCGCCGTCATGATCAGAATCGGGAAAATCAAATGCCGGACCGCGACTAAGCTCTCCTTGGTCATGTTCGAGCCGATCAAGGCGCCGACCCCTGCTTGAAGGAAAAATCCGAATTTCTTCGGCACGTAGCCCCGTCCGGTTCGGACGTTGAACATGCCGCTGAATAATACGCCTCCAACCATGCCTCCTGCCGGTACTTTCAATAAGATGAACAACAGTCCGCCGAACAAGCTGGACAGCATCGTCAGAGTGAAGTTTCCGGTTTGCTCTTTGGCGGCAGGCGACCAGCGCCAACGCCGCTTCGGCGCTTCCGAGGCCCCGCTTATCTCCCGGGCGGCTGCTTCCAGGCTGCTGCCTTGCTCTTGCCCATGTCCCGATCTCGGCTTCCGTTCGAGCTTTCTGGCCAACAGCTTGAACACGGGCGGATACAGCAAATAGATGCTGAATAACCGGAAAATCTGCAAAATGGAGACGGTCGTCGTATCGCCGTTCATCTCCTCGATAATCAGCGACATATCCGATACGCCGCCAGGCGCGGCCGCATACATCGCCGTCGTCAGATCGAGATGGCTGAGCTTGAAGAGCGAGTAGCCCAGAACGATATTGATGACGATCAGACCGAGTATAAGCAGCAGTGCCGGCTTGACTAGCCTCTTTAAGTTGAACAAGTCGGATCTGCTGATCGCATGGCCTAGAAGCGCCCCTCCTGCCATTTGCAGGATAGGTCTTGCCAAACCCGGGACTGCTGCCGCTCCCGTCAGAACGTGAAAGGCGGATACGCCGATCATGCCGCCGACCAAAGCGCCTGCAGGAATTTTTAACCTTTTGGCCAGCCAGCCCGTTGCAATCGCGATTGAAAAAGTAATGATCATTTGAAGCGAGCTGCTCATGCCGTCAATTCTGTATTCCTCCCGCCCGCGATGAACCGCTTTCATATAATGAAATCACTTGCATCGGAAACCGCTTATCGTAAGCATGCAGATGAAGCGGCTCGACATTCGGCCTCTCGTCCAGCAGCAGCCGATAACCGATTTCTCCCGAGCTGCAGGATGGCCAGTATGGCAGCGCCGGATGATTCGGATTGCCCTTCGTCACAAAAGCCATCCACGCTTCGTTCATCCACTCATCCATGTAGGCATGCTCGGGATCATAACCGTCTTCGCGCTCCGCCTTGCCGACTCCGAACAGATAAGGCATTTCCGAGGAATGGTTCGGCAAGCCCCGGCCTTCGAAATCCCAGCGGTAGCACCACACCTCGCAGCCGCTCTCCGCAAGCAGCTGCGTAAGCGAGATGCTCGCATTGCCGTACACATACTGCGTCTGCAGCTTGCCGAAGGCGATGCTCGGATGAGCTTGATGGGCGAACTGCTTATACTTTTCGAGAAGCCCTTCGCCATGGTTGCCATAGGTGTAGAAAAGCTTGTCGGGTACGTCTGCCTCGTCGAATGCAGGATCTTTCTCTGCCGGCGTCAGCTCCTCTCGCGCATAGCCGATGAGCACCGGAGTAGCGCCCAGCTTGCCCGAGCTGATGTAGCATTCGGGCGGTTCATGTAACACATGCCCGTCGATGACCGGGCCGAATAGATGGGCTGACGAGAACTGCGCATATGCCTCAACCTGCGCGGCCAGCAGCTCTTCGGCCTCCATGCTCCGCAGCCTTTCTTCCGCTGCGTCTGCGTCCTTTAGCTCCTCTATGCCCAGCGGCCGCAATACGCGGCTCGCCAGTTCCATTGCCGTTGCGCGGTCCCGAATGCACTGCACGCCCCCGCTCTGGATAATGGCCTTGCTGTACATGCCTCGCGCGAGCGGAGTGACCATGAGATTCGCGACCGATTTGCCCCCTGCCGACTGTCCCATCAGAATGATGTTGTCCGGGTCGCCGCCGAACGAAGCGATGTTGTCCCTCGCCCATTGCAGCGCGAACAGCTGGTCGAGCAAGCCGCAATTGCCGGACTGGGCGTACCGTTCACCAAGAATACCGCCCAAATATAGATAACCGAAAGCGCCCAGCCGATAGTTAAGCGACACCATGACGGCATCCTTGCCCCTAATAAGCCGGTGTCCGGCGGAAAATTCGTCGGAGTTCGAGCCCTCCACATGGCCTCCCCCGTGAATGAAGAAGATGACGGGCCGCTTGCTGCCGTCTGCCGCCGGCGTCCATATATTCAGGTTCAAGCAATCTTCCGAATAGGAAAAGCCTTCCTCCCGCGTCTGCTGTATGGCACGATTGCCGTAATTTGTTGCATCCTTAACACCGTCCCATGCTTCCGGTGCTTGAGGCGGTTGGAAGCGCAGGCTCCCGACAGGCGCCCTCGCATACGGGACCCCTTTGAACGAAAGCATGCCGTTATCGAGGTGTCCTCGTATCTTGCCGTAACGCGTCTCCACAATCACATGCTCACCCCCTTCATGCCGCACGCTTTGCCTTGCTTGAGACCAAGTATAGTCTTGACCGTTCTAAACGTCTAATACATAATCATTCATATCAAACATAGCCTGAAGGTTATGAATCTGCGAGGAGAATCGTTATGGAATTGTTGCAATTACGGTATTTCTGCAAGGTTGCCCAGTGCGGCAGCATTACGCGCGCAGCCGATGAATGCCATGTTTCGCAGCCCTCGATCAGCAAGACGATTGCCTTGCTGGAGAAGGAGGTCGGCGTGCAGCTATTCGACCGCATCGGGCGTTCGATTCAATTGAACCAGCACGGAGCGAAATTCTACAAGCATGCCATCGTTATCGTTAACCACGTTGACGATTCGCTGCTGGAACTGAAGGATGCTACCGAGGAGCCTAGCGGCAAAGTAAGGCTGCTTATCCTTGCGGCGTCCAATCTGATGCCCGATCTGTTCATCAACTTTTATAAAATTTACCCGAAAATCAATCTGCAACTGGTGCGCCGGGACAAGGACGAATCGCTTCTGTCGAACGACTGGGATCTGTGCATATCGGCTACGCCGTCGCATTATCCGGAGCTGAACAATACGCTGCTGCTCAAGGAAGATCTCGTGCTCGCGGTTCATGCCGACCATCCGCTGGCCAAGCGCGGAAGCATCCATCTCAGCGAGGCAGCCGAATACAATTTCGTTAGCTACACGAAAGGCGCGAGCATACGGACGCTCTCCGACAGCCTCTGCCACTTCTCCGGCTTTCAGCCGAATATCGTGTTCGAGAGCGACAGCGTGCAGACGGTGAAGGTCATGCTTCAGGCTAAAGTCGGCATCGCGTTGATTCCTTCCATCACGCAGCGATCCATTCTAAGTCCCAGTATCGTCCCCGTCACGATCGAGAAGCCGGAAAGCCACCGCGATATTAACCTTTCTTGGAGAGGCAACCGCTATATGTCGAACGCGACGAAAACGTTCAAGGACTTTACGATCGAGCTGTTTAAGACCATTAACGATCAACGCCAGTAAAAGAACAAAATCACCTAACGGTGAATTATCCGCCGGGTACATGGCTCATTAGGTACATTTCGTCGTACTAATCTTAGTTGCCACACGGTTGCGGGCTCGATAGTTGCCTTTCATCGAACTAATTCGGCCGATTCGCCACCCATTCACCAAACTAGCCCGTTTAGTTGCCTGATATCGAACTAAACAGGTGGCTCGCTTGGTACAAGACTAATTAGTTGCCTAGAATGACTCTATAGCGGATTAGCTGACTTTTGGAGCGTACCGCCTCATGCCGTGCAGGAGCTTACCTCCCATTTCGAGCTCAATCATTTCCTAAACAACGAAAAATAACCTCGCAAAGCGCTTAATCAACGCTTTGCGGGGTTATTCATTTACCATCGTTCACCGGCGGCTCGTCGGGTGGCCAACTGTTGAGCTATTCAGGGTGCTTAACTTAGCGGGTTTTGCGGTATTTGGCTGTACGGGCATCGTTGATTACGCCGCTCCAGTTGAGCCCGAACGCGAAGTCGTATGCATGGCCTTCGGAATCGACATGGCAGTCCATATCATGAGCGACGTCCTCAAGCTGCTCCTCGACGGTCTTCATGTCGGCCGGCATTTGCATCGGCAGCAAGCCGGACGGCTCGAAAGCGCCGGAAAGCACATCCATCAATGCTTGCTCCTCCAAGCCGAAGTTCACGACGATCGCTTCTACCTCTGATTCGAATTCCGCTACGATCGCCGGGTTGGACAACAGCATGGATACGATAACCGGTTTGCCTTTCATCATTTCCTTCGTCTCCAGCACCGTATCGAGGTCGCTCTCATTATGCGTCGTCACCGATTTTCCCTTATACGCACGGTCCAGCACATCGCCTTCGCGCGGATCGCCGGCGATGCTATGCTCGCGGGCATGCTCGGCCGTATACGGCCTGTATTGCAGGCTGATCGGCACGTATCCGTTGCCGCCGCTTGCCGCGTCCTCCTCGCTGTAGCCGAAGCCCGGCTTCGGATTATGGATGAATACGAGTCCGTAGTCCGCCTCGTCCGGATTGTCCGTTACGTCGAAGTAACGTCCGACGACGTTCATGTTGACCGCATGCTCCAACCTCTCCGGCGTTGGATTGCCGAACCAGTCTTGGCCTGCCGGCGTGAATCGCTTCGGTACATACACTTTGCTTCTAACAGGAAGCGGAAGCGTCTGCTCTTGGTTCTTCAGCATGACGACCGACTTCAGCTGCGCTTCAAAGCCTGCCTGCAGGAATGCCTCGTTTCCTACCTGGGCAACGCTTTCCTCTGGAAGCAAATAAGGATTCTCGAACAAGCCAAGGCGGAACATATTCAGCAGCAGACGTACGGCAGACTTCTCGAAGCGGCTGCGCATGAACGCCTCTCCGTGCTCCGCGGCGCCCATTTCGTACGCCTCCAGTACCGGCCCCGCCTCGTTGTTGCCGCCGAATTGGTCGACGCCGGCCATGATGAGCTTATAATGGCGTTCGGCAATCGATAATCCTTCCACGCCCCATGGCTTGCCCGTCAAGAACGAAGCTTTGCTTCCCCATTCGTCTCCGGTGATCATCCAGTCCGTGCAGACGACGCCATCATAACCGTATTTCTCGCGCAGCAGATCCGTAATCAAGTACGAGCTATATGAGTTGCCGACGTTCTCGCCGTTCACCTTATCCTGATTGTACGAAACGGTGTAATAAGGCATGACCGCGGAAGCTTGCCCCGTCTTCCCGTCCAGCTTGAACGCGCCCTCCGTAAACGGAATCAGATGCTCTTCGAAATTGCCTCCCGGATAGACCGCATATTTGCCGCAGGCAAAATGCGCATCCCGGCCGCCTTCGCCCGAACCGCCTCCCGGCCAATGCTTCACCATCGCGTTGACGCTGTCATAGCCCCAGCCATTACCCAGCTCACGATCGCCTTCCGACGTCTGGAAGCCGTCCACGTAAGCTCTTGCCATATCGGCCGACAAGGCCGAATCCTCGCCGAACGTGCCGCTGAAGCGGAACCAGCGCGGATCGGTCGCAATATCGATCTGCGGCGACAGAGCCGTCGTCATGCCTAAGGCGCGATATTCCTTCGAAGCGACTTCGCCGAACTTGCGCGTAACTTCGGGATCGAACGACGCAGCCAGTCCGAGCGTCTCCGGCCACTTCGATACCCGGCTGCCGCCGGCACCCGCATTGAACTCGGAGCTGGAATCCGAACCGTGGCGCGGATCGGAGCTGTTGTTGGCCGGTATGCCGAAGCCCGTTCCTTCGGCGAACGCCTGCACAAGGTTGTTCCAACGCGCTGCCGTATCCGGGCTTTCCACAACGGTAACGAGCACATGGCGAAGATGATCGTTCGCAAGAAACGCTTTTTGCTCATCGGTCAGATCCCATGACTGCGCGCCGCTTTCCTCGAACGGCTTGCCGCCGTACGTGCTGGAGAACCAGCCGCCGCTTGCCGCCGGAATCGATTGGTGCCGACTGTACAGCATAAGTCCGGCGATCTCTTTGACCGACAGGCGGGAAGCCAGATCCTTCGCCCGCTCTTCCGGCGTCAGACGCCAATCCTCGTATGGCTTCAAGGTGCCGTCCTTGCTTAAGTTTTTGAACGACAATCCGTCCTGCTCGATAATCGGAACGCTCGATGCGGCTGAATAACCTAGCGTCGGCCCTCCGTTATTGTTCACGTAGCGAATTTCGGTTTGGTTGTTCGATGCGACTCTTTCAGTATGATTCGTCATTTTAGTATCCTCCATATCCTGTTGCAGATTTATTAATTAAACCGTTTTGGTCTGAATAGGAGCAACCGGGTCGCCTGCTCCAGTCTTGCGATCTAGACCGAATGGCTGCCCGATTTCCGGCAGCGGCTTCACTGCCGCTATGCCGATTACGACGCAAATCGCGAGAGCAATATAGAAGAAGGACCAGCCGCCGACGGCCAGCAGAAGCGGTGCAATCGCGGGAACGATAGATTGCGGCAATGCGTTCGCCACGTTCATGAGCCCGAAATCCTTAGCCGCGTCTTCCTTGCGCGGCAGAATCCGCGAGACGAGCGCCATGTCTACTGCCGTGAAGCAGCCGGCGCCGAGACCGATAACGGCCGATGCGATAATATAGGCCATGTAGTTCGGAACAAAGGCGAATACGAGTATGCCAATAACCATAATGAATGCGGAGCCGTACAGGAACGGCTTCTGCTTGCGGAATTTATCCGACAGCATGCCTCCGAATACGCTCGTAATCGCCATCGCGATCATCGAAATGATGTTGATCGTACCGACGCTCGCCGTCGCCTCGCTTTCCGTGAAGCCCATGCGGTTAACGAGCATGACCGTTAAATACAAGCTGCTGCAATAGCCCATCATAAGCAGAAACTTGGATACGATCGCCCAAGTGAATTCCGGGAATTGGCGCAGGCTCGGGTACACTTTGCTCAGTTTCTCCCCAAGCGGCATATGCGCCTTCTTCTCCTGAGCCGTCTCGACCTTGCCGTCTTTAATGATGAACAGACTGATGACCGGACCGACGATGCCGATAACCGACATCAGAATCCACTTCACGTCCGAAGATACGTCGGTCATAACGATCATCAGCACCATGCCAATCGACATCGCGATCGGCAGCACGAGCCCGATCAAGCCCGATACCGTGCCTTGTTTCTCCGGCGCCACTTGATCGGGAACGAGCGCGGTGTATGCCGCCATTCCGAAGTTGAAGAACAGCTGCGCGACGGCCCAGCCGATCGCGATCTGCCAAACCTCTGTCGCCAATCCGACCAACAGCAGCGCGGCACACCCGATAACGGGGCCGATTAATATCCATGTGCGGCGGCGTCCGAACGAAATGTTCGTGCGGTCGCTGATCGCGCCTCCGATCGGATTGCCGATCAGGGCGAAGAATGCGCCGATGCCTGCTACAAGCCCGTAAGACGACGTGTATCCGTCGGGATCGATCTCGATCATTTTGAAAGTCAACAATAGTAGCGCGGGTGTCATTAATGCCATCATCATGCAGCCGTATCCGAACATAATGCCGAACGTCAGTCTGCCGAACGACGTTTTATTGTGCTTGCTCGCGATTGCTCCAGCCATATTTGCTACCTCCCGAGTGAAATTTGATAACGCTTACAAATCTGATTATAAAAGAAACCGCCACCCTCGGGAGAGGCGGCGGCTTGCAGACTTTTGCGTCTTTATTTAATGTGTTTTGTGAAAGCGCTACACTCCGGCTAGCCTTTCGACCTTAAATATCGACATAGCGGCTTACCTTACCATACCGGCATAAGCTCGATAAGCTCGACGCCATGCGGCTCCAGAACGGATACGCAGGAGTAGCTTTGCCCCTCCTCGACCTCTACATAACGATGGAGCTTATGCGGTCGCGCGCCGGCGATCAAGTCCTCGGCATCCTCTGCGCTGATTGGATCCGGAGCACCCATCTCCACCCAACGATCGAAGCTGCTTCCGCGTTTGCGGCTGATTGAACGCGTTACCTGCTTATATTTGCCGGCGGGCAGGCCCATCCATTCGATCT
This sequence comes from Paenibacillus sp. J22P218, assembly GCF_056269195.1. NCBI lineage: Bacteria > Bacillati > Bacillota > Bacilli > Caryophanales > Paenibacillaceae > Paenibacillus > Paenibacillus sp. J22P218. The sequence goes on from NZ_JBWDNL010000003.1 coordinate 673,292, forward strand.
CGAGCTTCACCGTCTTGTTGTCTTTAAAGCCGTTGTAGCGGTTCAAGTGGTCAATGAACGAAATGTCGCCCATCGCGTACAGATCGTCGAAGTGACAGTAATTGAAGGTCAGCAACTGATAACCTCCTCTTCCCGCTGTGACCATAAATCGATCGCCCCTGGCGATGAGCCTGTCCCCCAGCTTGGCAAGGAACTCGTATGCCAGCATACCGGGCTTCGGAATCCCGTATTGGGCGACCAAGCCGAGTCCGCCATGAAACAGCTGCGGCGGCGCCGCCATTTCTTCGATATTGTCGCTCAGCAGCCAGTAGCCGAATCCTTCGATTCGATCGAGATTGTCGACGATGTTTTTGACGATATAGGCCGCCTTATAGGTCGTATCGTTGGTCAGCTCGCGGTGATAGGCGGTTGAGTTCCACTCCGTTAAGTAAATTTCGGCATCCGCCAAGCCGTGCTTAGCCAGCAGCTTCTGCTCCTCAATAAGACTGTCCTTCAGAAAATTCGGATTCGCCGATATGCCTACGAACTCTTTCAATAGCTTGCGGTAAGGCTCCAGCTTATTGAAAGCATCGATCTTCTCCGCTTGCAGGACATTGCCCAGATCGTCATGCGGGTAGAAGTGGAGCGGAACAAAATCGGGCATGCAATCCCGCTCCCGGCAAAAAGCAAAAAATTCATCGGTGATAAAAACGCCTGAATCGAGCGTAATAATTCTGCCCGGCGCCCCGATGTCCAATCTCGGCGATATGGCCTTCAGCGTCCTGTACGTTCCCTCGTAAAGCTCGCGGTATTGCTCCATCGTTCCCGGCCAGAACGCATCGAATTCCGGCTCGTTCCAGAACTCGAACTTCCAGCTCTCCACCTCATCCGCCCCGTAGCGATTCATGCAATGGCGGATGAATCGGTCGATCAGCTCGCACCATAGCGCTACCGATCGAGGAGGGCTTACGCAGCTTTTTACATAAAAAATGGTCTCGTTCGGATTAGCCGCCATCGCGGAGGGCATAAAGCCAAGCTCGACGAACGGCTTCAAGCCGATAGAGAGCAAGAAGTCGAACAGTTCGTCGATCAATCGAAAATTGAATTGCGCGATCCCCGTTTCATCTTCGGCATACACCATCATCGCGTCGTCGAAAATCCCGTGAAACCGCAAATACCGGAACGGACATTTGCGCTGCAGCTCCCGAAGCTGTTGCTGAACGCCCGAATGAAGCCCCTCCTTCGCCTTGCCGATCGTCATCAGATTGCGCCATGTGTGACGAATCGGGGCTGCAGGCGCAAGCGCGTCGATCTTATGATACTCCGCTTCAAGAGCTATTACGTCCTCTGCCTGCTGCGCCGGACTACGCTGCAAATAATGCTGGATAATACCGAGCGCGCTCGATTGGCTGAACGTCAAATAGTTGGACGACGTTTTCTCCTTGCGATCTCCCGTATCTGGACGGTGCTGCTTGCGATATTCGTTCGGGGTCATGCCGTATTTGTTCTTGAACGCCGCGTAGAATGACTTCGCATTCGGGAAGCCGTGATCCAGCGCCATATCGGCGATAGAAGCCTCATCCCTGCCCAGCAAATCGACTACCGCATGCTTCAGTCGGACATTTGACAGATAGGATTGAAAGCCCAGCCCGATATGGTCGCCGAAAAATTTGGACAAATACGGAACGGACAAAAACTCCCTCTCGGCCAGCGCTTGCAGTGTAATCGACTCACGATAATGATCGTCTATATATGAAATGATGCGAAGCATACGCTCCATGTACTTCTCGTTCATCGCACCTGTGTTTATTCCGCCCGGCAGTCCGAATTGCTTGAGCAGGATCGAGAATACTTCCAGCATCCGAATTTGCATATCGAGCTCGTATACCTCGCCCTTCTTATGCTTTAGCTGTACCATCTCCGCGAGACAACGGCGAATACGATCCAAAGCGCCGCGCCGTTCCTTGCCGGCCGTACCCGAGTAGCAGTCGAACGCAATATCCTCCGACCGATTGAGCTTCTCCTTCACATAACTGACCGGTATGAGGAAAGTAGCGATAATATTCGTATCGAAACCGATGACCTCGTGCACATGGCATTGATTAATAAGAAGCACGTCGCCTTCGCCAAGCGTCCTCGTCTCGTTCCCCACCGTCACCTCGAGCGTGCCCCTAAGCACGAAAATAATCTCGATGCTCGTATGCCAATGGCCGGGCACGAAATTAACGCTGTGCAAGGACACGTCAAACGGCAGGCTGTCGTCCGTCTCCACCAGCTCGTACATCGCGTTGCGCACCTCAAACCGCTCCTTTTATCCCGAATGCTCGTTATAATGGGAGTATACACTTATTTCCGCGCGGCATGTAATAGTCACCTCGCGCTTTGGTTGATTTTGTGGAAACAATAAGATAGACTCGTTGAACGGCGGTATACGGCCATTTAGCAAATAATGAGCATATCCTGATATACAAATATCATTCATCCATCATTAATTATCATTAATAGCAAGGTTAGGAGCGTGGCTTCATTGAGCAAAGAGCAAGACTGGGCTAGCGAGCAGCAGAGAGTCGACGAGATTACGTCCATCATCGAAGAGCGGATCGCCAAAATCGAGGAGGAAGTCGGCTTCGTGCGCAAAGACGTCGTAGAAATGCGGCGCGAGTTCTGGGATGAGGTCACGATGAACTTTATGGAAGAGGTTGACCTTGGGGAAACGTCCATTAGTATGCGGCAGCAATCCGAGGTATTGTTCGAGAGGGAGCATCGGCACAAAAATACGGCGGTAGAAATTAAGAAGCTTCGCAAGCTGCTGCAGTCGCCGTACTTCGGCCGAATCGACTTCGCCGAGCATGGAAGCGAGCCGGAGCGTATCTACTTGGGCATTGCGTCCCTGCTTGATAAGGACGACAACGAATTTCTAATCTACGATTGGCGTGCGCCAATCTCGAATCTATATTATGACAGTACACCCGGCCCTGCTTCCTATCGCAGCTTAAACAGCGAGATCGAAGGCGAGCTTACGCTCAAAAGGCAATTCGGCATTCGCGACGGAAACATCCGGTTCATGTTCGATACGGGCATAACGATCGGAGATGAATTGCTGCAAGCCGTTCTGAGCCGCAGCGCAGATAGCCAGATGAAGAGCATCGTCGGGACGATTCAGAAGGAGCAGAACCGCATTATTCGCGATGACCGCAGCCAGCTTCTCATCGTCCAAGGGGCAGCGGGCAGCGGCAAGACATCGGCCGCCCTTCAGCGCGTCGCTTATTTGCTCTACAAATATCGCGGGCAGATCAGCGCCGATCAGGTCGTTTTATTTTCGCCGAACCCGATGTTCAATAGTTATGTGTCCACCGTATTGCCGGAGCTCGGCGAGGAGAACATGGTGCAGGCAACATTCCAGGAATACTTGGAGCGCCGGCTCGGCCACGAGTTCAAACTGGAGGATCCGTTCGAGCAGCTCGAATACGTGCTCTCGTCGGCATCCGAGCCGGGCTACGATGCCCGCATGGAAGGCATCCAATTCAAGTCTTCCGATCAATTCATGCAATTAATTACTTCCTATAAGGAATTGCTCCTGCAGGAAGGAATGATCTTCAAATCCATTCCGTTCCGCGGCAAAGCGGTCATTACCGCAAGTCAATTGAAAGGAAAATTTTATAGCTACGACGCATCGATCACGCTGGCGAACCGTCTCGCGCTGCTGCGCGACTGGGTGCTCAAGGCTGTTGCCAAGCATGGCAAGGAGCAGTATGGAGAGTTATGGGTCGAGGAGCAAATCGAATTGCTCGATCAGGATCAGTATCAGCAGGCGTATGAACGGTATCTAGCCCTGACGGGCGGCGACGAGGATCCATCCTCATCGGATAATGCGATGAGCGAACGGGACATTATGGCCCGCATGGTCGTGAGCAGCAAGCTGAAGCCGCTTCGCAAGTGGGTTAAGGCGCTTCGTTTCGTCGATACGACCAGCCTCTACTGCGAGCTGTTCCGCAATCATTCACTTGCGAGCCGCTTAGTTGGCGATGTGTCATTGCCGCCTCGCTGGCATGAATTAAGCAGCCAAACGATTAATCGCATTAAAGAGGGCGAGCTGGCTTATGAGGATTCCACGCCTTACTTGTACTTGCGCGAGCTGATGCTCGGCTTCCACTCGAACAACGGCATCCGGTACGTATTCATCGATGAAGCGCAAGATTACTCGCCGTTCCAGCTCGCCTTCCTGCGGCGGTTATTCCCGCGGGCGAAGATGACGGCGCTGGGCGACTTCAATCAAGCGATCTACGCCCACTCCTCCGCCTTGCAGGATGCAGGACCGCTTTACGCGCTGTATGGACCCGAGCAGACGGAGCTGATCTCGCTCACTCGCAGCTATCGCTCGACGCAGGAGATCGTTCAGTTCACGCGCGGCATGGTGCCGGGCGGCGAACATATCGTGCCATTCAACCGCAGCGGAGAGAAACCTGCCGTCACGCTTGTGAAGGAACGTTCGATTCTGCACGAGTCGCTGGCTGCCGATGTTCATAAGTTAATCGACCAAGGGTATGAATCCGTCGCGATCATATGCAAGACGGCCAAGGAAAGCGAGGCAGCCTTTAAGGTGCTTAAAGATTTGCTGCGTGTTGCGCCAAGGCTCATTAAGAAGACGACGCCGAACTTCGAGAAAGGCGTCCATATTATTCCCGCTTACTTGGCGAAGGGCGTGGAATTCGACGCCGTCCTTATTTATAACGGCTCCAAGAAGCAGTACTCCCGCGAGAGCGAACGCAAGCTGTTCTATACGGCATGCACGCGCGCGATGCACCTGCTCCACATTTACGCCATCGGCGAGCCGACGCCGTTCGCCGCTTCGCAGCCGGACGACACTTACGTCCGAGTCGACGTGCGGGAAGTGGCTGCGACCGCCGGCAATCCAGGCTTGGTATAACAGGCATGAACAAAAAAGGCCCTTGGACCGCGATTCGCGCTCCAAGAGCCTTTCTTATTGTCTGGTTTACTGGACTGGCTGACTATAGAGCATTCTTCCAACAAGCTAGCTATTACTTTTACCCATTTTGCCGATTTTGTGTAAGTACCGACTCACAAATCCTCCATAAATTCAATTCTGCGTCGGTACTACCCCGTGCAACAGAATCAATGATACTGCTGACACGGTGCTTCATAACTAATTCTAATACGTATAGCGTCCCATTCCATTCGCCTTCAACATGCTCTCGAAAGCGTAGACAGCAGCAGAAGCCACTTCAATATCTTGGGCGCTCGTGCCCCCGCTGACGCCGATCCCCCCGACAATTCTCCCTTCGCCGATCAAAGGAATCCCCCCGCCGAGAATCACGAGTCTACCTTCGTTGGTTGTATTAATCCCAAACGTAGGACCGCCTGGGAGAGCGGATTGCGCTAGATTAGCTGTCGGCATCTGCATCGCCACACTCGTCCAAGCCTTGTTCTGTGAAATATTAATACCAGCGATTCTTGCATTGTCCATACGGTGAAACATGATCAGATTCGCGCCTTCATCGACGATTGCAATATCACAGTTAAGCCCCATTTGCCGCCCTTTTTGCTCCGCGACCTCAGTCAATCGCTTTGCAATATCCAATGTCATTCTGACCATATCACACAACTCCTTGTTATGAAGCTCAGCACGATGCAACATGCACCGTCATTCTAACTGCATGATATGGTCATTGCCCCAGAAAGGTGAGCGTCATTTGCTCCATAAAATCTCTGATCCGGCATGATTCTTTGAATCAAGCGTAAACGGCTATCGCCGTCCTCTATAGTGTGGTTTTATCGTACGGCTATCCTATATTCTACTCCACAAATACTAACGTACCGAAATGCTTTGATAAATGGAAGTGGATCGCGCCTGTCGGCGACCATGCCCAGAAGTGGCGGTTGCCTTGCTTATCATCGTCGATCCGGTACATGTTACAGCGCCACTCCGCGCCAACGGCCGGCATATAGTCGAAGTTCGACAACGGGATATACAGCTCGCATGCCCAAGCTCCATCATCCCCAGATACGACGGTTGTACGCAATCCGTCCGCATCCCACTGCTTGTTGACATCGATATTCCCTTCACCGTCATTGCCGATCAACGCGTCATACACGACGTTGTTAGGGCTGACGACAAATTCCCTGTACAGCTGGCCTTGGGCGGTATCATCGAGAAAGATTTCTACAACATCCTCTTGATACAGAGGCGCATCCCTCTCCGTCATCGTCGATACAACATGGTCGTCCTCGCAATCGAAACGAACCATGATCGCTTCCTGCGACCAGCACGCCTTAACCGTCGTGCGCAGTCGCGCTTGTTCCCCATCCACCACTTGCACAAGGGAAACGGCCTCCAGCTCGGTCCATTGCACCGATTCAATCGTTCCCTCTACCTTCTTGCAGTTATATCGCATCGTCCTGCTCCCTTCGGCGGTATCATCATAATATGCCTAATTATACCATCGTTTAGATTGCCCTTCTCGTAAAAATTCACATATTTCATAGAGTCATAGACTTATAAACAAGCCATCCTTCATCTGCGGAATAGTGTATAGCATTACGAGTATAGAGGAGTGAAGTCTTATCAGAACGTACAAAGCTTGTCTACTAGGAAGAAACGAGGTGCCGCCGGTTCGGACGAATGCAACGGGAACCGCTTTTTTCCGTCTCAACAGTGCGGGTACCGAGCTCAGATTCCAGCTAGTCGTCCGCAATATCGCCAAAGTCACGGCAGCTCACATTCATCTTGGTCAAAAAGGTGTGAACGGACCCGTTGTTGCCTTCCTGTTCGGACCGAATAAGTTCGGCATTTCCGTCAGACGGGGTGTCGTTCGCGGCGTTCTTACGGACGCGGATTTAATCGGACCATTGACCGGACAAACAATTGCTGACTTAATTACCGAGTTTAATGCCGGCAACGCTTATGTGAATGTGCACACGATCCAGAATCCGAACGGAGAAATACGCGGTCAGGTCAAAAAAGTATAGTTTTTCGCTATACAAACATGAACAACAAAAAAAAGACGAGCCCAACGGCTCGCCAGGCTGTCGTGACTTTCTCGACAGTCTGAGGCACATCCCCTCGAGGATGTGCCTTTTTGTTGCATTCATCACGTTAAATAAACCCGCAACCATGCAAATATGTAATTAAATATGATTTAGTGATTTGTTTGCAGTGATCAATAAGCAGCCAAATACCAAAGCCGCCAATCGTAATAATTTGCAAAATAGCCGTACCTATCTTGCCCACGTAAAAACGGTGAAAAATATCCTAGAAATATACAAAACAATAACGCAGGCGAAAAAGCATCCTGAAGGGCGCTCCCCGCAACTACCTATCTATATCCATCCAACTCCACCGCTCCGTCTCCAGCCTTAAGCCTCACATAAACCGTCGTACCCAAACCTAGCTGAGACGTTATAGACAATCCGTAATCGTCTCCGGCATACAGCTTAATACGTTCGTTGACGTTGAACAATCCGTAGGAGCTTCCGCTGCCCAGGCTATTCTCGCTTTGCGGATCTGCCGGTTCGGTGAGAAGGTGCCGCGCCCGTTCCTCTTCCATGCCAATACCGTTATCGGATACCGTGAAGAGGAGATCGCCGTTATCCTCCTTCGCGGAAATTACGATCGTACCCCGCTTTCCCTTCGCCTTGCGGATGCCATGAAGCAGCGCGTTCTCAACGATCGGCTGCAGGATCAGCTTCGGCATTTGATGCTCTTCCACTCCTGGCCCCAGTTCCAGCTTGAATTCGAACGTATCCGGGAACCGGCTTTGCTGAATTTCCAGATACACCTCCGCCAGACGTAGCTCATCTTCCACGCTGACGATGTTTTTGCCTTTATTGAGACTTAACCGGAAATATTTTGCCAAGCTGTCGATCATCCCGCTAATATCGGTCGCGCCCTTGCCGATCGCGATCCAATTGATCGTATCGAGCGTATTGTACAAGAAGTGCGGGTTAATCTGAGCTTGAAGCGCCTGAAGCTGCGCCTCCCGCTCATGGATCTGAGCTTTGTACTTCTCTTCGACAAGCGTTCGCACGCGAAGAATGAGATGGTCGACGCTGCGCTCGAGCATATGGAAATCGCCGTTAACAGGCGACAGCTCGTTCAGGCTCTCCGACCCCTCCTTGCGAATAACGGTAATGACATGATTCACCCGGCGATTCATCCCGCGCACGATAATAGCGAGCAGCACGAACGGCAGAATAAGAAACAGCGCGACGTATTCAAGAAGCGACGTCCACTCCGAACGCTGCGTCAGCTTCAGCGCTTGAGGCGACAGCTGCGATTCGGTACCCTGCGCAACCAGCTTCCAGCCGGTTGGGTTCAGCGTCGTGAACATGACGTCATTGGCTTCCCCATCGAGCTTCAGCGTGCTGCTGCCCTCGTCTCCTTGCTTTAATACGCCCTCGATGGCAGCATCAATCGAAGTCCCGATCTTCTCCCGATCAGGATGATAGACGATAGCTCCTGCCTCATCCACGAGATACACTTGCGTACCCGGCGCAAATTGCAGCGCCGATAATATATTCGACACCAAGCTTTCCTTCACATCGATCATGAGCACGCCTGACACGTTGTCATAGTGATCCGGATCCCTCAGCATACGGGCAGAGGAGAAGATGCGGGCGTTGCCCGCTTCTAAGTACGTTTCCTCGTACGCCCCTGTCCACACGATGCCGCCGTTGCCTTCGATAATGCCGTCATACCAAGGCCGCTCCTTCAAGCTGTCCAACGTAAAAAAATTGATTCGCTCGCCAGCATACAGCTTCGACTTGTTCACGAACAAGCGCACATGGAATACGTCGGAATTGGACTGCACGGTATCGACCAAATACCTTAAATCCTTGATTACCTGCATCTGAATGCCGATCGAAGCATTATCCGTTCTCTCAGAAAGGTAGGAATGGAGGTTCGTATTCATGAAAGCGGCATTGCTAATATCCTCGATATGCTCCAGCCGATAAGCAAGATTGCTGCCCGCTTGCTTCAGCGCCTGCTGGGTTGTCCGCACGATTTCACTCTTTAGAATGGCAGCCGAACGCTCGTAATAGCCGTACAGAAAGACGGCGGCCGGAACGACGATCAGAAGCAGATAAGCAATAAGCCAAGGGCGGGGAATCGAAAGGCGGTGAGCAAAGCGTCGGATCGGTCCCGCCGTTTCACTCCCGCCGCTTTCCCTTTTGACAGACCTGCGGTTTCTATACATAGTTGTCCCTATACACGCTCGGCGTCACGCCGGTCGCCTTCTTGAACAGCTTTGTGAAATAGCTCGGGTCGGTATAGCCGATCGCATGGCATATATCATAAGATTTATATTGCGGATCACGAAGCAGCTCTTTCGCCTTGTCGATGCGCACCTGCGTCAAATACTCGCCGACCGTCTGCCCCGTCTCCTGTTTAAATAACAGACTTACATAGGTCGGCGTTAGAAACACCGCCTTGCCGATATCGGCCGCGGTCAAGTCGCCGTTCGCATAGTTCTGCTCGATGACGGCTCGCACCCGCTCCACTAGGTTCGCTACCTTGCCCGTCCGCTTCTCGCCAATTCGCTCGCATGCCGCGAGCAAATAAGCTTCAAGCAGCTGGCGCATCTCGCCCAGCGTTTCCTTGTCGGATAACGCTTTCCATAAGGATGCTTCCGCCTGCTCCAGCTCCGGTGACTGTACGCTCAGCTCCATGAGCAGCTGCCCCACGGTAAGGACTAGCTGCTGGCAGACGTTAAGCCCGTATTTCAGACCGTCCCGCCGGTTACGGCCCAGTTCGCTGAAAATGAGGCCTAGCACCTCGCGCAGCCGGTCGCCCTCAGCTGCTTTCAAAGCCGATACGAGCTGCTCGTTATGAACGAGATCGTATTTACTGATACCGCCCGTATCCGACATCGAGCTCTCCAAGCTATCCATCGTAATGATGCGGTTTTTGCCCAAATACCATTTATGGTCGGCTGCTTCGCGCGCTTGCCTATACGCGGAGTTCAGATCGGACAGAGCTGAGACGCGATCGCTCATGCCAATCGTAACGCCAATCTTCAAGTAACGCTCCAGATTGCCGCGAATATCCCCGGCAAGCGCGAACAACGCCTCCGATGCATCCGAAGCAAGCTCGCCCTCCGCACGCAGGATGCCAACGAACTCGCCGCCACGATGCTCGATCACATACCCGCCAACGTACGTATCGATCAGCTCCTGACATATATTCAGAACCCCATACCAAAGCAATTGGCGATCCCGTTCGGTGCGGCTGCCCATTACGTCCGCAAGGTCGTCAACGGAGATAACAATGACCCAATAACAGGCCCTCACGGGTAACCGCAAGCCAAGAAAATCGATCCGCTCGCCAAGCTCCGCATGCGGGATGCCATTCCCGATCAGCGACAGCAGAAACTTCTCGCGCAGCAGCGGCATGCCCTCTTTCAGCTTCTCGAGCAGCTCCTGCTTATGAAGCTGCTCCGCCCGCTCGGCATCCAGCTCGGCTACTACCCGCTCAATGACCGCGCTAAGCTCCTGCAGATTAACCGGCTTAAAAATATAATCAACGGCGCTAACCTTCATCGCCGACTTCAAATAATCGGCATCGTCGTGGCCGCTCACAAAGATAATTTTGCATGCCGGATAGCGCTCCGCAATTTGCCGCGACAGCGTGATGCCGTCCATATTCGGCATCCGAACATCCGTCAGGATCAGATCGGGCTGCTCCCTCCCGATCATCTCCAGCGCGACATCCCCGTCATCTGCCTCTCCCATTACTTCGATCCCGTAGGACGTCCAGTTGAAATAGGAGCGTAAGCCCGTTCTGACCGTCGGTTCGTCGTCAACGATTAGCAATTTATACATCGCTCTGTCCTCCTTCCCTCGTATTTCACGCTGACAGCTTTACTTGCCGATGAACTTAACCCCTTGCTGTTCCAAAATAGCATGCAGCTTATCCATTGAAACGTCTCTCATAGCCGCCTCAGCCTCTTCGCTATCCAACGATACAGCAGCCGCAACACCAGCGGCCTGGCCCAGCGCATAACAAGTCGCTTGCACGCGCATCGAGGACATCGCGACATGCGTCGCGGCGATCGCTCTGCCCGCTACGAGCAGATTGTCGATTGCGGCAGGCACCATGCAGCGGTATGGAATATCGTACCCGCTAATCTTGCGCTCATCCGTCGTTTTCTTGGCATCGGGACTATGAATGTCGATCTCGTAATTCGTCTGCGCGACCGCATCCGCGAATCTGGTCCCGGACACGACGTCATGCTCGTTCAGCGTATACAGCCCTTCGATTTGGTTCGTCTCCCTGACGCCTGTCTGCGGAGCAATATGGGAAATCGCATAATTCTCGAATCCCGTTCTCTGCAAATAATGGGCGATCGAGTACACTTGCCGAAGCGCCTCTGTCTCCGCGTAATTAACTTCTTCTATTTTAGCGCCGTTCGCCTTCACGCGCGACATATTAACCAGAAGCACGCCATCGTCATTTTGCTCCCAGTACAGTCTCCGCCCCTGCGGCAAATCGGATACGTCTTCATAACGGTAGCAGCCTTCCGGCAGGATCGGCGTTACGGGCTTGCCCGTATTTTGCATCGTGAACATAAGCGTCATCGGCTGCGTCAGGCCGTCCTCTTCCCTGCCCGTGTGATAAGGAACGCCAGCATCGATCGCTACCCGCGCATCGCCCGTGCAATCGATGAACCGCTCCGCTTCGAATGCCCGCAGCCCCTCGCGAGTCGATACGATAACCGCGCGGATTCGGCTGCCTTCCCGAATCGTTCCCACGAATTCGCAGTGAAAGTTCACCTGCACCTGTTCCTTCTTCATTTTCTCGTTCAAATATTGACGCACAATAAACGGCGAATATTGAGGAGCGATCGACTCATCATGGCCCTTCGGTAAATAATCTGCCAAGATCTCCGATATAATCTCGCGGTAGATGCCGGTTACGTTGCCGACAGGCATGAAGATGCTGACGTTAGCGAGCGTACCCATGCCGCCAAGCTGCGCCGACTTCTCCAGCACGATAACCTTCTTGCCGTAGCGTGCTGCGGCAATAGCAGCAGCCGTACCCGCAGGCCCGCCCCCGATAACGATTACGTCCGCATGCGCATGCGTTTCAACCTTGCGTTCGAATGCATAATTCACGTTGTTCATTATAATCTCTCCCCATGTCATTGGAATGAAGGAAGCGGCGAGCGCTCTCCCTGACCGCCGCCGCTTATCCCATTATTTCGTCGTAACATACCAGTCGTTGATTTCCTTCGAGCTCGCTTCCGCTCCTGCTGCCTTATATTTCGCTTGGAATGCTTCCAATCCGTCCAGCGTTTCTGCGCCAGCGATCAATTTAATCGTATAATCGCCAACCATCGATTCCAGCTGCATGTTGTTCTTCGAGTAAGTTGGCATATACGGCGCCACGCCAAGCTTGTTCTGAATTTTCACATCATCCGATTGTTTATTATTGATAAAGTCGAACGCTTCGAACATGACCGGGTTTTTGCGGACGCGCGCTTGCCAGTATTGCGGATATTTCTCCTCATCCGTTCCGGCCATGTAGTTGTTTGCCAAGTTGCGCTCATCCGTGAAGATGGGAAGGATCGGCGTGTACGCGCCATCTTCAACCGTATAGTGCGTACCTTCCACACCGATAGCCATCGTCTTGAATGTCTCCTCTTCCAAGCTTGCGTTGATCCATTTGATCGCATCCTCGGGATGCTCGGATGCCTTCGGAATGAACGTTAAGCGGTCGAAGCCCGCGTTCGCCGCGAAGCCGGCCTCTCCTGCCGGACCTTTCAAAGCCGGAATAAAGGAAAACTTCGCATCAGGCAAGTTTTTCGTCATCGTATCGGAGATCGTCGGGATATCGGCCCAGTGGACGATGATCGCTCCAGCTTTGCCGCCCGCGAACTTCTCTTTCGCCGTTGCATCCTTGTTCGCTACGAATTCTTTGTCGAGCAGACCTTGCTTGTAGAGATCAGCCATATAAGTAATGTAATCCTTGTAGGACGGATCGAGCACCCTTGGAACAAGCTGACCGTCGACGTCATTCCATGTATTCGGCAGGCCGAAAGCGCCTACGATATTGTCGAGCATCGGAAGATCGCCGCGGATCGTCAGCGGTACGTTATATTCGCCGTTGCCGCCTGGATCTTTCTCCTTAAACGCTTTCAGAACAGCGGTCAATTCATCCGTTGTCGTAGGCATTTGCAGATTCAACGCTTCCAACCAATCCGTGCGGATCAGAATACTGGCGTTCACCGGATACGTAATGGAAGTCGGAATCGCATACAGCTTGCCGTCAACCTTAAGCGCGTCCATCGACTGCTGCGAAATCGCATTTTTGATATTAGGGCCGAACTCTTCAATAAGCGGCGTCAGATCGACAAGCGCCCCTTTTTGCGCATAATCCGAATATAAAGCCATGTCGCTGTAGGAAGTAACGAGGTCATAGCCCTCGCCGGAAGCCATAATCAAATTCAGCTTCTCTGCCCACTTGTCTTGCGGAAGCATATCATACTGCACCTTGTAGCCCGTTTTCTCTTCCAGCAGCTTCGCTACAGGGTATGTGTTGTAGTCTTCATTTTGCCAAACGTTAAGCCGTTTCAGCTTCACCGACGACGGACCGGATGCGGCTTGGTTGCCTTCATTGCCTGATTTGCCGTTATTCTCATTGCCACTGCCATTACCGGACGAGCAGGCTGCCAGAGCGCTTACCATTAGCACAGCAGCCAGCGAAATCATGACCCCTTTTAGACCCTTTTTCATAACGTGACCCTCCTGAATGTATTATTTATCATTAATTGTCCAGAAATGCTAGGCAGATTCACTCTCATTCCGAACAAGTTAACGCACGCTTGGCGCCAACACCACTCAACCCTTGACCGAACCGATTAATACGCCTTTGATAAAATACTTCTGGAGGAACGGGTACACCAGCAAAATCGGAATCGTAGACGCAATGACCGTTGCCGATCTGACCCCTTCCGCCGGCACGTTCATGAGATCGTCCGCACTCTTGTTAAGCGCCGAGGACGTATCCGCATTCATGACAATGTCTTGCAAATACAGCTGAAGCGGCTTCAGCGACGAACTGTTGATGTAGAGCATCGGATTAAAATAATCGTTCCAATAATAGACCGCATAGAACAGTCCGATCGTTGCCAGTACGGGACCGCTCAGCGGCAAGATGATGCGAAACAGGATCGTGAAGTTGCTCGCGCCTTCAAGCTTTGCGGATTCCTCTAGGCTGGCGGGCAGACTCTCGAAATAGCTTTTGATAACGAGCATGTTGAACACGCTAACTAACGCCGGCAGGATGAGCGAGCCCAAGCTGTTGATTAAGTTCAGCTCGCGGATAAGCAGGTAGTTAGGAATAATACCGCCGCTGAACATCATCGTGAAGATGAACAACACAATGATAATGCCCATGCCGGGAAGCTCCCGCTTCGACAACGGATAAGCCGTCATCGCCGTAATGAGCAGCGACGCCAGCGTTCCGACTACGGCAACCAGTGCCGAAATAAACAAAGAATGAAGAAATTGATTGTTAGTGATGACGAACTTCATCGTATCCAGCTGGAAGCCCTTCGGGAATATCCCGACTTTGCCCGCTACAATCGCCCACTCCTCGCTGATCGCCTTGGACAATACGTTGGCGAACGGCAGCAGCGTCATGAGACCCATTAAGGTCAGAACGAGATAAATGCCGCTGTCCAGCGCGTAGTCTCCGAATTTTTTGCCTCGCATGTTATCTCCCCCTTACCAAATGCTTCTCTGCAAAAATTTGCGGCTGAGCATATTGCCGATCACGATTAGCAAGAAGCCGACCGCGGAATTGAATAAACCGACCGCCGTGCTGAAGCTGTAATCCTGCTGCCCCAAGCCTAAGCGGTACACGAACGTGCCAATAACGTCGCCGCTCTCATAAACGAGCGGATTGTACATCGTTAAGATCTGCTCCGTTCCAGCCTCCAAGAGACTGCCGATTCGAAGGATAAGCATAAGCATGATCGTAGGCAGAATGCCGGGAAGCGTGATCGAGAACATTTGCCGGATACGCCCCGCTCCGTCGATTGCTGCCGCTTCATACTGTTCTTGCTCAATGCCCGCGATAGCGGCAATGAACACGATCGCATTCCACCCGATCTCCTTCCAGCCTGCCGTGAAGACGACGATGCTGCGGAAGAAGTTGTTGTCAGTCAGAAACGATATCGGTTCCCCGCCGAAGGATCGAATAATCTCATTGACGATACCGCCCGATGGCGACAGGATGTTCACGAATAACCCCGATATAATGACCCACGATAGAAAGTGGGGCAAATAAATGATCGTCTGGATCGTCCGCTTGAAAAACATTCGCCGCACTTCGTTCAGCAGCAAAGCGATGACGATTGGTATCGGGAACAAAATCGTAATCTTGTACAAGCTGATCAGCAGCGTATTGAAAAGCACCTGCATGAACTCATCGGAGTGCATGAGCTTCTCGAACTGCTGCAGCCCAACCCACTCGCTGCCTGATATGCCGCCGAAAATATTAAAGTCCTGGAACGCGATCACGACGCCGTACATCGGCGTATATTTGAACAATAGCAGGAAGATAATCCCCGGAATTAGCAACGCATACATATCGAGATTGCCACGGATCAGCTTCCATCGGCGACCGCTCTTGTTCGGTCTTCCCGAGGCCTGCATCGTGCTTGCTTTACTCAACCTCATCACCTTCTTTTCTCTGTCGTGTCTTCATTGTAAAGAACGAGCCTAAAGCTGAGTAGAAGACAATCCTTTGATTTATGGTCGAATTCTATAGAGATTAATAATTTGATTTTCACACGCATAAAGGTTTCAAATAAAAATAACCCCGACCTTAGATGGTCGGGGTTATCAGGTGTTCCGAAAGGGAGACCTGCATCGCTTAAAAACTAAACTATACGAGTCCTAAGAGGCGATGCAGAATGACCGCAGCTTGCGCGCGAGTCAGAAGGCCGCCCGGTTCAAGCGCGCCGCCGATACCGTTCACGATACCGGAAGCGACGAGTGCCGCTGCGCTTTCACGCGCATAGTCCGCGACTTCGGAAGCATCCGAGAAGCTAGCCAAGGATCCTTCGGAGTTAATCCGCTGTCCCGCCGCTTCGAGCGCGCGTGCCGTCAGCACCATCATTTCCTGACGCGTAATCGGAGCGTTCGGGTTGAAGCGTCCATTGCCATCGCCACTCGCAATGCCAAGTCCTTTCGCAATGCGGACCGCGTCGTAATAGTAAGCCGTTGCTGCAACGTCTGCAAATGCCGTTCCGCCATCGTTCTTAAGCTCAAGAGCTCGAACGAGAAGGAGCAAGAAATCTGCGCGCTTCATGTTGGCAGCCGGCGAATAGGTAGTGCTGGACGTGCCATTAATGATATCGCGCGCTGCCAGTGCATCGATTGCCGATTGCGCCCATCCATAACGCCCGATATCTTCGAAGCTTCTTTCCACGTAAGCAACAGCATACATGCTGAAATGCGTAGTATGGAACACGATGCTTCCAGTCTTCCCATCATAGTGTCCGTTCGGGACTGCCGTTACGACGCCGTTGTCATCCACGTACCAAACGACAAGGTTGCCCGGCGATTCAAGCTCTTCCGCCGTAGGCTCGTACGGAGCGATAATCGTTACGGGAGCATTATCGTTGCTCCATGTCACAACTTGATTGTTCACAAGCACATGCAGATCGAACACCGGCCGATCGCCGATTTCGTCACGTACAGCCTGGCTTACGTCCTCTAGACTTGCCGGACTGAACACGATCGTTACCGTATCGGACGAGATATCCATACCTGCGAGCATGCTGCTCGGTAACTGAATGATGCCCATATCCGTCTTGATGGAAATGACGTATTCCTCATCATCGCTCAAAGCCGATGTCGGCAATTGGATCGCGTAGCCGTTCGTGCCCGTTGCAGGCTGCAGCTCGAACACGATTTCTTTCACGCCGTCGGCATTATTCCCAGCTTCAGCTAATTGGCCGCCTAACAAGTCGTTGCTGATAATGCCTAGAGCGCGTCCGCCTGATGCAATCGTCGGAACAATCGCGTCATTCGAGCCGCTGCCTGAACCATCCTCCGGGCTGCTCGGATTGACCGGATCGACAGAAGGCGCGTTACCTGTGCGCTTGGACACGGCATCAGACAACAGTGATTCAAGTCCGTTCGCATCAACCGACGAGATTTTGTAGTAATACGTTGTCGATGTGCTTAGATTGGAATCATGGTAGGTCTCCGCTTCGATTGCAGCGGCATTCCGCTTCACGAACGGTCCGGATTCGGACGTTGCGCGATATACGTTGTAACCTGCCGCTTGATCGACAGCATCCCATTTGACTTCGAGCTTATTATAGGATGTTGCGCGAATCGTGACATTCGCCGGCGGGTTCAGAGCCGTATCCGCGTTGTTCACGAATTGAAGCACACCGAGCTTGGAAGTATCCTGGTAGGATTGGCCCGAAGGATCCGCCCAATTCGCAACGCTGTCTCTCGTACCATTGCCGTCCTCGTCATTATTAACCTGGAAGTCGAAGCCGATGACTGTACCTTCCGCAGGGGTAATCGTATCGAGCAGGATCGCCGCTTCTACGACGTAACCAACGCCAGGCACAAGCCTCGTTGCCGTCTCGTAATTGCTTTGGGAAGCGTGACCGCCCACCGTTTTGATATTGTTGAAGTTAATCCGATACTGGCCGTCATCGTTTTGATACAACGGCGATTTGCCGTTGTTCTGGTCGACGAAGATTTCCACGGAGTCCTCTTCATGCGCTTGCTGACTTTCATCGCTTAATACTGCATCGGTTACGACCGCATAGACATATAGGTATTGCTCATCCCACAGCGTCTTGAACTTCGCGGTCGATCCGCTTGTTCCTTGCACCCATAATGCCGTTTCAAGCTCGGCAGCATTGGCCCATTCCGCATCCTCTTCACCGTCGATAACCGGAGTTCCCTTCACCGCCAGTGCCGACTTAGGAGCGGCAACCAGCGTCAGCGAGCCGTAACCGGCTGTATCCTGGTGCTGAATGTTGCGCCCATCGCTCCAGGAAACGATTGCGCCATTCTGACCATGCTCCGTACCGTCCTGCGCGCCGCCGGTCGTCAAGCGGATGTCGAAATACAATGTTTTGCCGACCGTATTGCCACTGAGCGGAATAGCGGTTTCGACGATATAACCGCCTATCTTCTCGGTAACTTGGTCTGATGTTTCACGAGCAATTTCATATTTCGTGAAGCCATCGTCCGTTTTCACGAACAGCTCCGCTTTGTCTTCGCTCGTCTTAACACTGTCTTGCACATCAGCTAGCACATACAGATAGTTGTCATCCCATAAAGTTTTGAAACTCGCTCCGAACGCACTCGTTCTTTCCGTTTCCATAGCGGCAACCTTATTCCAGACGTCATCTGTATGCCCATCGATAATCGGAGTGCCTTCCGCAGCGCTGCCTTCCTTCGTTACGAGCGGCAGCTTGGAAGGAACAACCTCCTTCACCGCTTCAACCATTCCCCAATAAGCGTATTTCGCTTGATGACGCTTATCGAACGGGAATGGCGCGTCTTGACGTGTCGTACCGCGATTATGCAGCCACGTATGGTCATCCGCCAGACCCCAGATCGTTACGTTGCTGATCCAGCCGTCCGGATTGTACGCCTCGGTGTCCGGATCGGCGTTTTTGCCTTCCTCGTCGAGCTTCACCAGTTCCTCGAACAATTCCTTGTACCGATAGCCTTGGCGGACAAGAATGTCCTCGGGAATCGGATCATAAGCCGTGCTGTTGTTCGTATAAACGGATATATCGAGCTCCGTCAGTTGATTGTCGAATCCGGCCTCGCCGAACTTACGGATCGAATCCGACATTTGCTGAATGGAAGGTCCGCTCACGTTAATATGGGTTTGGTGGCCCACGCCGTCGATCGGCACGCCTTCGTCTCTAAGCTTCGTAACAAGATCGAACAGGAAATCGCGTTTCTGCGGGTTGTGCGTGCTGTAATCATTGATGTACAGCTTCGCGGTCGGGTCCGCGTTATGCGCTTCCTCGAACGCCACACGGATGAAATCGAGACCCGTAATGCGATACCAGTGCGTATCGCGCATGCCGTCAGGACGGCCTTCGTCGATCACCTCGTTCACCACGTCGTAGTAATCGGCGACATCCGCATACTTGGCGACGACCGCTTGAATATACGATCTGAGGCGGGAGAGCACAAGCGCCTTATTCGTTTCGTTCGCTTCGAGCCACTCACCCTGCGCATCCTTCAACATCCAATCAGCGCCTTGCTCATGCCACAACAACGTATGGAATCGAAGCTTCATATCATTGTCTTTGGCATATTTCACAATGGCATCCGCGCCCGTATAGTTGTACGTGCCTTCGGCCGCATTCATCGAAGCCGGCTTCATGGAGTTCTCGGCTACGATAGCGCTATAATGCTTCTTAAGCAGTTGATCCGCCGTGCCGGTGAACTGAGCTGGCTCGACCGCAGCGCCGATCTCGAAATAATCCTCGTACAAATCCTTCAAGCTATCGAGCCCGGTTTGGATCGGCAGCGTTCCTTCGAGCGGACCCACATAGGTTAACGCAAAGTCGTCCATATAAAACGATCTTGGTTCGCCGTTATCATCCGCCGTTTCTACATAAGCGTTCAGTACGGTCGGCTTCGTTCTGAGCGAGAACTTGCCGGACAGCTGTACCCATGCCGCATCCGTTACGGTTGCATTGGCGGATACGTTCGTGAACGTGCTGTCGCCGGATTGCACGCTAAGACGGAGTCTTGTCGGATCTTCTCCCGGCGCCATCTTCACCCAAGCCGACAACGTATACTCGTAGTTTTTGTGCATTTTGCCAAGTACGTTCAAGAGCGGACCGTCATATTGATCCGATACGGTCGTCAGTAAGCTGTTGGCCCCTCCGCTTGTATGATTATCGTCGGAGGATACTTCAATATTGCCATCACCGTTTCTTCGTACCCAGTCTCCTTGTCCGTCTTCAAACCCAGTGGCGATGCCTGTCTGATCGAGCGTGCTTGGATCGGGATCAGGCTCGGTCTGACCTGGCGTCACATCGACAATGACGAACTCGTCAATGTAGATATCCGCGATGGATGCGGCCGACTCGATATAAAGAAGCAATTCAGCCGTGCCGGACGGGAGCGTATAGCCTGTTTTGCTAAACGTTGTCCACTCCGTGCTTGTAACGGTCTTCTCCCCCATATGCCAATCGAAAGCGCTTCCGTTCTTCCACGTCACATGGAGGTTGTCCGAGCCTTCGCCTAGCTTTGCCTTGAGCGATATATCGTACGTGTGTCCCTGCTGAAGCTTATTGAAAATACTTATGCTTGGACTTGCGCTCTTCGTCAGACGATCGGCAAATTTCAACGAATGCGTCCCTTCAGAAGCCGTATCCGTGCTGACGGACAAGCTGCCCGAACCGCCCCATGAAAGAGGAACCCATTCCCCTATTTCACCGTCCTCGAAGCCCTGGTCCACAATTTTCGTTACAGTCTGCGGCGTAGTATCCTTGATCAATACTTCGTCGATATAGATATCCGCAGTAGATGCTAGGGTCTCTATATAGAGGAGTAGCTCCGATGATCCCGTCGGAAGCGTATAGCCTGTTTTGCTAAACGTTGTCCACTCGGTGCTCGATACCGTACTCTCTCCCATATGCCAATCGAAGGCGCTTCCGTTTTTCCACGTCACATGGAGTTTATCTGAGCCTTCTCCCAGCTTTGCTTTGAGTGAAATATCATACGTTCGGCCTTGCTGCAAATAACTGAGAATACTAAGGCTCGGACTGGCCGATTTCGTTGTGCGCCCCGAGAATCGGAGCGAGCGGCTTCCCGACGATGCTTGATCTTGCGAGATGGCAACGGTGCCCGAGCCGCCCCATGATAGCGGCAGCCACCCGCCCGTACTGCCATCCTCGAAGTCTTGGCTCAGCACTGTGGTAGCCTCCGGCGTAACCGGATCCGTCACTGGCAGCGCAACCAGCTTAGCCTTGAACGTATCGATATAATACGATACCGTAGCGTTGCCCGAAGCTTGAACGTACAATTGATACTTAGTCGCCCGAGGATCCAAGGTGATATTGCCTTTAATCTCTACCCACTCGCCGGCGGTAACCGTCTCCGCACGTACGGCTTTATAAGCAGCCGAATCGCCAGCCGGCAGACCCTCTTGATTCACGTTCATCTCCAGTGTAGCTTCGCCAGCCGTGTCTTCCAGCAGCTTGGCATATACGGACAACTCGTAGGTCGCCCCTTTGACCAACGTATCCAAGTACGCGCCCGGACCGTTCCAGTTCTCCGTTCTCCCCGTCGTCTTGAGGCTGCCTGCCCCAGCGTGCGCCGTATAGGTCGACTGTACAACTGTTTCCGAACCCCGCTTGAACCAGCCGTCTGTATTCGTGTCGAAATTATTGGCAAGCACGACCTCTCCGACTGCGGCCGCATGAGCGGATTCGCCCGTCCATACTTGCGGCAACAATAAGGCAACCGCAAGCAGCAAGGATAAATAAACCTTCAACTTTCTTCGCATTCCACTTCTTCCCCCTTATGCATGGATGTGAGAAAGGTAGCGCTTTCATAAACTAAAAAAGCAGCAATCCCCAAATCCATCGTAAACCTAATTCCGCTCCCTATTAACCCTAAAAACTATAGATGTTTCTGCGAAAATTTGTAATAAATAAAGGCGGCACAGGGAGAATCAACTCCATGATGCCGCCATTGCTTTCGGTATCTATATAAAATCCAACCAAATCTTAATCGCCGGATCATTCGCGTCCGTATCTTAAGCATGACAAGATGATCGCCTCTCAGAAACAGTCCGTCCCAACGGGGTCGGGTTTGTGAGCCTTATGGAATTAGGATGATTTTCCCTATGCTTTTGCGGCTTTCGAGCAGACGATGGGCGTCCGAGCCTTCTTCAAGCGGAAAAGCTCTTGGCGTCTCCAGCCTCAGACTCCCATCCAGAAGCCAGCCAAACAATTCATCCGCCCGGCGCACGCGGTCTTCAAGGGAGGCGACATGGTTCCATAGATCTCCGCCGGTTAACGTCTTCGACGTATCCATAAGCATTCTTGGATCCACAAAGGCCGGATCTCCTCCAGCCATCCCGTAGAAGACAACCGTTCCTTTCGTCTGAACAGCCGCAAAGCTGTCCATTAAAGTTGAGCCGACGGAATCATACGCAACCTTTACCCCTTCGCCAACGGCTGACCAGCTTTTGGCCGCTTCCACCCAACTGTCGCTATAGAGCAACACTTCATCGGCACCGGCTGCCAGAGCTGCCTCCTTCTTTGTTTCCGATGAGACAATCCCAAGCACACGCGCCCCTTGCCGCTTCGCCATCTGCACCAGCAGTTGACCGACGCCTCCGGCCGCAGCGTGAACAAGCACTTCGTCGTCTTGCTGCACATGGTAGCTGTCGCGCGTCAAATAATGCGCGGTCATGCCCTGCAACAGTACCGCCGCAGCCGTCTGGAACGAGATATGATCAGGCAGTGGAATTGCCTTCTCCACAGGTACCAGGACCAGTTCCGCATTGGCATGCGGCACATCGCAGAAAGCGATTCGGTCACCCGGCTTAAGGCCTGCAGCATTTGCCTCGGCTTCCTCTACTATACCCGCTCCCTCATAACCTAATATATAAGGCGGATTCCCCGCCAAATGATAATTGCCCCGCCTGCGGTATATATCGGCGTAATTCAAACCCACTGCCTTCATCCGCACCAATACGGTTCCCGGCTTAAGACTCTGCGCGGGAATCTCCTTGTATTTGAGCACCTCCGGCCCGCCAAACGCATCAAACACTAATGCCTTCATGCTTTTCATCCTAGTGCCTCCGCATTATTAATCATGAACTACTTTCTATTCCAATATGCCTCTCGAGACAATCCTTCATTCGCAGGCTGTTGAAACACCTTTTACGTTTGGTTGCAAAAAAAAGAGGATGTGTCTCCACATCCTCCTTATTATGCCCTGTACACTATTTATTCGGCAGCTGCGACACATAGCTGTCCGACAGATGAAGCAGCTCAAGTGCTCGATTGTATTGCTCCTCCGATGTTCCCGCTTCCGACTCGCTATTGTCGAGCAAGAAGTAGTTCACGCCGTCCTCAAACCCGATGCCCGGCAGGAATACGTCCGTATCCGTAATGACCGAGCCGCTCGGCAAGAAATGCCGCATCGGCAGCAGGTTGGAGCTCTGATTGAGCAAATCCTGGCCAAAATGAATTTGATTGTCCAGCGACACGCCCGTCAAGTTCGCAACCGTCGGCAAAATATCGATCTGACCGCCGGTTTGCTCCATCACCGCTGGATACGTAACGCCTGGAGCATGCATAATCAGCGGGATTTTGAACATATCCGTATATCCGTATTCATGCCCGATCAATTCCTCGATCAGCTTCTTCTCGCTGCCGTCCAGCGAGTACAGCGGCAGCCCTTGATGGTCGCCGTACATTAACACAACGCTGTTATCCCACAGCCCGGTTTCCTTCAAGTCTGCGATAAACTGTCCAAGCGCATAATCGGCATAATTTTGCGCATGAATATAGTTGCCCACGAGCGTATCATCGTACTTGCTTGGAAGCGTCATACGATATTTCGATTCCGGAATGTGATACGGATGATGAGCGCTCATCGAAATAACCTGCGCGTAGAAAGGTTGTTCTTCTTGATCCATCTTCACAAGCTCGTCGATCGTCTTCGCATATAGAACCTCATCGGACGAGCCAAACGCTACGTGGTCCTCGTCGCCGAAGAAAGCCTGATCGTAGTAACGATCCCAGCCGAGCGCCTTATACAGCTCCGTGCGGTTCCAGAACTCGACCTTATTCGTATGGAACGTTGCCGTTGTATACCCATTCGCATGAAGCAGCTTCGGCAAGCTCGGAAGAGCTTTGTCTACATTATGTTGTGTGGCAGCCTCATGCTGAGGCACATAAAGCGACGTGTTGACTACGTATTCGGCATCCGATGTCGTTCCAGATCCGACCATCGTGTAGAAATGGTTATAGTGAAATTCTTCACTTACGAGCTTATTCAAATTCGGTGTAATTTCTTGACCGTCGATTTTCGCACCGATCAGGAAGTTTTGGAACGACTCCATCTGAAGAATAATGACATTTTTCCCTTTGGCCGCTCCCCAATATTTCGGGGTCTCCGCCTGCGTCACAGGCTGCTGAATGCCCTTCAGTTCGTCGATGGCTGCCTGGGAAATGTTCTCCATCTCCACCGGCTCCTCAGCCTCCAAGCTGTCAGCGAATATCGTGAACACCTCGTAATTAAGAATACCCATTTCATTCGCTTGCTTGCTTTCATTCATGCTGGCCCGGTTCGGCCACACGCTGAAGAGGCAAAGCGCGATCGATACGGCGAATACAATAGGCAGCACGGGTCCGCGGAACGTTTTCATGCTGATCGACTTGCGTATACGCACATGCTTCGGTCTCCACAAAATAACGGCAAGCACGATTATATCTAAGAATATGAGCAAATAATAAGGGTCCATCAGCGAATACGTGCTGTTGCCGACCTTAGTCACCTTATCGGCCTGGCTGAACGCATGATACGTGACGATGATGCCATAATATTTGTAATACATGAGTACGGTAAAATAGAGCAGCGTGAACATCAAGTTCACTATCATGTAATACAGCATCTTGCGTTTCTTGGCTAGCCATTCGATCAAGCAGAACACGATCCAGAAGAACGGAACCTCCGTTATGAGCATGTTCCATGAAGGACCCTCTTGGAATACGATGTCCCAAGCGAGAACACCCTTTAATATAAGAATAATTGTAAAATAAATAAATCTCCGATTGAGCAGTCTCATTAACATAGACAACTCCAGTCACCCCTTCCCATAGCATCAAGAAGAATACTCCTTTTTGAAGAGAAGGTAAATGGATGTTGCTGGATTGTGCGAAAAGATTCACAACCTTGCTGATTTTTACCGTTTGAGCTGGTTAGGGCTCGTATTCGCAACGGTTGCCAGCATTTTTTCGCTTTTTACCATCTCGGATTTGCATTGTTGGCATAGAGGCACGATGGAAAACGTGAAATTATCTCTCATCCATCCCGAACAGCTATCTCCCGTACATGACCAGATGGAGGTTAACTCTTCCGGCAAATCTTCCTGCAATCTCCTTCGAGAATAATACATAGGCATCCCTCTTCCTACTAGCAACAAATGTAGTAAAAAAAGAAATGCCCCAAACGATACGTTCGGGGCATTTCATTATTCCTTACAGTTTTACGACGTTTTCGGCTTGCGGTCCGCGGTTGCCTTGAACGACATTGAACTCGACGCGTTGGCCTTCGTCCAATGCTTTGTACCCGTCTCCAACGATTGCGCTAAAATGCACGAATACGTCGTTGCCGCCTTCGATTTCGATAAAGCCAAAGCCTTTTTCCGCGTTAAACCATTTCACTGTTCCTTGTTCCATTCTTATTACCACCTTTGATTGATTTACATGACCTTCTTATTTCAATATATAAGAACTTATAAGTTTTCACTTGTAAATGTGCTTATATATCTCCACGAAACGAGCTTTTGCCGCCAAAGGAAGGCGACAGCCGTTTACGCTTGTTTCAAACAAAAAATTCACATATCGTACTAGGTTATTGTTTCGAATGAATAACCCACTACGATATGTGAATTCGGTCACGCGTTCTATATATGGATTATACTCTATCCGGCCGATAATAGCTAATCCCAATGGTACCCATTGTAAAATATTTTATTTTTTACAAGCGTAGACGGCAACGGCTGTCGCTATGCACGAACCGCATCCGTTGATCGCTTCTATGAATCGGACTTTACGTAAATCTCATACGCCCACGGCGCCAAATCTACCGCATGCTCCGCTTGCAGCTCGACCGGCGCATCATCGCCGCCAAGCGTTAGATATGCACCTGCGGAAGCTCCAAGCTGGACGGTGCTTGTCACGCTGTCGGCGGACAGGTTCATGAGCACAATAACCGTATTGCCGTCCTTCGTGCGTTCGAAGGCAAGCAATCTGTCTTCCCCGCCCTCAAGCGAACGGTAATCTCCACCTGCGCTTCCATTCCACAGCGCCGGATTGTTGTGCTTCAAATCCACAAGCTGCTTATAGAACGGCTGCATGGATAGTTCATCCCATGTGATCTCGTCTTTATCGAAAAATAGCAGCCTTCTATTAAGACCCGCCTCCTGCCCCGAATAGATAAGCGGCATACCCGGGAGCGTGAAGCTTAGCGCCGTCATCGGCTTAACCGCATCCCCCAACCGTTCATACTCCGTCCCTATCCATGAGTTCTCGTCATGGTTGGACGTGAAGTTGAGCGCGTACGTGCCTGCAGGATAACTCGCAGCGAGCCGATCTGCGTACAGCGCGATCTGCTTCGCATTGCCCTGCCCTTTGGCCACTCGATTCATCATATTGTACAGCTGCCAGCCGTAATTGGCATTGAAAGCGCGGCTCAGCAGACTGATCTGCTGATCATCCTCCGCCAGCATATAGACCGGCTTCAGCTTCTCCAGTTCCAGCCGCGCCTGCTCCCAGAACGCTTTGGGCACGCCGCCGGCATAATCGGCGCGATAGCCGTCGATATCGAATTCGCTCACCCAATACTTCATGCCTTCAAGCATAGCTGCCTGCATGTCGGCATTGTCATAGTTCAGATCGGCGACATCCGCCCAGTTCGTACCCGGCGGCATCACGATATTACCCGCTTCGTCTTGCGTATACCAATCCTTGTTGGCCGTCCAAGCATGATCCCAGCCGGTATGGTTGGCTACCAAATCGAGCAGCACCTTAAATCCCATCTCATGCGCTTTGTCGACGAGCGCCTTGAAATCTTCATCGGTGCCGAATTCCGGATTAACCGCCTTGTAATCGTCCACCGCATAATACGAGCCAAGCGCTCCGTTCCGATTCGTCTTAGAGATCGGATGAATCGGCATGAACCATAAAATGTCCACCCCAAGCTCCTTCAGACGCGGCAGATGCTCCTCGAACGCCTTGAAAGTGCCCTCCTTCGTGTACTGCCGCACATTGACCTCGTACATGACGGACTTGGCCGCCCACTCGGGAACGGGTACCACTTGTTTCACCACGGCTGCCACCTCCTCACTTGGCTCCTTAGGCTGATCCGCATTTCCCGTTGAACAAGCAGACAACCCCAATAGCGAAGCGATCAACGGTAGAGCAATCAACCATTTCACTCTCCTTGGCATCGACTTCCCCTCCTTCACTGCCGTGAATAGAATCTATAATTGAAATGCCATGTCATCTCCAAATGGCATTTGCAGTCGACGCCATTACCCTTTGACAGAGCCTAGGGTGATTCCTTTGACGAAATACTTTTGCAGAAACGGATAAATAACGAGCAGCGGCAGCATGGAAATAAAGATTTTCGCCGCATTAAGCGTCTGGTTGGACAACACCGACATCCGCTTAACCGATTCTTCATCCATCCTCGTCGGATCGATTACGACAGCCACTTGCCGAATATACGATTGCAGCGGATAATGCTCGGATTTGTTCATAAGGACAAGCGCCTGGAAAAACTCGTTCCAATGGTACACGATCGTAAACACCATAATAGTAGCCAGCACCGGTACGGATAGAGGCAGGCAGATGCTGAACAAGATGCGCCATGGTCCGGCACCGTCGATCATCGCCGACTCTTCCATTTCCTTCGGCATATTGCGCAAATAGTTCATCACGAGGATGACGTTGAAGACGGGCAGGCCGCCGCCAAGCACGAGTCCCCAAATGTTATTCGTCATGCCAAGCGTTTGCATCGTCAAATACCAAGGCACCAAGCCGCCATTGAAGAGCATCGCGAAGACGAGCAGCCACATGATCATATTTCTTGGCCTAAACTCCTTCGGCGTCTTCGACAGCGGATAAGCCATCAATAAAATAACGAAGAATGCGATAGCCGTGCCGTACACAACCCTTTTCACCGAAGTGAAAAACGATTTGAAAAATTGTCCGTCTTCCATAATGGTCATATAGGAGCCCCACGTAAAGCCTTTCGGCCACAGGAACACTTGTCCCGCCGACGCTGCCGCCTTATCGCTTAGCGATATGGATAAGGTGTACCATATCGGAAGCAGGCACAGCAGCATAAGGATGATAAGCAATATGAGGTTCAGGCCGTTGAACACTCTGGAAAACACCGAACGTTCGGTTATCATGTCTCTTCACTCCCGCCCTTTAAAATATTCGATAATTCGCGAACCGGTAAGCCAGCGTATACGAAACCGAGATAAGAATAAGTCCGACAACCGATTTCAATAGCCCTACCGCCGTAGCGAGACCGTGCTGGAAGTCGATGAGACCTGCCCGGAACACCCACGTATCCACAATATCTCCCGTCGAGTAGACCGATGGATTGTACATATTGAAGATTTGATCGAAGCCCGCGTTCAAAATATTGCCCAGGCTGAGCGTAGCCAGCAAAGCAGCTACGGGGAGAATGCTCGGAATCGTAATTTTCGTAAGCCGCTTCCACTGCGAAGCACCGTCAATGGCTGCCGCTTCATACATCTCGGGATTGATAGAAGTAAGCGCAGCGAAGAAGATGATGGCGTTGAAGCCGAATTCCTTCCACACGTCGCTTCCGACGACAAGCGCCGGGAAGATCTTCGCGTCCGCGAAAAACAAGATCGGCTCGATCCCGATAGCGCTCAGGAGCTGATTAATGGGCCCCGAGTAAGAGAATATATCGAGCATCATGCCCGCTACGATTACCCATGACAGGAAGTGCGGCAGATAAACGATCGTCTGAACCGTACGCGTGAGCAAGCGGTTTTTCACTTCGTTCAGCATCAGCGCAAAAACAAGCGGAACGATCAGGTTGCCGACCATCTTCGCGAACGCGATAACGACCGTATTCCGGAAGATCAGCTTGCTGTCGTCCAGCTCGAACATATACTTGAAGTTTTCCAACCCGATCCATGGCGACTTCCAAATGCCCATGCCGGGATTGAACTCTTTGAACGCCGTTAAGACGCCGTACATGGGGTAGAGATTGAAGAAGATTAACCACAAGAGTCCGGGAATCAGCATGATGTAGAAATGTTTGGCAAAGCTTCTGTGTAACATTCTCTCTCCACTTCCCTTATTTGAAAGATAAAGACGGGCGACGAACGCCCGTCTTATTCCAATCACCTATTTCAATTCATTAACTTCTTCCGTAACTTTGTCGCCGCCTTGATCTTTCCACTTCGCTACGAACTCATCGAATGCGCTCAGATCGGCACTGCCCATAATGATTTTGAGGAACGTCTCGTCTTCAAGCTTCTTCAGATTCGTCCATCTGGATTCCATCGTTTTGGTCTGTGCTGTCGCGATACTGCGTACCCAGTTGATATCCGCGTCTACAAACGTCGAGCCGCCGTTCAGATGCGCATAGATGTGATTGAAGAAGCCGGCATCCGTCTTCTGATCGAAGTACTGGATATCGTAATTGTCTACCGGATCAAGCTTAACGGCTTTGGCGTGATTAGCCATTTCAAAAGCCCATCCGTAGTTGACATTGTCGAAGTCCTCAAGCTTGATTTCATCTTTCAAGAACTTGCGAAGGTTATTAACCGCGTATTCCAATTGATCGCCCGCGCCAAGGATCAGGAACAACGGTACCTGTTGGGACGTCATTTCCTTGCCTTCCGTCAGCGTCTTGAATTCTTCGTCCTTGCCCCATTTGTGAAGCGTCAGCATTTTGATAACAGCCTCTGGATGCTTAGCGTTTTTGCTGACAACAATGTAGTTGCTGCCTGTCGCTTGGTTAGAGTTGAACTTACCTGCTTCGTTAAGCGGAGCCGCATAAGGTCTCCAGTTCGCTTTCGGATCGTTAGCCATCGAATCCGTCAAGTTGTAAGCCGACCACCATGGGCCGAAGAAAATGCCGGTTTGGCCGCTTGCCACAACCTCGGCCGTCGATTTGCGAATGCCAAGCTCTTTATCCAAAATGCCGTTTGCGTACCAGTCCTTCATCATGCCGAGCGCTTTTTTCGTTTCTTCCGTCGTCGATCCGTATACCGCATTGCCGTCCTTATCCTTCACCCAGATACCTGGATACGCATCGTTGGCGAAGAACAACGGGGAGAAGTTATACCAATGGTCGGTTGAATTAAGGAAGTTGGAAGATAGCGAACCGCCTTGCTGCGTACCGACGATACCTACCGTGTTCTCTCCGCCCATCTTGTTGTCGATGAACGCTTTGGCGATGTTGCCAAGATCTTCGAGCGACTTCGGCGCTTCAAGCTTCAGACTGTCGAGCCAGTCTTTGCGAATCCAAGTGAGCGGCGCGGAAGGAAGCGTTGTCTCAGGCAATGCGTACAGCTTGCCGTCGAACGTTACGCTGTCCAGCAGACCCGGGTTGGAGTCGTAAACCGCTTTCAGCTCCGAGCTTGCATACTTACCGTATACTTCGTTAAGATCAGCCAATTGGCCCGCTTTGACCATTTGGCGAAGCTGCGTTTCATTGACGACCATCGCGTCAGGCAAGTCGTTACTGGAGATTGCGAGGCTCACTTTCTGTTGATAGTCATTGCCTGCAGCCGATTCCCATGCATGCTTCACGACGATGTTGTATTTATCTTTCAGCCAGCGAGTGTAGACGTTGTCCTCCGATGTATCGCTGCCGTCGAACTTATAGTTCGGGTCAATCGCGCGGCCGATGGAAACCTCGGTCGCCTCATCGAACTTCGCGAACGGATCGATGACCTCTTCCGTGACCGGTGCGTTAGTCGCTCCTCCGTTATTCGCCGGCGCATCCGTCGCTGCATCCGGCTTGTTGTTATTTCCGCTGCATGCGGCTACGCTAGCCGTCACGGTCATCATAGCCAAAATCGTTAATATGGCTTTCTTCATGTGAATCCCCCTTTGGTAATCGTCATTGTTTCCTTCGACAAACTCAATATAGCACGGGTACGTTCGGCCTCGAGATAGAGAGCATTCCGCAATCAGGGTAGAAATTTTCATTACCGCATAAAGAAACGCGCGAAAAATGTCTATCCTCTTTTCGCACGTTATCTACCCTCTATAGTTTCATTCTTTGGTTCTCGGGCATTTGCCTATACTCGCTTGGCAATACGCCGGCATGCTCGCGGAACAGACGGCTGAAATATTTCTCGTCGCTGTATCCGATCTGTTCGGCGATCCACTGAATCGTCTTGTTCGTGCTCCGCAAATATTCCTTCGCCCGCTCCATGCGGATTTCCCGCACATAATCGGTGTACGTCTGGCCCACGTACTGCTTGAAGCATTGGCTGAAGTAGCTGCCGCTCATATTCACCATCTGAGCGATCTCCGAAGACGAGATCGGTTCGCCAATGTTCTGCTGCGCGAGATTCATTGCCTTCACGATGCTGTTCTGAATTTCCGGGGAAAATAGCGGCTTGGCGCCCGCGCGGCTGATCCGCTCCCGCACCTCCGCAAGCCACCGCTCGAAGCTGAACCAGCTCGGAAAAAAATCCTCGATGGCGATCGGCTCCGTCAGAATCGCTTGATACAACCTGTTCCATTCGTCAGATAAGGAGTAGAAAATACGGGCCAGGCGTACCGGAGGCATCTTCAGCTCCTTCAGCTCGGATAGATGCGACCTGAACACTGCATCGTCATAAATCCAATCCGCCGCTCCCCACTTTTCCTTCATCTGATCGAGCGGAATACCGCTCGTTGCCTTGTCCCCATTCATATAGTTCGCCGCATCGATATGGTGCAAGCCATTCTCGGGCTCATAATCGTAGAAAAGATCCTTTTTGGCATATCCCCTAATCATTTGCATGATGGACTTATGGTCTATACCTTCCAGACCGCTGAATTGAATGCTGACCATATTCGTATTCGGCACAGTCGCCCGCGGCAGCGGTTCCGAGGTATACCAAATGCCAGGGCCTGCCTCCGCCGCGTTGCTAGTAATGGCTTGATCCGCCGATAGTTCCTCCGAGCCTGCGCTTAGCGCATAATACACATATAGATGACCGCCTGCTGGCGTCGCCATGTCCACCTGATGCTCGGCAGCAGCTTTCAATCCATCCTTGCGTTCCATCAGCTTGACGATCCTGCCGAGCACTTCCTCGAACTGCTCTTGCTCAAGCTGGGTTTTCGCTATATAGTCAATGGCCCCTAGGCGCAGCGCCTCCTGTATATATTCAAAATCCTGATGCAGCGACAACACGACGATCTGCACCGAAGGGAATCTCTCCCGAACGATTCGCATGAGCTCGATACCGGACATGACCGGCATGGACAAGTCCGTCATCAACAGATCAATGGGATTCAACTCCATAAACTTGAGCGCGTTTTCTCCGTTATTCGCCTCGCCTACGATCTCCATGCCGAATTCCTGCCATGGCATCGAGGATATGATGCCTTTACGCACAAGCTTGTCATCGTCCACGATTAATAATCGGATCATAAGGGGTGCTCACCTCCTGGTGCTGGTGCTTCTATGGCGGCATGCGACTCAGAATCGGCGGCAGCGGCAGGCAATGGTAGACGTACGGAAACGATCGTTCCTTTACCCTGCTCGCTCTTTATCTGAAGCTTGGACTCAGTGCCGTAATTGGCCTTTAGAATCCGCTTCACGTATTTCATGCCGATCCCCATTCCAACCTTATCGCTTACTTCTGTATCGTCGTCCAAAAGCTGATCAATCATCTCTTTCGTCATGCCCGCTCCGTTATCTTGAATCGTAATGAGAAGTCCGTCCTCCTGGAGCATCACGCCGACATAAATATAGCCGTCGTCGCTCACTCCGTGATAGAGAGCGTTCTCCACCATCGGCTGCAGCAGGAAACGAGGGCTCGGCAGCCCTAAGCTCTTCTCGTCCACGTCGATATCGACATCGAACTGGAAGTCATAACGAATTTGCTGCAGCTGCAAATATTCCTTAAGCGCATCAATCTCGTTGCCGATCGTGGACGTCTCGCCCATCTTGCCGAGATTATAATAGAGCAGCTTGTTCAGGCTGAGCACAAGCTTGTCGATATCCTTCTGACCATTCATGACGGCAAGCCAGTGAACCGTATCGAGCGTATTCATCAAGAAATGCGGATTAATTTGATACAACAGCTTCTCTACCTCCAGGTCGGCTCTACGCTTCTCCTTCTGCTCCACTTCCTCGTAGAGCGCCCAGATCTTCCGTTTCATGCTGCGCGTCTGGTATAGCAAATAATCGAATTCCGGGATATAGGTCTGCTCCTTATGCTCGCCCTCATTCGAATGAATGAGCGACTTTATCTCCCGGTGGAACTTATCGAGCGGCCGATAGACCATCTTCCACAGCAGCCAAGCAAAGAACAAAGCCACAATAATGAACAAGAAGAAAATACCCGATATTTGAAGAAGCCATCGGTTTCGCTCCTGATTGAGCTCCTTCTCAGGAACGACGGATACGATGCTCCACCCCTGATTGCTTACTTCCTTGTTCCAAAAGTAACCGCCGGAATAGCCGGATAACACATTCGGATTCGTCTCCGGGAATAGGCGCTGCACGGCAAAAGAGTCCGATACTTCACTGAATGCAATCTTTCCCGTTGGATCAAGCAGCAGCAAGCGGCGCGAGCTTTCCTTCCGATTCTGCGGAGCGAACAAAGAAGTAAGCGCATTTCGGCCTGACTCAATGTATAAATACATATCTTTATCCGGCAAATTAACCTTACGCATAATACTGAACACATATTGATTAATCGAGCCATTGTAGCTGATATGGGGTCCATAATACGTGATCTCCGAATATTGAGCCAAGATCGGCAGTTTATCCGTTTGGAAATCGCCGCGAACGCGGAAGTTCTCGAAGTCGTACTCCTTATTCTCGGCATCGTAATACATCAGCAAGCCGATATTCGGATTCGAAAACGTAATATTGTTCAATTCGCTCCGAATTTCATTGTTCAATCGCAGCTTCTCGTATGGCTCCTGTTCCGTCTCGAGCTCTTCAAGCCGCTTAATCGTGCCTCCGCCATAAGCAAACTGCTGCGATACGTGATTGAGATTGTTGAGCGCATTCTCCAGCGTCAACAGGTCCTGCTTCAGATTGCTCTGCAGCGCGCTCTCCACCTTATTGCCAATGATGGAATCGATCGTGTAAAACGATATGAAACCCAAACAGATGAATGGGGTTAAACTGCTTATCAAAAAGATAAAAATAATTCTGTTTTTGAACGTTACATTGTTTAATCGTTTCATTCGCATAAGTGTGGAAATACCACCCTTTCCTGTACGAATCATGCTGAATGGGTACAATACCCGCTAATGATATCATAGCTTGAAACGATGTGGATGAGGTATGAAAATCATACGGAATGAGGGGGACAATTTTTAATACATGTAGTTTTCATATATTTCCTGATTGCAATTAATCGCCCATTAACAAATGAGCACTATACTGACCGTAATGCCGCACATTATATTTGGAAAAGGAATGATATGTCGTGGGAATTCATACGTATTTTCAATCTCTTAACGATCTCGAACGTATTATTCGTTGTCCAGGGAAATTTAAATTCGAAGAGCACAGCGTATCCGCTCATTCTTGGAAGGTTGTCCAATACGCCAAGACGCTCGCCGACATCGAGGAAAGCAATGGCGTGGCGATCGACTGGAAGAAGCTTTACGAAATTACGAGCAGCCATGACTATGGCGAAATCTTTATCGGGGATATCAAAACGCCCGTCAAGCATTCTTCGCTGGAGCTTCGCGGCATGCTGCAGCAGGTAGAGGAAGGTATGATTGCACTCTTTATTGAGGAAAATATTCCGGAGGAGTTCAAGCCGATCTTCTTCAGACAGCTGCGCGAAGGCAAGGACGACTCCGTCGAAGGGCTCATTCTTGAAGTGGCCGATAAGCTCGATCAGGTATACGAAGCTTTGACCGAATTGCAACGAGGAAACACCGAGAAAGAATTTGTTATCATGTACCGCGAAGCGCTTATTAAGATTAAGAAAATAAAGCTGCATTGCGTGGATTACTTTTTGGAGCATATCTTGCCGGATATTGTTAACGAAAGCTCTCATTCTCCTATCGATATTAAGAAAATTACGAATGAGGCTTTGGGAGCTTAACCTTACCGCGAACGATGACGAACTTCGCGTTGTCCGTATGATTCGCTCCCATCTCCACCAGCGAGAAGCCTTGGACGGGAGCTATTCTTTATGGAAGCAAGCGATATTGCTGTTCTAGCTGTTGCAGCGTATGGCCAAAATGGCCATTACATGCCGTTAATCGCTCGTCGATCTCTTCGGGCGGGAGTCCGAATTTATGCATTAGAATCGCGATGCGCGCATCGCCGTTTGCCTGTTGAACTAGCCCTTGAGCCGTCCCTTCGTCTACTTCGATCGCTTGCATCACCATATTGACGACACGATTTCGCAATTTCTCATTGGTCGCCTGTACATTGACCATCAGATTGCGGTATACCTTTCCTAAACGAATCATCACCGTCGAGGAAATCATATTGACGACCATCTTCTGGCTTGTGCCTGCCTTGAGCCTGGTAGAGCCTGCAATGATTTCAGGTCCGACTTGTATTTCGATCGGATAATCGGCTTCCTCTCCGAGCGGCGTTCCTACGTTGCATACAATTGCCACCGTCAGCGCACCTATTCGTTTTGCTTCCCTAATCGCGCCCAGCACGTACGGCGTCGTTCCGCTTGCGGCCAATCCAACGAACACATCCTTGTCCGAAAGCCTCTCCCTGGCATCAAGCTTACCGACCTCCTCATCATCCTCGGCGTCTTCAACCGCCTGGAACATGGCCTCTTGACCGCCTGCGATGACAGCATTGAACAGCTCCCGGTCAACGCCGAACGTCGGAGGACACTCCGTAGCATCCAAACTGCCGATGCGGCCGCTAGAACCTGCCCCGAAATAATATAGCTTTCCGCCACTCTCTAGTCTCGCAACAATGTGCTCAATCGCTCTCTCAATATGAGGAAGCGCCTCTTTCACTCGCAAAGCTACGGTCTGATCCTCCTCGTTCATGAGGCGGATAATCTCGCCTACGGGCAGCTGATCCAGGTGCCGGGATCTGCCATTGCTCTGCTCAGTCAATAACGATGACGTTTCTTGCTGCATCTTGACTCCTCCTACTGTTAGGCCAGCTTAAGTTCAATAGAAAATATGCCTCCACGCTATGAAATGAAGCTACAGCCTCAGCGAGCTTTCAATAATCTTCCCGGTTGCCGGGCTAGCAAGTCCCGCTTCATGCAGCGCCAAATAATAGGCGCCAACGGCGGGCGGGAGCGTCAGCAGACGGCACTCTCCTGCCTCCTCATCACGCTGCTGCAAGGCCGCTATGAATGCGGAATAGAAATAGGGAGCCGAGAACAAGCCTCCTGCCGCAATAACAGGGAGGCTGTCATCCCCCAGCCTCTTTCGAACGGCACGGACCAGCTCGCTAAGCTCGCAGGCGGCTTCAGCAACGATTGTCTCGGCTACGGAATCGCCTTTCATCGCCGCATGGATGACGATATCGGACAGTGCCGCCAGCTCTCGGCGCATAGCAGGATGGCCATAAAGCCAATCAACTAGCGCCTCTGGTTGATCCAGTTCAAGCCTTGCAAGCACAGCTTCGGTCATGGACGTTGCCGGACCGCGCCCATCATAATGACGCATGACGGCCTGCAGCGCCTTTCGCGACAGCTCGAAACCGCTGCCTTCATCGCCGAGCAAATATCCCCATCCTCCCGCTCTCTCCTCGCTGCTTTCAGGGGAGAGACGGCCATAGGCGATAGAGCCGGTTCCGGCTATCAATACAATACCGGACTGTCCCCAAGTACCGGCAGCCCATGCGGCGGCGGCGTCGCTCTGCACAACGATTCGAGTTTCACGGGAGAAGTAGGGAGTCATGAATTCCTTCATCGCGGCTTTGTCGCTCGGACGGTGTCCGCCCGCTAAGCAAAGCGATAGACCGGCTACATCCATCATTGAGGCGCCGCATCGGGCTAGAGTCTCCTCTAGCAATTGAAGCAGTATAGCCTCCGTCTCTGCACGGGTGCTTGATTTGACGTTGGTAGCCCCGCCATAACCCACATGTTTTACTTGACCCGTACCGTCCCCGATGACGCATACAGTCTTAGAGCCGCCGCCGTCAATGCCAATATATAGACTCTGCTCCGGTCTTGTCATGCTCTTGCACCTCTTTGCCGTACATTTATTTCTTCCGCCTTACAGCCTGCTTCGTACGGTCTAGCGAGGCAATGCTTTCCTCATAGCTGCCCGCAACCATACCGACGTACAAGATATCGATAACGTTTAATTGGGCGATACGGGAAGCCATCGCTCCGTTCCGAAAATTCTGATCGATCGTGCTCGTGAAGAGCGGTATATCCGACATATCGGCGATCGGACTATTGCCGAATTGGGTTAAGGATATCACTGCCGCGCCGTTCGCCTTGGCGACCTGAAGCGCATACAGCACCTCTTCCGTACGACCGGAATGCGATATGCCAAGCACGACATCTTGGTCTGTCAGATTGGCGGCGATAATCGCCTGGATATCTCCGCTTGCTCCAAGCTCGCACCATTTGTTAATGCGCGAGGCTTTAAGTTGAAAGTCCTCCGCTACCAGCGCAGTCGGACCGATGCCGAATACCCCAATCTTTCGCGCCTGCAGCAGCTTCCCAACAGCTTGGTCGACAGCTTCCGGCGATAACACCGTAAGCGAATCCTGTACGGACTTCAGATTACTGCCGCTCACCGAGGAGATAAGCTCCTCCGTCGAGCTTCCGACTTGAAACTGCTGGTATTCCTCCTGCTTCGTATCGGAAAGAGCCAGATCAGCCGCAATGCGCAGCTTCAATTCCTTGAATCCCTTGCATTTCAACGAACGGGACAGCCTGACAATAGTCGCTTCCCCGACCTTCGTCTTCTGCGCCAAGCTTTGGACGGAAATATTAACAACCTCGTTCGGATGATCCAGTATATATTTGGCTGCCTGCTTTTCCATCGAAGATAAGGAATCGTAAGCGCCTTCTATGCTCATTAATATCCCTTTTAGCGTCACTCTGCTTCCACCGCCTTTCCTCTTCCTAATATCATTAGCTTTTCATACCCGTAAGCGCAATCCCCTCTATGAAAAAACGTTGCAGAAGCAAAAAAAGAACAACAAGGGGCAATAGAGCCATGAAGGCTGCCGCCATCATAAGCGGGTATTCGGTTGAAAATTCACCAACGAAGCTAGCTACCGCCAGCGACAATACACGCATCTCGTCAGAATTCGTCAGGATGAGCGGCCAAATGAAGTCATTCCAAGACGCAATCAGCACGAAGATTGCCAGCGCCACGAGCCCGGAACGAGACAGCGGCAGATACAGACTCCAATAGATTCGGAAATAAGAGCTGCCGTCAATCTGAGCCGCTTCGCCCAGCTCCCGAGGAATAGATAGGAAAAACTGACGAAGCAGAAAAATCCCGAACGCGCTCGCAAGCCCCGGAACAATAAGGGCATTATACGAATCCAGCCATCCGAGCTCCTTCATCAGTACAAATGTAGGAATAATGACAATCTGGCTCGGCACCATCATATTGGAGAGGATAATGAAAAACAACGTGTTCTTACCTGGGAAGGACATTGTCGCAAACGCGAATGCCGCAAGCGAGCAGAAGAACAACTGCCCTACTGTCTTGGACAGCGCCACGACAACGGTATTGAAATAATAACGGATATAATCGGTTTTCGCGAATACCTCCGCAAAGTTAGACCACTGGATCACATCCGGCAACAGCTTCGGAGGCGTCAGCATCGACTCCTCGAACGTCTTCAATGCGGTGTCAAGCATCCATAAGAACGGAACAAACATGAGGAACGCGCCTGCGATCAGAATGATATGGATCGTGACCTTGCTTGCCATTCGGTTCATCTTGTCGCCTCCTTTCTATTGATAGTGAACCCATTTTTTCTGAAGCGCGAATTGTACCAACGTGAACGCCAAGATAGCAGTGAATAGAACGACAGCCTGCGCCGATGCATAGCCCATTCGGAATAGAACGAAACCTTGATCATAGATCGTATAGACAATAGAACGGGTCGAATTCAGCAGCATGGGGTTCGGTCCCGAAGTACCGGTCGTGCCGCCTGTCATAACGAATACATAGTCGAACAGCTGCAAGCTGTTTATTAAAGCAATCAGCAGGACGAAAAACAGACTTGGCGTCAGCAGCGGCAGCGTGATGCGGAACAACTGATACCACTTCGACGCTCCATCCATTTCGGCGGCTTCGTAATAGGTTGCGGATATGCCTTGCAGACCTGCGATCAAAATAATCATATAGTAACCCACCGTCGACCAAATCGAGACGATGACGATGGATAACATGGTCATCGATGGATCGGACAACCAGTTCGGCTGCGGCAGATGAAGCAGTCCCAATACGTAATTGACAGGACCGAACTCCGCATTAAGCAGCCACTTCCAGATCAGTCCCACGGCTGTTGACATCGTAACAACAGGGACAAAATAAAGGGTGCGGTAGAGCGACAATCCCCTTATACGCTGATTCAGCAGTATCGAAGCTACCGTAGCCAGTCCGATCGATACCGGTACGCTAATTACAGTAAAGTAAACGGTATTTCGAATCGACTGAATAAACTCAGTGTCACGAAACAGCGCTGCGAAGTTATCCAAACCTACGAAGATCGGCTTTGTTAATCCGTTCCATTCCGTGAAAGACAGCACAAGGGATGCAGCCGCCGGAAGCAAGTGGAACAAGGACAGCCCAAGCAGCGCAGGCGCGATGAACAGATACGCCCATCTCATTTCCAATTTTCGTTTCATCCGCTCACCTACCCGATCGGAAACCGAAGGCGCTTGGCTGCTCCCTTCGGCTCCTTTAATCTCATTGCTATTTATCTCTGCTCAATATTTCGTTCATCTGCCGTGCGGCTTTGGATAGAGCCTCTTCGACCGGAACAGTCCCGGTTAATGCTTCCGTAATGGATGCCGCCATTACCTTCTGCCATTCGGACGTGTTCTGCGATACCGGATAAGCTACCGCATCCGGGAGGGATACGACGAACGCTTTCATGTCCAAGGATGGAATCGACTGCGCCCACAGATCGACATAATCCGTATAAGCGGGGAAGTTGATCGCGTTTTTCCCCAGAAGCTCCTGACCCGCTTTGCCAGCCAGCAGATTCAGCAGTTCCCATGCCTCCTGCTGATGCTTGGACTGCTTATTAATGACCCAGCTGGAGCCATGCACATAGAAACCGCTCTGCTCTCCGCTTGGAAGAACCGTTACCCCCAGCTTGTCGCCGAGCAACTTGTTTAGATTAAAGGCATCGAACGAACCTCCCGGATACATGGCCGCGTTGCCAGAGCCGAAGATTTGCAGCGCTTCCGTTTCCAATTGCTGCTGCGCGGAAGGAGAAATGCCCTGATCCATCAAATCCTTCATGAATTGAATCGCCTTGATCGTGCCCTCGGAATCCAGTCCCGACGTCTTTTTATCGGCGCTGATCACACTGCCACCCGCTTGATGGATGAGAGGATAGTAGCCGGTTTGATCTGCGTTTACCGCAATATAACCGTATTTGTTAGCGGCTTTATCGGTCAATAGGGCAGCTTTCTCCTTCAGCGTGTCCCATGTCCAGCTTTCATCCGGATACGGAACGCCTGCTTGATCGAACAGCTCCTTGTTATAGAACAATCCGATAGAGCCGAGGTAGAACGGAATGCCATAAGCATGTCCATCAAGCTTGTACAGCTCATTGATGCCTTGCGGATATACCGAAGTGTCCACTCCGTCTTTCTCAATAAGCGGTTGCAGGTCTGAGAGCAAGCCGAGCGATGCGAATTTATTGAAGTTCGGTCCGTTCATCATGAACAGATCGGGACCCTCGCCTCCGACGAGACTCGATTGCGTCTTTGTCCAATAATCCTTGACTGGCGTTATCGTAACTTGCACATCCGCCTCAGGATGATCCTGCTTATAAATCTCAATTACCTGATTGACGGTATCCTTCAGCTTCTCGTCCCAGATGGCGAGGTTCAGCTTAAATTTCTCCTTGCTGCCCGTGTTCTCTTGTGCGGCTTCCGTACTTGCCGGTTCCGCTTGATTCTGCGCCGCGCCGTTATTGCTGTCCGTTCCTCCGCATCCCGCCAGAATCACGCTGAGCATAGAAACCAGGAATACGATTATTAGTGCCTTCTTCATTTTCATTCCCTCCGTAATGGTTCAGTTTCTTCAAGCACAGCTTCCAGCGGTCTGGTCAGCGGGTTCATTTGTAATAATGTTTCATTTTGTATTATTATTAATGTAACATTATTTCATATTGAGCCAAAAAATATGAACTCGCTTGATGAACTTTATTTTATTCATACTTAACCAACCTGTCAAGTGTGAATTAAAACAATAAAACAGAAAACCCGACCCTGAGAGGTCGGGTTCATCCTATTAAGGTTGTATCATCAGCCCTTGCTGGCAGCTTCCTTCGGCGTTTCGATGACATCGTCCTTCGTATCGGAGACGAGCTCCTTCGCTGATGACTTGAACTCATGCAGCGTCCGACCGACTGCGCGGCCGAGCTCCGGCAGTTTTGAAGGTCCAAATATGATGAGTACGACGACCAAAATCATCAGCAATCCCGGTAATCCAATATTTTGCAGCATATAATCATTTCCCCTTCCTCGTCTTGGGTTAGATCGGGCAACTGCCCGTCGGTCAATCCTGGTTATGCGGTGTCGGGTAAGCGGCGACCGCTTCGATCTCGATCAGCCAATCGGCGCTCACAAGTCCCGCGACGCCTACCGTAGAACGGGCCGGCTTTGTCGGATTTTCTTTGGTATTAAAAAACTTCGCGTATGCGTTGAACCAACCTGTATAATCGAACTTGCCCTGCAGAGCCGCGTCCGGCGTAACGTAAACACGCAGATAGATGACATCCTTCAGCGACAGTCCTTGATCCTGCAATTGTTTTTCAATATTTTTCATGATGCCTTCCGCTTGTTTCTCCGTATTTCCGTAACGCTCGTAAATGGTTTTGCCATCCTTGTTCAGCAGAGGCGGCACTGTACCGCTCGTGGAGAACGTCGCGGAGCTGGCAGGGAGCGCTACCGCGCTTGCGATGGACGAGCTGGGGCTGCCGTAAAATTCGGGCTCGTGTATCGGAGTTAACGGGAATTTATTCGGCGTTACAGTTGCTGCGTACACGGATGCACCGATGAAGCAGGACAGAATCGCTGTCCCGATCAATACTTTGATATTGCGCTTGATCGCCATAGGTATGAATCCCTCCAACTTATTAATAAGTATAATTGCCTTGTCCTAGCGATTTCCTTCCCTACTCCTTCATGACTCGTTGACTGATGTCGGTAACGACTGCTCTAGCCGACTCAATGCCGCCTGCCATCCATGCCGTGACGTAACTAATATGTTCTCCGGCCAAGTACACTCTGCGGTCGGGTTTGCAGAGCGTAGGATAGACGGTATTCCGTTGATCGCCGGAATAGCCTACCCAGCCCCCTTCGTTATACTTGATCTTCTTCCAATCGATGGAGAACGACGCTTCGAATTCCTTGTGGTATTGAGGATGGATCTTTGCACCCTGAGCCAGGGCATGCGTCTCGCGCTCCTGATACGACATCGCACCAAGCTTGTCCGCGCTGCCGCCGAACGCATAATAGCCGAGTAACAACCCCTTCTTCTGCATATAACCGGTAGGAGGATAATAGATGGACGAAATATCCATGTTAGTCAGCGTGTTGCCGCCGTAAATCTGATCGTCTTCCTCCCAGAAGCGACGCTTGAATTGCAAGCCGATTTTACCAGCAGAGGCATAACCGATGCTATCGATCGCATTTTTCATCTCCGGCGAGAAGTCCGCTTTAATTTTCTTCAGAACCGGCAATGGAATCGTACAGATACAGTAGTCGCCTTCTACATTCTGGTATCCGCCTGTGGCCAAATTTTTGTACGTAACCGTGACACCCTTCTCGCTTTGCTTGATCTCCGATACTTCGGAATGAAAACGAATCTTGCCTTGAAGCCGTTTCTCGAACGCCTTCGGAATGGCATCCATGCCGCCTACCGGGTGGAACATCATCATTTGTTGGTCGTAGCCGTATTCGCTGCTCAGATAGTTGCCGAATCCGGAATTCAGGATCGCTTTCATGCTGAATGGATCGCGGATGACGCCGGCATCCAAGCGAGCCCCAGGCTCATCCTTATACCCGCCCCTCGACGAACCTTTATAGAACAGATCGGCATCCAATCCACCTTCCGAGCGAAGGTAAGCAACCAGCTTCTCCTTCTCGTCGGCAGTCAGCGGCATGTCCAGCGCGTTCTGATTCACGGCCTTCGCCATCAGCTCGCTTACATATCCACGCACGTCAGCCTTTGCCTCTCGTTTACGAACCTTCTTGCCAGAGAGCTCCCCGACGTTCTCGTTATAATAATAAGCATGGTCATTAACGTTGTTGAACGGCTCGATCGGAATACCGAACTTGCGGATGTATTCCATCGTGACGTGGAACTGCGGTATTCGCATCGGACCGCCGTTCAAGTAAAGTCCGTCGGAGAACCTCGCAACCTGCTTCGTTCCTCCGATTTCAGTAACCGTCGTACCGCGGCGCACCGACCAGATTCGTCCTCCTGATCGCGCACGGGCTTCCAGAATGGTGCAATCGAATCCAGCTTGGCCAAGCTCGTAGGCCGCCGTCATGCCGGCGATGCCCGCCCCGAGAATGACAATTTTTTTACCTCCGCGATTGCTCATCGACAGCGCGTTTTTGTCAGGCGGCTCGTACTCTGCCGCTTTCAGCGTCTCGGGCGACAATAACCCCAGCGTGCCCATGACGCTGAACACCGCAGCGCCTCCCCCGAGCTTCCCTACCGTACCCAGAAACTGGCGCCTCGACATCTCGTTTGGCGTTTTATTCGACTCCATTCGTCTCCACTCCATTCTTCAGCATCGATGTGCTTTGTCCACCACACAACGACAAGATAGCATGGACGATTGGCAGTTTTCTATTTTTGTGTTAGAAAGTCTGACATAAATCATTTTTGGCATATTGTGAAACTACGATAAATTTTACGAATATAGGCTAGTTATCCTAGATTTACAGCCTAATAAATACCAAATACCAAATTACTAGTTCATGGAGATCATTGTCATTTACGAGTCGCCTTGCTAAAATCTCTTCCATAAGAAAGTAAATGTCACCTTATCTATCATCAATCTATTGCATAATTCACTCTTCCAGTATTCTATGAATCGATCCAGGAGGCGAAGCAATGAGTTACAAAGTGATGAGCATTGGTATGGTCAGACAATTGACAGGCTTGACGGAGAGGCAGATCCGATACTACGAGGACCGCCAGCTTGTATTTCCAGATCGTACTTCTGGCGGGGCAAGGAAGTTTTCGTTCGAGGACGTAGAGCGATTAAAAGAGATTCACCGAAAGCTAAGAGACGGCTTTCATACGTTCGAGCTGCGCAAAGCGCTCATGACCGAAACCGCTCATTCCATCGAAACATAGAGAGGAGAAAGGTATAATGGGAAACCCGTTTTTGATGTCCTTCTTGGAGCACTTAAGCCAGCTGCGCAAACAGATCATTATCATCGCCGCTGTATTCGCCGGATGCACGGCCCTCGGACTTTTCGCAGCGCCTTTCATTTTCGATGCGATTAAGAGCGCCCCCCCGGCTTCACAGATGGAATGGAATACCTTTTCTCCTTTCGACGGCGTACGCATTTATATGATCATAGCCATGGTCGTCGCCTTAACGCTAACGTTACCCGTTGCGCTTGCTCTC
This sequence comes from Paenibacillus sp. J22P218, assembly GCF_056269195.1. Lineage (NCBI taxonomy): Bacteria > Bacillati > Bacillota > Bacilli > Caryophanales > Paenibacillaceae > Paenibacillus > Paenibacillus sp. J22P218. Next base: position 718,037 of record NZ_JBWDNL010000003.1, read on the forward strand.
ATCTGGAGCTTCGTGAAGAAGGGGCTGTATCCTCACGAACGGGCAGCAACGATCCGCTATATCCCGTACAGCGTCATCTGTTTCCTTGTAGGAGGCTGCTTCGGCTACTTTGTCGTCTTACCGATGAGCTTCTCCTTCGTTAACAACATCTCGGAGAATCTGAATCTGACCGAAACGTACGGCGTCGCCGAATACTTTGCGTTTATGATGAACATCGTTCTCCCGATCGCCGCAGCCTTCGAGCTGCCGATCATCGTCATGTTCCTCACGCGGATCGGCCTGCTCACGCCGGATCGCCTCAAGCGCTCGCGCCGCTACGCATATTTGATCCTGGTCGTCAGCTCCAATCTGATGACGCCGCCTGACATCGTCTCGGACTTCCTCCTTCTGATTCCGCTCCTCGCCTTATTCGAGATCAGCGTTTGGTTGTCTGGAGCCGTCTACCGCAAACGAATGTCCGCGACGCTAGATCCAGCATAGGCTGCAAAAAAGCCCAGTAGTCCTAATGGCTACTGGGCTCACATCTTATACGGTTATTTGTCCAACTGACGGAGCTTATCCTCTCCCGCCGCATATCGATACTGTCTCGTTTCATCCTCGTTGGTTAACCGAAAAACTTGGCTCACGGGATCATACGTTACTGTATCTCCGTATTTCGTTTGAAGAGCCGATTGAACATTTACCGATTGGATTTGACCCGCTATATTTTTGTAAATATAAATCTGCGTTCCATCAGTAACGATGATCGCCTCGGTTACTCCATCACCGTCTAGATCCTGCTCATAAATGGTCGGTGCATTCATTTGATAATATACCTTGACCACATCTTGGTCTAAGGAAATCCAATACGTGCATTTCCTCTGGGGCCCGCATCTACCGTCCATTCGAAGGTCGGCCAATCCGAAAGCATCACTTTTTTGGAAGTTCACTTCCGTCATTGCGCCGTAACCTATCTCGTAAAACTCGCCATTTGCAGAACTGAAATGGTTGGAAAGCTCAAATCCGAAAAAGGAAGTGTCCCCCTCCTCCACTTTCGTATAATTCAAGTACTTGCCGAAGCCGTCTATGGTGACCGTTTCTTTGATTTGAACAGATGTTATCGGCAGTCGCAGCAAGGTCGAATTCCTCACTCCCATATCCGTTTCAGGAATGAATTTGAGATCCTTGGTAGGCTCATAGTCCAATACGATGTTTTGGTCGGAGGCTGCTTCCGAGCCCATTATCGCGTTTGTTGGCCAACGGTCAATGAGAGGAAGAATCGTAATACAGATCATTAAGCCGATTAGCGGGATTATGACAAAATAGAAAGGGCTGTTCATCTTCTTGCGCTGATTCTGCTGGACCTGGCTCATGACGGTTTTTTTCATTTTTTCCGTAAATACCCCCTTTGGAATGGAGCTCGCCTTAACCATTGCCGACCAATCCGGTTTATCATGATTCATTATCTATCCGCCTCCCATCTCTTCTCTACTTCTTTGCGCGCTCTGTTCAGCCTGGACTTTACCGTTCCTTCTGATATCTCGAGCAGGCCCGCCATTTCTTGAATCGTCAAATCATGCTCCAAGTTCAGAATAAGCACCTCTCTCAGCTTGCGAGATAGACTCATAATGATTTCTCGAAGGTCTGCTGCCGCTTGATTCCCCATATAGGTCACCTCTGCAGACTGAGTAGTCTGGCTGGATCTCACATTTTCGAACAATAACATCCTGCGAAAATAACTGGACCTCATCTCATTAAGCGCAATATTTCTAGTGATGGAAAACAGCCATGTTTTAAAAGAGGATTGCCCTCGGAACGTAGACATTTTCAAATGGACTTTAATGAATACTTCCTGTGCGATATCTTTGGACTGCTCATGATTTTTAGTTATCGCATAAGCGTATCTCCACACGTCGTCCCCGTATTGCGTCATCAGATTGTACAGCTCCGTACTGTCCACTTCTTGTATGTATTTCAAGTATTCCGACTCCAACACGTTCACCTCCACCCTATTAGACAAGTTAAAGCGCCCAAAGTTCCCTAAATCCCAAAATAAACCTATTGAGCGGCAATAGATTGACTAAGTGCAGGAAAATCCCTTGAGCTTATGGAATACTCCTTGAATAGCTTGGACGACAAAGCACAAGAACCCCTGAAGGAGAAGCTCTCATCATGTTTAACTTTGATTCCATCCCTTTACCCCGCACTTATCAAAGAAACGGCCAGCCGTGTTATCTTGATCCATGTAGAAAAATACTTATTCCGGCTACGCCCGAAGAACATGTGCGTCAGAAAACCATCATTATCTTGGTCGAGGCCATGCAAGTCCCGCTCCCATGCATAGATACCGAAGTGCCCATGACCGATTTTAAAAAAGGAGCAGCCGGGAGGGCAGATATCATTGTATACGATTCCGATCAGAAGCCCATTCTCATTGTGGAATGTAAATCAATGAACGAGGAGCTCACCCATGATGTCTATGACCAAGCTCGCAACTACGACAAGACCGTTCAAGCGCATACCCTGATAATCACGAACGGAATCGATTTATTGATAGAGTCAAGGAACAAACTAACCGGTCATTATCAATTATTAGCCAAGCTTCCTACGTACAAGGATCTTAAAAAATCGAAGTTTTCTTTTAAAAAACCTAAAAAAGAACCCTGGCAGCGGCTGAAGTATTCGGATCTTTATAAGAATAAACGAAAAAAAGAATGGCTCCAGTTAGGATTAATTCACGAGAATAATAGCGATGCCTTCATTCCCTTCGCGATAAACGTATGTGAAATTCTTTGGGACTACACGGTTTCTATTGGCGGACAGTATCTCGGGGATGTTTGGATTGAAGAGGACAAAGGCATTCGAATGACCAAATTCGGCAATGCCGCCGGGTTCAATTGGACGGGAGATTACAGATATTTCATTATCGAAGACAGCAATAAAAACAATCAGATTATTAGCTTAGCGGTGTTGTACGGCTACCTTATTGTTGCGATTGACGATTACAAGAAGAAGCACAATTCCTTGCAGCTCAACTTAGAGCAGTACGCAACCGATACGGGCGACTATTATGAGATTCATCATAACGGCAAGCTCACGCTCGGCAAAAAAGGAGCTATGAAGCAGAGTGAGGTCATCGACTTTGTGAAGACCATGGCGCCCGAGCTCGTAGACGACAATAACATGATCTATCTAGGCAAGCTGACGCATACCCGCAACATCACTTGGGATGACCCCCATACTAGACATTTTTTCGGACGACTCATTACATATGCGGTTATTAGAGATAAATTTCGCGTGCATAAGCAAGCCGAGCTTTCGGAGAGCGAAGCTTTATAAAAAAAGAAAGAGCACCCTCACCGGTGCTCTTTCTCCCTATTTCAGGTCTGCTAACTTATAAACAATAATTTTGGAATTCGTATTGGCCGTAGCCCAGTATACCGCTCCATTCAGGTATCTAATCGAATCACCAGCATTTATTCTTGCGCCTTTTATTTCCGTTGCCGGCTTTACGATTTCCCCATCTGGCGTAACGACCATATAATAGGTTGTTCTGTAATCCATGTTGCTTGAGTCTTTGTTTCGTTGACCGACTTTCTCCCATACGATAACGATTCGATTGCCGTCTATTTTAGTCATTTTCGGATGGGCCGCATTTTCCAAGTCTTTGTCTCGATAATCGGTTAACCAAACCACGCCTGTATTAGATACGTCATACGTACTTCCCCTAAGCGAAATGTTGAAATGCTGATTATCCCCTTTGGTCAATACGGGCTGGGCTGCCTGTTCGAAATTTCTGGCAATCCGCTGTATAAATATATTCCTCGATTCATTATGTTCTGTTTTTGCCATTTCCGCGCTCATCGTTTTTTCGGATGAACCCGCAAGGACATAGCCGTCATCCACAACAGCGATACCTCCTAGCTCGGAGAAGGTTTGCTGATAGATCGCCGTCCCATATTTAAAATAAAACGGTGTAACACTATGCAACGCATCCTGTGAACGATCTACCTTGGAAATAACAAAACCTCTATCGTACACGTCCCCGCGATCTGCAAATACAAGGTTATCCCCGTCAAAAGCAACATCCTGATCAAAGGAATGGCTTGAATACGGAATCGGAAGCGTCACCTGCTTCATCGTTGTTGAATCGACATATAAGGCGGTCGAGGATTGATGGTTCAACCCGTCGTTAGATTGGAACATAAGCCTTCCGAAAAAAGCGACCAACAGCCCGTTCGAGTATTGAAGCTTCGCATTGGCGAATGCGAAAGGCTCCTTCGTCCCATTAAAATATTGCGTTCCCGCCGTAAATGATACGTCACCCATTTTCACGCCGGCGTTGGAGTATTTGCTGATTTTGACACTTGCCGCATTCTTCTCGTTTTCTTTCACTTCACGACCCCAAAGGACATAGAAGTTACCCTGCTCATCCTTGGTATACGAGCCCATTAGCGGCATCTCTTTCTTTATGGAGAGCGTATTCGTAACCTTTAAGTCCGCAGATAGAGTGGCGATTTTCAAGGTCTCGCTATTCTGATCGTCCCAGCCTACGTTCAGCGTGCCGTCAGGGTTTACGAAGGTGACGACCGAGGGAGCCAGATAATCGTAGGACGCGAGGAAATCAGCTCCCTGTCCAACCGTGCTTCTAATTGATCCATCTACTTTTATCGTCTGGTATTGAACATGGGGAATTAGAATCGGCTTGCTAATATTAATGGTGTAGCGGTCCAACTCCAGCGTTGCCCCTACTGCTTCAGCGAGAGCGCGCATCGGCAAATAAGTCGTATTATCGTAAACAATCGCTTGAATCTCTTTCAGCACCAGCTTCCCGTCGTACACGATATTTAGTTTGACGAATTGGATTGAAATCTTTTCGCTATATCCGTAACTATCGCTATACCCGCTATAGTCAGGCTCATACTCTACGTTTCCTGAAAGGTTTATCGTTGATTTTTGCGAGTTCAGCGTTACTTGTTTACCTAGTGCCTCAGCAATCTTTCGAATCGGCAAATACGTTGTCCCCTTATAGGTGAACGGAATTTGATTGTAATTAAAATATAACGGCTCCTCGTTAACCGTAATCGCAGCCGCTCCCTTCGTTACAGTAATCTGCTGTTTGCCAGCGCTGGCATAAACGGCCGATTGGACACTTAGCGCCGCCATCGCGAGAATAACAAATAATTGCATGAACTTTTTCATCTTCTGTTCTCCTTCTGTCAGTAGATATAATTGTAAATAATAGACTTGTCACATTATGTAAACGACAAATTTTAATATACCATAGTTATTCATTCTATCCATCCATTTCTTCGGAACGGGAACGCCCGGCCAAAGCGAAAAGACGACCAAGATTCCCTAAACAGGAATTTTGGTCGTCTTTTTTTTCGCTTACACCAGCTTATACAGTTTTCCTTGCTGCAGCAGCCGGTAGCTTCCGATATTTTCGCTCGGGTTCTCGGGGTGGTCCGTATAAGCGGAGTCCGCGTAGTGGCATAGCAGCGTTTTGCGTTGGAATTCCTCCGGCAGCGTGAGCAGATCGGCTATCGGCGTATGCAGATTGCGAATATCGCCGCCCAATACTTCCGTCGGTCCGAACCATACCTCGTGAATAATGAGATCACTGTCGCTCAACCATGCGATCAATTCCGGATCGAAGCCCGTATCCGGTGCGTATCCAAGCTTAAAGTTGCCGAAATCGAATTTGTAAGCGAGCGTCCGAGGCTTGTGCCGCGTGTATTTGTAACTGACTTTAAACTCTCCGAAATCATGGGTCTCGCCGATCGCGATCGGGTCGAAGTACCAGTCGAAATTGGCGATGTCGCTTCCTTCGCGAGGCGAAGGCTCCAATGCGGGACGCAGATGGGACCAAATATCTTGCAGCAGCCAATCCGGCCCGTAGAGCTTGATCGGATTAACGGTTTTGTACATTTGCAAATATGCGAGCTCCTCGACACCGCCAACGTGATCGGAGTGCAGGTGGGTAATGAACAGCTCCTTATACCTGTCAATCCCGAGCGGGAGTTCTCCATGCAAGCTGTTTTGATAGAGCATTTTCGCGACGTACCCTGGGCAATCGATAAAAAATTCGCGACCGTCCACATTAATAACGCTGTTGACAAAAAAGTGCCGCGTAGTAAACGAATCGCCTACGCCAAGCGGGTAAAAGGTTACGGATTGTGCCATGATCATGTCTCCTTCAACATTGTTTTTATGCTTTTATTTACAATGCCTTCAGTTGACTAATCGGCAATGATACCTAAGTCGCGACCTTTTTCATCCGAGCGGAAGTTTAAACCGTGTATTCGGGTTGAAATTATATGATATATTTCTATTATAGCTAATAACAAATAAAGGACAACCATCAGTTTTAACGCGTTACGACGTATATCCGACAGAAAAAGGCGTTTTATGGTGTGAACTCCCTTTTCGCTCAACACAAAAGCCCACCTTCTAGCGAAGGTGAGCTCCTCAAGGAACAATTCAATGGTTTGACGAAGCGATATGCGCATCCGTCCTGAGCTTAATCCGATACTCCTGCGGCGAAATGCCCTCCAGCTCTTTAAATACGCGGGAAAACTGCTTCGTGTTTTCGAAGCCCACGGCGCTGCCGATCTCCTGCATTTTCCGATCGCCTTCCAGCAACAGCTCCTTGCTCTTGCGAATGCGCACTTTTTTCAAAAACAGCACGAAGTTTTCTCCAGTATACGCTTTGAACGCTTCGCTGAAGTAGGAATAATTCAAGCCGACGTAATTACTCACGACTGCCATATTCAGCGGCTTGAAGTAGTTGGCTTCCATATAATCTACCGCCACTTTCATTTCTGAATGCTCGCTGTATGCCGAACGAACTCCTTTTACATAGTCGTTTATGCTGAGCAGAAGAAGCTCTAGGCTCCGGTAGTAGTCATGAAAGGTGCGGAAGTTGTCCATGTTGCCTACTTTGCGATACATCTTCAGCACTTCAATCGATTCTTCGCCATAGAGGTGGAAGATTTCGTCCAGCACCTGCTCGTTAATCATCGTACCGACCCGCTTCAAATATTGCATATCGACATTCGGAACAGCCTCGGTATGAAAAATCTGCTTCAGCAAATCCTGCAGCTCGCGCTCCCTATCGGTTCCCAGCATGTTGCCAAGCTTGCGGATCTCCTCATCCGGAATCGGAAAATACCGCCGTTCCCCGCGAATATCCTCATGCCGCAGCAGACGGCAGTTGGAATACAGAAAGGTGCACTCCAGCGCCTCAAAGGCTTGTTGATAGCAGTGAAACAATTGCTCCGCATGGCAGCCCTCCGCACTGATGCCGATATGCAGCCCGTCCAGTTCATTGCCGCAGGTCTGCTTATACAGCTCTACAAATTGCGAGGCTGGGCTTCCGATCAGAACCAGCTTGTTCATATTGTCCACGAACGAGACATCGACTTTGCCGCTAATCGGCTCCAGCAAATGATCCACCAGCAGTTTGAACTGGTCCTTGTTCATCGATTCGCCTTTCTCCGATCGATAATGCAGGACAGCTACCGTGAACGGACGCGTGAATTGCTCGAACCCAATGACGTCTAACTCTTCGTTTAGTTGTTCCGGCGCAGGATTGCCCTGCCTGAACCATTCCTGCAGCCGGGTTATTCGCATCTGCTCTCGATACGTATCGCTTATAGCCACCTTTTCAGCCAATTGGGCTTGCATTTGCAGCGTATTCTCGCTTTTGCGAAGCGCTTCAAACAGCTCTTCCCGGCGAATCGGCTTCAACAGATAGCTTTTCACCTGATACTCGATCGCGGCTTTGGCATATGCGAAATCGTCATATCCGCTGAGAATGATAACAACAGGCTGCCGCTCCGGTTCTGCCTCTCCAGCAAGCCGCCGAATCAATTCAATGCCGTCCATCACCGGCATGCGAATATCGGTAATGACGAGATCCGCATGCTCCTTTCCATATTGCTCCAAGGCATCCTCGCCGTTGATTGCCATGCGAATCAAATATTCATTCGGAAATTCTCTTTCAATCATCATTTTGAGCCCTAAACGGATATTTTTCTCGTCATCTACGATCAGCATAGTCCTCATATCCGGAACTCCCTCCCATTAACAGCACTTTCGGAAGGGTTATCACCACTTCTGTGAATTGCCCTTCGTTGCTATACACGTTTAATCCATATGCCTTGCCATAATAAAGCCGAATCCGCTGGTGCACGTTTCGCAAACCGATGCCAAACGTTTGCTTGCCTATAGCAGATAAAGAGCTTTGGTCGTCATCGCCGCCTTCACTTTGAATCCGCTCATTCAGCTGTTTCAAACGATCCTCGCCGATTCCTCTGCCGTTATCTCTTAACTTGATAATAACGTCCTTGTCCCCGTCATCGCCCTGCTCGTAAACGTCGATCCAAATGACGCTCTCCTTGTCCTCTTCGCCGGTCCATGCGTGCTTTACCGCATTCTCTACAATCGGCTGCAGCGACATTTTGAGCAGCTCAATCTCCATGAGCCGCGGCGGAATATCGAGCTCCAGCTTAATCGGCTCATCGAAACGAATATTCATAATGGCGATATAGTTCTGGATATGTCTGATCTCATCTTGCAAGCTGACATATTCACCCGACCACTTGAAGTTATAGCGCATCATCCCCCCAAGAGAAGTGAGGGAATCGGAGATGGTCAGCTGGTTCTCCATTTCGGCCAGCATCTTAATATTCTCGATCGTATTGTACAAAAAGTGAGAATCAATCTGGCTGTGCAGCGTCCGCAATTCCGCTTCTTTCGTCAGCGCTTGCTTCCGCACTCCCTGTGCAATCAACTCATTGATCGTATGAATCAATTTATTGAAATGATGGGCAAGCTCTCCGATTTCGCCGCCCCCGCCGAGAGGCATTCCGGCAGGCGTCTCTCCCCGCCGCACTTTTTTCATCGCTTCAGTCAACCGCCGCAAGTTTTTAAGAATAATCGAATTGAGGAAATACGTAATGAATGACAGCAAAGCAATCAGGATTAAATTAATGACAATGATCTGATTCTCGGTCTTCGAAATGTCCTTATTGACGGCTTGGAGCGATACAACATTTAGAACGTAGGCGTCCGCCTGTTCCACGGGAGTCGACACGAGCAGATAAGGATGCTTATCTACCACAAATCGTTTATTCGTAACGCCATCACGTTTCATCGCATCAAATTCGCTGATAATCGCATCGCGCAGATCCGGGTTGCCCCCTGCGAACGGCTGGCTTTCGTCAATAAATATCGTCTCGTTGCTGTCCACGAGCATCATCTGCGAGCCTTCATCGTTCACGCTCGCGAACGCTTTGGGTGAAAACTGCTTCAGCAGCATCGAGACCTCGATCACGCTGATCCGCTTGCCGCCGGATTCAACCGTCCGAATAAGCGACACCTTCGGCATCAGGCTGCTGAGCTCCGTCACACTTCGATGCAACAGATCGGGGTCCTCATTATTAAAGACCCATAATTCCTTGCCAGCCAGACCGTCCAACTGACCATACCAGGACTCGCGATTAATACGTCGTTCATGAAAAAGAATCGGCCAAATCTCCGACAGCTTCTCATTATTCGTAAATAACCGCAGATGGGCGATATTCGGATTACTGAGCTGAATATCGATCATATCCGTCAGCGGTCCCCGGTACAGCTCAAGCAGTTGCTCCACCGGAAGATCTTCCTTGAGCGACAAATAATCAATAATTTCGGGATTCGAAAGCGTAACCTGCACCGCTCTTTCCATCGCTTCCATCTGATTGCGAATATTCACTTTCTCCGTTTCTGCAGAATATTGCGCCTGTTTCAAAGCATCGTTGCTGTAGCTCTCGCGAATTTGGCTGAACAAGTAATTCGAGACGATTAAGCTTGGTATTAACAGAATAACAATATAAGCGGTTACCAAACGGCTCTGCATCGATCTGCGGCCAAGCCAATTCGCAATCGAATGCATAGATAACCAAAATTTACTGACCATGTTGCGACTCACTTCCGCCCCGGCTATTGTCGATGTTTATTATTCCCATATGCGACGAAAAGCACTCCAGTCCGTTGCCGGTAACTGGAGTACTCTTCGCCTAAGCTTTATTTATTTCGCAGCGCCATTCAGCTTTGCTACATTCTCTTCATATTTCTTCTGTTTGAACGCTTGTACTTTGCTGAATCCGAGCGATTCGCGTTTTTCCAAGTATTCGTTCCAAATTTTATCGAAGTCCGCATCCGATTTGGCCATCAGAAGCTTCGGAAGCACTTTGCCGAACTCTTGGTCAATCTTGGTGTTGATAATGCCTTCTTCCGAAGTGCCGTTTGGATTGAGCTGGTCAAATTCCGACAGGCTCTTCGTCTTGCCGGCAGTCCAGTCTTCCAATTGCTTAAACGGCTCGACTGTCGCAGGCTGCCAAATCGGCGTCAAGTTCGTGTCCATCATCATCCAGAACGTATGGGATGCGCCGTATTGCTTGTCGAACGCCCCGCGGTCTGTATTCAGGAGATCCAGTACTTCCGGCAGGAATTGATCTTTGCCGTCAATGTTGTCCCAAGTTACGCCTTGCTTGCCGAAGAACAAATCATGCTGGCCTTCTTCCGAGATCATATAGTCCAGGAAACGGATCGCGCGCGCTTTATCCTTCACGTTCTTGGAGATCAACGTAACCGTCCAGCCGGAAATCGAAGGACCGGCGAGCGTCGGTTGATCCAGATTTGCATTCGCAGGACCGTCTACAGCAATATAAACCGAATTAGGATCGTTTGCAAACAATGCATTTTGCTGCGCCGCTAAGTCCGTTCTTGCATACAGCATTGCAAAATAGCGGCCTTGAGCGATTTTCTCTTCCATTTGTGGACGCTTGTCGATAAAGATATCTTTCGACAGTAAGCCGTTTTGGTTTGCTTGGCGCATCGTTTTCAGCCATTTCACATATTCAGGATCGGTGTTGCGATCATATAGCTGGCCGTCTTTTTCATACGGAATGGCAAGGAAGTTCTGAATGTAATGTTGCAAAGAGGCGTTGCCCGTGTTGTTGAAATCATACATGCCGAGCGGGATCAACGGCTGGCCGTTCACTTCAGGGAACATTTCTTTCGCATCTTCCAGAGCTTTCAGGAAGCCTTCCGGTGTGCGCATGTCCGGTTTGCCAAGTGCCTCGTACATATCCTTGCGTACCAGGAACGTCTGCGAGGACACGAGGTTATCACCGAATTTCTCATAGTCTTTAGGCGAAGACGACGAGTTCGGGTAGCCGTATACGTTACCGTCCTCTTGCTTGTACCAGGAAAGCTTATCCGGGTCCGCTACTTTGTAGAAGTACGGATCGTATTGGTCAGCAAGCTCGTTAAGAGGCAGAACCAAATCGCCTTCGATCATTTTCTTCACTGCATCTTCAGACCAGCTCAGCGTAATGAAGTCCGGAAGCGTGCCGGATGCGATCATCGTATTCATCTTCTCCGCTTCGTTGCCCGCAGGAACGATGAAGTTCACGTTAACGCCCGTTTTCTCAGTGATGTATTTCGAAGTTGTATCTACGCCCCATTTGTTAGCAAACCATGAGAAGTTAATATACCAGTCAAACGTAATCGGGCTTTTATCCACTTCCCAACCCTTATCGTTCTCCGTCAGCTTAACGGTTTCTGCGGGAGGCGTGTTGCCTTCCTTCTCGCCGGCGTTGTTGCCGCCTGAAGAACATGCTGCCGTAAATACAAGAACTGCAGCAACCATCAACATTAACATGCTTTTGAGATTAGACCTTTTGTTCATGTGTGTCTTCCCCTTCTCTTTATGATTGATTATATGCAATCTACTGCACTTTACAAAAAAAGCGCTGCAGCCATTGCCGATGGTTGGTTAACCTTTTATCGAGCCAATCATCATGCCTTTGACAAAATACTTCTGCAGGAACGGATAGGCAAGGACGATCGGAAGTGTCGTGACGACCATTGTAGCCAGCTTGATCGATTGCGACGTCACTGTTTTTCCAATGCCTCCCGGAATAGCCGCTACCATTTGATTGGAGCTGGATTGAGCGACGACCCGGTACAAATACGTCTGAATAGGCTGCAAATCCATATTGTTCATGTAGATCACGCCGGTAAAATAATCATTCCATTGATATACGCCATGGAACAAAGCGATCGTCGCGATGACCGGCATCGACACCGGCAAAATCACGCGAATAAAAATCAACCAATCATTGGCGCCGTCAATTTTGGCCGCTTCCTCCAGACCGTCCGGAATATCGCGGAAGAAGGTCATGAAGATGATCAGATCGAAAACGCTGAACATTGCCGGAATAATATACACAAGGAAGCTGTCCAGCAAGTGAAGATCCTTCATCAACAGATAGGTAGGGATCAAGCCGCCTCCGAAGAACATCGTAACGGTGGCGATCAGAATATAGATTTTGCCCCCGATTAGCCCTTTGCGCGAGAACGCAAACGCAATCATCGCTGTGAAAAATACGTGAAGCACGGTGCCCAGAACTGTCTTGGCAACCGTAATTCCCATCGCGGTCATAATGCCGCTGCTGTGGAGTACCGCTTTGAAGTTCTCAAAGCTTAACTCCCTTGGCCACCAGTAGATGCCGCCGCGCATGGCGTCCTGCCCTTCATTCAGCGCATTCACCAGCACATACCAGATCGGATATAGAGTGGCGAAGCAGACCAGCAGCATGACTATGTTATTGAAGAGATCGAAGATTGCCTCGCCCTTCGTTTTGCGTTTCAAACTAAACACGGTCGCACGACCTCCTAAAATTTTTGAGTAACAAAACCGCTTTTGTAAGCAAGCACATTCTACTTGCTAGAACAGCGATGTATCATTTATTTTCTTCGTTATCCGGTTGGCAAGAAGCAAGAGAATAATCGCAATGACAGACTTGAACAATCCTACTGCCGTGGAATAAGAATAACGTCCTTGCTGCATGCCGGTCTGATACACGTAAATATCGATGACGTTGCTCGCGCTTTCGTTCAATTGATTCCGCAGCACAAGAATTTGGTCAAAGTTGGAGTTCAGCACGCCGCTCACCGCAAGAATAAAAAGAATGGAGATCGTCGATTTGATGCTGGGCAGCGTTACAAACCACATTTTCTGAAAACGTCCCGCTCCGTCGATCGTTGCCGCTTCATACAGCTCCGGCGATACGCTGGCGATAGCCGCTAAGTAAATGATCGCCGACCAGCCAAGCTCCTTCCAGATATCGGAGGCGATGATGATGCTCCAGAAGTACCCCGGCTCCGCCAAATAAGAAATCGGCTCTTTAATGATATTGAGCGCAAGCAGAACGTTGTTGATAATGCCGATATCAGCAAGCCACGTAGTTAGAATGCCGCCGAGAATGACCCATGACAGAAAATGCGGCAAATACGAGATCGTTTGAATCGATTTCTTGAATCTAACCGAACGCACCTCATTAAGGAACAATGCAAAAATAATGGGCAGAGGAAAACCAATTATCAACTTAATGAGACTGATGCCAAGCGTATTTTTCATTACGTTCATGAAGCTCTCATCCTGGAAAAATTCCTTGAAATGAGTTAAGCCGACCCAAGGTGCCTCGCCAATCGATTTGACAATATTAAATTCCTTGAAGGCGATGATGACTCCGTACATCGGAATGTAGTTGAATAATATCATCCAGACCACGCCTAACAGCGCCATAATCTGAATATGCCTTTGAGAGTATAGCTTTTTTAACTGTGTCTTCAACATCAATACCTCCACGCTGTTGTGTATCTTGAACCATCTATTGAAAGCCTTTGCACATGTATATTGCTCTCTAATTGTAGATCTCAGCCGCAGCTGAAGTAAGGCTTGAGATTTCGTTTTAGGGTTTCATTTTTCGGTTTTGGAGGACAGCATTTTTTGGAATGGATATGATTTCTAAAACAAGAAAAAAACCATGCACGGAACACTTCGAAAAGTGTTCCGTACATGGTTTTCCAACGTTTGTAACAACAAAACAAAGAGAGCACCTCATGCGGTACTCTCTCTCAAGTTTTAAATCACTTTATTAACTCATCTATTTCACTCTTCAATAAAAGATACCTATGAACACTTCTCATGATCGGCACTTTAGTTAGATGGCTTTTGTCTGCGTAGGTTTTCATTTGATCTTTTGTAAGGCCTAACAAATTACCTGCCTCTGTAACCGTTAATACTTCTTGATTACTTGTAGCATTAAAGGTTTTTTTCACTTTAAGATTCCAGTCTTCGAATTCATTCATAACCGGGGCAACCATTCCTATTCTTAGTCAATAACTTTCTTGACTTTATCCTTTTATTATAACAGAAGTTTAGGTTTTTTCCTAAACCAATCACTGTGTCACTGAGCAGACACCGTTTGCGCGTATGGACAGGAATACCACGAAAGACCCGACCTCACGAGGCCGGGTCTTTCGTGAACTTGTTTCTATTTTTTCCAGCTTTCGATACCGGTCTCGTATTGCTCGAATGGATGCTGAACCGAAGCTTCCATAATGTCCAAGTAGTACTCGTGGCTTGCTGGAACATCGGTCCATTTCGCGCCAACCTCGACATGCCATGGGTTACGCTCCAGCAGTTGGTTAAAGATCCTGACAACCTGGACTCTCGTAATCTCCTGATTCGGATTGAAGGTCTTATCCGTAAAATCAAATAGCAGGCCTTGCTTCTCAACCGTTGCAATAGCTTTCTCCGCCCAGTGTCCCGTTACGTCCGTGTAGGTGCTTTCATTTACAACGTCCCATTTATACACGTTCGTCAGTAGTTGCGCAAATTCCGCTCGCGTAATTTTTTTCTTTGGCTGGAACGTATCGTCTCCAGCGCCGACCATCCATTTATTATTCGTAACTGTTGCGATAGCATCTGCCGCCCAATATTTTGCGCTCACATCGGAATACGATACATTCTTCTCGCTTGCTGTAGATGTGTACAAACGGGACAGGATTGCAGCGATCTCAGCTCGTACAATGCCTCGATCCGGATCGAAAGTTCCGTCAGGATAACCAACCATGTATGGATTATGAGTTCCCTCGGCTTTCACGATCGGCTGCGAGGAGAAGCTGAATTTCACGATCGTTTCGCCAACATGAATAATCCCGTCTTTAATATGGCTGTCATCCCCAAAGCTCTCTTCGCGCTTATCGTTACGGCTGTCAAACACGACGTATCCATTCTTTTCGCCTAAGAAATAGTAATCGGCGTCGGCATAAACCATCCAGCCGTATTCGCCGCTCTCCGAGCTTATTTGCGGGTTATGGTTTTTGTTTGGTGCGAAATTCGGCAGCTCTGGCAGATCAACAAGCGTTCCAGGCACTCTGCCCTTGGAACGATTCAGCTCTGTATCGGCCCAGTACAGTTTCATATTCACGCCCGCAACGGGCTGATTGGTTACCGTATCAAGAATCGTTCCGTAAGGATCGATCAGATCAACCGTTAAGCTTGCTTTTCCGTTGGCATCAACAATTAGTTTGCCAACAGGGCCTGCCAGCTTTTCGCCATTTGGCGCAATCACGTTCAACGATAATACATATTCGCCGGCCTCGACCTTCGGAAGCGTAAAGCTGCCGTCTTCATTCATTACAATATTCGGAAGATCCAGCTCTTTGCCGTTGGCCGACTTGATTTTACCTGTTACTTTCAAGTCGTCACCGACTAATTTCGTGATTTTGTCCGGTGTGATTGTACCGCCGTTTGCTTGGTCGGTCACAATTACTTTCGTATCCATTGTTGGCTCTTCAGAAATATAAGGCGCAACCGGCTTAACGGTAACGACGTTGGATAAGCCTGCATGCTGACCCGATTCGACTGCCAAACGGAAATAATAAGTTTCTCCGTTCGTTAGACCAATTACAGTCGCTCTCGTAGAAGCGGCGTCCAACACCTCTGATGTCGTTACTGGAGTGAAAGTTTCACCGTCCGTTGATTGTTCAACTACGATGTCAGATGCCCCAGTTATAGCAGGGAATTTCAATGTAACTTTCTTGTTGCCAGCGACAGCCGACAAAGTGGTTACCGGGTCAGAAGGGGAAACCTCGACAATATTAGATACACCTTCATAAAAACCTGAACCGACAGATAGTCGGAAATAGTAAGTTTCTCCGTTCGTTAGGCCGGTTACGGTTACACTCGTTGAAGCAG
This sequence comes from Paenibacillus sp. J22P218, assembly GCF_056269195.1. NCBI lineage: Bacteria > Bacillati > Bacillota > Bacilli > Caryophanales > Paenibacillaceae > Paenibacillus > Paenibacillus sp. J22P218. The sequence goes on from NZ_JBWDNL010000003.1 coordinate 734,118, forward strand.
CCGTGAGCGTTTCATCTAGATCAACCGGAGTAAAGTCAGTACCGTTTATCGATTGTTCCACCACAATATCATCATCCGATGCATCCGTTAGTGGCGGAAAGTTCAGTGTCGCTTGGCCATTGCCTGCAACCGCCGACAAAGTGCTTAAAGGACCAGGCTCTGCAGCAAGCACATAAACCGTAAAGATTTTTTCGCTTGTTAACCCGTCTTTTGTAATCGTTGCCTTCAGATTCACATAGATTCCTGGTTGGTCCGTAACCGGTCTTGTAACCGTTCCATCAGGCGCGATGATTGAAGGCTGATCGGAGGACCAGACTGTCGTTACATCTTCGCTTTGCTCCAACGTAATGTCATTTCTCACCGTATTTTTGTTATCTCCGGAATTAAACGAGATATCCGTGTTGTCCTCTGCTTCTTCAATAGCCAGAATCGCCACTTTATAATCATTAATAATTTGATTCACAATACGTTCTGCAATTGCTTCAATGATTTCTTCATTAGCATTCTCGGAACCGGAAGGCACATATAATCCGCCATTCGCAATCTCATCAATAAAGTTTTGGTTAATATCCTCATAAACCGATTCAGTTACTCCTACATATTGGACGTCATTGTTATCGAAGGAGTCCTTCAAATGGGATTGATTCTCTCCCCCATCTAAGCTTTCTCTAGGATCGTCGTTGATGTTCACGACATAGCGCAAAGGAGCGTAATCTTCCCAAACGATATCTTCTACTGCTTCGTCCAACGTTTTGCTCGAAGTAGAGAACAGCTTCATATTGTCAAAAGCAAAGATTGAAATGATCTCGCAACCGTGGCCGATATGGCTGACGATTGGACCGAATTCTTCACCATAAGAATCAGGGAGATCGAGATTTCTAATAACTTGCTCTCCGTTATCCCACATATTCAATGTTGTATCCGTTACATTGATTTTAATTGTGTGTTGGGCCGATGTCCCCTTTTCATAGCTTTCGATTAGGGTAACGCCGTCTATCGAGCCCAAATCGCTATATGCCTCATTGTGCAAATCATCTGCATTCACTTCATCAATCTGATAGACATTAATACCATCACTAACATATAAAATAGCGTAGCCGCTCAATAGGCCAGCGTCATCGATCTGAGTATTGAATAGAAAACCTCCGCCTTCCATGCTATGGTAATTGGCTTTGGATTCATCCATGTCAAAAGTAATGATCTTTTTGCCGTCAGGCGTTTCGCTCGTCAGCATGAAATCCTTATAGCCCGACTCGGTGTAACCATAAAACGTTAAAGCTTTGCCGTTATTGGAAGTCTGAACGTGATTGAGATCGGCCGTTACAACCTCCGGTGGAGTGCTGTTATACCAGCTGTCAGAGCCGGAATGGACATGCGAGTCCGTTACAGCTGCCGGGTTTGCGCTTGCGTCCATAATCGACACATACTTAGGATTTACGCCCCCTGCTATCAGCTTAGCTTTAATGGCATCATTTAATTGACTTTCAAAATCGCTGGAATCATAAGTGCTTGTGCCGGCATTAAAGTAAACCTCTGCTACCGGTGACAGTGCGTACGCCATTGATGTATTCGTAACCAACAATAGAAAAGCTACTGCCATTGCAATCATCTTTTTCTTCATCTGAGTCACCCGTCCTGTTAGATTTAGAAATACATGCTGATAGAACCATCTCAAATTAAGAGTTAAGTCCCTTGCCAAAAAGAAGTACCCCTCCAAATTATCCAAGATGTTGATCCCACCATATCAGAGGCTTCTCTCAAAAATCTCTCAAACTTCTCTCCATTCTAAATGTCAATTGGTAGTTTTTTGAGAGACCTTTAACGTATGATAGTATCAATAGGAGTGTGACTATACATGAAAAAGGTACTTGGCTGCTTAGGTGTGGTATGCGCCTTAATCGCCATTCTTTATATGATTTTTAGCGACCATGATACAAGCTCCGTCCAAAGCAAAGCCTTAGACGGCGTGCTTGACCTGCGAGAGCTGACCGATTCTCCATTTGTTTCGTTAGCCGGCGATTGGAAGTTTACGGCCGATTCTTTTATCAGTCCGACTGATTTTTCCAAAGATGCGAATCATGTGCCAGTGCCAGGTCCTTGGCCGTCGAATGTGCAATGGGGCTCCTATCAGATCATGGTATATCTGCCCGAGCATTGGTCGGAGGACATCGGTCTTCGCATTCGAAATATTTGGTCTGCCCATACCATCTATGTCAATGGCGCATTCATCTCGGAAAAAGGGAAAACCGCCGATTCTAAACAAGAAACGGTACTGGATAATCCATCCTATGAAGTTTACTTTAAACCTGATGGCCGACAGCTTCTTATTACGGTTCACGCATCCAACTTCTACAATGCAAGAGGCGGCATCGTCCTGCCAATCGATATCGGCGACGCCGAGCATATTAAGAATGACGTGCAGAGAGATCTTACCATGGAATGGGCTGCAGCCTTATGTATGCTGCTGTTCTGCATGTATCATTTAACCATATATTTGCTGCGGACGAGGGACGAAGCCTTCCTATACAGCGGATTGTACTTTCTAACGTTAGCGATCGTAATTGTGTTTCGCGGAGAGCGATTGATCATACGCGAGTTCCCGTCATTTCCTTACGAGCTCTATTTTCGCATCCAAGACGTCAGTACATACCTGAGCGCCATTTTGCTTCTGGTCTTTATTGTCAAGATTATTCCTTCTATTATGAATCGAAAGACATTGTTTCTGCTGCTTCTTCCGCTCCTGGTCTATTCGTCTTTAAATGCCGTTCTCCCGGCAAGAGCATTGTCGAGCATGCAGTATGAATTTTTTTACTATATGGATGGACTATTCCTGGGAGTTATCGCTCGCATCTTTTATTTAATTGTTAAGAATCGGATCTCGATACGCAGAAACGAAGCTGTCCTTCTCTTGGCAATGCTATTGTTTCTTGCTATCTTCGCGATAAGCGGTTCGTCGGACAGCTTGTTCTACTCCGGCCGCAACAGCTTGAACAGAATCGGACTGATCGGGTGCGTGTTGGCGATGAATGTTTTTCTCGGCATACGTCTCATGAATCGAACGGAGGAATCCGAGCGGCTGACTGCTCGATTACAGAAGGCAAACGATACGAAAGATGATTTCCTGAAAGTTGCTACGCTTGATTTGCAGAGACCTCTGCATGACGCCGTCCATTTGATTCATTCGATGTCTCGAGAGCGCGACCACCGGAGGCAAGGCGAGCAATTATACTTAGCCGAGCAGCTAATTGGCAACATGGTTTATATCCTGAGAGATTTGAACGATTTTACTCGTATTCGATTTAATGATTACGCCATTCAGCTGAAGTCCACTAATCTCCGAATGGTCATGCTCCATGTGCTTCAGTTGATGCAGCTTACATTCGTGAAGAAGAAAATTCAAATAAACGAAAACATATCAAAGCAGCTTTATGTATCGGCGGACGAGCAAGCCCTGACGCAGGTGCTCCTGCGCATGATGACAGAGATCGCTAACGATACCGTAGAAAACAGCCTGTCTATTGAAGCCATGCAGGCTGGAGAGGATGTCCTTCTTCATGTGGCGACAACTCGCGAGTCCGTGACAGCGAACAGGGACCGGCAGCAATCTTCCGGGCTTATGATGACGGTGGAGCTTGTCCAACAAATGAATGGAAGCATAAGGTATGAACGAATGGAGAGAGGTATCCGATTCACGCTCAAACTGGCTTTCAGCGAATTTAAAGAGCCGGTTACAGCAGCGGAATACGAATACAACGTTGAAGCTGCCGTATCCGCAGAAGAACTAGAGCTGGCAACGCTTCTCATTGTCGATGACGATGTGATGCACGCGGAAGTCATGAGGGGCATGCTGAGCGATACGTACAAAATTCGAATTGCTTATACTGCTCAAGAGGCGCTCGACTACTATAGCAGTCACCCGGAAATAGCGATGATGATTATTGACGACATTATTCCCGGCAACATGAATAGTCTCGAATTGCTACAGCAAATCCGTACGCAAGCGCCTTTATTGGAGCTGCCGATTATCATGATGATTTCATCCGAATATCCTAAGCATATTGAAAAAATATTTGCTTCCGGCGCAAATGATTACATTGTAAAACCTTTCTCGAAAGAGACTTTGATGGCTCGATTGAATGCCGCTGAACAGACGAAACAATCTATGCTGAAAGCGATTGAATATGAAATGGCCTTTCTGCAAACCCAAATCAAACCGCATTTTTTGTATAACGCGCTCAGCAATATTATTTCCTTCTGCTACACGGATGGAGAGCGTGCCGCTTATCTGCTGACGATGCTCAGTTCTTTCCTTCGTTATATATTTGAAACGAGCCGGGACGGACAATTCTCTTCCCTTCAGAAAGAGCTGGAAATTATTGAAGCTTATGTAGATGTAGAAAAGGCCAGATTTGGCGAACGGTTAACATTCGCCTGTGACATCGATCCGCTAATTGCCGCCGACAATGTTCTGATTCCTAGTTTGCTCTTGCAGCCTTTAGTCGAAAATGCGATTCGCCACGGTCTATTCGACAAAGAAGGATCTGGACATGTTCAGGTTTCGATCTACTCGCACGAATCTCGCTTGAGCATATGTGTCGCCGATGATGGCGTAGGTATGTCAGCAGAGCAATGCGCCCAATTAATGGGAGGAGAGCTTGCCGATGCCGGCATCGGATTTACGAATGTGCGTCGACGCGTACATGATCTCAAACAAGGCAGCCTGGAGATCAGCTCCTTGCCGGGCAAAGGAACTACCATTCAATTAATAATTCCGATCATGGAGGGACGAAATCATGTGGAAAGTAATTCTCGTTGAGGATGAGAAACCGATTCTGGGACTGCATGCTAGGTTGCTGGAAACCTATGGTCCCTTTCAAATTGTAGGCCGTTTCGAATCGCCGTTCGATGCGTTGCAGGAAATACCGAAGCTAGATTTGGACGCGCTCGTGCTGGACATTGAAATGCCGAGAATGACAGGACTTCAATTGGCCCAAAGCCTAGTGGAAAACGGCATCGACGTGCCTGTGATTTTCACAACCGCTCACCAGCAATATGCCGTGCAAGCCTTTCGCGTACAAGCGCTTGATTATATCTTAAAACCGATGACTCCGAATACAGTTAAGCAGTTGGATGAACGCCTTCAGAAATATTATGGCAATAAACAGAAACCGGCGAATAAGCAGGAGCTTTTTGTCCAGCTTTATGGGGAAGCATATGTGAAAAAGGGGGAACAGCTTGCAAAATGGCCTACTCGCGTAACCGAGGAGCTGTTCTACTACTTTCTGCTTCATGAAAATAAATTATGCTTAAAATGGAGAATCATCGATGATATCTGGACGCATGTAGAGGAAAAACGGGCACTCTCCAATCTGTATAATACGATATACCGTATGCGTCAGCTTTTTATGGAGCTGGATGTGCCCATCGTAATCGATCGAATAAATGATGGTTACATCATGAATACCAACAACAGCATCATCATAGAGCCGAAGGAAATCCAGGATACGCTTCTGCTGGAATCGAAAGGATATTTATGGTCCTATCGTTTAGAATCAACCGTTTAAGTCTGATTACAAAGAGGGACCGGCTCAATGGCCGGTCCTTTTCCTTACAACTTATTTGAGACGATCTTCGCCGTTTCTCTGTTACCCTATTGCTACTTTAAGTAATGTTAAAAAATAGTCGGCACCATTCCCCCATCCATACGGATTGGAGATCCTTTAAACGCCGATGCATAAGGACTGCATACGAATGTTGTTAGTCTGCCTATCTCATTAGGCTTAATAAATCGCTGTATTTCGGATTGAGGCAGGTTTGCAGCCATAAATTTTTTCTCTTTTTCTGCGAACGTCATATTTTCATCAGCATATATACCGTCAATGATTTGATGCACATTTTCAGAAAGCGTGGGTCCTGGCATGATCGTATTGACTGTAACTTCTGTACCTATTGTTAGTTTGGACAAGCTTTTTGACAATGATAATAGCATTGATTTGGTCATGCAATACTGAGGCATTTGTCCCGAAGGCATGATGGCCTCTTCGCTAGCTATAAAGATAATACGTCCAAAATTGTTTTTCAACATTTTAGGCAAATAAAACTTAGTTAAATGATTTGCTGCAAGCACGTTTGTGCGGAAATAGGATTCCCACACTTCGTCGTCAACATCCTCATATTTCATGATTTCATATTTACCCATACTATTTACTAGAATATCGATTTGAGGATATTTTTCAAATATTGCTTCTCTTTGCTTAGCATCCACAAGATCGGCTGCAGCATTCTGAGGCGTAGTATCCGGGAACTTCAACTTGATTTCACTCACAGTACGTTCTACTTCATCATCATTTCGGCCATTGATAAGTACATTAACGCCCTCTTTGGCAAGTTCAATGGCGATTGCTTTGCCTATGCCTTTCGTTGAACCTGTAATTAGTGCTGTTTTATTATTTAATCCCATATCCATCATGCATTTCTCCTTCTTATGTTGTGGATAGTGATTATATTACCTTGTATGCGTTGTTCGGTAACTAGCCTATCCCGCCAATACTCTTGTTTTACACGCCAAAGTGTTCTGCGCGCCAATTTGAAGGAGTATCGCCTTCCCAATTGCGAAAGGCGCGGTAGAAAGAGTTCTGGTCTTCATATCCGATCAAGAAAGCCACTTCCTTAATATCAAGCGAGGGGTCCGCCAAGTACTCACGCGACTGCTCATGTCTAGCCTCTGTTAACAGATTATTGAAGCTTGTGTTTTCATTGCTAAGTCTCCGCTGCAAGGTACGGTCGCTCATACGGAGTTCCCTCGCCACAGCCTGAATGTCCGGTCGTCCGCTTGTGAGGCTGCGTTTCATAATCCATTTGACCATCTCGGCAATTGATCGGCCCTGCTTCTGTTCATTCAATGATTGGTCGAGAACGGGAGTCAGAATCTCTAGTAGCTCTTCATTGTACGAGACAAAGGAGCGGTCCAGATCTCTTCGATGCAGTGTCAGTCTGTTACATGTTGCGTCGATTCGGACAGGGCAGCCAAAATAAGCTTCAAGCGCCTTCACATCGCCCATGGATTGGGAAAACTCGACATTCCGCGCAGTCAATAGTTGCCCCGTACCCCTGCGTCCAAGCTCTAATAGAAACGCCAGAGTGAGGCCTACAAGCATTGGCGGACCCGATTGCTCCGAATTCTGCCATTCCAGTTCGATCGTACAGTAATCGGCACCTTCGGTGATCTGTAATCGTTCAGGAGGGCAAAGTTGTTTGTAACGAGCCATTCGGTGCAAAGCATCGCGGTAGTCACGAGCGTGGTAAGTCGCTAAAACAGTCGGCGGGTAGTGCATTGTCTCATAAGAAGTCGCCAGATTGATAATTGCCTTGGCCGTATCGCCTACGAGATCGGAATAAGCCTGCCATATCGCAAAATATTGGGCGGTGGTCACTTCCGGTTCAGTTATAATGGTAAGCGGTAATCGTGCATGGCGTGCTACTTCGTAGTCGGCAATCCCTAAGTGACGTAATCCTGCCCAAAATCCTGGCGAGAGTTTAATCCGATCCGTGATACGAGATTTCATTCGTATGGCACTCCTTTTTATATACATAGTTCTATGTTCAAGCGTAATGTCGAGGGAATAGTAAAAACCACATCCTCATGCGGATGCGGTTTACCTATGGTGGTGGCGAGCGGTTATTTAGGAAATACGAAGGGCTTGTCTTCTCATCCACATCGTAGCAACCCACTTTTCCCCTTTAATGACCGGTGTCCCCGCATGCAGAGTGAAATCGTTTAATTCATGATTGCTATAAAAATATTCAAAGTATACGGCCATGCCTTTGTTAGGGAAAACTGACATATTAAGCATGGGGAACGCCGTTTCCCCGCCCTCCTCCACATCATTCAAATACATCACGAGCGTACTAATTCGATTGTTAGCGCTTGCTCGACTCGTTTCTGCGAAGAAATCATAATGTGGTTGATACTCTTGGCCAGGGGTATAGAGCAGAACTTGCAATCCGTCACCGTGCTCGATAGGAATATTCATAATTTGAGAGAAGCGCCTCTCGATTCTTGTAATCGTCTCACTGTCCTCGCAGAACACCCCGCTGCTCGTTCTAATTTGATTGACTGCATGTTCTCCACCTATTTTAGAACGTTGCAATTGATCCCTGGAGTGTTTAATTAGCTCATCGCATTCCTCATCGCTAAGCACATTGCCCAGCACGACTACCAATGGCGCCTCATACTTGGCAAGTATACGAATTTCCCGATCATCGGTCTTGATCGTATTTCCAATATGGTCAAATATCGTCCGCTCTTTCTCAGTCGTATCTCCCATCATCGTTATGCAGCCCCTATAGTATGACATTCACCACAGAGTAACATACCATGAATCGAAACGATTTACTCTATTAATTTCAGAAAAGTCGAAATAATTCGACTGTATTGTGTCCAAAACCCGACCTCGCGAGGTCGGGTTTTTCATGGTATTGGCGGAGGCGAGCTCAAATTACCCCTTCACACTACCCGCGGTAACCCCTTCTATAATTTGCTTCTGCAATACGCTATAAATAATCATGACCGGAACAACACAGAATACGATACCCGCAGCCATTTGCGCATAGTTGGATAGCTTTGCATCTCGGAACTGAACCATCCCGACAGGCAAAGTGCGTAGAAGATCATCCGATAGGAAGTAGTTCGCAAGCAGGAACTCGTTCCAGTTTCCTAAGAAAGACATGATAAATACCGTCACGAGCGCTGGTCCGACTAGCGGCATGGCTATTTTCGCGAAAATCCCCTTTGCCGTAAGTCCATCGATAACAGCTGCCTCTTCAACTTCTTTGGGCAATGAACGCATGAAAGCAGCGATAATAATCGTAGATAACGGTATCGCGTTTGCCACATATGGGATGATAAGAGCAAGATGGGTATTCAATACTCCGATTTTTTGCAGCAATAGATAGATGGGTAGCATCAAGGAAGTATTCGGAATCAGCATTCCTAGCAATACAATGCTAAATATGACCGAACTGATCTTATTATATTTCATGCGCGTTACAGCGAATCCAATCATGGCTGAAATGATAATCGTCAGTATGGAGGATACTAACGAAATGTATAAGCTATTAAAGAAATAAACATTAATCTTCGCATTTACCCATGCATCAACATAGTTTTCCCAATGAAATTGCTTAGGAAGCCCGAACGGACTTAAAGCAATCTCCGCATTGTTCATTTTGAAGGAAGAAAATACGACGAATAGGAATGGAAACAAAATGATGAGGAGATACGCCATTAAAAATATATGATTACCGCTTTTTTTCAGCGCCTTCATCATTAGTAATCAATCCTTTCAGCACGTCTTGCAATTAAGACTTGATATAGAACTGTAACCACCATCGTGAAAATAAAGATAATGAAGGATAATGCATTACCGTAACCATACTTAAAGTTGGTAATCGCGTATTTGATCATATAAGTAGCCATTACGTCCGTCGAGCCTGCAGGTCCGCCCTTCGTCATGACGATAATAATATCGGCTGCTTTCATTGAACCCGCGATGGAGAGCATAATGACAACACTGATTACAGGCGTAATGAGAGGCATTGTAATTCTTCTCACGCGCTGAAGGCCGGTTGCGCCGTCAATCATTGCAGCTTCATCCAGCTCCTTAGGAATCGTAAGAATGGCTGCAAGAATCATCACGATATAGAAGCCTGCCCATTGCCAGGTGTTCGTAATTAGAATAGACAGCATCGCTGTCTTTGGACTACCTAACCAATCGATCGGTTGTCCGCCTAAGAAAACGATCATTTTATTTAACAAACCAACATCATAGTTATAAATAAATCCCCACAATATGCCAATGACTGCCGTTGACATGACGGTAGGCATAAAGATCGCCGTCTTGTATAAGCCTTGAAGCTTCTTTACGTTCGCAATCATTAATGAAGCAACGATCGTAATCGGGACTTGAATAAATACAGAGAATAATATGAAATAACCGTTGTTTTTGACTGAGTTCCAGAACGCTAGGTCTGTAAGTGCTTTCGAGAAGTTTTTGAAGCCAACCGGCTTCACATTATCTGAAATTCCGTTCCAGTTCGTAAAGCTGTAATAAAGCGAACTCATGAGCGGGTAAATAAAAAACATGATAAGCAGCAGCAATGCTGGAATAATAAACAGTATATATGTGACTGGATTTCTTAGGGCTTTATTCATATCACTCACACCACCTTGCCAATTTATCATCATAATGATTGAAAGGAAAGGCACCCTTCACTTACTATAAGGGCGCCCTTATTTTTACAACTTACAATATTTATTCCGCTTCAGCATTCGCTTCTTCTTGAACCTTTTGAATCGCAGCGGTTGCCTTCTCTGGAGTTGTTGTATTGCTAACTATTTTTTGAATTTGATTACCGATTTCTGTAGTGACATCAGCAGGTACCAAGGCATCAAACGCAGCGTAAGAAGATTTGGTATGAAGAAGCATAGTCATTAGTTCCTTCATCATTGGGTCTTTCACCTGTTCCTGCACCTTTGCTTCGTCCAGCTTAATGCAAGGCAATGATCCGCGTTCAACGAGGAAACGCATCTGCATCTCTTCCGTGTAGAAGTTTTTAATGAACGATTTTACAGCAGCGAGCTTTCTTGGATTGTTGGCTACTTCCGCTGAGAATGCATAACCATTGTTCATATCCTGCATGATCGACGTTTGATCGCCTACGCCGCCAGGCATAGGAGGGAAGTTGAAGAAGCCGACCTTACCAGCAAGGCTAATGCCCGCTCCGCCTTCTTGGAATAATGAAGCTGCCCAGCTACCGTCGAACATCATCGCCGATTCACCATTAATAAATTGGGTATTGTAGTCCACATACTCGAAGCCAAGCTCGCCCTTCTTGAAGTAGCCTTTATTGACCCAATCCTGATGAACCTTGAACGCTTCCGTTATTGCCGGATCCGTCCATTTCGCTTCGCCAGTCGAGAACTTCGCAGTCACTTCTGGACCTGCAGTACGGGACCAAATCTGGTTGGTCAGCATGAGTGGTACCCACGCAGACTTAGAACCAGCCGAGAATGGGATTTTGCCATCGGCTTTGATCTTGTCCATAAGCGTCAGCAGTTCATCGTAGGTTGTAGGTACTTCGAATCCTTTGGATGCAAAATACTCTTTGTTGTAGAATACGCCCTCAGCACTCGCCGACATTGGCAGTCCATATACTTTGCCATCCAACGTCCACGCATCTAGATTAAGGAACTTATCTTTAATTCCGAGCTCATCGAGAATTGGTGTAATATCGAGTACTTTTCCTTCTTTGGCGAACGTTTTGACATCGGGACTACCGAATGCATCAAAGATCTCTGGCACGTTTCCGGACGCCATTTCACCTCTGATTTTATCTTTACGGTTGACTTCACCGTCAACGCCATCCATTTTCACTGTTAATCCTGGAACTTCTGCTTCCATCTTCTTGACTGCTTCCATCGTTAAATCGAGCGTACCCTGTCTTCTTTCCCCGATCAGAGCATGACGGAATGTGATCTCGATAGGCTTGTCATCTGTGGAATGATTTGAGCTATTATCTGGATTAGAGCCACAGCCAGCTAAAGCAGCGGAAGTTAACAGAATCAAGGACGATACTACTAGTGCATTTTTCTTCATTAACATGACCCCCAAGTTATGAATAATGGATTAAGCATAATCGCCTGGCTTCGTCTTGCTCTTCATTGCCACTCCAAAGTCGGTATAAATTCGATTGCGGAGTGCAATGCCTCTTGCGGTAGCAATATGATGGGCTAAAATTTGAAACGGAATGATCATGATGAAAGGTGCCATCTCTTCTGTCAGTTCGAGCTCTAGACCAATCGTGTGTTCATCACTTGCACGGTTCAGCGACAACGTATACGTATAGTTTGTATACTTACTCTCATAGTCACGCAGCAGTTCGAGCCTCTCTTGTACCTCACCTCCTATCTCCAAGAAAAATATCCGATGCTCGGGATTCACCTCAAGGTAAGGACCATGCATGAATGCCTCCAGTTCAATCCCTTGCGAAGGCATGCGAACCGTCTCGCAGAATTTCGTTTCGAATTCTTTGATGGTTCCGTATGCAGGCCCATACCCAACTGCTGTAAAGCGAGGTGCGTTAGCAAAATCATTTTTGTGCCTATCAAAAAATTGCTCCGTCTTCACAATGGTTAATGGAATCGCGTCAATCGCAAGCTCGAACTGACGCAATAGCTCTCGCTCCTTCTCGTGAGTGATCTTGCCATTCACGACAGCGATACGGAGACCAGCAAGCATCAAGGTGAAGACGGTAGCAAGAAACCCCTTAGTTACGAAGCCTACTCGCTCTTTGCCACAGCCTATATCGATGGTGACGTCAGCTACTGCCGAGATCTCGGCATTCACATCACTCGTGAGAGCAATCGTCGTAAGCTCTGTTTCTTCACGAGTGCGCTCTAGCGCACCGATTGTCGATGTACTCTGACCGCTTTGGGATATCGCGACGACGAGATCCGTGTACGGACTGAACGATTCATAGTTCGCAAAATGAAAGGGCTCACGTACATCAATTCGAACGTCAATCAACCGCTCGATAAAGTATTTCGCACTGAGGGCTGCATTGATGCTTGAGCCTGTTGCAAACACGAGCCAGTCCGCTTTCGTCCCAGCCGTTGTTGCGAAGGCTTCCACATTGGCCGGATAGGAAGCAAGAATGCTGCGAGACATCGACTCTTCCTCATGAATGTAGGTCATCATCGTCGGTTTCGAATCAAGATTCATGGTGCACCTCCTCCGCTGCATACAAATCTGCCAATATGGACATCCATTTGCCTGCAAGGCCGACCCAAACTTCCTTATAAGTGGCATTGTTGAATTGCGGCCAGTAAGGAACGTCCTCGTTACCGAACGTTTGTACACCTACGGGAAGCTCTCCCGTCATCTCACCGCTTAATACTGAATATTGCTGCGCGTAGCGGTAGCCTTCACCATACATGAGTGATTGACCGAAAGGATTTTTCCCGACAATCCACTGCAGCTGGCCCTCTGCAATATCTAGAAGCTCTTGATCCTTCAAGTATTGACCGGCTATTGAAGCTGCCTTGCCTGTGGACAACACGATCGCATTATTTCCTTTGAAAGAGAACCATACCGGGAAACGGCGTACGTATATCTCCTCCGTTATTTGAACACCTTGATGCAATTGAAGCGTGTAGTCGACTTTCGCACGCTCATCTACAAGCAAATGCTGATGCCCGAAGCTTCGCTCATCTTGGTGCTCATCCACATGATATAGACCGCTTGAGATCATCGGATATGGCGCCGTATACGAGCTTAATTTTTTGAGATACGAGCCGTACGCTTGAATCGATTGAAGCCAGCGACCGGCTTCCTCGTGCTGAGGCTGTGTCTCGTGTACAGCGACCAACGCTTGCAAGTACAGATGCTCGCGAGCCTGATGGTTGAAGTGCTGAATGATCTTCTTATCCGAATTGCGGTAGAAGAAGCCTATGAATGACGTTCCATCCGGAAGAGAGATGCCCTCTAACTCCTGTGACTGTTCCACATAACGGATAAATTCAACCGCCTTCTCTGCATAGCGCTCTTCCTGTGTTGCCTTGTACAGCATTGAGGCTGCCCAGGAGGCTGTAGCCATGAATAGGCTCTCCGACGTTTGATACGTATGCTCCCAGAAGATCGGTTTCTGATCGAAGCCAGCCACTGCAAAGACATCGAGCGCATATTGAAAGTCTTCCTTCGCTATTTCCAGTAGACGCTTGGATAACGCCTCATCAGGGAGGCGGGAATGAATATAAGCCTCGATGCCTGCACAATAAAAATTCTCGTAGGCTTGATTATGCACACGCGCCGCGCAGTCATCCATATTGCCAATGAGACCGTCCGTCCAACGTGTAATTCCCGCACTAGTTGCACGATAGCCGTCACCGTATCTCGTTTGTAGCAGGAAATCTAGACCCCACTCGCCTTCCTCCAATAAGCGAAGGTACAAATCCTCATCTTTCGGCCGAGTCCGCTCAGCTAACTCGAACAATGCAAGCGTTACTTCAGCGGTCTGAATCAGTTGCTGCGATACATCGCCCGCATCATGCCAACCACCGTGGAAGGCAAGCTTCGTCCCGTTATGCTCTGCGATAATATCTCCATGACAGGTGCCATGAATGCCAGGAACCGGATAGCCGCAACGTTCACAGAACACAAAGTTCAATGATTTCCAGATCGAAGCATGCCATACCTTTGCCGATGACCCAATCGTGAATGGATGTGAAGTGATCTCGCCAACCTGGATATAATAACGACCTTCCTCTGTAACCTCTGTAAATTCCATCAATTGAAACTGTCCGATACCTGTCTCAACCTGATTGATTGTGCCTGTATATACGGATGTACCACTTACATCGCTAATGATCTGAAAATGCTCCGCATCCAGCTGCTGTGCTAATGCTGTCTTCGCACTATCTGTCCGGTATCCGGAATGAGAGAATACAATTTCACGCGGACTTGGTAACCAACCCTTTGTCACTTCCTGCTGATCGACGAGCTCTAATTGAATCGATCTCACGGACAGCTTCATAGAGTCACCTGTCGCATGGCTCTTACCATTAATGTAGTAGCCGATCTCTACCTCTGTAATCACATCTCGTGGAAGCTCTGCAATGTTAAGATGAACCGTATTCCACTCCGTGTTCGACAAGTTAATGCCATGTACGCCTTCACGGAAATAAATATCTGGAATTGGGATTTCGCCTTCATTCCGGAATTTGATCATCACGTACGTGTTCGGAGTCCCTTGAAAATCAGCTTTCAACTCGATTGAAATGCGATTGAAGCGTTTCCAATTCTCGCCTTCGAAACGCCGTACTAGCCACGCCTCACCGAAGCTAACGTAATCTCCATCCTCTGGCGCGCCTTCCGGCCAATGCGGCATCACCGTGGGCGATGTGATAGACACCGACCCGTCAGGATCTACATTCACTTCGCCAACACCTTTGAATGCCCACTTACTTGCGTTAGTTTCACTCGCACTATACAGCATGCGAGAATTGATCACTTCCAGCTGCTTCTGAGCTGCTTCTAAGGAATGCTCGGTGTATCTAGGCAGCGGACGATGGATATAACCCGACTGCTTAATATCTCTCTGCAACTGCTCACTTAACATCGGCTATTTCCTCCCATCTTCTTGATCGACTTGCCTCGAGACCAACCATTGCTGCGCCTACAAGTCCCGTCTCTTCACTCTTTACTTTCGTATATACGAGTCCATTTGCGACAAATCGCATGGTACGCGGATTCAATGCTTGCTTGATTCGCTCGAAGAAGTAAGGGTTGCGAGCAACACTACCGCCAAGCACAATCGTATCTGGATCCGTTACCCTTACCAGATTCATTATCGCCGCCGCAGCTGCATGCGATGCATCATCAACAATACGCGATGCTAGTTCATCTCCTTGTTCTGCCGCTTCCAATATCGTTTGCACATCAATCCGCTGTCCTTCCACAAGCTCGAGCGAACTAGACGAATATGCTGGAAGCAAGTCAACCACACGCTCGTGCATGCCTAAGCCTGAAGCGATGCGTTCAACACAGCCCTTGCGACCACATCCACACTGCACATCACTATCCATCGCAACGACCATATGCCCTACTTCACCGGCATTGAATTGGTTCCCTTCCACATAGCGTCCATCCACTACTGTTCCTGCCGCAATACCCGTTCCGATGTTGAAGTAAATAAAGTTTCGCGATTGCTGTCCCCAACCCAATGTCTGCTCTGCACGTGTCGCGCAAGCAACATCGTTATCTACGCCGCACGGTATTTGAAAAACCGATTCGAGCTGCTCACTTACGTTAATGAGCTCCGACTTGCCAGGTTGTATCTCGTGCCATATTCCTTTATGTGTATCCACACGTCCAACTACACCAATGCCAATTGCTATTTGCTCGCGGGCAATCAAG
Source organism: Paenibacillus sp. J22P218 (assembly GCF_056269195.1). Taxonomy (NCBI): domain Bacteria; kingdom Bacillati; phylum Bacillota; class Bacilli; order Caryophanales; family Paenibacillaceae; genus Paenibacillus; species Paenibacillus sp. J22P218. The sequence goes on from NZ_JBWDNL010000003.1 coordinate 750,092, forward strand.
GTGCTTCCTACTAGAAAATCGTTGATCGCATGAATGATTCCTTGTAATGCGGCATGCTGGCTTGTTGTATCACTTGGATACCACTTGGTTTGCAACACCTCACCCGCCAGAGTTACTTCACCGACAAGAATTTTCGTCCCGCCTAAGTCAACTGCAATAATCGATTGTGGAATTTCCATGTGTGTATCTCCTTACAAATTTGGTATCGATACCAAAAGTGACTGAAATCTATTTCGCAGACCAAGCATAGCAAATTATAAAAAGGGCTGTCAACACACTATTTTGTTAGTAAAATCTCATTTCAGTTAATAAATCGGCCTTATTAGAAACAAAAAAATGATATGGTATCGTTACCAAAAATACTTGCTCCTCATGCCCATTTCCAGTATAATAAACCTATTCGATTGCTGATAGAAGGTGGCCTTTCCTTGAAACAAAATAAGAAAATCACGATATCAGAAATTGCGGAGAAATGCGGCGTATCGGTATCAACCGTATCGCGCGTATTGAATAATAGTCCCTCCGTCTCTCCAAAGAAGCGCGAGCGGATTCAGCGTATCATTGACGAATATCAATATACACCGAGTGTGTATGCGCGTGGCATGATTAACCATACAAGTAAGAATATTGGCATCATGCTGCCCGATATTACCAATCCATACTTCGCTTCGTTATTTACGGAAATCCAGCGCTTCGCACTAAAGAGTAACTATGCAACACTTCTATTCAACACGATGTCCGTGCAGAAGAAAGCACAAGATAATGCTTCTTTGGCGGAGGAATCCTACATAAGGATGATTCTAGAGAAGCAGGTGGATGGTGTTCTCATTCTAGGCGGAGTCATTGACCGCGAGGATATTCCCGAAAGCTATATTCAAGCCCTCAATCAATTACATTCACGCATTCCCGTTATTATTCTTGGCACTGTGATCGAAGGATGCGAATGTCTCTTTATGGAGCGTAGCCTGAAGCAAGGAGTTGCCTCTATTGTCCACCACCTGATCGCTCTGGGACATGATCGCATTGGCTTTATCGGCGGAGAACCCGGCATTCGAATTACATCGGCACGGATCGAGTCCTTCAAGCAGGTTATGACTACACTAGATAAGCCTATTGCACAAGAGCATATAATAACCTCTGATTACTACGCACCGGATGGGTATGAAGCGATGAAGCAGTTGTTACAGATGGAACGCAGTCAACTGCCCACTGCATTGATCGCGATGAACGATATGGTTGCTATCGGAGCGATTCGGGCGATGCAGGATCTAGGACTTAAGTGTCCTGACGATATTGCCATCGTAAGCTGTGATCAATTCGAGCAGGGTGAGTACAGCGTTCCACGACTTACGTCATTAGATCAGCATAACGAGTATCTCGGGCGTGTAGCTGTCATGCAACTGATCAGCGCCATGAACGGCTCGGCAGAGAAGATCTCCATTCAACACACGCCGAAGCTGATGATTCGTGAATCCTGCGGAGCTACGGATTAATCATTTCGTAACATGCCGAAGACCTCACAGTAGCCTTGGGATTGTTCGCTGAACCTAGTGATTACCAGGCTTCTCCATCCTTCATCCATACAGAACAAACAAAAAAAGCACCTAGCACGGTGCTTTTTCTAATGGTATTTTGGTGGAGGCGAGGGGATTTGAACCCCTGTCCGAAGATCACGCCACACAGGCTTCTACGGGTGTAGTCACGGTATTGATGTCACCCGAGCGTCGTCCCGTAACCGACTACGCGTTGGGTCAGCCTGATTATCTTCTTCCGTCGACCCCAGGCGGAGACCGAAGCGGCGTATCCCACTACTTGTTAGCCCCTAGTCTAGTCACATGGGCGATGCTAGGTAGGAGCACGCTCACAGGTTATTAAGCTGCGAAAGCGTAGTTTTGTTGTTGTTTGCCATTTAATTGGCTTTAGCGTTGATGAAGCAGACGACTCCCTGCTACCCGCAACCCGCGCTCGTACTATCCCCGTCGAATCCAAGAACGCCCCCATCTTGGCATAAACGGCTGACAGTTGAAATTCATTCAACCTCAAACGTTTAGCGTCAATGAAGCTTCAGGATTAGCGAGCAACAACAGCTGCTTATTGTCCAGCAGATCCGTTATTGATCAGTTGAGCTTGCGTTGTATTGCCTTTGCTACTGCTTTAGTATAACACGAATGTCCGGCTAATGCTCGTCATTGTTGTTGGCAACAATGGCTGAGATCATCCATGGTAATGCTGCAACTATCTGGCGACCTTCTGTTTCTCGCGCAGCGCACGCTGAATATCGCGTTGTGCATCGCGCTTAGCAGCCGTATCGCGCTTGTCATACTGTTTCTTACCTTTACCTAGACCGATGAGCAGCTTCGCATATCCGTTGCGTAAGTAAATCTTAAGTGGCACGATGGCATAGCCCTCTTGCTTAGACAAGCCAAACAGCTTATGAATCTGAGCCTTATGCAACAACAACTTGCGCGCCCGAGTTGGATCGCTAGGATTATGGATGTTGCCTTGTTCGAACGGGCTAATATGCATGTTGTGAATGAATATTTCGCCATTGCGAATCGTTGCGAATGCATCGCCTATATTCGCTCTGCCGCCCCGCAGCGACTTGATCTCTGTACCCGTTAGCACCATTCCCGCTTCAAACGTATCTTCGATGAAGTAGTCATGGGAAGCTTTCTTATTCTGGGCTAATTGCTTGCCGTCGGCTTTCTTGCCCATGCCGGTCACACCTCAACTTTGCAGCGTAAAATGTTTATATTCAGAAATTTATTGTAGCAACTTTGTAAGCGGAATGCAAGAAGTTGCCAATCCCCTCTATACACAAAAACCGTCCTTAGCCAAAGCTAAGGACGGTTCCGTTCAACGAGTAAGCTATTACAGCTTAACTACGTTTTCTGCTTGTGGTCCACGGTTGCCTTGAACAACGTTGAACTCAACGCGTTGGCCTTCTTCAAGAGTTTTGAAGCCTTCGCCAGTGATTGCGGAGAAGTGTACGAATACATCGTTGCCGCCTTCAACTTCGATGAAGCCAAAACCTTTCTCTGCGTTAAACCATTTAACTGTACCTTGTTGCATGTGTAAAACCTCCAAAAAAATAATATTAATATGCGCCTGGTTTGTCTTTAAACAAAAAATTCACACATTGGAAAGGGTTTCATGACTATAATGACACCCTTTTCAATATGTGAATTCAGGTTCATATCATCGATTGACTTGAGTATACTATTCCCACAATTAAAAAGCAAGCGACAAGCCCAAATATAAATATAATTTCCCAATTCGTCCAAAACACGGCGCACCCGGTAGGCCTCCCGAACGAGTGCGCCGCCAACCCTTTAATCGCTTATTTACGCTTCTTCCGGACGAAGGCAGCTGTTGCGTTGCCGCCTCCCCCTCCGCTCTTCTTCTTACGTTTCTTCTTGCCTTCACCGCCGCCGGCAGCATCAGGTCCTGGCTGACTGCCGCTCGAACGGTTGGCATTGAATACGCCGCCAGACGTCGCGTTCTTCCGCTTACCGCCGCCCTGACCGCTGCTGCCGTTCCTGCTGAAACCAACCGAATGGCCGCCGCTTGATGATGAACTGCTGCGACCTCCCCGGATCGGCAAGCCCCACATGTCGGTTTGCTGCTTTTTGCCGCCTTCAGCAGAATCGCCTCGCGATTGCGACTCCTGACGATCACCTGCAGATCCATCGGGGATCTTCCACGATGCCCGCTCCTCGCGTCCCGGCTCGTTACCCGCAGCACCTGCTCCTACAGCGCCTGCCCCGTTACTGCCGCGCCCGCGTCGCTTGCCGCCTTGGACGCCGCCAGTCGCCACCCACGGGTTCCCCCCGTGGCCGCCAGTTCCACTTCCGGCTGCGCCTCCGCGCCCCGCGCCGGCGCGACCACCGCGACCGCCCGCTCCGCCTGCGCGGTCTCCGCCGCGGCCGCCTTCGCCGCGGCTGCCATAGCCGCCGCGCTTCTTGCCGCCGCGTCCGCCGACGCCGAATCCCGCGTCGGCAATGCCCTTCATCGCGCCGCTCCGCGGCTTCATATCGACGAGCTCGAAGTCGATCGTATGATCCGTCATGCTAACGCGCGCGATCCGAATCTTCACTTCATCGCCGATGCGATAGATTTTCGACGTACGCTCGCCGATGAGAATCATGTGCTGCTCGTGGAAGTGGTAATAATCATCCGTCAGATCGCTCAATCGAATGAGACCCTCAACCGTATTCTCCAGCTCGATGAACATGCCGAAGCTCGTTACGCTGCTAATGATACCTTCGAACTCTTCGCCTACTTTATCGAGCATCAGCTCACATTTCTTAAGCTGCTCCGTGTCGCGCTCGGCATCGACAGCCACCCGCTCCCGCTCGGAGGAGTGCTGCGCAACTTCCGGCATTCTAGCCGTCAGCGCCTCATGCCTCGCTTCCGTCAAATGTCCGCTGCCCTCGATCACCTCGCGAATGATACGGTGGATGACCAGATCGGGATAACGGCGGATCGGCGACGTGAAGTGCGAGTAGAATTCAGCAGCGAGACCGAAGTGGCCAAGGCTTTCCGCATCATACTTCGCCTGCTTCATGGAACGAAGCATCATCGTCGAGATGACCGTTGCTTCCTTCTTCCCTTGTATCTCCTCCAGCAACGTCTGCAGCGCACGAGGATGAACGGAATTGCCTTTGCCCTTCACCACATAGCCGAAGTTCGAGGCGAACTGCATGAACGTAAGAAGCTTCTCCTGATTCGGGTCTTCATGGATCCGATATAGGAACGGCACGCGCAGCCAGTGGAAATGCTCGGCCACTGTCTCGTTCGCCACAAGCATGAATTCCTCGATAATCTGCTCAGCTACCGAGCGTTCCCGTTTCACGATATCGACAGCCTTGCCCGTCTCATCGACGATAACCTTCGACTCCACGAAATCGAAGTCGATTGCGCCGCGCTTCATCCGCTTCGAACGAAGCCGCATCGCGAGCTGCTCCATAAGCGCGAACATGTCGAGCAGATCCGCATAACGCTCCTTAAGCTCCGTCTGCGGCTCTTCATCGGTCGCCGTTAGAAGCTTCTTCACGTTCGTATACGTCATACGCTCTTTCGTGCGAATGACGCTCGTGAACACATCATGCCTTACACGCTTCAGCGTCTTCGCATCAAATTCCATTTCGCAGGACAAAGTCAGCCGGTCGACTTTAGGATGCAGCGAGCATATGCCATTCGACAATCGATGCGGCAGCATCGGAATAACGCGGTCCACCAAATAAACGCTGCATCCGCGCCGATACGCTTCCTGATCCAGCTCAGACTTCTCCCGCACGTAGTAGCCGACATCGGCAATGTGCACGCCGAGCAAGAAATTGCCGTTCTCCAGCCGCTTCACATGTACCGCATCGTCCAAGTCCTTCGCATCTTCGCCGTCAATCGTCACGATAACCTCACCGCGAAGATCGCGTCTGCCTTGCTGAACGATCTCTTCCTCCGTAATCTCATCCGGAGCCGCGTCCGCTTCCGCCATCACCTCATCCGGGAAACCCTCCGGCAATTGATGCTTGCGAATAATCGACAAAATATCGACGCCCGGGTCATCCTTATGCCCGAGCACTTCGACAATTTCCCCTTCGGCAGCAGAGCGGCCTTCCGGATACGACACAATTCGCACGACGACTTTCTGCCCCGAAACCGCACCTTCAAATCCGCCCTTAGGAATAAAAATATCGCGATTGATCCGTTTGTCATCAGGCACAACGAACGCATACGATTCGTGATTCTCGAACGTGCCGACGATTTGCGTAACCGCACGCTGGACGACCCGAACGACCTCGCCCTCCATCCGTCCGCCGCCCTCGCTCTTCGACGTGATGCGGACAAGCAATATATCGCCGTTCATGGCGCTTTTCAAGTCATTCGCATGAATATAGACATCAGGGTGATCCTTCTCGTCGGGCAGCAGGAAGCCGAAGCCCTTCGCATGCGCCTGCAGCTTGCCTCTCAGCAGATTCATTCGTTCCGGCACGCCATACAGCTCATTGCGCGTACGAACGATCTTCCCCTCATCCTCAAGCTGGTTGAGCAGCTTTAGAAATTGCTTGAATTCCTCTGCGCCTTCAATACCGAAGTGCTTCTCAAGCTCTTGGTAGGTCATGGGCTTATAAGCCGTTTCCCTCATGAAATCAAGCAATTCCTGCTCGTAATTTGTCATTATCGCTATTTCTCCTCATACGCCTGCCGCAGTATTCTAGTATAATCTGCAACAGGTTGATAGATTATCATATACCATGTAGTATACACGAAATGGAAGCCATACATCCGCGACAATGAGCAGAAATACAAAAAAAGCAGGGATATCTCCCTGCTTTCCGCATGATCATTCAATTATTGTTGTACGAAGTAAGAAACGACCAATGCCAGGACAAAGAATCCAACTGCCAAAATGATCGTCAAGCGCTGCAAGAACAAATCCAGACCGCGCGCTTTTTGTTTACCGAACAAGTGCTCAGCTCCGCCCGTGATTGCTCCGGACAACCCTGCGCTCTTACCCTTCTGAAGCAAAACAACGCCAATAAGGCCAAGTGCGAAAATGACAAGCACAATTTTCAAAGCGATTTCCATTTATTCCACCTCCAGCGTAGGTGCTCCGTAAAAAACACATAAGCTGATTTTATCATAGCTGGGCACAGATTACAATAGGACAACCAAGTACCCGGATGTTAGACGTAACCCAATTTTCGGAAATAATCAAAATTCACACGCGCGCTTTCAAGCGAACTTACCTCAAACTGCTCTTGCTCAACAAAAATATAGGCAATACCAGCGCTGTCCGCCGTACGAATCAGCTTGTCGTAACCAACCTTGCCTCGCCCAACTTCTATATCTTTGCGGCCATCCGTGAAGTCCTTCGCGTGAATTAGTTTGATTCGATCTTTGAACTTGTGCATATAAAGATCCGGTTCATACCCGGCCATATGCACCCACCCAAGATCCAGCTCGAGCGTCATAAGCTCCTTCGGCATTTGCTCCATCAGATGCTCAAGCACGGTCTTGCCTTCAATCAGCTTGAATTCATCCTCATGATTATGGAAGCCGTACTTCATACCCATCTCCTTCACCTTCAATCCGCATTTGGTGAACACATCGACGAGATGCTTCACATCATCCATTAACGGCTCCTCCGGCAGCGGTGCCCACGGTGTGATGATAAAGTCGAAGCCCACTTCCTTCGCATACTCGAGCTGCGCCGAGAACTCCGAGAGCATATTCGGCATATCGTTGAAGTTCAGCGGGATATGCGCCGATGGCGCCGACAGACCAAGAATCTTCAGCTTATTCTTCAGCTCCTTGGCCGGCACGTTGAAAAACCCGGTAAGCTCGACCGCCTTGTAGCCAATCTCCGCAACCTTCTCTAACGTTCCAAGGAAATCAATTTCCGCCTCATCGCGCAGCGAATACATTTGCATGCCAATGACCGGCTTGTCTTGCACTCTCTCATCCTTCATTCCCATTCCCTGCACCTCTGTACATCATCAGTATGAAATTAGATTCCCCTTCTCGGACGCCGTTCATAACCTGCAACAACCACTATCCGCGCATAAAAAAAAGAAGACGGCACAAGGCCGTCTCCCTCTTACGCTTATAAAGCTTGCTTTAAGCGTCTTATTTGAAGTTTTTCAAGTTGTAGAATGCTGCTTTGCCGCCGTATTGAGCAGTCGAACCAAGTTGGTCCTCAATGCGAAGCAATTGGTTGTATTTCGCAACGCGGTCCGTACGGGACGGAGCGCCTGTTTTGATTTGGCCAGCGTTTGTAGCAACAGCGATGTCAGCGATTGTGCTGTCTTCGCTCTCACCGGAACGGTGGGAGATAACTGCCGTGTAACCAGCGCGTTTAGCCATTTCGATCGCATCGAATGTTTCAGTAAGCGTACCGATTTGGTTAACTTTAACGAGGATCGAGTTGCCTACGCCTTTTTCGATACCGTCGGACAGACGCTCTGTGTTCGTTACGAACAAGTCATCGCCAACGAGTTGAACTTTGCTTCCAAGTTTCTCGGTAAGCAGTTTCCAACCATCCCAGTCGTCTTCGGAGCAGCCGTCTTCGATCGATACGATCGGGTACTTGTCTACCCACGAAGCAAGCAGGTCTACGAACTCAGCAGGGGAGAACGATTTGCCTTCGCCAGCAAGCACGTATTTGCCGTCTTTGAAGAATTCAGTCGAAGCAACGTCCATACCGAGGAATACGTCAACGCCTGGCTTGTAGCCTGCGCGCTCGATAGCGGAGATGATTGTCGTGATTGCTTCTTCGTTCGAACCAAGGTTAGGAGCGAAGCCGCCTTCGTCGCCTACAGCCGTGTTAAGGCCTTTGTCATGCAATACAGCTTTCAGGTTGTGGAAGATTTCAGCGCCGATACGAAGCGCTTCTTTGAAGCTTTCAGCACCGACAGGAAGAACCATGAATTCTTGAACGTCGATGTTGTTGTCAGCATGCTCGCCGCCGTTGATGATGTTCATCATCGGTACAGGAAGCGTCTTAGCGTTGAATCCGCCAAGGTAAGTGTAAAGAGGTACATCAAGAGCGTCAGCTGCAGCGCGAGCTACTGCCATCGATACGGCAAGGATCGCGTTAGCGCCAAGCTTCGCTTTGTTAGGCGTACCGTCAAGTTGAATCATTTTGCGGTCGATTGCTACTTGATCAAGAGCGTCAAGACCGATTACTTCAGGAGCGATAATGGTGTTCACGTTCTCAACGGCTTTCAGTACACCTTTGCCGAGGAAACGGGATTTGTCGCCGTCGCGAAGCTCAACAGCTTCGTAAGCGCCAGTCGATGCGCCGGATGGCACGATCGCGCGGCCTTTGCCGCCGGACTCAAGGGATACTTCTACTTCAACAGTTGGGTTGCCGCGGGAGTCAAGAACTTCGCGTGCATATACGTCAACGATAATAGACATGGATAAAACACTCCTTTTTATTTGTTAAATTTGATTACTAGCAAGCATTACTTGTTGATTAAAGTCGAGCCCGTCATCTCAGCAGGCTGATTAAGCTCGCTCAGATCAAGGAACGTCGGCGCGATGTCGGCTAGAATGCCGCCATCACGAAGCGTTGCGCCCGCTTTCGTTACGATCAATGGAACCGGATTCGTCGTATGCGCCGTAAACGGACGGCCATTCTCGTCGAATACCATATCCGCATTGCCATGGTCAGCCGTAATAATGCATACGCCGCCTTGCGCCAGCACAGCTTCTACGACTTTTCCCAGACATTCATCCGTCGCTTCTACCGCTTTGATCGTCGGCTCCAGCATGCCGGAGTGACCGACCATGTCGGGATTCGCGAAGTTCAGAATAATCGCATCGTGTTTACCGGATTCGATCTCGCGAACAGTCGATTCCGCAAGCTCGTAAGCGCTCATCTCAGGCTGCAGGTCGTAAGTCGCGACCTTAGGCGAGTTGATCAGCACGCGCGTCTCGCCCGGAAGCTCCGCATCGCGTCCGCCGCTAAAGAAGAACGTGACATGCGGATATTTCTCGGTTTCAGCCGTACGAAGCTGCTTCTTGTTGTTCTGTGCGAGCACTTCGCCAAGCGTGTTGTCGAGGTTCTTCGGTGAATACGCAACGTAGCCGCCTACGGTTTCACTGAACAGCGTCAAGCAGACGAAGTAAAGGTTAACCGGGTGGCTCTCGCCGCGCTCAAAGCCGCGGAAGTCCTCGTTCGTAAATACTTGCGACAATTGAATCGCGCGGTCAGGACGGAAATTGAAGAAAATGACAGCATCCTCGGACTCCACAAGACCGACCGGCTTATTGTCTTCGCCTACGATAACCGTTGGCATAACGAATTCATCATAAACCGATTTCTCATACGATTCAACTACCGCTTTGATCGGATCGGTATATTGAGGTCCGTCGCCGTATACCATAGCGCGGTAAGACTTCTCCGTACGCTCCCAACGCTTGTCGCGGTCCATCGCGTAATAACGGCCTTGTACCGTCGCGATGCGTCCTACGCCAACCTCTTCGATCTTCGCTTGCAGGCGCTCCAGGTAACCCTTCGCGCTGTCCGGCGATACATCGCGTCCGTCGAGGAAAGCATGGATGTATACGTCTTCGAGTTCTTCCTTCTTCGCCAGCTCCAGCAGGGCGAACAAGTGCTCAATGTGGCTATGAACGCCGCCATCAGAGAGCAAACCGTAGAGATGAAGCTTCTTGCCGTTTTTCTTCACATGGTTCACAGCGCCGAGAATCGTTTCGTTCTCGAAAAATTCGCGGTCACGAATCGACTTGCTGATCCGCGTCAAATCCTGGTATACGATACGTCCAGCGCCGATGTTCAAGTGGCCAACTTCGGAGTTGCCCATTTGACCGTCCGGCAAGCCTACCGCTTCACCGGAAGCCGTCAGCGTCGTGTGCGGATAAGTAGACCAGTAACGATCGTAGTTCGGCTTATTCGCTTGCGCAACCGCATTGCCGGTTACGTCGTCGCGAAGGCCGAAGCCGTCAAGAATAATTAATGCTACAGGTTTCGGAGCAGCCATCTTACTTGGCCCCCTCGACCAAAGCGATATAAGAAGCAGGCTCAAGGCTTGCGCCGCCGACAAGCGCGCCGTCGATGTCCGCTTGGCCCATGTATTCCGCTACATTGTTCGGTTTCACGCTGCCGCCGTATTGGATGCGAACCGCATCAGCCGTCGCTTGGTCATACAGACCGGCAACTACGCCGCGGATGTATCCGATAACGTCTTGCGCGTCTTCGGAAGTCGACGATTTGCCTGTTCCGATTGCCCAGATTGGCTCGTAAGCGATAACGACTTCAGCCGCTTGCGCAGCCGACAGCCCTTGGAATGCCGCTTCGGTTTGCACTTTGCATACGTCTTTCGTTTGTCCAGCTTCACGCTCTTCAAGCTTCTCGCCTACGCAGACGATCGGCAACAAGCCGTTCTTGAAGGAAGCATGAACTTTCTTGTTCACGATCTCATCCGATTCCGCGAAATAAGCACGGCGCTCGGAGTGGCCGATAATAACGTATTTCACGCCAAGATCCTTCAGCATAACGCCGCTGATCTCGCCTGTGAATGCGCCATTGTCCTCGAAGTGAACGTTTTGCGCGCCGATTGCGATCGACGTGCCTTTCGCTGCTTCAACAAGGGCAGGAAGCGTCGTGAATGGTGCGCAGATTACGCTCTCCACGCCGTCTACTTCTGCTTTGCCTTTAATTTCGGAGAAAAAGGATACCGCTTCGGAAACGGTCTTGAACATTTTCCAGTTGCCCGCAATAATCGGTTTTCTGCTCATGCTGGTCCCTCCTAATGGGATTATTCTTATTTATCTTATTTATCGTTAAGAGCTACAACGCCTGGGAGTACTTTGCCTTCCATGAACTCAAGGGAAGCGCCGCCGCCCGTCGAGATGAAGTCCATTTTGTCAGCCAGGTGGAATTTCTCAGCTGCTGCAGCCGAGTCGCCGCCGCCGATAACCGTGTAGCCGGATGTTTCTGCACATGCGCGAGCTACTGCTTGCGTGCCGTGGGAGAAAGGCTCGATTTCGAATACGCCCATCGGTCCGTTCCATACAACGAGCTTGGAGTTTTTGATAACGTCCGCATACAGCTCGCGAGTCTTAGGTCCGATGTCGATGCCTTCCCATTCAGCAGGAATGCCGTCAACGTCAACGATTTTTGTGTTCGCGTTTGCGCTGAAGTCGTCTGTTACTACGATATCAACAGGGATCAGGAAGTTTTTGCCGAGTTTTTTCGCTTTTTCGATGAACTCAAGCGCTAGATCAAGCTTGCTGTTGTCTACGAGCGATTTGCCGATTTCATGGCCTTGCGCCTTGAAGAAGGTGTAGGACAAGCCGCCGCCGATGATGATGTTGTCGGCAATTTCAAGCATTTTGTCGATAACCGCGATTTTGTCTTTTACTTTCGAACCGCCTACGATCGCCGTGAAAGGACGCTCAGGGTTGTTCAGCGCTTTGCCTAGAACTTCAAGCTCTCTCTCCATCAGAAGACCGGATACGGCCGGCAGCAAGTGTGCAATGCCTTCTGTCGAAGCATGCGCGCGGTGAGCTGCGCCGAATGCGTCGTTAACGAACAAGTCAGCAAGCTTAGCGAAAGCTTTTGCCAGTTCCGGATCGTTTTTCTCTTCGCCTTCATAGAAGCGAACGTTCTCAAGGAGCAATACGTCGCCGTTGTTTAAAGCCGCTACTTGCGCTTCTACGGCTTCGCCGATTGCTTCGTTAGCTTTTGTCACCGGTTTGCCTAGAAGCTCAGCCAGACGCGCTGCGGAAGCCGTATGACGAAGCTCTTCTACAACTTGACCGTTCGGACGGCCAAGGTGGGACGCAAGAATAACTTTAGCGCCTTTATCGATCAGGAAGTTAATCGTTGGAAGCGTCTCGCGGATCCGTTTGTCATCCGTAATTTTTCCGTTCTCGAGCGGCACGTTGAAATCAACGCGTACAAATACTCGTTTGCCTGCCAGTTCAGCTACGTCGCGTACACTTTTCTTGTTCATCGATAGAACCCTCCTAAAATGTCTGTGGAATGCAATGGAGCAAAAATAGCATCGGAAGCATCGGCTTAAGTTAAGTATGAAAAAAAGAAAAGAGCGTTCCTTCGTCAAGAAGAAACGCCCTTAAGGTCCAAGTCCCCAAAAGGGCGCGAACTTAAGAGCCGAAGCGCCCAGCAGTGCAGGGAGCCTCGGCCCGTTCGCCTTCTTTCCTTACAGACCTTTGCTTGCGATATAAGCAGCAAGATCAACTACGCGGTTCGAGTAGCCCCACTCGTTGTCGTACCAGGAAATAACTTTAACCATGTTGCCTTCAACAACCATTGTCGACAGACCGTCGATTGTGGAGGAAGCAGGGTCGCTATTGTAGTCGCTCGATACAAGCGGCAATTCGTTGTAGTTCAAGATGCCTTTCAAAGCGCCTTCGGAAGCATCTTTAAGTGCTGCGTTAACTTCTTCAACCGTAACGTTAACTTTCAGTTCAGCAACAAGGTCAGTTACCGAAACGTTAGGTGTAGGTACGCGCATAGCCATACCGTTCAATTTGCCTTTAAGCTCAGGCAATACAAGGGAAACAGCTTTTGCAGCGCCAGTCGACGAAGGAATGATGTTTTCTGCAGCAGCGCGAGCGCGGCGCAGGTCTTTGTGTGGAACGTCAAGTACGGATTGGTCGTTCGTGTACGAGTGAATAGTAGTCATCATACCTTTAACGATACCGAATTTGTCGTTCAATACTTTTGCGAATGGAGCAAGACAGTTCGTTGTGCAAGAAGCGTTGGAGATAATAGTGTGTGCGGAAGCATCGTATTTATCTTCGTTAACGCCCATAACAACTGTGATGTCTTCGTTAGTAGCTGGAGCGGAGATGATAACTTTTTTAGCGCCGCCTTGAAGGTGAAGCTCAGCTTTTTCTTTAGCTGTGAAGATACCAGTCGATTCAACTACGATTTCAGCGCCTACGGAAGCCCAAGGAAGGTCAGCCGGGTTGCGCTCAGCGAATACTTTGATTTCAACGCCGTTTACGATCAAAGCGCCTTCTTTAGCTTCTACTGTTGCGTCAAGAGTGCCGTGAGTCGTGTCATATTTAAGAAGGTGAGCCAGCGTGTTCGTGTCTGTAAGATCGTTTACCGCTACGATTTGTACATCAGGGTTGTTCAGTGCTGCGCGGAATACGTTACGGCCGATACGTCCAAAACCATTAATACCTACTTTAACCATTGTTAATTCCTCCTAAGCATTTTTGGGATAAGGCAATTTATTTCAAGACGTTTCGCCTGCAGCAGGTTGCCCTGTTCGGCAATAACGTCATGACCACTTCTTTAATGTCCTTCTTGCTCGATTATAGCTACGATCTCTAGCGCGGCTACTTCGTCCGTCACCAGCACATCGTTATGACCGAACCGCATGACGGCTGCGATCGCTTCGCCTTTACTCTTGCCTCCTGCGACACCTATAACAACTTCAGTCTTTACAATATCCTCGAGCCGTAATCCTACCGTCTGCATTTTGTGCACCACATCGCCATTTCGGTCAAAATAAAACCCGAACGACTCCGCCAGCGCGCCTTCTGCAGCCATCGCATTCACGACGTCCGGCTCCAGCCGTCTGCGTCTAGCCATTACCATCGCATCCCCGATCCCGTGAACGACGATTCTGGCGCTTCGAATGACATCGACAATCTCACGAATGTTAGGCTCTTGCATGATCGATGAGAATGCTTCCTCGCCCAAATGATCCGGGACATGAAGCAAGCGGTATTGCGCGCCTGTGCGCTTCGCCATCGTCGAAGCAATCGTATTCGCCTGATAGTCGAGGCTCTCGCCAAGTCCGCCCCTTGCAGGCACGAACCAATTGGTCTTGAGCGCGGTAGAGGTTGATAAATGATTCGCAACTTGGGCAATCGTTGTTCCGCCTGTTACAGCGACGACATCATTGGGCTGCATGACCTTGCGAAGCACCTGTGCGCTTGCACGGCCAAGCTCTCGCTTCGTCTGCGCCGAGCTCTCGGAATCCCCGGCTACAACAACAACTTGCGACAAGCCAAAGCGAGTGCGGATTCGATCTTCAAGCTCCGATAGACCGAACATCGTCTTATAGACCGGTTCCAGCTGCTCCAGAAGCTCTCTGCCTGCATCCGTAATTCGAATGCCGCTCGAATGAACATCGAGCAAGCCTTGCGCCTTCAGAAACTCAATCTCCGTTCGCAGCACGCGCTCCGTAAGCGATAACGCCGTAGCAAGCGTGCGGCGTCCGATAAGCTCTGTCAGCATGACCTGGTGCAGAATCGAATACCTCTTTCTCATTACATCTAGAAGATCAGGCACAAGCTGCTGCTGCAGTTCAATGATCTGACGCATCTTATCCTTCACTCCACCCGTTATATGAGACTATAGCTCCATTGACCGGGACGCGAAACGTCCCTCTATAACATTTGTAGTCCCACCTCCTATATTATCGGAAATTGCCGCTCGCCGCAAGAGCATGAAATCGAATGAAAGCGATTACTGTCACGATTTTCACAAATTTAATTTACGGAAGCCGCTTGCTTTCTAATCGCTATTATCATATAATCACCCTTGCTACTGTTTTTTGCGCCCGTGGTCCAATGGATATGACGTAGGCCTCCGGAGCCTGAGATCTAGGTTCGATTCCTAGCGGGCGCGCCACTCACCTTTTCTAAAGCAACTACATAACGCATACCTATTAAGGCCATCCCGAATGTTGTTTCGGAATGGCCTTTTTTAATTAGCACTTATCTCCGCTTAGTCTCATTCATCCGATGTCCCACTTCCGACAAAGCCCGATACAGCGGCCATTTTTTGCTTGTCCAATCATTTGTCAGATAATTTGTCTGACTATCTTTGACTTTTGAGTTTCCATCCGTTATTATGAAAATACGATTTAACCATTTCGTTCAGTTTGAAGGAGGGGGCTTACGTTGGATATGAATTTCGTTCCTATGGTTATTGAGCAAAGCAATCGCGGAGAGCGTGCGTATGATATTTACTCTCGCTTGTTGAAGGATCGCATTATTTTTCTTGGATCGGGTGTAAACGACGTGGTGGCTAATTCCATCATTGCGCAAATGCTGTTCCTTGCGGCGGATGATCCCGAGAAGGACATTTCTCTTTACATTAACAGCCCGGGCGGCTCCATTACAGCCGGTATGGCGATCTATGATACGATGCAATACATTAAGCCAGACGTATCGACCATCTGTGTCGGTATGGCCGCTTCGATGGGCGCGTTCCTGCTGACGGCAGGCGCGAAAGGCAAGCGTTACGCGCTTCCGAACAGCGAAGTCATGATTCACCAGCCGCTAGGCGGCGCAGAAGGACAAGCGAGCGACATCGAGATTCGCGCGCGCCGCATCATCAAGATGCGCGACCATCTCAATGGCATTCTTGCAGAGCGCAGCGGTCAACCGCTTAGCCGTATCGAGCAAGATACGGATCGCGACTACTTCATGAGCGCAGCGGAAGCGAAGGAATACGGCCTTGTTGACAAAGTAATCGAGAAAATTGGATAAGTAGTAAAAAGGCGATACAAGGGTTTTTGCCCTCGTATCGCCTTTTTTCTTATTCGCTATCCACAAAGCGTAGCAACAATTCATTTTATCCACAGTATTATTCACATTCTATACACAGTTATCCACAATTGGTCTAATAACTTGTAGATAACCTCGCTGAAACGCAAAAAAGCCTACACCGATCCACTGATCGAGTGAGGCTTTTTTCATCGGTAACCAATGAATTATTGATTCTCAAGTTCCTCTTTGCTAACAAGAGCGACTAAAGCGTTTACAGCCTGTTCCGCATCCGAACCTTCTGCACTTATGGATACTTCAGTGCCGGAGCTGATCGCTAGACTCATAATGCCCATGATCGATTTCGCATTAACTTTTTTGTCGTCTTTCTCTACAAATACCTCGGAGGAAAATTTGTTCGCTTCTTGTACGAATAACGCTGCAGGTCTTGCATGAAGCCCCGTCTTCAGACGAACGACAACCGGAAGCCTTGTCATGGAAACCATACCCCCTATATTATACTCATTCATAAGCGTCAAACGACCCGGCCAGCAACAGCTGTGCGGACCCGGTGACGTCTAGCGCAGAAATATAAGCTTGTATAAGATTTAGACTTATACTTCTTATCTTTGGTGATAAGTTCATTTTGCATTATTATAACATTATACCAGCGGTTGCACTAGGTGAAAAGCTAACTACCTCGTATTTTTTCCGCAAGTTCGTCGATTTTGCGCAATCGATGGTTAACGCCCGACTTACTTACCTTGCCTCTTAGCATTTCGCCGACCTCGGTCAGATTCATATCGGGATGCTGCAGCCTGATCTCGGCTACTTCTTTCAGCTTCTCAGGAAGACTGTCCAGGCCGACTTCCTTCTGCAGCAGCTTAATATTATCGATCTGGCGTACGGCCGCTCCAATTGTCTTATTCAGATTCGCCGTCTCGCAATTGACGATCCGATTGACGGAATTGCGCATGTCGCGCATAATTCGTACGTCCTCGAATTTGAACAATGCCTGGTGGGCGCCGACGATGTTGAGAAGCTCGATGATTTTCTCGCCTTCCTTAATGTATAGAATGAAGCCTTTCTTCCGCTCAATACATCTGGCATTCAGATCGAACTTATTGGCAAGCTCCACAAGCGCATCGCAATGCTCCTCGTACATCGACGCTATTTCCAAATGATACGAAGAACCCTCGGGATTGTTGACCGAGCCTCCGGCCAGGAAAGCGCCGCGCAGATAAGACCGCTTGCAGCATGGCTTACGAATAATCTCCTTATCGATGCCGTTAGAGAACATGAAACCCTCTGACACGATTCCGAGTTCGCTTAGTATTTCCTGTACTCCCGAAGGAATCCGAACGATATACACATTATTTTTCTTCAAGCGCATTTTCTTACGCACGAGCAGCTCAACATGCATGTCGTAATGCTTCTTAAGCAAGGAATAGATTCTTCTGGCGATGGCCGCATTTTCAGTCGAGATGTCGAGGACAACCTTGCGGCTGGATACGCTGACAGAGCCGTTCATCCGTAATAGCGCAGACAACTCTGCACGCTCACAGCAGCTATCGGCTTCAATAAGGGTCAGCTCTTTTTTTGTTTGTGCCGCAAAAGACATCGATTATCACCTCTTTCTAAGCATCCAGTTCTCTACCAGTTTATATATATGATGGCTTAAACGTTCGGCATCATGCCTCAAAAAAGTTCGGAACAGCACAAGACGGTCCGCTATAACCTGATAGCCGCGTCTCGTTACCTCGTCCAAGTCGAGATGTACCGCTTTAGCACCCATCTCGGCATACTTGCTTTCGATCTGCGGCGGAATCTCTCCGTCATTCACAATGACATAATCGAACAGATGATGTCCAATATGCTTATGGACTGCTTCCAAATGGTCGCTGACGGAATAATCGTCCGTCTCCCCTGGCTGCGTCATCACATTACAGACAAACAGCTTAACAGCCGTTGAATTAACGATCGCTTCAGCCAGCTTCGGCACGAGCAGATTCGGAATAATACTCGTATACAAACTGCCCGGACCGACCAGGATGGCGTCAGCCTGCTCGATCGCTTCGACTGCCTCAGGCAGCGCCTCCACGTCGCTTGGCTCAATGAATACACGCCTAATCGCCTGACCCGCCTTAGGGATCATCGATTCCCCCGTTACGATCGAGCCGTCTGCCATCTCGGCCTTGAGCACGATCGCTTGATTGGCGGCGGGAAGCACCTGACCGCGAACAGCAAGGACTCGGCTAAGCTCACGCACACCCGATACAAAATCGCCCGATATGTCCGTCATCGCCGCAAGCATCAGATTGCCTAGGCTGTGCCCGACTAGCCCTGTCCCGCTATTGAACCGATACTGCAGCACCTCAGTGAGCAGCGGTTCCGCATCGGCAAGCGCCATAAGCACGTTGCGTATGTCGCCCGGCGGAGGGATTTGGAGCTCGTTGCGCAAAATGCCGGAGCTTCCTCCGTCGTCGGCAACCGTCACGATCGCCGTAATATCTAGCGGTTTCTCTTTCAAGCCTCGCAGCATGACAGAGAGCCCCGTACCGCCGCCGATCACGACGATTTTCGGGCGTCTAATAATTTTATGCCTGCTTTGCATCGTCTCACCCCGTCAATGCTTGTCACGATCGGCATCGCGATGGCTGACACGAATGCGTTCCGTATCGCTGCTGCCGAGCATGCGTCCCAAATATTCGGCAATCGCGACAGAGCGATGTTTGCCGCCCGTACAGCCGATTCCGATGACTACCTGGCTTTTCCCTTCCTTGCGATAGAGCGGAATAAGGAATTGCAGCATGTCGAGCAGCTTCGTTAGAAATTGTTGTGTTTCCGGCCACTTCATCACGTATTCGTATACATCCGGATTTTGCCCCGTATTCGGACGCAGATGCTCAATATAATGCGGATTCGGAAGGAAACGAACGTCGTAGATGAGGTCGGCATCGATAGGAATGCCATACTTGAAGCCAAAGGAGGTTACGTTCACGGAGAGACTATTCTGTTCCAAATTCGTAAACCGCGTAATAATACGTTCCTTCAACTGGCCTGGTTTCAATATCGTCGTATCGATCACCTGCGAGGCCGAGCCCTTCAGATCCTCCAGCATTCGGCGTTCGTTCCGAATACCTTCCAGCGGCATGCCTTCCGGCGCAAGCGGATGGCGGCGGCGGCTCTCCTTGTAGCGCTGAACAAGCACCTCATCGGTCGCATCCAGGAATAGAATCTCGCAATCAATCGTGAATTGATCTTTAATGAATGCCAGCGATTCGGCCAAAGCGTCGAAAAACTCGCGCCCCCTCAGATCGATCACGAGCGCTACCTTGCCGATCTTGCCGTTCGATTGATCAATCAGCTCGGCGAACTTCGGAATGAGCACAGGCGGCAGGTTGTCGACGCAGAAGAAGCCAAGATCCTCGAGGCTCTGTACAGCAATCGTTTTGCCCGCGCCGGACATTCCTGTAATAATGACAAGCTTCGCAACTGTAACTGCCGTCTCCATGAGTACAACCTCCTAAAAGGTTTTGCTACCGCAAAACCTACTTCGTAAGCATAAGCTAAGGTTTGCGAAGCAAACCTACTTCGTAAGCATAAGCTAAGGTTTGCGAAGCAAACCTACTTCGTTAGCAAAACCTACTTCGCAAAGCGTAAACGGCTTGCCGAGCATATGATCGGCTAAGCTCGTTTCGCGGTGAATGATAAGCCAATAAATAAGAATCAAAAATTATTTACTCTTATCATTTAAAGCAATCTGAATAACGGGCTGTAGCCGCCCGTGGGCGGCGCAGCTCTTGTTGTATCTAAATGGTATGACTAGCCTCTGAGAATAAGTCCAGCAGCGCCAACAACGCCAGCATTGTTGCCGAGCGTAGCTGCAACGATCTTCACATTTTCCTTCGCTTGGTCTTGCGTGTACTTCTCGAATACTTCACGGATTTGATCGAACAGGAAGTCGCCTGCTTTCGATACGCCGCCGCCAATAATAAAGTATTGCGGATTAAGAATAATAGCCATCATCGCCATTGACTTGCCCAAATAGTAAGCAGCACGGCTTACGATGCGGGATGCAACTTCGTCGCCTGCTTTGGCAGCATCGATAACGTCCTTCGCCATAATCTCTTCTACCAGCGACAACGATGTGCGGTCGCCGCGCTCTACGGCATCCTTCGCCATACGGATGATACCCGTTGCGGAGGAAACGGTCTCGAGGCAGCCCATCTTGCCGCAGCCGCATTGAATCGCTTCAAGATCAGGAACGATTGCCATATGACCAAGCTCGCCCGCCATGCCAGCGAAGCCTTCTACGATTTTACCATTTATAATAATGCCGCCGCCAACGCCCGTGCCAAGCGTATAACATACGCATTGGTCGATGCCTTTGCCTGCCCCGCCCCATGCTTCGCCAAGCGCGGCAACGTTCGCGTCGTTATTAACTTTAATTGTTTTGTTCAGTTCTTTCTCCAAAAAAGACTTCAAATCGACATTCTCGATTTTTAAGTTAGGAGCGAATTTAATAATACCGTTAGGAATATCAAGGAAACCAGCGATGCCTACGCCTACGCCGTCTACTTGCTCCCATTCATAAGACGATTCGTCAACAATTGCGCGCGCGTATGTCGCGATATTATGAAGGATAGTGTCCGTTCCTTTACTTGTCTCAGTCGGCCCTTCGTACGTTTGGAGCAGCTGTCCCTCCGCATTACAAATTCCTACTTTAATTGCAGTACCGCCGACATCGACGCCAACGTAAATCTTCTCAGACATCACTAGTCCACCTCATCAATAATGTTAAACTTCTCTGTACCCACTATAAGCGTTGTTCATGCTGTCGTCAACAATGTAGAATGCTGGTAAAACAAGCTGTTCAGCCTTCTATCGAGTGCGATTAAGAAACTTTTATTAAGAAGAAGATACGGCTATTCTCAAGGAACGACCCACATAATCGGTGAGAATCCTCCACGGAATGCAATTACCCAGCTGGAAGACCTCAATAAATGAAATTTCCCTCATAATTAACGCTCATAGGTGAAGTCTCCTAGCCCTTCCGTGGGCTATATTGGATATTTGCAGGATACAAATAGCTTTTTGGCCTTTGCTCGCAGCTATGTTGGATCTCTGCACTAACTTTCGCGATTAAAAGGCATTTCTTCACCTATTAGGCAGGCTATAATGCAAATATCCAATATAGAACACGAATAGAACCAATTAACTCAAAAGTTACTGCAGACATCCAATAAACAAGCTTCATACAAAAAAGCTATACCAGGCCAAGCATCGTCGTCGCGCTTAGCCGGTACAGCCTGTATTCTCCCTTAGATGCCGATAACGATCGCGCAGCCACCGTACAGCTTAAACGGATTTGCTCCAGTCATGCGTAACGTTGCCTTCTAGGAAACGTTCGCAGTCAAGCGCCGCCATACAGCCGCTTCCCGCTGCTGTAATCGCTTGACGGTACTTGCTGTCCTGCACGTCGCCGCATGCGAATACGCCTGGGATGTTCGTCTCGGAGCTGCCCGGCTTCACTTTAATGTAACCATGCTCGTCGGTGTCGATCTGACCGTTCAGGAACTTCGTGTTCGGCGTATGGCCGATTGCGATAAAGATGCCGTCAGTCTCAATAACATCCTCTTCACCTGTCACGTTATCGCGAACTTTAAGGCCTGTAACGCCCATGCCGCCAGCTACGACTTCAACCGGCGTGCGGTTCAAGCTCCAGCTGATTTTCTCGTTCTCGCGAGCGCGGTCCTGCATGATCTTCGAAGCGCGAAGCTCATCGCGGCGGTTAACCAACTCAACGTTGGACGCGAAGCGAGTAAGGAAGTTCGCTTCCTCCATTGCGGAGTCGCCGCCGCCGACCACGATAATCTTTTTGCCGCGGAAGAAGAAGCCGTCGCATGTCGCGCAAGTGCTCACGCCGCGTCCGACGTTGTCTTTCTCGCCTGGAATGCCAAGGTACTTGGCCGAAGCGCCTGTCGAGATAATCACGCTCTCACCGACAAGCTCGCCGTGGCCTTCCACTTGCAGCTTGAACGGACGCTCGGACATATCGACGCTGTTCACCCAGCCCGTAATAAACTTAGCGCCGAAGCGCTCCGCTTGCTTGCGCATATTTTCCATAAGCTCAGGTCCCATAATACCCTCAGGGAAACCAGGGAAGTTCTCGACTTCCGTCGTCGTCGTCAATTGACCGCCAGGCTCAGGTCCTTCGATAATTAGGGGCTCCATATTGGCGCGCGCCAAGTAAATAGCTGCTGTCAGACCGGCAGGGCCGGTACCGATAATAATCGATTTGTACATGTGAATCACCTCATCTATAGTTTTGCCTCAGTTCCCTTCAAACACGCAAGCGCAGCCTACAGGCTACACATCCGTAGACGAGGAAAATACCGAGCTTATCGACTTCATCTTTTCTTTGATGCCGCATACGGCGTCGATCGTCTTCACGTTCTTGCTCACCGTAGCGATGGAAGTACCGTAACGTATCGACACCTCATGGTAGGAGATCGCGCGGCGATGCATCTTGGCCGTTAAATATTCGAGCGCTGCCGCCCAGCCCTCCGGCTTCGTCAGCTTCGGTACATCCGGGTACGTACGGGATAAAAACTCCACCCATAAAGTCATTAGGTCATGCTGCTGAACGAGATCGTAATGCTTGTTCATGAGACTCATCGCCAAATCGACAACGGCTTGCCACTTCTCTTCCCATACCGGCAAACGCGAAGGCACCCGGTTCGGCTCGATAACCGTGTCCTTGCCCTCAAGCACCACATGAAGCGGCTCTTGAACGCCGATTGTTCGAAGTACGAATATGGCGATTCGCTTTAAGTAATCGTCCTCTTCATGCTCCAGCAGGAATGCGCGCAATACGTCCTTGACCTCGCT
Organism: Paenibacillus sp. J22P218; assembly: GCF_056269195.1. Lineage (NCBI taxonomy): Bacteria > Bacillati > Bacillota > Bacilli > Caryophanales > Paenibacillaceae > Paenibacillus > Paenibacillus sp. J22P218. The sequence goes on from NZ_JBWDNL010000003.1 coordinate 772,994, forward strand.
GTCGGCGATCATGCCAAGCGCCTGAATAACTTGCAGCTTCGTATGCTGATCCCCATGGCGCAACGCCCAGAAGAACGAGGAACGTACGAGCGGGTCGCGCTTCAGATGATCGGGAATGCCGTCCGACGACTTTTCCCATAGCTTGAATTGCTCTTCGAACGGCAAGTGGTAATGATAGCTCACATGCCCCGTTTGCTTGCCGCTGCGAATATGCTCCAGCTGCTCCATATAATATTGCGGAATGCCTGACATCGGGTCAAGCTTGATCGCTTGCTTCCAAAGCCGTTCAGCCTCCTGCAGCCTTCCGATGTTGCAGGACGCTACAGCCGCGTAATGGTACAAGCATGGATCCTGATGCAGCTCAGCGTCCTTAATCAGCCTCGAGAAGTGACGGTACGCAGAGCCATGCTCTCCTAAGATACCCATAGTTGTAGCGAGTTTAAACGCATGCTCTTGATGAAAAGGCGCCGTCTTAATCAGCAGATCGACGAGCGGGCGCAGATTGGTCTCGTCGCCCTCATGCTGGTAGAAGATCGCAAGGTTGCAAAGCGCATGCAAATTGCCCGCTTCAAGGTCTAACACCTCTTGAATCGTCTCCATCGCCTTATCGAACATGCCCATGTAATAATAAGCGAGCGCCAAATTGTTTCTCGCTGCAAGAAAATCAGGCTGCTGCTGCGTAATTTGTTCTAAGATACGGACTGCCTCGGTAAACTTGCCTTCCTCCAGCAGCGTCCGCGCTTGATCGTGTTCAATCATGCCCTCGCGCGACTTAATGTTTTTCAATTGGGTCGGGCGCTCCAGCTCATAGTGAAGCAGATCCATCATGTCTTCCGCTTCATCGAGAAACTGTCCGTCGGGGTCTTCCTCCAAATATTGAATGAGGGCGCCTTCGGCAGCCTCGTACTGTTCCATATTCGCGTAATTGTTCGCCATGTAGAAATAGCATTCCGTCATCGTCGGATCAAGCTCATCCATAATCATGTTTAAGATCCGATTCGATTCCTCATAGTTGCCCATCTCCGATAGGATGCCGGCCATATTGCAATGGTTTACAGGATTGTCAGGTTCGTATTCAACGGCGCGCCGAAAATATTTGAGGGCCTTGTCGTAATGGAATCGATCCAGCGAACGAACAGCCCGTTCAAAGAAAAACGTAGCGTCCCATTGAATCGGTATTACCTTCGTTTGCGTATCGACAGCCACAAGTCTCTTCTCTTTCACTAGCAAGGCACCTCCCGTTACTTCCGATTTTCTAAGATTATACCATAGCGCTGCCTATCCTAACACGAAAGAATATGTGGGAAAAAATCGCGGACGGCATACGAGCCGTCCGCGATTTTTTCGCGGTAAACCTATTCTTTTGGGCATATTGGCAAGGCCAGCCGAATATTAGACGCCGTTGTTCTTGAACAACGTGCTGATCGAGCCGCCTTCCAAGATGATCCGTGTCGCTTCCGCAAGCAGCGGAGCTACAGACAGCACCTTGAAGCGTTCCGGCGTCGATTCCGGCAATAGAATCGAGTCGGTTACGATAACTTCTTTTATAGATGGATGATCCAAACGCTCAATAGCAGTACCGGAGAACAACGGATGCGTCGCACATACGTACACGTCTTCCGCGCCGCGCTCCTTAAGACTCTCCACCACATTTACGATCGTCGTGCCGGTATCGATCAAGTCCTCGATAATAATCGGGGTTTGACCTTCTACGTCGCCGATAACGTGCGTAATGGAGGATTCGTTGTGCGCAGGACGCTTCTTGATCATGATCGCAAACGAAGTGTCCAAGTAGTTAGCCAGCTTCTCCGCCGTCGAAGCACGTCCTGCATCCGGCGATACGACGACCGGATTCTTGATGTTTTTGGCTTTCAGGTAATCGCTGATCAAGTCAAGCGCCGTCATGTGGTCAACCGGAATGTTGAAGAACCCTTGAATCGCCGGAGCATGCAAATCGATCGTAATGACGCGGTTCGCGCCAACTGTCGTAAGCACGTCGGCCAACATTTTCGCCGAGATCGGCTCCCGCGGAGCTGCCTTGCGTTCCTGACGAGCATAGCCGTAGTAAGGCATGATGATGTTGACCGTTCTCGCCGAAGCGCGCTTCGCCGCATCGATCATCACGAGCAATTCTACAAAATGCTCGTTGATCGGATGAGAGAACGATTGAACGAGAAATACGTCGCAGTTACGAATCGTTTCCTCGTAGTGAACGTAGATCTCCCCGCTTTTGAAACGAGACATCTTAATTGCACCGAGCGATAGACCTAGCTCTGCACTGATTTTTTGAGCCAATACCGGATTGGACGAACCCGAAAATATACGCACCTTGTCGCTTACCATGATACCCTCCTGAGCGTCTTAAACCAATAAATTTTACTTATCAAGTACTGTCGCTTGTCGAATATTATTCGACAAATCTTGTCTTATTCAATCCTATTATACATCGAATTTACGATAATTCAAAAATCAATCAGCAATATTTTTCGACAATTAAATGTCGCTAGCTGCGTATAGCCAACTTCCTTAAGCACAGCGCGTGCTTCTTCCAAATATTGACCCAGTCTCTCAGGCTGGTGCGCATCAGAACCGATCGTCAGAGGGATCCCTAGTTCGTAGGCATATTCGAGCATACGGCGGCTTGGGAACATCTCCTTCGCCGGCGTCCGCAGACCCGATGCATTGAGCTCAATCGCAAGACCGTGCTTCTTGACAGCTTCAAGCGCTGCATTTTCCAAATGAGTCACATCTTCATCCGGCTTGAAGCCGAACCGCTTGATGACGTCGATATGGCCGATGTAGTCGTAGAAGCCCGTTGCTGCCGCTTTGATAACCGCATCGTAATATTGCTCGTACACCGCAAGCTTGTTTTTCCCTTCCCAGCCCGCCGTCTGACGGAAGTCGGTAATGTCCCACTCACCTAGAAAATGAACGGAGCCGATGACGTAATCCCATGGGTAAGCCTTAACGATCGCTTCGATCTGCTCCTCGCAGCCTTCGATATAATCGCCTTCCAGACCGACGCGAACGTCGATCTGTCCCTTGTACTTCTCCTTCAGAGCGAGACATTCCTCGACATAACGCGGAAGCTCCTCCATCGGCATCGCCATCTCCGGCAAGTAAGTTGCGGGGTCAACATGCAGCAGCGGCATATGGTCGGAAAGGCCGATCTGCGCAAGTCCGATCTCGATGCCCTTCTTCACGTACTCTTCAAGGTCGCCAACCGCGTGGCCGCAGCGGGCATGATGGGTATGATAATCGATAAACATGAGCATTCCGGCCTTTCGTTTTGTAAAATGGGGCGTTTCGGAAATTCGACAGCCTGTGGACTATCTCATTTTGTTCGTAGTTGGCTTGCCTACGCGGCCGCTTAGCTCGCGCATGACGTCGTCAAGCGGCAGCTTGCGCTCGCGCAGCAGCACCATCAGATGGAAGATCAAATCGCTCGCTTCACTGCGCAGCTCGTCGTTGTCTTGATTTTTTGCCGCGATAATGACTTCTGAAGCTTCTTCACCGATCTTCTTCAGAATCTTATCAACGCCCTTCTCGAACAGGTACGTCGTATAAGCGCCGTCCGGACGCTCTGCATCTCGCTGCGCGATGACGCTCTCCAGATGACCGAGCATGGCGAAGCGCTCAACTGCTTGTTCTGTCGGTTCAGCGGCTGGAGTTGATGCACCTTGCACCTCGATCGCATTATAGAAGCAGCTGTATCGGCCTGTATGGCAAGCCGGACCTTGCTGCTCCACGCGAAGCAGCAGCGTATCGCCGTCGCAGTCGTAGGACATCGAGACGATGCGCTGCGTATGTCCGCTAGTCGCTCCCTTGTTCCAAAGCTCGCTGCGCGAGCGGCTCCAATACCAGGTAACGCCGGATTCTATCGACAGCTTAAGGGATTCCTCGTTCATATACGCAAGCATGAGCACTTCCTTGCTCTGTGCGTCTTGAACGACAGCCGGAATCAGTCCCGCCGCATCCCATTTGATTTGTGTAAGCAGCTCGTTGTAATCGTTAACCGTCATCGAACCTCTACTCCCTTCAGACGCAAATCGTCCTTAACCTCGCGAATCGTCATTTCTTTATAATGGAAAATTGTCGCCGCTAGAGCCGCATCCGCATGTGCCCGCTGGAACACTTCATTGAAGTGTTCCACCTTGCCCGCTCCGCCGGAGGCAATAACCGGAATGCCAAGCGAATCCGATACGGCCTGAGTCAGCTTCACGTCGAAGCCGTCCTTCGTTCCGTCCGCGTCCATACTTGTCAGCAGTATTTCCCCCGCGCCGAGACGCTCGACTTCGCGTGCCCATTCCAGCGCGCGAATGCCCGTCGTCTGACGGCCGCCATGCGTGTACACTTCCCATTCGCCCCATTCCGGATTGAACTTCGCGTCGATAGCTACGACGATACATTGCGAGCCGAACTTGCGCGCGCCTTCCGATACGAGCGCCTTATTCTTCACCGCTGCCGTATTAATGCCGATCTTGTCCGCTCCCGCGCGCAGCAGCCGCTTCATATCGTCTACATGCGAAATGCCGCCGCCTACCGTGAACGGAATTGTAATCTCGCCAGCCGTCCGCTTCACGACCTCAATCATCGTCGCGCGCCCTTCGACGGACGCCGATATATCTAGAAATACAAGCTCGTCTGCACCCTCGCGGTCATAAGTAGCCGCAAGCTCGACCGGATCGCCCGCATCGCGCAGATTGACGAAGTTGACGCCCTTTACGACCCGGCCGTCCTTCACGTCGAGACACGGAATGATTCGTTTCGCCAGCATGTTGCCCTCTCCTTTATATGCCCAGGCCGGGCCTTCTATCGCTATATCATCGTTACGCTTGCTGCTGCAGCTGCGGGCTGCCAGTCAGCGCCAAGAAGTTGCCGAGCAGCTTCATGCCGAGATCGCCGCTCTTCTCCGGGTGGAACTGCATCCCGTACACGTTGCCGCGTCCGACGATTGCCGTCACTTGCTGATTGTAATCCGTCGTTGCAAGCAGGTCGCTCGCCAGCTCCGGCTTTGCATGGAAGGAGTGAACGAAATACACATGTCCCTCTTCCAGTCCTTCGAACAGCGGCGATTGCTTTTGCAAGAACGACAGCTTGTTCCAGCCCATATGCGGCACTTTGTAGTCGCCTTGGAAGCGGATAACCTTACCCGGTAGCAGGTTCAACCCTTCGTTCCGGCCGTATTCCTCGCTCTCGCTGAACAGAAGCTGCATGCCGAGGCAGATGCCCAGCATCGGCTTGCCGGAAGCGGCGTAGAACTTCGCCACCTCATCCAGCTTCGTGTTGCGCAGATTCTGCATCGCGTCGCCGAATGCGCCAACGCCCGGCAATATCGCGCCGTCCGCCTCTAGAATGCGCTGCGGATCAGCGGTAATGACCGCTTCGAACCCTAGCCGTTCAACCGCTTTGCTCACGCTATGCAGGTTGCCCATGCCATAATCTATAATCGCAATCATTTACAGCACTCCCTTCGTTGAAGGCACTCCTTGTACGCGAGGATCAATGCTCGTCGCTTCGTCGATCGCACGGCCAAGCGCTTTGAATACCGCTTCGATCATGTGATGCGTGTTTTTGCCGTAGTGAACGATAACGTGCAGCGTAATGCGCGATTCAAGCGCCAGCTTCCACAGGAACTCGTGAACGAGCTCAGTAGAGAAGCTTCCGACCTGCGCCGAAGGATATTCCGCGCGATATTCAAAGTGCGGACGGTTGCTGACGTCGACAATGACTTGCGCTAGCGCCTCATCCATCGGAACGAATACGCTGGCATAACGTTTAATGCCGCGTTTGTCGCCCAATGCTTCGCGAAGCGTCTGCCCGAGGCAGATGCCGATGTCTTCAACGGTGTGGTGATCGTCAATGTCGATGTCGCCGCGCGCCTCGACTTGCAGGTTGAATTGTCCGTGCTTCGTGAACAGGTCAAGCATATGGTTCAGGAAAGGCACATCCGTTTCGAGCTTCGTCTCGCCAGTGCCGTCCACCGCGAAAGACAGCTTAATATCCGTTTCATTTGTTTTGCGCTCGACCGACGCCTCACGCACTCTAGTATCCGCCATTGTAATTCCTACTTTCCTTTTATGTTGGTTAATGATCTAGTGCTTGGGGCGTTTTGCTCCTGAGCAGCATGATTTAGTTCCTAGAATCTAATCTATTAAAGCCCGCGTTCCTTCTCCAAACGGATCTCGATCGCGCGAGCATGTCCTTCTAATCCTTCGTGGCGCGCAAGGGTGATAATCTTGTCGCCATTGGCCATTAGCGCTTCCTTGCTGTAGTAGATCAAGCTCGACTTCTTAAGGAAGTCGTCAACATTGACCGGCGAGGAGAAACGCGCTGTGCCGTTCGTCGGAATGATGTGATTCGGTCCGGCGAAATAATCGCCGACCGGCTCCGAGCTGTACGGGCCGAGGAAGATCGCGCCCGCGTTCTCAATAAGGCCGAGCAGGCTCATCGGATCGGCCGTCAGCACTTCCAGGTGCTCAGGCGCCAGCTGATTGACGACGTCGATGCCGTCCTTCAGCGAGTCGACGAGCAGCGCTGCGCCGTAGTTGTCTACCGAGCTGCGCGCGATCGCCTCGCGCGGCAGCGTGGAGAGCTGGCGCTCGACTTCAGCGGCGACAGCCTCGGCCAGCTTCGTCGATGGCGTAATAAGGATCGCCGACGACATCTCGTCGTGCTCCGCCTGCGACAGCAGGTCGGCAGCGACGTAAGATGAGTCCGCCGTGTCATCGGCAAGGACGACGATTTCGCTTGGGCCGGCGATGCTGTCGATATCGACGGCGCCGAATACGGCGCGCTTCGCCAGCGCCACGTAGATGTTGCCCGGTCCGCATATTTTATCGACCGGGGCAATCGAAGCCGTGCCGTACGCAAGCGCGGCAATGGCTTGAGCGCCTCCGACCCGGTACATCTCCTTGACGCCCGATTCCGCGGCGGCAACGAGAATATACGGGTCGATGCCTGCCTTGCCGCCAGTGGCCGGCGGCGTTACCATCACGATCTCCGGCACGCCGGCTACTTGTGCCGGAATGACGTTCATGAGCACGGACGACGGATAAGCCGCCTTCCCACCGGGCACGTATACGCCGACCCGCTTCAGCGGTCGCAGAATTTGCCCGAGCAGCGTCCCGTCCGGCTGCAGATCCATCCACGAGGTGCGCTTCTGCTTCTCGTGGAAAACCCTGATGTTCACGGCCGCCTCGCGGATGGCCGTGAGGAACGCGGCGTCGACCTTATCATACGCCGCCTCAATCTCCTGCTGCGTCACGCGAAGCGACGCCGCATCCAGCTTCACGCGGTCAAGCTGCTCCGTGTACCTGAGCAGCGCCGCGTCTCCTTCCGTTCGGACCGCCTCTACGATGGTCCGAACGACCTCGTTCTGCTCGGGCGAGCCATACTCGACCTCGCGCTTCAACCCAAACTGCTCCGCTCTCATAATGCGCATACGTAGCGCTCCTTCCCTCACACGTTCTCTATCGCTCTCTTGCCTAAACCATCCTGTACCGAAAGCTTCTCTATCGCACTCTCGCCTTTATTAAGCCTTCGCCGCAAGCGTCTCCTGCAACAGATCGCATAGGTTCTGAATACTGTCGTTCTTCATCCGATAGCTGACCCGGTTGGCGATCAAGCGGCTTGTAATGCCGAAGATCGATTCCATCTCCACCAGTCCGTTCTCGCGCAGCGTCTGTCCCGTTTCCACCATATCGACGATCCGATCGGCAAGGCCGATCAGCGGCGCTAGCTCAATCGAGCCGTTCAGCTTAATGACCTCAACCTGTTGACCAAGCTCGCGGAAGTAAGCCGATGCTACGTTCGGATACTTCGTCGCGACACGCGGATTAATCGTCGGCTTCCAATCCGGCAAGCCGATGACCGACATCCGGCATTTCGCAATGCCAAGATCGAGCAACTCGTAGACATCCTTGTTCTCTTCCATCAATACGTCCTTGCCGACAATGCCGATATCGGCTACGCCATATTCTACGTAAGTCGGCACATCGACCGGCTTCGCCATAATGAACTCCATCTTTGCTTCCGGCAGCTCAATAATGAGCTTGCGCGTGTCGTCGAAGTCGCTTGGGATCGGCAAGCCCGCTTCACGGAACAGCTTGGAAGCCTGCTTGTAGATGCGGCCCTTCGGCATCGCCACTTTCAATATTTGCTTGTTGTCTCCGCTCATGTGGCGCTGCCCCCTTTCTGAATGAATTCGATGTAATCCGTATATTCATTACCCTTGAACGTAAATCTATCGTGTAATTGTGAAGGAAGTCTTACTTTTGCGTACGAATGATCTCCATCAGCCAATCGCTCCGTCACAACCTTAACGCCCTCGCCGCGCAGCTTCTGCGCCTTTGCCAGCGCCTCCGTGCGCCCCACCGCATCATAGACGATCAGCGTTCTCTCCACCGCTTCATCCGCCTCGTTGCCGAGCAGCTCTAGAATGCGCGTCGTCTTCAGCGCGAAGCCCGTAGCCGGCGCCTTGCGCCCGAACTGCGACAGCAGATTGTCGTAACGGCCGCCGCTCGCTACCGGGAATCCGAGATCGGCTGCATATCCCTCGAAGGTCATGCCTGTGTAATAAGAGAAATCTCCAATCATTGTGAGATCTATAAGCACATGCTCGCATACGCCATATGCCTTCAACACATCCCAAATTTCGCACAGATGGCTGATCGACTCGCGCGCCTTCTCATTGCCGCTAAGCTGCAGCGCCTGATCGCATATTTCCTGTCCGCCTCGCAGCCTAAGGATGCCCTCCAGCTCGCGCTGTACCGGCTCGTCAAGCGCAAGCTTGCGCAATTGCTCGCGGTAGCCCACATAATCGCGTCCGAGCAAGCAAGCTTTAAGCTGCTCCTGCGCTTCCTCGCGGCCTGCCAGCGTCTCCTCGAATAGACCATTCAAGAAGCCGACGTGGCCAATGGCAATCTTGAAGCGTTCTACGCCGGCCGCTTTCAACGACGCAATAGCAAGCGCTACGACCTCAGCGTCCGCCTCGGCAGACGAATCGCCAACCAATTCCACGCCCGTCTGGAAAAACTCCGCCTCGCGGCCTGCTTCCTCTTCGATCGCACGGAATACATTAGAGTGGTACGACAATCGCAGCGGGAAATCGGCATCCTTCAATAACGATGCCACTACACGCGCAATCGGCGACGTCATATCGGAGCGCAGCACAAGCGTCGTTCCGCGATTGTTAAGCAGCTTGAACAGCTTTTGGTCGGACGTCGAGCTGGCAACGCCTACTGTATCGTAATATTCCATCGTGGGAGTCATAATTTGCTCATAGCCCCAGCCTTGCATGCAGGCGAGCACCTGGCGCTCAATATGGCGAAGCTTCGCCACCGCTCCCGGCAAATAATCTTTCACGCCTATCGGCTTCTCAAATACTTTTGGTTTGGACATTTCCGTTCTCACCTTCGGTCGCTTTAGTGTATTACAGCATTACCATGTTACCATTCTAACAAATTAAAGATATTAGTCGTAATATTAGCATGAAAAACGCCGCTCCGTCAAGCCAGTAAAAGCCCCTCCCCTACTCTGAGCTATAACAACAAGGAAGCCCCTGCGAACGAATTGGATTCGTCCGCCTGGGGCTGTTCCTCACGCTATTTTCATTGCTCAATAGACGGCTAGCTAATGAATAATATGCTTCGCAGGGTCGGCGATATCGGGCTGGACAACGCTTCGCTTAATCTCCCGCATCGGATTGCCGCCGACGAAGCTTCCTGCCGGCACATCCTTATGAACGAGCGATCCTGCTGCCACCACCGCGCCATCGCCGATCGCAACACCCGGCAATATCGTCGTATTCGCGCCGATCATCACGTTCGAGCCGATCACGACATCGCCAATACGATACTCCCTGATCAGATACTCATGGGTCAATATCGTTGTATTATACCCAATAATCGAATTGTCGCCGACCTTGATTCGCTCGGGGAAAAATACGTCGACCATCACCATAAGGGCGAAGGCCGTCTTCTTTCCCACCTTCATGCCCAGCACACGCCGATATATGAAGTTTTTGAGCGGCAAGCTTGGACAATAACGCGCCAGCTGGATAAATATAAAGTTGCGTACCGCCTTCAAGCGGCTTACCGTCTTGTACACCTGCCAAAGAGCGTTCGGCCCTTCGACCGGGTATCGGTCAACGTTTCGCAAACGGCTCGCTCTCCATTCCGACGAATGCGTACAAATCGCGCATATCATGAATGATATGATGCGCTCCTGCTTCGCTAAGCAGCTTCTCACCCTTCAGCGACCACGCGACGCCAACTGCTACCGTGCCAGCCGCTACCGCAGATTTTATGTCGACGACGCTGTCGCCAACCATCATCGTTGTCGCGGGATCGGCGCCAAGCAGCGCAATCGCCTTGTTGACCGGCTCAGGATGCGGCTTCGGATTCTTCACATCGTCAATCGTAATGACGGCATCGACGTATTCGTCTATGCCAACGAACTTAAGCCCCTTCTCCGTTGTAAGACGCATTTTCGTCGTGACAACGCCGATCTGAATCCCTTTTCCATGAAGATTGCGCAATACTTCGACTACGTATTCAAACGGTTTAACAAGATCGTCGTGCAGCCTAAGGTTAATCTCGCGATAAGCATCGACAAGATGCGATACTTCCTCAAGGCCGGAGAATCGCCTCAATTGGTCAATCAGCGGTTCACCCATCGTCGGAATAATATGCTCTCTACCGAAGCCTTCTACTGCCACGCCCTTAAGCGCCTCCACGAACGACCGTATAATAAGCTCATTAGTGTCTAGAATCGTGCCGTCCAGATCGAATAGCATCGTACGTGTATTGCCTGTCATCTATCCAATCCTCCCAAACCGCTTTCGCAGACATCCAGCATCTAACAGCCGGCCTGCTTCTATTCTTCTTTTCCTTTAGCTCCAGAAATTCCGCTATCGCCTTCCGCCCCTGCGGCAGACGACTTGCCATCATTCACCTGAGCAACCTTCTCCGGCTTGCTCGATACGATCGGATCGGAATAACTGGCAATGGCAAGTCCCGATCTGCGGCGAACAATAACGAAGATGATCGCGGCCACGATCAGAAGCAGAGCAAGAGCCTGCGATATTCTAATATTGCCGTAAGCCGGGTCCAAATAACCTTCCTCGAATACTACGGTCATTGGCGACCATAACGCATCGATGAACGATGCCAACCATTTCGGACCAGCGAAGCCCAAGCTGTCCGTACGGAGCGCCTCAATAAAGAAGCGGCCGATGGAGTACCAGATGAAATAGGCTGCCATCAATTCGCCGGAACGAAGGAAGCTTTGACGGCGCAAAATGAACAGGATTGCGATACCGACCAAACTCCAAAGCGATTCATAAAGAAACGCCGGATGATGGAATACGCCATCAACATTCATTTGGTTCACTATAAATGCAGGGATATGAAGCGTCTCCCGCAGGAAGCTCTCTTCAACCGGTCCGCCATACGCTTCCTGATTCATGAAGTTGCCCCAGCGTCCGATCATTTGACCCGCCAGCAGCGACGGTACGCAAATATCAACGATCCGCAAGAAGTTGTAACCCTTCGCGCGGAAATAAAAATATCCGCAAATGAACGCGCCTATAAGCGCACCGTAGATAGCGATGCCGCCTTCCCATATTTTGAACACATCAAGGAAATTATCCTTATAATCATCCCATGTAAACGCCACATAATAAATCCGCGCTCCGATAATTGCCGATGGAACGCCAAGCAGCAGCAGATCCATGAAGAAATCCGGCTTAATGCCGAATCGCTTGCCTTCTTGTACCGCGAGCAGCAGGCCGACCAAAGCCGCCGTGCCCAGAATAATGCCGTACCAATGAACCGATATAGTGCCGATCGAGAACGCAATCGGGTTAATGAGCAAAGTCTCCATTCACGCTTATCTCCTTTGTTATCAATATCAATCGTAATCGTCCATATCGTCCGCGATCGTTTCGGTCAGCTTGTTCGTGAATTGCAGCGCCGCATTATAACCCATCCGTTTCAAACGGAAGTTCATTGCCGCCACCTCGATAATGACCGCTAAGTTACGGCCCGGACGAACGGGAACCGTTACGAGCGGAATATCCGTATCGATAATGCGCGTCGTTTCTTCATCAAGTCCAAGACGATCATATTGTTTATCCTGCTGCCAATTCTCAAGCTTAATGACAAGGCCAATCCGCTTCTGCGTTCTTACCGCGCCCGCCCCGAACAGCGTCATCACGTTGATGATGCCTAGTCCGCGAATTTCAAGCAAGTGGCGAATAAGCTCCGGCGCGCTGCCATGCAGCTGACCGTCGGACGTCTGCCGAATCTCGACCGCATCGTCGGCTACAAGCCGATGTCCGCGCTTAACAAGCTCTAGAGCAGTCTCGCTCTTACCGATGCCGCTTCCTCCGGTAATAAGCATGCCTACGCCATAGACATCAACAAGAACGCCATGAATCGTCGCTGTCGGCGCAAGCTTTTTCTCCAGGAAGTCCGTAATCCGGCTCGACAAAATCGTTGTTGCCACATTGCTGCGCAGCACCGGAATCTTCGATTCATTCGATTGCTGCACCAGCTCCTCAGGCGCTTCAAGTCCTCTTGTCAAAATAATACAAGGTGTCTCCTCGTTACATAGCCACGCCATACGATCTTTGCGTTCATCGCTCTCCAGCGTGCTAAGGAACGATATTTCCGTCCGTCCAAGCAATTGCACGCGCTCGCTCGGATAATAATGAAAATAGCCGGCCATTTCCAGGCCTGGTCGGTACAGATCATCAACCGTAATTGCTCGCTTCAGCCCATCTTCTCCAGCGACGATTTCGAGCTGAAATTGCTGGACTAGCTCAGACACCTTTACTTTTTTCGCCATCGTATGGCCTCCTCTTATGACAACTGCAGCAAGCTGATATGTAAGTATGTTTCCAATGTCTTCATCGTAAAGGAAAAAGACGCCGAACGCAACGTTTCAGCGCTGACATCCATACTGATTAGACACGCAAGCGCCAAAAACGGTTTTCATGTATAAACAAAAAAGAGTTGCCTGGATACATCCAGGCAACTCTCGTTAGATCGAAGTATTAAACTTCGAAAATGTTCAATTCGGACTCTTTGTCGAACAGATGAACTTTGTTCATGTCAAGAGCAAGCTTAACGCTTGCGCCGTCACGAAGGCCGGAACGTCCGTCTACGCGAGCGATAACTGTATCAGTGCCGATACCGTTCAGGTACAGGTACATTTCGTGACCAAGGTTTTCAGCAACCTCAATGTTTGCATTTACGATTGTGTTCGGGGAAGCTTCCAAGAACACAGGCTCTTCGTGAAGGTCTTCTGGACGAATGCCAAGAATAACTTCTTTGCCGATGTAGCCTTTCGAGCGAAGGGCTGCGGATTTGCCTTCAGGAACAACAACATCCACGCCAGCAGCTTTGAATTTAACAGTTCCGCCTTGCTCAGACAACGTTCCGCTGATGAAGTTCATCGAAGGAGCGCCGATAAAGCCAGCTACGAAGATATTAACAGGGTGGTTGTAAAGTTGTTCAGGGGAATCGGTTTGTTGAATGAAACCGTCCTTCATAACAACGATACGGTCGCCCATCGTCATTGCTTCGATTTGGTCATGCGTTACATAGATTGTAGTTGTTTCAAGACGCTTAGTCAGTTTGCTGATTTCAGCGCGCATTTGTCCACGAAGTTTCGCGTCCAAGTTGGAAAGCGGCTCATCCATCAAGAATACTTGCGGTTCACGTACGATTGCGCGTCCCAAAGCGACACGTTGACGTTGACCACCGGAAAGAGCTTTTGGTTTACGGTCGAGCAAATGCTCAATATCAAGAATTTTAGCAGCTTCACGAACGCGTTTGTCGATGTCTGCTTTTTTGAATTTACGAAGTTTAAGGCCGAACGCCATGTTTTGGTAAACGTTCATGTGCGGGTACAACGCGTAGGATTGGAATACCATCGCGATGTCGCGGTCTTTAGGAGCTACGTCGTTTACAAGACGGTCGCCGATGAACAATTTGCCTTCAGAAATTTCTTCCAAGCCAGCGATCATACGAAGAGTAGTCGATTTACCGCAACCGGACGGTCCTACCAATACGAGGAACTCTTTGTCCTTGATGTCTAAGTTAACGTCAGTAACCGATGCTTTGTCGGTACCCGGGTATTTCTTGTAGATATTCTCTAAACGTACGCCTGCCATGATAAGTTTCCCCCTAGAAAGAAATTTCGTTATGCACTTATCTTATCCGATGTAAGCGTTTGTGACTATGCACATACTCTACAAAAAAATTAATTCCTTTTCGTAACTTTGTACAATAGCAATATGATTTTGACGAGAACGGCATCGCGAAATTGGCGAACATCAAGCCCTGTCTCCTGCTTCAGCTTATCCAGCCGATACAGCAGCGTATTGCGGTGAATGTACAGCTTCTTGGCTGTCTCGCTCACATTGCAGTCCAGTGTGAAGAACGTCTCCAGCGTGCTTAGCATCTCGGGTTCGACGAACATATCGGCCCGTTTCAGCGATTGCTCCAAATACTTCGCCCGCTGAGTTTCAGGAATAGCGTTAAGCAATCGCTCCAGCTGCAGCATCCAAGGCATATGAATATTCGTTCCTACATGGAACTTGCGGCCGAGATTAATCGTCTCGCGAAGCAGGATCGTCGTCTCGACGATACCCTTGGCCGGCGTCGCGGGCTGCGCCACCGCCAGATGACACTCCCCGATCCACTCGCTGGCAAGCATCTCGTGCAGCCCCGAACAGATCGACTCCAGGCTGTCCTCTAACGTCTCCTCTTCATTCTCGTCGAAAGATTCTGAATCCTCGTCGCGCAGAAGCGAGATCGGCCCCCATATGAGCCATTCCTGGGTTTTCAACGGAATAAGCAGTACGTCGTCTGATAAAAAGGAACGAAGCAGCTTCTCAAGCTCAGTGAACGTCGTTAGCTTCGTATTCGATTGCTCGGTTACGAGTAGAAACGGAATCATTTCATTAAAGAGGCGGCTGCCGACAACGAGATGATCCGGCAACGAATATGCCGGCTCGGTCTCCTCAAGCTGCTGTTGAATCCACTCACTTAGCTTGAGCGCATTCCGCTCGGACTCAGAGACGGATAAAGCTTTCTTGGAATCGGCCTCTCCACCGCGCACAAGCTGAAGCGTCCAGCTAATCAGTTCCTTCTCAGCTTGACTGATCCCGGTAGGTTCAATCTCGAGCAGCTCGACGGAATGATCGGACAACGCAGCAACGAAATGCAGCTTATTGTGCTTCTCGACACGCTGCCCCTCCACTGGATGTTGAGCATTAAGCTCATCCGGCCAAAGCGCATCAGCAGCCTTGACCACTTCCACCCATTCCGTAACAGAAATCGTATGTACATGAATCGGACAATTTAAAATGTGCTGCAGTGGTTTCAACCAATCTGTCGTGCTCATTTTTGCTCTTCTCCAATCTCCTCGGCTAATGCCGCTCTACGGCTATCGAAACGCCTTTTTAACGTCATTGTACCATAATGGCAAAACAAGTTCAGCCAATAGCGAGCAAAAGGATGATTGACATCAGAGCGAAAAGCGCTGAAATCAAGTATAGGAACGATACCGTTTGGACTTGATTCAGTCCCCACTTCATTAATGTATGATGCGTATGCAGCTTGTCCGCATGATGAAGCCCCTTGCCGCTCATAAGTCGGCGCAGCATCACAAAGGACGTGTCGAGGATTGGCAGTCCTAGTGCAAGCAACGGTACAAGCATCGATATGAATGTCGCTCGCTTCAATGTGCCATCTACTGCAATGACTGCAAGCGTATATCCGAGAAAGGTCGCTCCCGCATCGCCCATAAAGATACGCGCCGGATAGAAGTTGTGAATCAGGAAACCGATGGACACTCCCGCAGCGATAACGGCGAGCATCGCCGCATCGGGTCTCCCCGTCATAAGCGCTGCCGCGAGCAATGTTAATGACGAAAGCGTGCAAACGCCTGACGCAAGCCCATCCACCCCATCGATGAAGTTAATCATATTAATGAGAGCGAACACCCATAGCGTCGTCGCCAGCCATGAGAACCAACCGTCGAAAGAATAGAAATAGCCGTTGATCGGACTTGCGATGCCTGCCATTTGGATGTGAAAAATCGATGGTACAGACGCCGCAGCCAAATAAATGATTACGCGCGGCCATACCGGGAATTCGCGGCCTTTCGCTTTCCATGCATCATCGAGCAGACCGATAGCGACGAGCACGAAGCCTCCGATAATGATCGTCCAGCTTAGCGGCGTGAATCCGACGAACAGCACCATTGTCGCCACGCAGCCAGCAAAAATAGCCGCCCCACCCATAAGGGGAATCGGCTTTCGGTGTATTTTGCGCGTCGTTGGACGATCTACGAAGCCAAGTCTAAGCGCGAGCTTCCTAAGCGGCGGTATTGTAACAAAAACGATCGCGAAGCTAATTAATGCCGCTAATCCATACATCATGTCGATAACCCCTCCGGAAGAAGCTTTTGTACCATTGTTCCCCAGTGAGGCAAAAATAAAAGATGCGATTATTATTCCTTCTCCGAAATCCGCGATTGATGAATAAGAAGGGCGATTCTAAGCTTCAGCGTGTCATGGACATCCTTCATGGATACATGAAGCAGCGCTTCACAGCGGCTAATCCGGTTCAGCACCGTATTGCGGTGAATGTACAGCAGCTTCGCCGTATCGGCAACGGAGCAGTTATAATTTAAATAAATATCCATCGTCCTTAGCAGGTCTTCATGCTCCCCTGACTTTACCGTTACGAGCTCGCCAAGAGATGAAAGGTAGAAGTCGTTCAGCTTCGTGCCCGGTACAGACTGGATAAGCTCCTGCACCTGTTGAGTTCGGTAAGTCAGGATGAACCTGCGGCTTCGCATAGCATAACCGCTTGCAAGCGCCTGCTCCGCTTCTCGGTAAGCAGCGGCGATCTTGTCGGACTGGCCTGTATAATTGCTCACGCCGAACGAACAGCTCCAGCTTCTTGGGTCGTTTCCTTTAGCAATCTGTTCCTGCAATTCCGCAAGCACCGCCACCCACTCCTTCTCCTGCACGGCCGAGAAAGGCTGTGCCGGCAGCATGAGCAGACTGACGACGTCATCGCCCTTCAGCTCTGTGATTGCTTGAATGGCTCTCGCTTCCCAGTACTTCTCGATCTCCCCCCTGCGCTTCTCCCGCTCCGAGGACTGTTCCAGCTTAGAGGGCAACCGGCCCTCTGGTAGCGGATCGGACTTGCAGACACATACCAGGTAGCCCCCCTCCTGCGGCATCCCGTACTTTTTGCCTCGAACCAATATCTCTTCCTTAGACAGCTTGTTGTCCAACATATCGGCAACGAATTGCTGCCGCAGCCTTCTCTCGCCTAACGCAAGCGCTTCTTGGCGCATATGCTCGTAAGCGATAATATGAGCCGCTTGCTCCAGCGGCATAAGTGAAACATCACTGGATGACTCCTTATCCAGCATGCATAAGTATCCTTTGAGAACCCCTGACACCGATACGGGATAAATCCGAATGACCTCGTCATTGCCCAGCGTAAGAGTGGACAGCTTATCGACGGACAGGTCGGCCGCGTAAAGCATTTTTTTGATCGATAGCATAAATTCGGGATCGCCTAATCGCTTCCGGATGGCATCCGATATCCCTGCCGGATCGCCATGTTCGTTCAATATGAGAATCGGCTTCTTAATGATCGCCACAAGCGTCTGTGCGATATCCGACAAGTCCGCTCCTTGAAGGAACAGCTGCGTGAACTTGCGATGC
Organism: Paenibacillus sp. J22P218; assembly: GCF_056269195.1. Classification (NCBI taxonomy): domain Bacteria; kingdom Bacillati; phylum Bacillota; class Bacilli; order Caryophanales; family Paenibacillaceae; genus Paenibacillus; species Paenibacillus sp. J22P218. Next base: position 790,755 of record NZ_JBWDNL010000003.1, read on the forward strand.
AAATCGAACGACTTCTGCAGATCCACCTGCTTCTCGTTCAGCAGATGCTCCAGAATTTCGTTTAGCACGTCGCCCAGCAACATCGTCGGCGGCAGGCCGATAAGCGGAAAGCGAAGACGATCCGCTTCCTGCACGACGATGTCGGGAATGGCTAGGATATATCTTTTCATCTTAATGGCCAGACCGGCGCAATTGCTCTGATGCAGACGCTGTACGAGCGACACCATATCCTCCGGATTGTCTTTATAATGATAGGCCGTCGTGAGCAGTAATTGATTCGGCCTTACCCAGTTGGCGATATCGGGCGAATCCATAATATTGACGGAATCGATGGAGCGGCCGAGGCCGCCAGCGCCTCCCATGAGTCTCGAACTTCCCATGACGGGAAGCTTGACAATGAATTGCATCGTACGAGCCATCTGACTTCACATCCTCTTCAATAGGCTGTAATCAAGCTTCCTAAGACTGATCAACCATTCACATCATTAATGTTAGTATATTTAACATTCATATAGCAAACTAGTGCCTGCATTCACCTATTCACAAACCGAGATGTTCATTTTGAATAGTTTCAATCGTTCGATAATGTGCACTTTATACATAGCTACGCTATTTCGCCTATAGTAACATGATTCTCATAGATAAACATCACATATGAAGTGATGTAAACTAACAATTTATTTGGAGGGATTAACGATGAGACGATGGACTTCTAAATTGGCACTCCCGCTTCTAGCACTAATGCTTGTTGCAACGGCATGCGGAGGCAATTCCGGCAATGAGCCGAAGCCTGCGGCAACTAACCCAGCTGCAGCCGAAGTTTCTGCAGACGAGAACGGCATTACGATAGGCGCACCGGAGAAAACGAAAGTAACGCTCCGCTTGAACTGGAAGTTCAAAGGCGAGTTCGCTCCTTTCTTCGTCACGAAGGAAAAAGGCATTTTCGAAAAGTACGGTCTCGACGTCGAAGTGCTAGAAGGCACAAGCTCGGTACAGACGCTTCAGGTGCTTTCGCAAAATAAAGAAGACATCGGCGTCATGTCGACAGCCGAACCGATGCAGGGCATCGAACAGGGCATGCCGGTGAAGATCATCGCTTCCTATATGTCGCGCTCGCCAATCATCTTATTGTCCTATCCCGATAACCCGATCAAAACACCTGCCGATCTCGAAGGCAAATCGATTGCTTCGTCTATTTCCTCCACCTTCACGTCGCTCTACGACAAATTCATCGAGCATAACAAGGTGGACGGCAGCAAGGTTAAGCTTGTCAAAATGGAAACCGGCGCGCGCAACACGGCATTTTTGAACAAAGAGGTTGATGCGGTAGCGGTATTTTCCACGAATGAGTTCCCGATGTTCAATAAGAAGCTTGGCATAGAGCTACAGCCGATGTACTTGGCCGATTACGGCTTTGACGTAGCCGGACTTACGCTTGCCGCGAACAATAAATTTTTGGCCGACAACCCGAATACGGCGAAGCGCTTCCTCGCCGCAGTGAATGAAGGCTTCAAGTATACGATCGACAATCCCGAGGAAGCGGCGGCCATTGCCATGAAGCTGTTCCCGGATACAGTGGACGAAGAGCTTACGGTTATGCAGATTCAGCGCACCGGCGAACTGGCAGTACTGGAGGGCAAACCTTTCGGTTGGGTCAGCGAGGAAAATATTACGCACACGTCGAGCGTTCTGTTCGAAAGCGGCTTGATCAAGAAACAGTTGCCGGCAGCAGAGTACTTCACGAATGAATATTCCCCGCAGCCTTAATCGCCAGGCTAGCACGAGGAGGTAACCAGAACTATGAACTATGCTAAACTCGGCCGCGCCGCATCGGTTGTTGCCACACTCATCGGATTGTTTGCACTTTGGGAAATCGTTTGCTTGCTATTCTCGGTTCCCGAATATTTAATGCCGCGGCCAACGCAAATTTTTCACCGCTTCTTCGTGGACTTCGATGTTCTTGTAAGGCACGGGGGCGTGACGCTCGGCGAAATTCTGCTCGGATTCGCCATGGCCGTCGTCATCGGTATTCCGATCGCTATCATCATCGTTTATTCGAACTACTTCTCTCAATCGTTTTTCCCGATCTTGATCGGTATTCATTGCGTACCAATGGTATCGCTCGCTCCACTGCTCATTCTCTGGTTCGGCTTCGGCACGCTGACCAAAGTGCTGATCGCTTTCCTGATCTCCTTCTTTCCGATCATCATCAATACGGTCGTCGGCATGAAGTCGATGGAGAAGGATATGCTTCATTTGGCCAAATCGATGCGGGCAAGCACGTTTCAGACGTTCGCCTACTTCCGTCTCCCAAAGGCGCTCCCGAGCATCTTTGGCGGACTGAAGGTCGGCATCACGCTGGCCGTTGTAGGCGCGGTCGTCGCCGAGTTCGTCGCATCAGAGAAAGGACTTGGTTATTTGCAGCTTACCGCCAACTCCAAGCTCGACGTCACGATGGAATTTTGCGTCATATTCGCTCTTGCCATTATGGGTATCGGCTTGTACTGCATCGTCGGCTTGCTCGAGAGATGGTGCATGCCATGGTACCAGGCAACTAGAAAGGAGGCGTAGCCCATGTCAGGCAAAAAAATCACGCTCGACCGTGTAGAGAAAACGTTCAAGACAAGGAGCGGCAACGTGCAAGCGCTGAAGGAGGTTACGCTCGATATCGAGCCATCTTCCTTCATTTCGGTGGTCGGCCCAAGCGGCTGCGGCAAGTCTACCCTCATGAACCTCATCGCCGGTCTGGATAAGCCGACCAGCGGCGGCATTTTGTTGAACGACACACCGATGAACGGCCCTCAAGCCGGCAACGCCGTCGTGTTTCAGAAGGATGTGCTGCTGGAGTGGCGGACGGTACTCGGCAATATTTTGCTCCCGTTCGATATGCATGGCATTACTTGGTTCGATCGCGGCGGACGAGGCACGAACCGCGACGCAGCATTAGAGTTGCTCAGCATGGTCGGGCTCGAAGGCTTCGCGGACAAATACCCGTTCGAACTGTCCGGCGGAATGCGGCAGCGCGTTTCCATCTGCCGGGCGCTCATCCAGAACCCGTCGCTGCTCATGATGGATGAACCTTTCGGCGCACTCGACGCACTAACCCGCGAGCAAATGATGTACGACCTGCTGAAGCTGTACAACAAGTTCAAGTTTACGGTCGTATTCATCACCCACAGCATCGAGGAAGCTGTGTTTCTCTCCGACCGCGTATTCGTCATGTCGCCGCGTCCCGGCGAAGTCGTTCGCGACATCTCGATCGGGCTTCCGCGTCCGCGTTCCATTAATACGAGGCTTGATCCGGAATTCATGGCCCATGTCCAAGACATTCGTGGCGTCTTCAAGTCGCAAGGCGTACTGACGGAGGTGTAGCTCTTGCTATCGACGAATAAGCCTTACACCATTGCGAGCGTAATGGAACTTCCAACCGCATTATTTATTATCGATATGCAAAATGATTTCGTCCACGAGAACGGCGCTTTCGCTAAGGGAGGGTACTCGGTCGAGGATTATCACCTGGCCGTTCCCGTCATCGATCATCTGCGAGGCGTTGCCAATCAGGCGGGAATTCCCGTCTGGATGATCGGAATGTCGCATAACGAAGCTAATGACGGCGACAATGCCTGGGTGCAGCGCCGCAGAGCCTCCAACCATCCCGATACTTGCCGAACCGGCACATGGGGCAGCGAATTTTATGAGCCTCTAACACCTGGTGATGAACATACCGTGTTTTGGAAGCATCGCTACAGCGCTTTTGTCGGCACGGATTTACATGAGAGGCTGCAGCAGCAATCGATTCAGACTTTGATTTTTACAGGCATTAATACGAATACATGCGTCGAATCGACGGTTCGCGATGCGCATTTGCTCGGATATCATGTCATCGTCATACGAGATGCTACGGCATGCGCTTATAAGGATGCTTACGAACCAAGCTTGAACAATATCGAACGCCATTTTGGATTTGTTACCACTTCGGACAACTTTATAAAGCTATTGGAGGAGAACTAACTATGTATTGCGATTTGATCAAATTATCGATGGATCACCCCGGTGATGTAAGCAGGCTTGAAGCTTTGCTGGAATCGGGTGCATTACAAGCAGAAGAGATTAAAGGCATTATCGCCCAAACGGAGGGTGACGGTTATTCCCGCGGATACTCGACGCTAGCGTTTCAAGTATTGCTGTCGCGTTACCTAGGATGGACGCATGAGGAAATATTCGAACGCATCCCGATGATGATGATCGGAAAGACAGGCGGACTGATGAGCCCGCATTATACGTTGTTCGTTAAACGGTCGGGAGAATCTGCAGTTACTACGGAAGAGAAACGATTCGTGTTCGGTGTTGCATCCAGCCGCCCATTGTTAGCGGAAGAAATCGGTACGCAAGCGCAAGTCGATCTAACGCGCGAGACCGTGCTCGCTGCAATTGCCGACGCGGGTTCGTTAGCGCTCGATGACGTTCATTGCGTAGAGATTAAGTGTCCATGGGGCATCGGCGGAACAAGGTCGAAAGCTGCATCTGCTCTTGGCTCGGCTGTCGCGCTGAGGGAAGTGAAGCGCGAGCTCATCTCCGAAGCCAGCATTAACGGCGATCATTCCTTGTATTCGGTCAAAACCTCGGTTTCCGCAGGCAACGAGCAATATGCGGTACGAGTAATTGTCATGGGCAATGCCGCTCACTCAGAAAGCCCGCTTATCGTAGGCTCCGGAGTTATGAAGGATGCCTTCGATTTGAACGGCTTGCTCGCTACGTTCGAGAGCTTGAACATCTCGGCTGCTCCAACATTGTCCGAAGGAGACCGCGCTCGCTTCGTTCAGCTATTCGTCAATGCGGGTTCGGACGCGCTTCCGCACATTAGAGGCAGGCGGCATACGATGCATTCCGATGCGCTTAGCATGCATGCCGGCATCTTAGCCAAATCGATTGCAAACGCAGTCGTGGGCAGTTTCGTTGGCGATGCTTCCATCCTTTGCTCGGCTGGCTCGGAGCATCAAGGTCCGCAAGGAGCCAATCTGATAGCAGCCGTTGTTCGAGCATAGTTACTCTGCAACGTGGATAGGAGGATAACAATGACCATGACACAATCAATACAATGGACCATACCTGGTTTTATGAACGAGCATGCCCACCTGGATAAAGGGATGCTTGTACCTGAAAGATCCTATAAGGACGAACCGGTAGCTATACGGGCAGGCTGGACGAGGGATGCGAAGTCGTCCTTTACGAAGCAAGACATTTACAGCCGAGCTGAGCAAGCGCTGCAACAGCTTCTCTCCTATGGGACGGCTTATGTTCGAACCCATGTAGACGTCGACCCTCTTGTCGGGCTGCAGGGCATAGAAGCGTTACTGGAGCTTAGAGAGCATTACAAGAACGATATCATAATCGATATCACCGCCTTTAACCAAGAGGGCTTTGATCGTTATCCGGATTCCGCCGGTTTGTTGACAGAAGCACTTACGATGGATAGTCGCATCGGCATTGGCGGCCATACGTTGTCCGATCAGGATGGACGCAGTCATATCAATCGTATTTTCGAACTGGCGGAAAAAGGCAATGCGCCTTGGGTTGAATTTCATACCGACGAAAGCGGCAAGCCGGAGCATTTTCTGCTCCCTTACTTAGCCGAGCAAGTAAAAGCCAGAGGCTGGAGCGGCAAAACCTATGCAATCCACTGCAACTCGCTCGCTAACGTATCGGATGAGCTTGCCGAGCAAGCTATCGCTCTCACCGCAGAAGCTGGTCTGCATGTTACGGTATGCCCGACCGCAATCGCTACTCGAGCCATAACGCGCGTTAAGCAGCTAACCCATGCCGGTGTGCGTATCGGCATGGGGAGCGATAACATGAGCGACTTCTTCAATCCGATGGGGAGCGGCAATATGCTGCAATATGCCCAGCTGCTTGCTTATATTCAGCGTTTCTACGAGCCGCGGGAAATGGATATGCTGCTGCGCATTATTTCCCAAATGCCGTTTAATGCCGAATCCGCCGTACTCGTAAGCCAGTTGGCACAGGATCGTTACCGTTTCACGACGAAAGATAGTCGCTACTTGCTCACCCATTTACCATTGCCGTCATAATGCTTCATTCATTCATAATAAGGGAGGGCTTCTGTTGATCAAACATTTCGGCGCTTACGTCGACCAAGAACTCTTTCTTGAACCGTCGAACTCTGGCCACTTGCTGGGCCGTACTTTCGCTGTGAAAGATATATTCGCTATACGAGGAGAAAAATCGGGAGCCGGAAATCCGGATTGGCTGCGTACGCATAGTCCATCCGGCCAAAACGCCTCCGTTATTGATACGCTGCTTTCTCATGGCGCACGCTTAGAAGGTACAACCCATACCGACGAGCTCATGTTCAGTCTTAGCGGTCAGAATGACCACTATGGCACACCGGTTAACCCGGCAACGCCTGACCGAATACCCGGCGGCTCGTCCTCCGGCTCTGCCGTAGCCGTCGCTGCCGGACTATCCGACTTTGCGCTTGGAACAGATACAGGGGGCTCTATCCGAGTCCCTTCCTCCCATTGCGGCATATTCGGTTTTCGTCCCACGCATGGCGCCGTATCGATGGACGGCGTCATTCCGCTTGCGCCGAGTTTCGATACGGTAGGCTGGTTTGCCGCAGATGCCGCTACAATGCTTCAAGTCGGCTCTGCGCTTCTGCTCGACACGGGTAACCATAATGGTTTTAAGCATCTCTATATGGAGCAAGATGCTTGGTCCCTTGCGGATAAGCATATGCGGGAGGACTTGAAACCGACTATCTCTTTGCTTACCGGACTAATCCAACATTATGATAACGTACGTGTCTCGCGTGATGGCCTTGTTGAATGGATGAACTTATTCCGCAAGCTGCAAGGTATTGAAATATGGAGCACGCACGGTGAGTGGATCCAGAATGAGAAACCCACCTTCGGTAAAGCTACCACTGAGCGATTCGCATGGGCTGCAAGCTTGAATACTGAAGAGTATGAACTGCATACATTTTTGCGCGGAGCACTTGCTTCCGCTTTGGTAGAGAAGCTTGGCGACGACGGGGTGCTAATCATCCCTACAACGCCAGGACTTGCTCCTTTACTGAATGCATCGGACGCGGAAGTTGCCGACTGGCGTCTTCGTACACTGCAGCTCACTTCCATTGCCGGACTAACGGGCTTGCCTCAGCTCTCTATTCCGATAGCATCAGCCTTCGGCCCACCGATCGGACTTTCCATTATTGCGGGAAGAGGGCAAGATCTGAAGCTTTTATCCTGGATAAATGAAATTCAACACCAGTTGCCATTGTTCCATTCAACCTCCAGTTCTAGAACAGTTAAATAAACACACAAAAAACCGGAGATCTTAGATCTCCGGTTGCGTTTGTTGTTTTGGGTAAAAATGGTGAGCCATGAAGGACTCGAACCTTCGACACCCTGATTAAAAGTCAGGTGCTCTACCAACTGAGCTAATGGCTCTTGATGTAGGAAATGGTGGAGGATGATGGATTCGAACCACCGAACCGTGAGGAAGAGATTTACAGTCTCCCGCGTTTGGCCACTTCGCTAATCCTCCACAATATTATTTCTGTCTGCCAAAAGCAGAAAAAAATAAAGTGGTGGCTCGGGACGGAATCGAACCGCCGACACGAGGATTTTCAGTCCTCTGCTCTACCGACTGAGCTACCGAGCCTTACTTTAAAGAAAAAAATGGCGGAGCTGACGGGATTCGAACCCGCGGTCTCCTGCGTGACAGGCAGGCATGTTAGGCCTCTACACCACAGCTCCGAGTTTAGATGGTGGAGGATGACGGGATCGAACCGCCGACCCTCTGCTTGTAAGGCAGATGCTCTCCCAGCTGAGCTAATCCTCCACAATAGGCGTTGCAAGTAAAGAAAGGTAATGGTAGCGGCGAAGGGGATCGAACCCCCGACCTCACGGGTATGAACCGTACGCTCTAGCCAGCTGAGCTACACCGCCACGCTTGTCCCCCGAATGCTTGTCTCTTCTGAACGTTCGGGGACGTTCACAAGGTCAGGTAATGGCGTCGCCAAACGCCTTTACAATGATGCCGTATAAGCCGCACTAGTCAGCTTGACACAACAGGCATTGCGCCCTGAAAACTGGATACGAAAGAATGTTGCTGCTGAACTTTAGCTGTTGCCTATAGGTTGTATGGACCATATAAGCCTTTTAGGATAAGCCCTCGACCGATTAGTATTCGTCAGCTACACACATTGCTGTGCTTCCACCCCGAACCTATCAACCTCGTCGTCTTCAAGGGGTCTTACATACTGGGAAA
>NZ_JBWDNL010000011.1:0-91665 GCF_056269195.1 Paenibacillus sp. J22P218
TCATCCCCGAAGGAATAACTCCGCTCGACTTGCATGTATTAGGCACGCCGCCAGCGTTCGTCCTGAGCCAGGATCAAACTCTCCATAAAGGTGTTTGACTTGCTCAAAAACATTTTATTGCTTTAGTCAGAAGCCGAAGCTTCTTAACTGGCAGTTTCGCTCGTTGTTCAGTTTTCAAAGAACAATCACTTGTCTTCCGTGTCGGCGCTTTGTCTCAGCGGCGACTTTTATAATATATCACATTCGCCCATTTTAATGCAAGCACTTTTTTTAAAAAGTTTTCTTGGCCTTCATTACTACTGTTCTAGGCGCGAGATATAATGTAGCATAGATCGACGGATGGCGTCAACCTTTTGCCTAAACTTTATGTAGAGCTCATACGACCACCCACTGCAACCCAACGATTAGCGCTACTCCGGGCACGCCCAGCGCGACGACCGTCCCAATCGTTATCGGATTGAGCGGAACGTGCAGACCCGGTATAACCTCAGTTGCATTTAGCACGTATAGCAATGCCGCCGCAAGCACCAGGTGCAAGCCAAAGCCTCGCAACCACCCCCATGACAGTCGATTGCGCAGCAATACCATGATAAGCAATAACGATGATACAACGAACATGGCTAACCAAATTGTTTTCATTTCATCAATCCTCCCCATTGCGGCCAATGTTTGCATGTTCTTTTTGCAAGTCGAAGAAGCATTTCGTATCTCTTCTCAGCTGTAATGATCGCATAGATCGCATAATCCACCTGATCCTCGCCTGAAGCATACTCGAAGAAGCGATTCGCGTTTTCCCAATCTCGATGTGCTTCTGCTATTTCCTTACGCAGCTTTTCTATCCATTCTAAGTCGCTTACAATTGTCACCGGTCGTTCTGCTGCCATCACGATCCCCTCCCGCTTGTCCTATCGCATCATCTACGCTCTCCTATTTGTATTAGGCTTGTATGCCGAATTAGAACAAAAAAAGACTGCCTCAAGGAAATCATTCCTCGAAGCAGTCTCTATTGCAGCCATCTAGCTTAGCTCTCGCCGACCCTCAATGGCTTTGGATAATGTTACTTCATCTGCATACTCAAGATCCCCGCCGACCGGCAAACCGTGAGCAATACGTGTAACTTTGATGCCGAACGGCTTAACGAGCCGCGATAAATACATCGCTGTCGCTTCGCCCTCGATATTCGGGTTCGTGGCCAAAATCAGCTCTTGCACCTGTTCATCGCTTAGTCTTCTAAGAAGCTCGGCAATCTTGATCTCTTCAGGACCGATACCCTCCATTGGCGATATCGCACCTTGCAGCACATGATATTGTCCTTGGTAATCCTTCATTCTCTCGATTGCAACAAGATCTTTGGAATCCTGCACAACGCATATGACGGATTGATCGCGAGACTTGTCTTGGCATATTTTGCACGGATCGGTATCTGTAATGTTGCAGCAGACCGAGCAGTAGAACAAATTACGCTTCACACTTACAAGCGCCTTCGCAAAATCAATGACATCGTCTTCCTTCATTCGGAGCACATGAAACGCAAGACGGGCGGCTGTCTTAGGACCGATTCCCGGCAAACGGGTAAAAGCATCAATTAATTTCGCAATCGGTTCAGGGTAAAACAAAGATGCTACAGCTCCTTTCAAGCGTCAAAAGCTAGGTGCGATTGCTCGCTTCCTAGAACTCCTAGAACAAACCTGGGATTTTCATACCGCCAGTAAATTTGCCCATATCTTTGTTCGCAAGCTCGTCGACTTTACTTAGCACATCGTTAACTGCCGTCAATACAAGATCTTGCAGCATTTCTACATCTTCCGGATCTACGGCTTCCGGCTTGATCGTAATGCTCAAAATTTTCTTGTGGCCATTGGCAACAACCGTAACAACGCCGCCGCCAGCAGTTCCCTCAAGCGTCTTTGTTTCCAGTTCTTCTTGCGCCTTCATCATTTGATCTTGCATTTTCTTTACTTGCTTCATCATTTGGTTCATATTGTTCATTCCAAATCACCTCATCATTAGAATTAAGTTTAATTAAGTATTCTCTTTCACAACGACCAAATCCTCGCCAAACAACCTTACTGCTTCTTCAACCCACTCCGGACGTTGCGCTCCTGCAGCAGGACCATCGCCTTGCTCGGGTTCGAGCTGAAGCGTCTCGCCCTGCTTCGAGGCTCCCCCATCAGCAGTGGCTGCTTGCCACTCCTTCATCATACACGTAACGAATTGAAGCGGCTTGCCCATTAACTCACGCAGTATTTGCTCGATGATATCCCGGTGCGCTTGCTTCTCGGTTGTCTCCCTATGCATCGTATTCTTGAATGCAATAAGAAGCGTGTCATCCGCGACGGCAACTGGTTCGCCATCGGTCAACCAAGCATGCACCGTGATCTTCGTCTCCTTCACACGCTGGAGCACGGCGCTCCATTTCATGCGAACTTGATTAAAATCATCGTTGCCCGCAGCCGCTAAGTAACGATCCAGCTTAACGGCTGAACGGACAATACCGCCCGAGCTGCCGCCAAAGCCTCCGCCTCGCGAGCCGCCCCCACCGCTTCGGGCTGCAGGTGCCGCTTGTCGTCCTCCAGCGTCTCCGCCAGCTCCAGATGCAGCGATGCCATTCTGAAGCGCTTGCTCCAGCTTGCGCTCCAGCGCCTCAACCTGCTGACGCAATCGATTCACTTCCACGGAAGGCGCAGCGGAGCCAGAAGCAGCACCTTGCTGCGACTGTCCTTCACCGCCAGCTCCCAATCCCTCATCAAGCGTACATAACTTCATAAGCGCAACCTCAAATAATGTCTGAGGCTGTGATGCATGCTTAAGCTCGACCTGATATTTGTTAAGCGTATCAATCATAGCGAACAGCCTCTGAGAGGTATAAGCATCAGCCATCAATCGGAATCGTTCTGTATCGACGACTCTCTCCGTTACAGCTCCGCCCTGTGGGGCGAGCTTAAGGACGAGCAAGTCGCGGAAATAGTAAATCAAGTTCTCTAAGCACTTATCAGCGCTCTTGCCTGCTTGCATCAGACTTTCTACAAGCGGCATGATTCTCGCTACGTTCCGATCTTTGACGGCATCGGCCAGCTCGTAGAATTGATCTGCTGCCATACCGCCTGTCACATCAACAGCTGCAGACAGCGTAATATGGGAATCGCCAAACGCCGATACCTGTTCCAGCAAGCTGATCGCGTCACGCATACCGCCCTCCGATAAGCGAGCGATATACGAAATGGCGTCATCCTCCGCCTGTATGCCTTCTTCACGGCAAATTTGCAGCAATCGTTCCGTCTGTTCTTCAAGCGATACTTGACGGAAATCGAATCGCTGGCATCGCGATATAATCGTTGCCGGCAGCTTATGAGGCTCAGTCGTCGCCAATATAAAAATCACATGGCCCGGAGGTTCCTCCAGCGTCTTAAGCAACGCATTGAAAGCTTCCGTAGTAAGCATGTGTACTTCATCTATAATATAAACTTTGTAACGGACATCCGACGGCGCATACCGCACCTTGTCGCGTATATCCCTAATCTCATCGATTCCTCGGTTGGATGCTGCGTCAATCTCAACGACATCCATAATATGTCCAGCTGTTATTCCAAGGCAAGCATCGCACTCGTTGCAGGGCTCAATGGCAGGACCTCGCTCGCAGTTAACCGCTTTCGCCAACACCTTCGCGGCAGTCGTCTTTCCTGTCCCCCGCGGGCCGTTGAACAAATAAGCGTGCGATACGCGCTGCTCCTTGATCGCATTCTGTAGTGTCTGAATAATATGCCGTTGTCCGACCATGTCCTGAAACGTCTGCGGACGCCAGGCACGATATAATGCGATATGTGACACACAGACCTTTCCTTTCGGATTGCATATAAATGGTTTATCTTAGCTCTAATCCCAATGCCTCTATTATACATGAACGCACAGCAAAGGGCTATCTCTAGACCAAGAAGCAGAAGCTGTTGCCCTTTATCAATTTACTAGAATAATAGCGATAACCCGATAACCAAAAAAACATCTGCGGCCGCGTGCGCCGACTTGAGATCGGGCTTCGATCGAAGATGTTATTTGTAAAGTTGGCTATTGCATGCATGATAGTTCGTTGTACCGTGCACCTGCCTTCGATAGATGCGACCCAGGCGGCATCCTTGCACTACAGCTCGAGTCAGGCACTCCCCCGGCACATGAACTAACCTACTTACGGCTGCTTCCTTCCGGACCTGACCGGGTTCATAAGCGTTCATTGCGGAGGACCCGACTGTCAACACTGCTCGCAAGTGCCAAACCCCATATCGACATAACCTCGAGCAGGAATTCAACCTCGCTACAGCGGATTGCGAGTTACAGGGCACCGCTACCTCCCCGTCTAGCACGGCAAAAATAAGTATAGCCGATTCCGTACTAAAGCGCAACCGACGTTGTCCGTTAATTTATGGACAACCTTTGCAGGAGCTGGCAATCGACTACCGCTTCGCTTCGACATGCACGTTATATCTAGGCATATTGTATTGGACGACTGACTGCGCCTTCTCACGGACCTTAGCTACATCTGCGTCCGACAGCTTATCATTAACGTTCAAATTCACATGCACCGTGGTACCGTTGAAAATAATTTGCGTCTGCTCAATGCCGTCTATCGGTTTCAGCACTTGCTCGATCAAGTTACCGTCTACATTGTAATTCAGCGTGCCGAATCGATTCGGCATGTTCGGATTACTGTTCGAGTAGCCCATATATCCATCATGGCCGTACGTCTTCATATGGTCGGAGGTTTGGTTGCCGCAGCCCGTTGCGCTCAGAGCCATTACGGCAATAACTCCTGTTGTTACTAAGGCTGTGCGTATCCGGTTATGAAGAGCCCCGTTATTATTTTGCAATCAAAAAACCTCCCTTTAACCATAGGATGGCTGAGGGAGGCTCTTGTATTCTGCCAAATATTGGCCGAATGATTCGGACAATTAAATGCCGTATTTCTTCTTGAAACGGTCGACGCGACCGCCGGCATCCAGGAACTTCTGCTTACCCGTAAAGAACGGGTGGCATGCGGAGCAAACCTCAACGCGAAGGGTCGATTTGATCGATCCTGTCTCGAAAGTGTTGCCGCAAGCGCAAGTTGCTGTAACGACGTGGTATGTCGGATGAATAGCTGGTTTCATCTCGTTCACCTCTTTCCGCCCTGAGCTACATGCGAGCCCAGAGTATAATCACACAACTAGGATTATAGCACGAACCGATTTTCAGTTGCAATAAGCGCAATCGGTTGATATTGCGAGATTTGGAAGCCAATTCCGTCCCGAGACGGAAGGCGATCCCTTAATGTTAACGACGAAGTGCCGTTGGCGGTATGTGCGTATACGATCCGATGACGACATCCGGCAGTTCCTCGCGGAAGATTTCCAACATTTGCTTCATGCCATAAATCTCACCCTGCGCCTTCGGAATAATCGACAGATAGCTCTCAGGGTCGATATTCAGATTGCGCATTTGAATAAGCTTAAGGCCTGTGCGCTTCGCGAAACCGATCATCGCTTCGATCTCTTCCTCGCGATCCGTTACGCCAGGGAAGATCAAGTAGTTAATGGAAGTATATACCCCTTTGTCGGTAGCGTACTTAAGCGACTTCTCCACGTTCTGAAGCGTGTAGCCGCGCGGCTTGTAATAAGCATTGTAATGCTCGTCCAGCGCGCTGATCGTGCTGACCCGCATCAGATCAAGGCCTGCATCAACTATTGCGCGCATGAAGTCGGTTAACCCGGCATTCGTATTAATGTTGATATAACCATTCGACGTCTGGCTGCGCACACGGTTCATCGCTTCAACAATGATGCGTGCTTGCGTGGACGGCTCGCCCTCGCAGCCCTGACCGAAGCTAATGATCGCGTCCGGCGTACGCAAATGCTCCAGCATAACCTCGACTACTTCGTCGACGGTCGGCTTGAAGTTCATCCGCGTCTGAGGAGCAACGAAGCCGCTGTCGTCCGGTTGCTCGGATATACAGCCAAAGCATCCTGCGTTGCAGGAATACGATACTGGAACAGCGCCTTCCCAGCGTCCGAGGAACGTGTTCGAGGACGTCAGGCATTCGTAACCGAGAGCGCAATTAGACAGATGCTTATACAACCGATTTTCCGGATATTTGGTCAAAATTCGATCGACTTGAATACCGAGCTCATCGCGATCGCAATTAAGTGGATCCCATCTCTCCGGATCGTCGCATTGTTCAGCCGTCACATAGAACTGATCGTCCTTCCACACGACTGCGGTATAGCCGAATAACGGCAGCTTCTCATTCTTGTCGGCCTTCACGTAGCCGGGCAAGCAAAGTCTTGTGAAACCTTGCGGAAGCAAGGCGCCAACTGCTTGCGCACCGTCAGGCAGCACTTGCATCTGGCCATTGCTTGGGTTCAGACCGATCGGCTTCGTGAAAGGAAGGCTCACAAGCGTCGCTCCGTTAGGGAGCGGAATGAGCTCTTCTTCCATAATTTCGACGATCATATCGCCGCTGCGGCCAAGCCCGATATAATCGGGATGGTCGAATACATTTCCATGTTCATCCGCATATACGAGATTCATGATGTTCTCCTTCCTGCGGCCTTACGATCCGTGCGTCGTGGTTCTTGGCGCTGGGCGCCGGCCGGTAGTCGACGTACTGCCGCTTTTTATGCTTGGGCGTTCCGGTTTCGCATCCGCGGATGTATCCAGCGACATGAGGAACTGCTCATTGTTCTTGCTATCGGCCAGCTTCTTCAAGAAGTTGTCCACAAATTCAAGCGAATCGTTCATATTGCGGCGAATCGACCATACTTTCTCAAGCTCTTCCTTCGTGAGCAGCATTTCCTCGCGGCGCGTGCCCGATCTGCGAATATCGAGAGCAGGGAATATACGGCGTTCCGACAGCTTACGGTCCAGATGAAGCTCCATATTGCCCGTACCTTTAAATTCTTCATAAATGATATCATCCATACGCGACCCCGTCTCAATCAACGCAGTAGCCAATATGGTAAGGCTTCCGCCCTCTTCGATATTGCGCGCAGAACCGAAGAATCGTTTCGGACGATGGAATGCAGCAGGATCGATACCGCCGCTCAGCGTGCGGCCTGATGGAGGAATAACAAGGTTGTAAGCTCTAGCCAGACGTGTAATACTATCCATCAAAATTACGACGTCCTTCTTGTGCTCGACAAGTCGCAGCGCGCGCTCAAGCACAAGCTCCGCTACTTTGATATGATTCTCAGGCAGCTCGTCGAAAGTCGACGCAACAACCTCGCCCTTCACAGAACGCTGCATATCCGTTACTTCTTCCGGGCGTTCGTCAATCAAGAGTACGAACAGCTCGATATCGGGACGATTCTCCGTAATGCTATGCGCAATTTCCTTCAATAACAGTGTCTTACCTGTCTTCGGCGGCGCTACGATAAGCCCGCGCTGACCAAGTCCAACCGGTGCAAGCAAATCCATCATTCTCGTAGACAGCTTGGATTGCGCTGTCTCTAGCACAAGCTTCTTATCGGGATAGAGAGGAGTAAGGGCAGGGAAATGCAGGCGTTCGGCTGCAGTTTCAGGGTTCTCACCGTTAACGGCATTTACCTGCAGCAGGCCGAAGTAACGTTCGTTTTCTTTAGGAGGACGGCATTTGCCGGATACGAGATCGCCGTTACGAAGGTCGAATCTACGAATTTGGGAAGCAGAAATATAAATATCCTCTTTACTCGGCAAGTAATTAATAGGGCGCAGGAAACCGAAACCCTCCGATAAAACGTCTAATACGCCTTCCATAAACATAAGTCCGCTTTTTTCCGCTTGCGCGCGCAATATCGCAAAAATTAGTTCTTTCTTCTTCAACTGACCATAATAAGCGATCTGATATTGCTTCGCTAGTTTGTACAGTTCGGTCAACTTCATCTCTTCCAGATCCGCGATCTGAAGGTCCGTCATGTTCTCACCACTCTATTCAGTTTTCATTATAATTGCTTGATTATCCATCATTGCCGAATCGGACGCCGTCTATTCCACAGCGCCCCCGCTTCTGCTAGTTAGTCTTCTACTGAAGTATCTTGCTCACGCCACACATCTGCGCCTAAACGTCTTAGATTTTCGACTAGATTGTCATAGCCTCGATCAATGTACTCCACGCCGGAGATCTCCGTAATGCCATCCTCGACTGTCAATGCCGCTACAACAAGCGCAGCTCCTGCGCGCAAATCGGCAGCCTTCACTTTCGCAGCATTCAGTCTGCCGCCTTCTATAACGGCCGATCGTCCTTCGACCCGTATATTCGCGCCCATACGAGAGAGCTCAGGAACATGCTTAAAGCGTGTGCCATATACGGTATCCGTAAGAATGCTAACCCCTTTGGCTTGCGTTAGCAGCGTCGTCATCGGCGATTGCAAATCGGTCGGAAAGCCCGGGTAGACAAGCGCCTTTACATCAATGGGGGAGTACTCATGCGATCCAACAATACGGATCGATTCATCCATCTCATGCACCTCGACACCCATCTCTTCAAGCTTTGCAGTCATCGCTTCGAGATGCTTAGGAATGACGTTGTCAATCAAGACGTCGCCGCGCGTTGCAGCAGCGGCAATCATATACGTACCGGCTTGGATTCGATCGGGAATGATGGAATGACGGCAGCCGTGCAGGCTCTCGACCCCTTCAATCCGAATCGTCTCCGTTCCCGCACCCTTGATCTTCGCGCCCATAGCGCTCAGGAGAGTAGCTACGTCAATAATCTCAGGCTCTTTGGCTGCATTCTCGATGACGGTTAATCCTTTGGCCCGTGAGGCCGCCAGCATAATGTTAATCGTCGCGCCAACGCTTGCAACGTCCAAATAAATCTTCGCGCCGCGCAGCTCCTTGGCCGAAATGTGGATAGACCCTTGTTCGTTCGTAACCGTGGCGCCAAGCGCCTCGAAGCCTTTAATATGCTGATCGATTGGCCTTGGCTCGAAGTTGCAGCCTCCCGGCAAACCGATCGTCGCTTCGCCGAAACGGCCAAGCATTGCACCCATCAAATAGTAGGAAGCACGAAGCAGCTTCACCTTACCATTGGGCATCGGCTTGGCCTTCAGATGGGTAGGGTCAATCCGCATCATATCATTATCCCGCGATACGACTGCCCCAAGCTCTTGCAATATTTCACTGTATACAGCAACGTCGCTAATAAGCGGCAAATTATCAAGTACAACTTCAGACTCCGCTAGTATAGATGCCGGCACCAGCGCAACGGCGCTGTTCTTCGCCCCGCTAATCTGTACGGTGCCCCGCAGCGGCTGTCCACCGCGTATCATCAATTTCTCCATCAATATATTAATCCTCCCGTGGATTGGAAGAGAACAAAGGAAAACCGCCGAACTCAATAAGGCGGAATGTTGTCCTATGCTCCTAATTTTACGCTTGGCTGTCGTCTTAACAGCTTGGATATGGTATTCCAGCGACCATTCGCGCGGTAAGCAAACCCTCTATACGCGCTGCCAAACGTCATTCTGAGCCATTATACCATAATGCGTTTCGGAATAGTGAATAAAACTCCTTCCGGTGAGGGTGAAGGAAGCGCGCAAGCGTATTAGCAGAGGCCACATCCCAATCAGAACGGCGGAATCCTACACATGATTAGAAATCTTAAAAAAACGGCATCGCCGCTAGCTAGCGACGATGCCGTTCGTAAAAACGATTTATGACCCGATAGCGAATCGACTCGAAGAGCTGCCGCCTTGCAGCTCTGCATTAACCGCAATCCGCATCTCGTCGATGTCGAACGGCTTCGTAAAATGCATTAAGGCACCGAGATCGGTCGCTTCCTTAATCATGTCGAGCTCGCCGTAGGCCGTCATCATAATAACTTTAATATCGCGATTAATCGTCTTCACATGCTTCAAAATTTCCAGTCCATCCATGCCAGGGATCTTCATGTCCAGCAATACGAGGTCGGGAGCATCTCGCTTGACGATTTCTAAAGCCAGCTTGCCGTTAGACGCCTGAAACGTATCGTAGCCTTCGCTGCTGAATACTTCCATCAGCAATATTCGGATGCCGTTCTGATCATCGACGATCAATACCTTCTTCTTCTCCAACGCTAATTCCCCCCGCAACTGAGCTTAGCCCAATAATTGGCCAACTCTTCCATAATCGCTAATATATTCGCTGAGGTGGGTAAATAATCCTTCTCTTACACTGAAAAACTTGTAGGATGGTGGTAAATGATGCAGCATTGGGCAGGCAACGATTACATAAACCCAATAATCAACGAAAAATCGACCTTGCCGTCATAGGTGCGGCAAGGTCGAAGCGTCTTTTATTGCTCGGAATATTTAAGCGCTGCGTGAACGAATCCACGGAACAGCGGTTGCGGACGGTTCGGTCTGGACGTGAATTCCGGGTGGAACTGAACGGCCAAGAACCAAGGGTGATCAGGCATCTCTACCATCTCAACGAGACGGCCGTCCGGCGAAGTGCCGGAAATGCGCAATCCTGCCGACTCAATGCGCTCGCGGTATTCATTGTTGAATTCATACCGGTGACGGTGACGCTCGTATACAAGCTCATCGTTGTAAGCTTCTTCTGCAAGCGAGCCTGGAACGATTTTGCAAGGGTACAGACCAAGACGCATCGTACCGCCCATATCTTCAATATCCTTCTGATCCGGAAGCAGATCGATAACCGGATACAGTGTCGATGGATTAATCTCAGAGCTGTTCGCGCTAGCAAGCCCAACGACATTTCGCGCGTATTCGATAACAGCGACCTGCATGCCAAGGCAAATACCGAAGAACGGAACGTTGTTCTCACGGGCATAACGGATAGCCGAAATTTTGCCCTCGATGCCGCGATCGCCGAAGCCGCCAGGTACAAGAATGCCGTGAACGCCTTGCAGCTTGTCCGCTACGCTCTGATCCGTAAGCTCTTCCGCATTGACCCAACGAAGCTTGATTTCGGAGTTCGCATCAATACCTGCGTGGCCAAGCGATTCCACGATACTGAGGTAAGCGTCATGAAGCGCAACGTATTTACCGACAATGGCGATTTCAGTCGTCTTCTCAAGCGATTTCACGCGCTTAACAAGGCTTTCCCATTCCGTCATGTCCGGTTGGTTCGTTGTCAGCTTCAGGTGGTTGACGACGATATCGTCAAGACCTTGCTCACGAAGCATTAATGGAACTTCATATAGTGTAGAAGCATCGAGACATTCTACGACTGCATTCGCATCGATGTCGCAGAACAAACCGATCTTGCGCTTTAAGTCCTCAGCAAGCGGATATTCCGTACGGCATACGATGACATTCGGCTGAATGCCGATGCTGCGCAGCTCTTTCACGCTGTGCTGGGTCGGCTTCGTTTTCACTTCGCCTGCAGCTTTAATATATGGAATAAGCGTAACGTGGATATACATCACGTTGTCGCGGCCGATGTCGCTCTTAATCTGACGAATCGCTTCAAGGAAAGGCAAGCTCTCGATATCGCCGACCGTACCGCCGATTTCTGTAATTACGACGTCCGAACCCGCTTCTTTGCCTGCGCGGAATACGCGGTCCTTAATTTCGTTCGTAATATGCGGAATAACTTGAACCGTGCCGCCGAGGTAGTCGCCGCGACGCTCTTTGGTAATTACGTTGGAATAAATTTTGCCTGTCGTTACGTTGTTGTTCTTCGACAGGTTGATGTCTATAAAGCGCTCATAATGCCCAAGGTCGAGGTCCGTTTCTGCGCCGTCGTCGGTGACGAACACTTCGCCATGCTGATAGGGACTCATCGTTCCCGGGTCTACGTTAATGTACGGGTCGAACTTTTGAATCGTTACTTTGAGACCCCTGTTCTTCAGCAAACGACCGAGCGACGCTGCGGTAATGCCTTTGCCCAGGGACGATACTACGCCGCCGGTTACAAATATATATTTGGTCACTGTGATGTTACCCTCCAAGCTCCTATGGTTAATGTTTAGGTTTGCCCATTTACTCGATAAACATGGATGCGGATACCTTCCGCTTGTCCATCCAGTTTGTGGGAATATATCCTGCCGACGCATCCCTCACAAACAAAAAAAGTGACACCCGTAGCCACGGGGCACTTTTTCCAATTGGCATATAAATATGCGTTATTTGTTAACCGAATCTTAAGCCCATGCAATAGTTTACTCCGCCGTTATAGGCGCTGTCAAGCGTAAACAGATGTTGCTGGCCATAAGCGGCAACATCTGACGTTTCGCATGGAATTCTAAGACCGGTTTACTTGTCGTCCTCGTCTTCGTCGTCAAATTCTTCGTCTTCTTCTTCGGCGTCGTCTTCGGAGTCTGCTTCCAGCTCTCCTTCGACTTCTTCCTCGTCAATCTCTTCGTCGTCGATAACGACTTCCTCGTCAACTTCCTCTTCGGCTTCCGCCTCTTCGAAGTCTTCGCGGTCCTCGTCGTATACATCGTAATCTTCTTCTTCCGCTGCGTAAGTATCTTCTTCCTCGTCAGCGAACAGATCGTCATCATCATCGTCGTCGTCATTAATAATACGCGTACGCTTCGCATTGCCTACCGGATCCTCGGAACGCTCAACCGGATACCAGCGCTTCAGTCCCCACATATTGCTGCCTACGCAAGCGAAACGGCCGTCAATATTGATCTCCGTGTACACTTGGGCGATGAATTGGTTAATACCTTCCGCGGAAAGACCGCGTATTTTAGCGATCTCCATCATGAGATCACGGTAATAGTAAGGCGTATTCGCTGCTTTCAGAACTTCGAACGCCAAATCGACCATAGGCATTTCCTTCATACGTTCAGGATCCAGCTTTAACGTAAAATTGCTGCTGCTCATATGGACACATCCTTTCTTGCCAATCTATTTATGTACACATTCATTGCTCGCTTATCACAGTATAGTAAAACCTATTTCGTCCAAAAAAGCAAGCGGCATAGCGCAGCGGCTCCTGACATCATCGGGCGGGACCTCCACATGGGCGTAAGACAACTCACAGCTTGGACGTTCATGCAAAAAGCGAAGGGATTACTCCCTCCGCTCTGACTGTATCCATCCGACACCAAATGCCTGATGCATAACGGTGACGTAAGAGCCCCTGAGAACTCCTAGTTCATACTATGTCCAGCGACGGAATTTGACACGGTTTCTCGCCTATTTATGATAAAAAGGGCAAGTTGCTCACGCCGACGGGTGCGATTGCTCATACAATACCTCAGCATCGTCCGTCGGGAGGGAAGCCAAATTTGGACACCGCCGCATTTATCCGCTCGTTGCAAGACACGATGGCTTGCGCAGATCCCACCGCAACGAAGCGCATTGTTCGCTTCCAGCATGTGAGCGACTACCGACGCTTCCTGCAGCAGTTATCCGATGTTCCAGCGGAATCGCCGCTAAAGCAGGTAAAACAAATGTCTATTATACGCAGCCTCTCCTGCATGCTGCCAGCCGAGGAGACGCTCGAGCAATTCTCAGGGCGGGTCTGGATTGAGAAAGACTGCAAAATAAGCGTTCACGCCGCTCCGGCTCAAAAGTCGATTTCCATTGAGAAAGGAATACCCTGGGGTGTTCAACAAATAAAAGCTCCGCAAGCATGGGGAGCAACGACAGGCCATAAGGTAAAGGTCGGCGTCATCGATACCGGCATCGACTTCAACCATCCCGACCTCAAGCAATCGTTGTCTCGCGGTATTAATCTGTTGAACCGCAGCTTGCTGCCTCATGACGACAACGGACATGGGACACATATCGCTGGCACGATTGCCGCAGCCAACCAGCTTCAAGGAATGATTGGCGTTGCGCCGCGCGCCCTCATCTCTCCCGTCAAAGCATTCGATCACAATGGGAGCGCATTCGTATCGGATATTATACTCGGCATCGATTGGTGCGTCCGAAACCGCATGGATGTTATCAATATGAGCTTCGGTATGAAAACAAGAAGCAAGGCGTTGCTTAACGCGGTAATCAACGCGCACAACGCAGGCGTCATTATCGTTGCCTCATCCGGCAACGACGGCAAGCGGCGTTCGGTCGATTACCCCGCCCGCTATCCCCAGACCATTGCCGTCGGCGCCACGAACAAGATGCGCCGCATCGCTCCCTTCAGTAACCGCGGTGCCTACATCGACGTTTATGCGCCCGGCGATAAGATCGTATCCACCTGGCTGAAGGGCAAATACAACGAAATGAGCGGCACCTCGATGGCTACCTCGCATGTCAGCGGAGCTATAGCTTTACTGCTTGCGCTGAAGCCCGGCCTCTCGCCAACCGATATCAAAGCAATTATCAAACGTTCCGTACAGCCCCTAAGAGGCAGCAAAGCCCGCCGAACAATCGGCGAGCTCGATGTGATGCGTATATTGCAAGCCGTAGAGAAGACCTAGCCTCTGCGGCTTGTTTTCACGTTAGAAGAGGTACTACATCCGCTCTAGAGCGGATACGCCGACGAGGCGCAGCACGTTCGCAATAGCCGTGCGTACGGCTCCAAGCAGCGCTAGACGGGCAACCGACTGCTCCGCGTCATCCGTAATGACCCGCTCCGCTTTGTAATAGCTGTGGAATTGCGAGGCCAGCTCGTACACATAACGAATCAACCGGTGCGGCGCATGCTGAGCAGCCGCTTCCGTAATCTCCTGCGGCAGCTCGCCGAGCTTGCGCAGCAGATCGAACTCCGACTCGGCGCTCAGCTTCGCGAAGTTCAGCTTGCTCGTGTCAACAGCGCCGCTTGCAACACCTTGCTCCTCCGCTTGGCGGAAGATGCTGCAGATACGGGCATGCGCATACTGCACATAGAACACCGGATTCTCGTTCGAAGTCGAGATCGCCAGGTCCATATCGAAATCAAGATGCGAGTCCATGCTGCGCATCGTGAAGAAGTAACGGATCGCATCGACGCCAACCTCGTCCATCAAATCTTCCATCGTTACCGCTTTGCCGGTACGCTTCGACATCTTCATCTTCTCGCCGTTCTGGAACAGGCTGACCATCTGCGCAATCAATACCGTCAGCTTCGCCGGGTCGTTGCCGAGCGCAGCCATAGCTGCCTTCACGCGCGGGATATAGCCATGGTGATCTGCACCCCAAATGTTGATCATCCGATCGAAGCCGCGGCTATACTTATTGCGGTGGTAAGCGATATCCGGCGTCAAATACGTGTAAGAACCGTCGTTTTTGACGAGAACGCGGTTTTTGTCGTCGCCGAAAGGCATCGTGGACAGCCACGTTGCGCCTTCCTCTTCATAGACATGACCGGAAGCCTTCAGAGCTGCTAGGCCCTGCTCAACCTGCCCGCTCTCATAGAGCGACGTCTCGCTATACCAGACGTCGAAGCCGACGCGGAAGCGCCCGAGGTCGCGCTTAATCTTATCCAGCTCGCGCTCTAGCCCGAAGCTGCGGAAGAACGTGAAACGTTCCTCGTCCGGCAGCGAGAGCAGGCGGTCTCCCTCTTGCTCGACCAGCAGCTTCGCGAAGCCGATAATATCTTCGCCGTAGTAGCCATCCTCCGGCATTTCCGCCGATTGGCCCAGTGCTTGGCGGTAACGCGCTTCAATCGACACGGCAAGGTTCTCAACTTGCTTGCCCGCATCGTTAATGTAGTACTCGCGCGTCACTTCATAACCGGCAAAGTCGAGCACGTTGCAGAGCGCATCGCCAACCGCCGCTCCGCGGGCATGGCCGAGATGCAAGCTGCCTGTCGGATTCGCGCTCACGAATTCGACCTGTACGCGCTGACCGCCGCCATCTGATGTGCGACCGTAGTTGTCTCCCGCTTCCAGCACTTCGCTAATAACCGAATATAAATAACTTTTCTCTATACGGAAGTTAATAAAGCCGGGACCCGCAATCTCCGCCGATTGAATCGACGCCTTCTCCGTATCGAGATGCGCGATAATCGCCTCAGCGATTTGGCGCGGATTCTTCTTCGCCAGCTTCGTCAGCTGCATCGCCGCGTTTGTTGCCAGATCGCCGTGGGACTTGTCCTTCGGCACCTCAAGCACGAATACGGGCAGTTCCTCTCTGGCTGCCAAGCCGGCCGCAACCGCCGCATCGGCAATCGCGATTTTTACCTTTTCATACATTTGATCAAGCGCATTAGCTTTCATTAATAAGTATCCTCCTGTATATAGAGTCGAATGTCGAATCGACCCGATGATTGTTCATTTACACGCATCTCATATGCCCACTCCAGCGTGAATGGCAGCCCGGTCGGCAAACCGTGCTCGTCTACATTCGCTGCCCCGCCGGCGCCTGTGAGACCCAGCTTCGACGTATCCGTCTCCAGCTCGAAGGCAATAGCTGCCGAGCGGTAGCGGCCTGTGCGCCGTTGTCCGGCTGTAAACAGCTGCTCCGACTCGATGACTCCGCGCCGTACGATCGACAGCTCCTCCGGACGATAACGAATTAGCGTCCGCACTTCACCTGCACCAGGGTTGTCGTTATCTGCCGCTTCCGTATATCGGATGTAGATCGACCGCTCCTTGCGGAACCATTCCCCGGTATAGCTATGGTTAAATGAGCTTCCGTCCTGCGTGCTCGTCAGCGTAATCCGTACTTTCCTGCTGTCTCCCATTTCCCTGCTTGCTCCTAATATCAGTCTAATCGTATGTAACTACTATATACAGGAAGACTATTTATTTCAACGCCGAGGCCATCTTATTCCGCTATAAAAGGCATAATGACTGTCCATGCCTCGATACGATCCTCGAGCGTTCGCATATGCTTCGTTGGTATCGGGCTGGAAGAATGCAGCTTAATGAGCGCCACGTCGCGGAAGCTCTCATGGCCTCCGTAGTATTTGCGAAACGTGTCGTAAGCCTTCGTCCCGTTGAAGCCAATACAGCGAAGCTCAGGATAATCGGCGATCAGCTCCGGGAAACGGTTAGGCACTTCTTCCTTGATATTCACATCGAGACTGCCCTCCCGCACGCAAGATTCGATCACATCCCATACGGCAAGCTTATGCTCCTGCAGAAAATGAAGCCGGTTCTCATAGATCGGATCGGGACCGCCCGCATCGAATAGACCGTATATAATCCGCCAAAAGTAATTTTGCGGATGACCATAAAATTGCCCATGCTCCAGCGACTTCACGCTCGGAGCTGTACCCGCGATGAGGACGCGGGCGCGCCCGTCGATGACTGGAGGAAATGAATGTATGCGCATCGTTGCATCGCCATCCTTCTCTAACCTAGTTTATAAAACGTACCATAGTTAAGCAGCTCCAGCTAGCCGTAAATGGTTTAGTTATCCACAAAGTTATCAACAATCGGTGCACAACATGTGGGAAACTGTGGGTAAGTTGCTTTGCGCTGAATTGGAACGTGGAGTGGATATTGGAGGCTGTCGATTAATTGTTAACCAATTAGATTAAGACCACATTTTATATGATTTTTCACACAAGACCAGTTAAACAAGAGGCAAATTGTCAAACTTATATGATTTATCATATAAAAGTGGTTAATCCATCTACGCAGCCGATGATTCTGTACGATTTTTCGATCAAAACCTTGATTTGACCTATCCGTAAAATTGGTTTGTACGATATATCGTACAACAATTGGTTAGTCACAGTTAATCGGCGGCCTCTTTTGCGCATTCAAATGGACAGTCATAAGAAAAGACGTTTCCCGCTCTATCATTAGCGGAAAACGTCCTATTCAACCGTTAAATGTTACTTGGCAGGAATCTTGATCTTCTGACCTGGGTAGATGAGATTCGGGTTTGCCAGTTTATTATAGCTCGCCAGCTTCTGCCACGTTGTGCCGTGTTTGATCGCAATCCAGTAAAGCGTATCGCCGCTCTTCACGATGTAAGTGACGTCCGGGGCAGGCTTAGGCGCTCCCGGCTTTGGTTGCTCCGGTTTCGGTTGTTCTGGCTTCGGCTGCTCTGGCTTTGGTTGTTCCGGCTTCGTGGACGTTGTCGCAGCTTTCAAGTCGAGCTTGAACTCGGCATAGCCATCTTCCGTCGTAGCCGTGTACGTGAGCCATTTGAGCGCTTCGTCCATCGACTTCGCATCCGGAGAAGTCTTGTACGTCACGTTGACCTTGTCATTAATCGGTGCAAGCGACCAGTTGCCGTCGGCGGACGGATTAATCGTTTTGTTCGAGCGAATGTAGTCAATTACGACTTGGCGGTTCTCATCCGGGGAAGCGAGAATGATCCTTTTGCCATCCGGATTAGCGAACTTGCTCGAAGAAGCGCGGTAGTTGTTCGATGCCACGACGAACTTCTGATCCGCCTTGATCGGCTTGCCCTCGAATTGCAATCCGACAATACGGCTTGACCCTTCATTTTTAAGCGTGCCATTCGCCTCGTATTTCGCGGGCTTCGTCACGTCGATCTGATAAGTAATGCCGTCAATAACATCGAAGTTGTAGGTCGGGAAGTCGTAATTAACCAAGTCCTGCTTCGCCGTGCTGGCCGGATCGATCTGATTGAATTGCCCAGCCGACCACTCCAGCCATTCCTTGATTTCTGCACCCGTTACGAGTACCGCATTAACGGTATTGGAGTACAGATACAAGTCCGCTACGTTCTTAATCGCGATATCGCCCTTGGCGATGTTCGTGTAATAGTTAGGTCCTTGGCGGCCTCCGGCCTTGAATGGCGCACCTGCCGACAGTACCGGGATATTTTCATATTCTGTTCCTTGAAGCTGCTTCTCGACGTACCACTTCTGCGCGTTCGTTACGATCTGAATCGATGGATCGTCCTGTACGAGGGCGAACCAGCTGTTGATCGGCGCCGTCGTCTGACCGACCGGACCGCGAATATAATCAAGCGTATGCTGATGATCGTCCTTCACTGCTTCGACGATCGCAGGATCGGCATCGACAAGCGGCGTTTTGTTAACCGTATCGAAGATCGGCTTCACGGACGACTTGGAATCGGCAACGACCCACTTGCCATCCTTCTGCTGGAGCGTCAGGTCGATAATACCAAGATTGTTGCCCCAGAAGCCAGGCTCAACGGCGGCTACCCCGTTAATCGTGCCCTTCGTTAGATCCACGCCTGTTTTCCCTTCGAACGACTTGTCAGGGAATACTTTGTGCGCATGGCCGAACAGAATGGCATCGATACCGCTAACCTTGCTCAAATAGAGAACGGAGTTTTCCATGAGCGGCGTCTGCGGAATATCCTCAAAACCCGAATGCGGAATGGCGATAACGATATCCGCGCCTTTGGCCTTCATCTCCGGCACATATTTGTTCGCAGTGGCTACGATATCTTTCACTACCACTTTGCCTTCGAGATGGGCTTTGTCCCATTGCGTAATTTGCGGCGGCACGAAGCCGATGACGCCAACCTTAAGCGTATGGGCCGCTCCAGTGCTGTCTTTCACTTCTTTGTCGAGCAATAGATATGGGGTGAACAGGTTCTTGTCGTTCGTCTCGTCGGCGTCCCCGTCGTAGACATAGATGTTGGAGTTCACATAAGGGAAGTCTGCGCCTGCAAGCGCAGTGTTCAAGTAGTCGAGGCCGTAGTTGAATTCGTGGTTGCCGAGATTGCCCGCATCGTAATCAAGCAAATTCATCGCTTTGTATACGGGATGCGTCTCTCCTTGCTGGAGAGGGTCGATGGTGGCGATGTAATCGCCGAGCGGATTGCCTTGAATCAGGTCGCCATTGTCGAACAGCAGGCTGTTCGGCGACTCTTGGCGAGTCTGCTTGATGAGCGTGGCCGTCTTCGCAAGCCCGTACTCATCCGTCGACTTGTCGGAGAAGTAGTCGTAATTCATGACATTGACATGAATGTCCGACGTCTCCATGATCCGCAGTTGAACCGTCGTTTCTCCATCCGCCTCGGCCGCTACCGAATAAGGAAGCGACACCAGGCTGAAGGAAATGACGGCGAACAGCGTTCGCTTCCACTTCGATTGATACAATTGCATTCCCTTCACTCCTTGTCCAATAATTCGCTAAAGGCTTGCGACGGGCGCAAGCCTTGAAGCTTCTTTATATACAAAAGCCATGCTGCAGCTCATGATGGACAATCTATAATCTCTTCGAACAATATAATAATTTAAAAATTCTGAATTGTCACTCTCATTTACCAACTCTTAGGAATCGACAAAATATCGCCCCGTTAAGCCCGCTTGCGCATCCTCAGCTTCAATCGGTTGGACACCAGCTCGACGCTGAACACCATCATGAAAATAACTAATCCAACGAACAATGCTTCGTCAAAATGGTAGCTGCGCATCGCATGCGTCAGCTCAAAGCCGATCCCGCCTGCGCCAACGGCTCCCAATATGGTAGATTCGGCAAGATCACCCTCGAAGCGCATGACGCACCATGCCAACAGCGCGGACAACGCGCATGGCAATACGCCTTGCAGCACGATCTGCAGCCAGCTTGCGCCCGTTGAGCGCATCGCTTCAATGACGCCTTCATCTACCTCCTCGAGCGATTGGGAGAACACTTTAATGAGACCGCCGATCGCATGCACCATGATCGCAAGCACGCCTGGCAAGGGACCCATGCCGACCGCGACGATAAAGATAAGCGCCCAAATCAATGTCGGAATTGCTCGAAGGAGCGACGCAAAGCTGCGGATAAACCAGCTGAGGGCACGGTTAGGAGCAATATTGTCGGCTGCAAGAAATGCCAGGAAAAACGCGACGATGATGCCGATCACCGTTCCCAGAATGGCTACTTGAATCGATTCCACCGCCGCCAGCAGCACATGCTTCCACTGCGAGGCATCCGGCGGGAACATAAGCCCGGCCGTCTTCGTGAACTTTGCAATACCCGGCAGAATGCGGCTGTAATCAAGTTGTAATTGGATAAGGCTGAATACGAAAAACGCCGCACCGAACCATCCATACCACCTTAGCGGATTGCTCCGTCTGCGCCGCTCGCCGTTTGCGCGCAGCGTCCCGTTCTTAGGCGCTTGCCCTGTGTGTGCCGCTGTAGCCATTAGATGATCCGCTCCCTAATCCGATTTGTCAAAAACTCAGTTGCCAGTACAATCGCCAGCACGAGCAGCACCGCCATGCTGACCTCCTTGTACTGGAATAGCTTTAGTCCGGACTGTATCGTGAAACCAAGGCCGCCTCCGCCTACCATGCCGACAATAGTCGATGCGCGAACATTGATCTCCAGATTGAATAACGACCATCCAATAAGGCTTGGCAGAAATTGCGGCAGCACCGCTTGCGTAATGACTTGCATGTAGCTTGCTCCCGTCGAGCGGAGGGCCTCCACTTGACCCATATCGATCTCCTCGAGCGATTCCGCGAAGCAGCGGACAAGCATGCCGATAGAAACGATAATAAGCGACATCGTTCCGACTAGCTTGCCCAGCCCGAAGGAAGCAACAAGCAGGATCGTCCATATGATAACCGGCACGTTGCGAAGCATTGCGGATGCTGCCCGCATGCCCACTTGCAGCACCGGATGCGGCGATGTGGTTGCAGCGGCAAAAATAGACAGCACACTGGCGATGAGCGCGCCAATAACCATAGCGACGAAACTCATATAAATCGTGTCCAGAGCCGGGCCGATCAGACTCGGCAGCTCCGCCGTCTTCGGCGGCATCAGATCGACGAACAGGAATCTCGCACCGTCGCCGATTCCGCTCCATAGCGCATTAGGCGTAAAGTTCGTCCCGATTGCCGACCATACCGTTAATGCCGCAAGAAAAGCAAGGAATAGAATAAGCTGATTCCGCTTGCCGCGGCGTACTCTCTGCAGCTGTTCAGCCTTCATCATTACGCCGTCTCCTTCTTGAGGGCGCGAGCCAGTCTAGCATCGGCTTCCGATATATCGCTTGCTTTATCGTTATGCTGATTATAGATAAAGTCGATCATCTCATCCGTCAGTTGTTCAGGCGTACCGTCGAACACCTTCGTACCTTTATAGATGCCGATAATGCGCGTCGCATACTTTTTGGCGACATCGACTTGATGCAGATTGCACAAGCAAGCAATGCCGTCCTCCTTGCAGAACGTATAAAGACTGTTCATTACGATTTCCGATGAAGCCGGATCTAGACTTGCTATAGGCTCATCTGCCAATATAAGCTGCGGCTTCTGCGCCAGCGCCCTGGCAATGCCTACCCGCTGCTGCTGTCCGCCGCTAAGCTCATCGGCGCGCTTATGGACCTGCTCGCTGAGCCCGACGCGCTGCAGCAGACGGGTCGCTTCCGCAACATCCGGCTTCGTGAACAGACCAAACGCGCCGCGCCACGCGCTCATATAACCGAGTCTGCCGTGAAGAACGTTGGTGAGCACCGACAATCGCTCGACAAGATTGAAGCCTTGGAAGATCATCCCCATGCTTCGACGAATTTCGCGCAGCTTTCTTCCGCTTACGCCGGTCGTGTTCGTTCCTTGGAACAGCACCTTGCCCGACGTCGGCTGGACCATTTGGTTCAAACAGCGAAGCAACGTGCTCTTGCCCGCTCCGCTCGGTCCGATGACGACGATGAATTCACCTGCCTCCACCGATAAGTCAATACCGTTCAGCGCTGCCGTTCCATCTGCATATACCTTCTTCAAGTTCTCAACCTGCAGCAATGTCATTTCCATTGTCCTCCGCTTCATCACTCATTTATATTCGCGCGCTTGTTGTTAGCGCTATTACGTTCTACTTACTTCAACATCTCTTCCGGCGACATATTCAGCAGCTTCGCTACTTCGCGAACGCCGTCGAAATCCGATTCCTCACCCGGGAAGAAGCCAGCTACACCGAGCGCTTTGAAGTACTCCGGATTTTTCTCGGCATAGCCGAGTGCGAATTCACGGATTTTTTCGACAAGATCCGTTGGGAGATCGCCACGGTATGAAAGTGCGCCGCCGCCCTTAATTGGCTCGGATTCGCCAATAACGCGAATGTCCTCTGCCTTAATCAATCCGGCGTCAGCAATCATCTTGATGCACTGGCTGCATGTTGCAGCGCCGTCGGCATCGCCATTAGCGATCGCAAGCAACGACTTATCATGACCGCCGGAGAACGATACGTTGCTAAAGAACGTGTCGACCTCTTCGTTCGTAATGCCCAATTCCTTCATAATCGTAGCTCGCGGATACAGATGGCCCGTCGTGGACGCCGGATCGGCGAACAAGAAGCTCTTGCCTTTCAAATCGGCGATCGTCTGAGCCGGGGAGTCTTTCGGCACGATAATAACGCTCGTTCCTTCCGTTCCTGGTCCGTTGCTCATTTCCGCGAGAAGCTTCGCTCCGCTTCTCTCAGTCGCGATAATATATCCGAAAGGGCCATACGTCGTGATGTCGATTTTTTTGGAACGCATCGCTTCGATCATCATGTTGTAATCTTCGCCCTCGAACGTTTCTACTTTAATATTCAAATATTCGCCAAGATCCTTCGCGAATTGATCTGCGTTACGGGAAGCCTCACCGTCTTCCATTGGAAGACTGCCGATTCGCAGCACGTCCGGCCATTCCGTTTCAACCGCCGTCTCCGCTTCGCTGTTGCTGCTATTGCTGCCATTTCCACCGTTGCCGCCGTTTACTTCAGCAGAGTTGTTGTTAGCGTTCTGTCCGCAGCCAGCGAGCACCACCATTAACGCAGTAATCACTAGAGCAATCGGTAATCCCATCTTCTTCAGCACAGTACATCCTCCTAATTTGTCGCGGGCGCTATTTTAGCATTCCTCGCATCTTCTCTCACGCTTTCTCTACTGTGGTACACAACTAGGATACAAGTTGAATGTCAATGCAATGTTCGAAAAGTGTCAATGGAATGTTTGCGCTGTTTTGAGATTTTGTTAATTTCGAAATCGTGTTGCGAAGACGAAAGACGGACTGTTAAGATGATGTTAATCCGTTCTAGAGAACTATGAATTCGAGAGGAATATGCGCCATGGCATCGCAATCGCTTGTGAATACGGCCTATACGAAATTAAGAGAAAGAATCGTCGGTGGCAACCTCATGCCCGGCACACTGTTGTCAGAGAATGAGCTTGCGGAGGAGTTGCAGATGAGCCGGACACCGGTCCGCAACGCCATAACGCACTTGGAATCGGAAGGGTTCGTCGTCGCTCTTAAAAATCGAGGAGTGCTGGTGAAGGAAGTAAGCGGCAAGGAATTGCTTGATATGTACGAGGCCATCTTGGCGCTCGTCGTCTATGCCATTGATGTTCGAAGCGAAAGGGAAAATCATATTCCGATGGAATTGCTGAAGGAGTATTTGGACCGTCAATTCGAAGCGGAGCAAGCGGGGGATTACTATACCTATATCAACAACTCTATGCTGTTCATGCGGACGCTCGTATCGTCCATCAACAACACCGCTATGACGTCGCAGTTGGATATGTACGTGGACAAAATTACGATGGCTTCTTACATTAACTTTAAGCTGACGCCGCATATTAAACACTATTCAGCCAATCAGCTGAACAAGTCGATTTACGACGCGTTGCTTGCCGGCGACGAAGAGCAGGCCCGCAAGCTGGCGAAGGGCGCTTTCATTTATGCGCGCAGCCGCATGTTCGATCGAGGTCAATTCTAATAAAATGATCAATAAAAAGGACCGGCATGCCTCGTTAATCGAAGCGTACCGGTCCTTCTCCTGTTGGCAAAAGAAGAGAAATAACGAGAAGAAGCTGCTCACGGATACGAGGATCCATGGCAGCTTCTTAATAAATATATGATTCATTCGTTATTTAATGAAGCCAAGCAGCATTTCGCGGATCACTTTCGCCGCAACGATCTGCGTCTGTTCCGTAGGGTCATAGGCGGGTGCCACCTCGACAAGGTCGCAACCAACGACGTTCACGCCGGAACGAGCGATTGCATGAACCGCCTCAATCAATTCCTTCGACGTAATGCCGCCCGCTTCCGCCGTACCTGTACCAGGAGCAGCCGATGGATCAAGCACGTCGATATCGATCGTCAGGTATACCGGACGGCCAGCCAGCTCAGGAAGCACCTTCTTCAGCGGCTCAAGCACCTCGAACGGGTGGAAGTTGATGTTCTCGCGAGCATACTGCCACTCTTCACGGGAACCGGAACGGATGCCGAATTGATAAATGTTATTGCCGCCCATAAGCGTTGCCGCTTTGCGAAGCGGCGTCGAGTGAGACAAAGGCTCGCCTTCGTACGACTCGCGAAGATCGGCGTGCGCATCGAAGTGGATGATCGCCAGATCCGGATATTTCTTGTATACCTCTTGGAATATCGGCCACGATACAAGATGCTCGCCGCCAAGTCCTACCGGCATTTTATCGTCAGCCAGCACGCCGTTTACAAATTCCCCGATCACTTCAAGGCTGCGCGCCGCGTTGCCGAATGGCAGCAGCAGGTCTCCTGCGTCGAAGTACGTAATGTCTTCCAAGCTGCGGTCAAGATACGGGCTGTATTCCTCAAGGCCGATCGACACCTCGCGGATGCGCGGAGGGCCGAAGCGCGAGCCAGGACGGAAGCTGACCGTGAAGTCCATCGGCATGCCGTAGATGACCGCCTTGGAGGCTTCATAATCCTCCGAGCTCAAGATGAATACGTTGCCGGAATATTTTTGATCTAATTTCATGAGTGTAATCCTTTCTAAGCTGCAGTCGTACAGCCGTTCGCTTACTTAATAAGGTCTTCCACAAACTTCGGCAATACGAATGCCGCTTTGTGCAAGCGCGGTGTGTAATACTTTGTATCGATCTCTGGTATCGACGCCTCATCCACTTGAAGCGGATCATATTTCTTGCTGCCCATCGTGAAGGTCCACAGACCGCTCGGGTAAGTGGGAATGTTAGCGCCGTATACGCGCACGATCGGGAATACTTCCTTCACGTCCTTGTTCACGCTTTGAATCAGGTCAGCCTTGAACCAAGGATTGTCTGTCTGTGCTACGAAGATACCGTCTTCCTTGAGCGCGTCGTAAATGCCTTGGTAGAAGCCACGTGTGAACAAGTTCGCAGCAGGGCCGACAGGCTCAGTGGAATCGACCATAATAACGTCGTACGTGTTTTTGTGATCGTGAATATGCATGAAGCCGTCGTTCACAAGCACTTCGACACGCGGGTTGTCGAGCTCGCCTGCGATCGTCGGCAAATACTTTTTGGAGTATTCGATAACTTTGCCGTCAATGTCAACGAGAACTGCCTTTTTCACTTGCGGGTGTTTCATCACTTCACGGATAACGCCGCCGTCACCCCCGCCAACTACAAGGACATACTCCGGATTCGGATGCGTGTAGAGGATAGGATGCGCGACCATTTCGTGATATACGAACTCGTCCTTCACCGTCGTCATGACCATGCCGTCAAGCACAAGCATCGTGCCGAACTCTTCGGTTTCGATCATATCAAGCTGTTGAAAGTCCGTTTGTTCGGTTACGTACGTTTTCGTAATCTTCGCCGTAATGCCGAAGCTTTCGGTTTGTTTTTCTGTATACCACAACTCCATCGTGATGAATCCCTTCTTTCCTTCAATAGTTCACACTGTATTATAGTAAAAACTGCCCTTTGCTACAAGTATTTCTATGGGTGATGCGGCCAACTTAACATTTCGCGAATCCCCGTACCTTCGAGTGACTTCGATAGAAGTTTTTCTTATCGTTGCCATAATGCACGCAAATTAATTCCCCTTCCACGTTCCCCTAATGAATAGCGATCTCTTCGTTTTTCCATACTAAGGAAAAGTGAAGCTTTGCGCTGAAGGGAGTACGCTTACGTGACTAAGACTTCCAAACGACCGGTCAAGCCGCGCCGCTTGCCATCCATACCGATATTGGCCGAGAGATTTCTCCCTCAAATACTCCATATGAAAAAGTGGCTGAAGCGTTCCGCCATTCTGTTCGCTATCATTACTGGGCTTGCCTGCGGACTGCTTATTTTCTTGCGAACGCAGTCGCTGCCAGCTGCGAGCATCAGTCAGACGTCGCAGATGCTCGATCTGAACGGCAACGTGATCGATACGTTCCATGCGGGGGAGAATCGACGCTCCGTTAAGCTCGAGGATATTTCGCATTATGTAATCGAAGCAACGCTCGCCATTGAGGATCGGCGTTTCTATGACCATAGCGGTTTCGACGTGAAGGGTATGGCGCGAGCCGTCATGGTCAACGTGCAAAGCATGTCCGCACGACAAGGCGCCAGCACGCTGACGCAGCAGCTCGCGCGGAACTTGTATCTGACGCATGAGCGTACGTGGCAGCGCAAGATGAAGGAAGCCATGTATACGGTGCAGCTCGAAATGAACTATTCCAAGGACGAGATTCTCGGCATGTACTTGAACCAAATTTATTACGGACACGGCTCCTACGGCATTGAGGCAGCGTCCAAAATGTATTTCGATAAGCATGCGTCGGAGCTGTCGCTAGCTGAAAGCGCCATGCTCGCCGGCATTCCGAAGGGACCTAAATACTATTCGCCGTTTCTCGATATGAAGAACGCGAAGGATCGGCAGCACGCCATTCTCCATGCGATGATGGAAGGCGGAGCGATTACGAAGGAGCAGGCCGACAGCGCCTATGCTGAAGTACTGAACTTCCAGTCGCTTGAAGCCGGGCAGAGCGAAGGATTCGCCCCGTACTTCCGTGACTATATCCGTTCGGTCGCGGTCGATAAGCTTGGCATCGACGAGCATCTGCTGAACGAAGGCGGCATTACGATCTATACGACGCTCGATCCAGAAGCGCAAGCAGCAGCCGAGGATGCGATCAAGAAGACGATGCCATCCAAATCCGAGCAGCAAGCGGCGCTCATCGCTATCGATCCGCGCAACGGCTATATTAAGGCGATGGTCGGAGGACGTGATTATAAGACGAACCAGTTCAACCGTGTATTCGCGCAGACCCGTCAACCCGGTTCATCGTTCAAGCCGTTCCTATACTTGACCGCTCTGCAAAGCGGCTATATGACGCCGGTGACCCGTTTCAAAAGCGAACCGACCATCTTCACATTCGATGAAGGGCGCAAAACGTATGAGCCGCATAACTATAACGACAAATACGCGAACGAGTTCATCGACATGCGGCGGGCGCTCGCAGGATCAGATAATATCTACGCTGTTAACACCATCATGACCGTCGGGGCAGACAAAGTTATCGATACGGCTAGGAAGCTTGGCATTAAGAGCAACATGCAGCCCGTGCCTTCCCTTGCGCTCGGAACGTTTCCCGTCAGTCCGTTCGAGATGGCTTCCGCTTACGGAACGTTCGCGAATGCGGGCGTGCATACCGAGCCGGTCGCGATCATCAAAATTGAAGATCGCAAGGGCAACCTTATATATGAAGCGAAGCAACAGAGCCAGCAAGCCATATCGCCTGCCGAGGCTTACGTAATGACCAGCCTCATGGAGAGTGTTTTCGACGAGGGCGGCACCGGCTACCGCGTTTCTTCTATAATAAAGCGTCCCGTCGCCGGCAAGACGGGAACAACGGCTGCCGACGCATGGCTGGTCGGCTACACGCCGGAGCTTGCGACCGCGGTATGGGTCGGCTATGACAAGGATCGCACCTTGTCGGTAGCTGAGGCTCATCTAGCCGCGCCGATCTTTGCGCGGTTCACGGAGCAGTCGCTAGCGACTGTACCGCCGAAGATCTTCCCGATCCCGGCGGGCGTCGTGAACGTCTATATCGAACCGGAGAGCGGCAAGCTGGCGCTCGACACTTGCCCGACACGCAGACTGGAGACGTTCATTAGCGGCACGGAGCCGACGGAAGTGTGCGGAGCTCCTGCTTCCGCTGGCCAAGAAGGCGGCGGCACAGGCAAGGACGACGGCGCTGGAGCGGTTAAACGCCACTCGTGGTGGCAAGACCTCAAACGTTGGTGGACAGATTAAGCTAAGCACGCTTGCAGCGGGTAGTACAGTTAGCCCAACCCCTGATCGAAACACGATCAGGGGTTTTTTGATGACTATATGTCTTGTTAGGACTGATTTCGTTGCACATTTTGCAACAGAACGACCCGCTCGTCTTCCAACTGACCCTCGCCGCTGCACTTTATGCAACAGATAGATCCATGTAGTCATTCTTTTGCCAGTTCTGAGTCATTTCCGTTGCATATTGTGCAACGAAGCCCCTCTCCAACAGCCCTTTCTCCCTATTCTGTTGCACTTCCTGCAACGACCCCGCACCTCCCCCTTCATACGACCCTCTCTACTTCGCCCCTCACTCCCGCCTCTACTGCAAACGCCGGCATACGCGTCGCGCTATCGGCATAAACTAATTAGGATACTCCCGCTCCTACAACATATAGACGGCAAGGTCATAAAACCGCCATATTTTGCGTTTATTCGATAGGTGCAGATGGTCATTTTTGCGATTTCAAGTCTGCTAACCCC
Source organism: Paenibacillus sp. J22P218 (assembly GCF_056269195.1). Taxonomy (NCBI): domain Bacteria; kingdom Bacillati; phylum Bacillota; class Bacilli; order Caryophanales; family Paenibacillaceae; genus Paenibacillus; species Paenibacillus sp. J22P218. The sequence goes on from NZ_JBWDNL010000011.1 coordinate 29,185, forward strand.
TGATCTTCGTTTATTTTTGACGGAAATATGATGAAAAAGTGAAATTTCTTTGAACAACGCAGACATATTGTGGTATAGTAAAAGCAAGTAAGCACTTACAATGACTCGGGAGTGTTGAATATGACGACGAAAACTGCATCAATCAGCCACGCGCAGCCGACTAAATCAGATGTCAAACGTCTTGTCAAAGCAATGACTGCCATTGCCTGGGGTATTCTCGGCATCGGCTTTCTGCTCTGCCTCGTTAATCTTAGCCACTTCAGCGATCAAAATGTCGGACTTATGGTCGGCATCGGATTTCTAATCGGCAGCGTTCATATTTATGTCATCGGTACGGCAATCGGACTCGTTCATGCGCGTCTCAATCAAGATCAGACAACGAAGGATCATCACGATCCGCAGGTTTGAGCTCCATAAGTAACGTGAATTAGAAGCTTAACAACCAGAATACCGGAGCGAGAAACTCCCTTTCCTATGTTGAGCTTGCCAGAGGGCCACTTTCTTCCTTGCGAAGAAGTGGCTCTTTTGCGTTATAAAACCAATTGAAAGCGCTTAATTACTGGTTAAAAGTAACTGGTGTCTAACAGGTGAACTTTCTATTACGGAAAAAAGACGAATTGTTGACGTAATTGTTAACCATGGAGTATTTGTTCTTCATATCTGCTATCTTAAGCGTAAGCAGTCATTTTGAGGAGTTGAAACGTTATGAGACCGTTTATTCGCATGCTGACACCTGTACTCTTGTTGCTGATGGCCGTCACGCTCTCCGGCTGCGGCGAGCAGTTCATTGTACTCGATCCGAAGGGACCGATCGGGGAATCCCAGAAGGATCTCATCTATTTATCCACCATACTATGTGCGGTCATTATCGTACCCGTGCTGATCTTAACGGCGATTATTGTATGGCGATATCGCGATAAGAAAGGCAGTACCGCTAAATATAGACCGAATTGGGAGCACAGCACGAAGCTCGAGGTCATCTGGTGGAGCATTCCGATCGTCATTATTATTGCGCTAGCCGCTGTAACCGTGAAATATACGCATGATCTGGAGCCTTCCAAGCCGATCGCTTCCGAGAAAGAAGCGATTACGATTCAAGTAACTTCGCTCGACTGGAAATGGTTATTCAAATATCCGGACGAGAACATTGCAACGATTAATTACGTGAAAATCCCTGAGGATGTGCCGGTACGCTTCCAGCTTACATCCGATACGGCGATGAACTCATTCTGGGTTCCGCAGCTAGGCGGACAAATCTACTCCATGTCAGGCATGGCAATGACTTTGTTCCTGCAAGCTGACGAGCAAGGCAGCTACTTCGGCACCGGCGCCAACTTTACGGGTAAAGACTTTGCGCAAATGACTTTCCAAGTCGATGCGACGACCGAAGAAGATTACAACGCTTGGGTGCAGGAAGTGAAGAACACTGCTCCGGCGCTTACAATGGAAGGCTTCGAGAAGCTGACCGAGCCGAGCACGTCCGAAACACAGCTGTTTTCCAGCTTCCCTGAAGGCTTGTTCGACAAGATTGTTACGCAGTACGTAGAAGAAGGCAGCGCGGGCGGTCATCATCACGGTGCTGCTGCACAAGACAGCGAGACGGATACCGCATCTGCAAAAGATGCAAAAGATGCAAAAGATACGAACGACGAAGCTGACAGCACAGATATGGATCATGAACATATGAACCATGAGGGGCATTAACCCCTAAGCACAATTACATTAATGTAGGAGGTCCCCTCATGTTGGACAAAATAAAAGAGTTCGCATCCGAGTTTTTCGTTACGGGCGACCCGCTTATTCTAGGGGCGCAAGTATCGATAGGACTGTCGGTCGTGGCGATCGTATTTGTACTCACCTTTTTCAAAAAATGGCGCTGGCTCTGGACCGAATGGCTAACGAGCGTCGATCATAAGAAAATCGGCATCATGTATATCATTGCCTCCATTCTTATGCTGTTCCGCGGCGGCGTCGATGCGCTGCTCATGCGGCTTCAGCTGGCTGCGCCGCAGCTCGAGTTTCTAGAGGCCGAGCACTATAACCAAATTTTCACGACGCATGGCGTAATTATGATCTTGTTCATGGCCATGCCGCTTATGTTCGGCTTATTCAATATCGTCGTTCCGCTCTTGATCGGCGCGCGCGACGTCGCATTCCCGTTCCTGAACTCCCTAAGCTTCTGGATGTTCTTCTTCGGGGCGATGCTGTTCAACGTATCATTCATCATCGGCGGTTCGCCCGATGCGGGCTGGCTCGCTTATCCGCCGCTATCCGAGCTGTCAGGCAGTCCCGGCCTCGGCCAAGACTTCTATATCTGGGGTATTCAAATCTCCGGTATCGGCTCGCTGGCAACAGGCATCAACTTTATCGTTACGATTCTGAAGATGCGCGCGCCTGGCATGACATTGATGAAAATGCCAATGTTCGTCTGGTCCGTCCTGTCTTCGTGTATTACGATTATTTTCGCATTCCCGATTCTAACCGTTACGCTGTTCCTGCTCTTCATTGACCGTTACCTCGGCGCGCATTTCTTCACGCTCGACGGCGGCGGCAACCCGATGATGTACATCAACCTCATCTGGATGTGGGGACATCCCGAAGTATATATCGTTATTTTGCCGGCATTCGGTATTTTCTCCGAGGTTGTATCGGCATTCTCGAAGAAAAAGCTATTCGGCTACAAGTCGATGGTATTCGCTCTTATGTCGATCAGCTTCTTCTCGTTCTTCACATGGGCGCATCACTTCTTCACGATGGGCTCCGGCGCGAACGTCAATGCGTTCTTCGCCGTTACGACGATGCTGATCGCGATCCCGACAGGGGTCAAAGTGTTCAACTGGCTGTTCACGATGTACCGGGGCAAGCTAAGCTTCCCGACACCGATGATGTGGTCGGTCGCATTCATTCCTTGCTTCGTTATCGGGGGCATGACGGGGGTGCTGCTGTCCGTAGCACCTGCGGACTTCCAGTTCCACAACAGTTACTTCCTGATCGCCCACTTCCACCAAGTATTAATCGGCGGCGTCGTATTCGGTTACTTCGCGGGGCTATACTATTGGTGGCCGAAAATGTTCGGGTTCAAGCTTCACGAGGGACTCGGCAAATGGGCATTCTGGTTCTGGAACATCGGCTTCTACGTCTGCTTCATGCCGCAATACGCGCTTGGCCTCATGGGCATGACGCGCCGCGTCAACACGTACGACTTCGATATGGGCTGGCAGCCGCTTAACGTCATCTCTACTGTCGGCGGTTTCTTAATGGGTATCGCGTTCCTGTTCCAAGTATGGCAAATCGCGCACAGCATTAAGTTCTTTAAGAAAGTCGACAATGGCGACAACTGGGACGGCAGAACGCTCGAATGGTCGATTCCATCGCCTGCGCCGCTCTATAACTTTGCAAGAATACCGCAAGTACAAAGCCAGGATGACTGGTGGGAAACGAAGCAACGCCGCGCTGCGGGCGAGCCTGAACCGGCGCCTGCGCCGCTTGAACCGATTCATATGCCGAAAAACTCGGGCATTCCGTTCATTATGTCCGTCTGCTGGTTCGTATTGGGCTTCGGCCTTGTCTGGGATTGGCTCTGGATGGCGATACCGGGCTTCATCGGCATCGTAGCCTGCTTGCTGGCCCGTTCGTTCACCTACGACACCGACTATTACATTCCTGTCGATGAAATCGAGCGCACGGAAGCTGCTCTAAGGGGGGCAAAATAATGGCACACGCGATTTCAAAAACAGCGGGAGCCCATGGCGGCGGCGGTCACCATGACGAGCACCACGGCCATGACCATCACGATCAAGAATCGATGAAAATGTTCGGCTTCTGGCTGTTTCTTATTACAGACGTTATCCTGTTCGGCACTCTGTTCGCGACGTTCGTCGTGCTGCGCCTCAATACGGCAGCAGGACCTACGCCGGGCGAGCTGATCGAGCTGAACGGCATCATTATCTCGACGTTCATCCTGCTTACGAGCAGCTTCACGAGCGGTATCGCCGTGCTGGAGATGAACCGAGGCAACAAGCGCGGGCTTATTCTATGGCTCGCCATTACAGCGCTTCTAGGCGCATCGTTCATCGCCTTGGAGGTTACCGAGTTCATTCACCTCGTTCATGAGGGAGCGAATATCGGCACTAGCGCCTACTGGTCGGCATTCTTCACGCTTGTCGGCACGCACGGACTTCACGTCTCGGTCGGTCTCGTCTGGATGGTTGCGCTCATGCTGCAGCTGTCACGCCGCGGCATTACGCCGGTCACGAAGCGCAAGGTCGGCATTATCAGCTTGTACTGGCATTTCCTTGACGTCGTATGGATCTTCGTATTCACAATCGTTTACTTGATGGGGGTGATGTAGGATGGCGAATCATAACGCGCACGATGTGCAGCATGGCAACGGCGAGCACGGCTCGCATGAGCATGGCGGCACGATGAAGTCCTACGTCATCGGCTTCTTGCTCTCGATCGTGCTTACGATCATCCCGCTTGTCGTCGTCATGAACGACTTGCTGAGCAAGTCCGGTACAACGTTGCTTATCCTTATCATGGCGGTGCTCCAATTCGCCGTTCAGCTCTTCTTCTTCATGCATATCCGCGATGAAGAGAAGCCGCGCTTCAATCTGATGGCGCTCATCTTCGGCCTGGTCATCCTGCTTACGATCGTCGCAGGTTCGATCTGGATTATGACTTACAATACGGTTGCTCATTAAGAGCAGCGCATAGACACAATTAAAGAGGCTGCACATAAGTTCGCTTATGTGCAGCCTCTTCTCTTTTTTTCACAACTGCTGTTTGGATTTCATTCCAGTTCTCGTTTATTAAATGACAAGACAGTGACCATAGAAGGGATGATCGAGATGTCTGAAGCGTCGAATCAACAACCTCTTAATGCATTAAAATGCGTTTGCTCGAACTATGTACCAGTCAAGGACCCGTTGCGCTCCGCCGAATGGTGGCAACGAAATTTCGGCCTGGCGTATGCCGTGCCATTCAATCCGGCCGAGTTCCAAGTCATTCTTAAGCTTTCCGATGGACAGTGGCTTCACTTGGTGGAAACCGACGGAGTCATTGATAACCAATTCCCTAATAAGAAAGGTTATGAAATGTTCAGACTTACGTTCGAGGTCAGGCAAATCGAGCAGCTGTATGACCGTCTGCAGAAAAACGGCGTACGTACGGAGGAGCTTGAGGATCGGGGCAGCTGCGGCATTAACTTCGTGTTCTACGATCCGGACGGCAACAAATTCGATGTCAACGAGGTTGTCCATATCCATCGCACGCCGGAAGAAGCGGAGAAGGTCAAAACGCATCTCTTTCATATGGCCTAACGAACAAACGAATAAGGGCTGCCTATGCGCACGGCAGCCCTTATTTTCCATTCAGCACAATCAATTGGCGAGCGTCTTGCTGTTCATCATTTTATACATGAAGCGTTGAAGCTGCTTTTCCCGATTCACTCTCATTTGGAGATGATCAAGCGCTGCTTTGGCTCTATCCCTATACGCTTGGTCGCCGAACATTCCATAAAGACGCATATAATCATTGTATTCGTCCAGCCATTCGTTGACGTAAGAAGCATTCATATCCATCCCTCCATCAGCTCAATGTCTAAATGATAACGCTTCACTATGAATCTATTATGAGTTTAGGATAAAAGAATTGTAAATATTCCATTTTTCTTACCTTCCGAAAAAAAATACTCGCACTCCTTGGGGAGAATGCGAGTTCATTCGAAGCTATACCGTAATGGCATCGATCTTCACTTGCGGTGCATTCGCGCATTTCTTGCACACTTTAACCGCTTTATTGCCGGATGTCGTTCTCGAATAAAGCAGCTTGATTCTCGTGCTGCTGCATGCCGGACATGTACCGCGTCCACGCGTAGGATCATTCCAGAGCGCCTTGCCTCTTTTTGTTTTGGCCATTGCCTATTACCCCTTTGCAGACAGATGCGGGGCTTTGCCGGGACAGCCCGGAATGCTGTTCGGCACGCTTCCCTTGCCTCCATTGTAGCGGCGTTGCATGCTGCCTGAAAGGGAATAAATGGTTTAAATCGAATGCGGCTATGAACCAAGCCTCTCTACCAACTAGTAACCCCGATGCTCAACCTCTAGTCCCTTCGGCAAGACGAGCGTGAGCTGCGAGTCGTATGTATCGGTAACGAGACCGCCGTCTCTGCGATCAAGCGTGCCGATCATCATATAGAGCGTATTGCCGACAACCGTCGTCTGCATCAGCTCTTTGTCCGGTTCGCTAATCGGTTCAGCCGACCAATAGCGGATCTGTCCGAATAGCTTTGCCTCGCGCGTATCCGACTCTCCAAGCACAACCCCGCCAATCGATTGCACGATGACTTTGTTCACGTTATCCGGCACTTGCAGCGAATGCGGCTCCACGAAGACCGATCGTTGCGTCGTTTGCAGGCCGCGTTGCAGCTCATCGAATAAGCCAGTAGACATCAGCAGCGCAAGCCCGAGGCTTGCAGTGCCGATAAGGCCTACAAAGAACACGCTTATCCAATCATATCTGACGATGGCAAGGTCGCTTCCGGAGAACTTCAAATATAATAGCAGCTCCAAGCCAAGCAAGATGAACACGATCGGCGCAACCCATAACAGCATTTCATAGGCTTCAATGTCCTGCCAAAGCGATGCGGCAAGCGCCGCACCAATCAGCATTAACGTAACACCCATCGATAGGGAGCCTACTCGCCAAGTGCGAATCCCTCCATCGGGAAGGGGACGATTCAACGTATCTAACGCATTCATTGCATGTCCTCCTCTTGCTTGGATAAAGTCGGCGGCGGTGGCGGTGCCATCGTATCATGCCGCCCCTCGGAATAGGTTTTACCGCCAAACACAAGCCGCATGCCGACGATAATCATAACGAAAGCGACGACCGCCGTCGGAATCATATATTTCAGTTGCAAGTATTGGGTGTAAATTTCGTTGGAATATCTCGATGCCACTTCCGCGGCTACACGGTCAAGCAAGTAGTAAGCGCCGAAACCAAGCAATGCGAAGCCGAACCAGCGTTGGTACGGTACAAGCTGCGTCAATACAGGCTCATCGCTAAGCGTCTGACGCTCGTAGCGTGACGTCTGCTGCAGCGCATCGAAGAATGCGAAGCACCAGAACAAGGGCAATAAGAAGAAGAACAATGACAATCTGAGATTGTCCATAATGTAGACGGTGAGCAAGAAGCCGCCCATCAATTGCAGGCCGCGCTTTTGAAGACCCAGATACAGATGGCCTGCCCCGGGGAAAATCGATAGCGCAATCGCCAGCACCTTGCTTTTGCGTCCCGAAGCGATATGCGCCTCAAGCTCCTCGAACACCGCGCGATCCTCCATACGCTCACCGCGCTGCTTCGCATGCATCTGCTGAATCGCATCGAACATGCTAAAAATCCAAATAATCGGAAGGCCCAGCAGAAAGATGAGCAGCGCTGCCTTACCCGTCACCACACTCAGAAACACGATAATCGCGAACAGCCCGATAAATGAAATGAGAAACGTAATGCCGCGCTGCATCAGACCGAGACTCATATGACCAAGACCAGGCAGGAAGGAAAGCATAATCGTCCTCGTCTTCTCTTGCTGCAGCTGATGCTGCATATGATACGCCTGAGCCTGATCATACGGATTGAAGCTTGATTCCGCCCCTCCTTGACTCGGGTACGAGCCAAGCATCGGAGGCACTGCGGGCGACCCCGCATTCACTCGTCCCGAGAACAGCGTTATAAGCATATCGAGCATATTGATAGACCAACTGACCGCCATAATAAAGAATCCAAAGAAAGCGAAGCCCTCATCCAAATTGTTCGATATGCCAAAAAGGAACATGAAGAACATAGTTCCGAAAAACGATCCTCCATATAATACGAACCGGACGGGACGGCCTAAGTAACCATGACCTACCCCCGGTAAAAACGACAGTAAAAAAGCAGCTAACGGGCTTTTGTTCATTCTAAATTCCTACCTCTCTGTTCATCGTACTCCCGTGCATCTATCTTCATCGAGCGAAGCCGTACATACGCTCTTGCTTACCTGTACCTGCTCTCCCGAATGCCATCCAGCCAAGATCCCGTACGATCAACCATACGATCCGACCATGATTCGGACGGTAGCGACGGCAATTGCTCTGTTGCCTGGGGAGGTTGAACGACGGCCTCCTGATCCAGCTTGGACAGCTTGTCGGACAGACCGGCGAATGTACCTGTACCCAAAAGCAGCAGCGTAATAGATGCCGCTATCGTATATTGAGCGACCGGATGCTGCAGCCAAGAACGGCGGCGAGCAGGGCGGGGTGATGACTGAACAACCTTGACCTCAGCTGCAGCTGCACTCTCTGCATGGAGCTGTGCAATGACCCGCTGCTCCAATATATCCATATCCGGCAGCAACAGCTCACTCTCTGCTTGCGTGGCCTGGGCCGCATCCATAAAGCGCTGCAAGCAATGTTCGCACTCAGCCAAATGCCCATCAACGAGCTCGCGATCCTGCTCCGATAGACGATGCTCCACGTAGTTCTTCATCATAGGTTCGGCTACATGATCGACCGTCCCATCTGCACCTTCTCTGCTTGCTATATGCTTGTTCATTCAAAATCCTCCCTTCGCCAATGCTTCTTCATCCAGCTTCGCGCCCGGTACAGCCTGGATTCGACGCTCTTGCGCTCCAATCCGGTTTCGACCGCAATCTGTTCATACGATTTGTCTTCCATATAATAAGCGGTGACAACCTCGCGATAATTTCCCGGCAGCTCGTCCACCCGCTCACGAATATGCCGTAAATGTTCTTGTTCCAGCGCGATCGATTCCGCGGCGGGAACATGGCTGTCATCATGCAGCTGCTCCTCGGTCCGCAGGTTCGCCTCGCTCTCGAACAGCTCCTCGGGTTTCCTTGCTCGGCTGCGCTTGTAATCAATCGCGCGATTAACTGCTATTCGTGTAATCCATGTCTTCAAACCGTCTAATCGGCATTCCGGGAGGGAGCGATAGATTTGAAGGAGCACTTCCTGTGTCACATCCTCCGCATCATGCGGCGAATGCAGCACGGCATAGACGGTTTTGTATATATACGGACCATAAGCTTGCACGAACGGTCGATAATGCTCGGGCCCGCCGCTCTGTACCGCCTTGATCCAATCCGTATCCTGAATGTCGCTCTCCTCCTTCCCCATACAATAGACGACAGAGACTGTCCTATACCCTGCACTTTTTTAAAAACTTTTTTAGACATAACGATGAAAACCCCACCATTCGCAGTCAAGCTCATCCCTGCGAACGGTGAGGTTCTCCCCATTATTTCACTAGCAAAGTCGGAAATTACACCTCAAGCGCTTGCTTGAGCTCATCTGTCGAACGATTCCACCACTCGGCGTTGTGCTCCACGAGCAGCTTGCGCAACGCGGCTTTCTCCACATCGCCAAGCTCGCCAAGAACGATACGGCGCTTCAATGAATAATCCAGCTTGTTGACGTGATCGGCGAGAATCTTCCACCCGCGGCGCGCTTCCGTATCGATCCACATCTCGCAAGCCGTAGCGCCTGCGTAATAAGCGCCCTCTTCATTGCGATCCACCGCTACCCATACGATCCAGCATTGGCGGCCGTTCGGCGTATCTTCCCGGTTCGGCGTAAACTTAATGCCGCGCTCGATCTTGCTCTTCGCATGCATCGCGCCTACATCGATATAGGCCTCTCCGTTATCGATAATGATGCAGGATACTTGGCTCAGATCGATGGATCCGGCTCCGAAACCTTTATGTTGTTTGTTGCTCACAACGTTGAGCGACAGTTGTTTCTTCTCTTTCTTCTCTGGCTGTTCTTGCTGATTCTGATCATCCATCCCTGCATTCACACCTTCCCCGTACAATAATTACATTTTAGCTAATAATCCTCGAAAAGCAAACATATACATGCTGTAGATGCTTGTCAACGGGAGGGAAACGTTCAATGACTCCACGCAACGTCAAACGAATCTTATTAGTTATGCTCGGAATTGTACTGCTCGGCGTGTCTGTGCAGTACGGCTTCGGGAATGCTTGGCAATCGCAGTATACCTATGCATTAGCTCCCGCGGCGATTGCCAAGCAGCCACCGCCCGCTTCTGCCCAAAAAACGGCCAAGCCGCCCGCCCAGCAGCAACCCGACACGGGCGCAGCGCCTAAGCCGCAATCGCTCAGCAAGCGTGTAGTTGAGTACCACATGAACGTCAGCTTGCGCGAGGACGCTCGGCATTTGGACGGCGATCAGATCGTAACCTGGACCAATCCCGGCAAAAAAGCGGTGTCCGAGCTCTACTTCCATCTGTACCCGAACGCTTTCCAGTCCAAGAAAACAACGTTCATGAGCGAGTCAGGCGGCAAGCTGCGCGAGGACAAGGCTACGGCGGACAGCCTCGGCTTCATGAACCTGCTGTCGCTTCAGACGCTTGAGGGGGAGAACCTGCTGCCTCGCCTCCATTACGTTCAGCCCGATGACGGCAACGTCAACGATCTTACGCTGGTCAAGCTCCGCCTGCTGGAGCCCGTTGCGCCAGGCAAGACCGTAACGCTGCGCATGGGCTTCGAGGTGAAGCTGCCCGAAGTGTTCGCCCGTATGGGCTACTCCGGCAACTTCGTCATGGCGGGCCAATGGTTCCCGAAGGTAGCGGTCTACGAAACGGTGGGAACGCGAGGACGTACCGCCGAAGGCTGGAACGTTCATCAATACCACGGCAATTCCGAGTTCTATAGCGACTTTGGCATTTACAGCGTGAAGATCAACGTACCTGAGTCTTATACCGTTGCAGCTACAGGCTTCCAAACGAAGACGGCTGAAGGCGGCAACGGAAGAAAGTCGTATCAATTCTACGCGGAAGACGTTCACGACTTCGCATGGTCGGCATCGCCCGACTTCGTCTTCGCGGAGGAAGCTTTCTCGGATAAAGGCGTGCCGGGCGTTCGCATTAAGCTGTACCTCGACCCGCTGCATGCCGACCTCCAGGAACGTTACATGCATGCGGCCAAGTCCGCGCTCTCCAAGTACGCGCAGTGGTACGGCGAATATCCTTACAGCACGCTGTCGATCGTTGTCCCGCCGAAGGGCGGCAATGGCGCAGGCGGCATGGAATACCCGACGCTCGTCACCGCGTTCGCCGCCGAGAAGGCGAATCCCGGCTACGACCTCGAGCGTACCGTCGTTCATGAGATCGGCCACCAATATTGGTACGGCATGGTTGCCTCCAATGAATTCGAGGAAGCTTGGCTGGACGAGGGCTTCACCTCCTATGCCGAGGATATGGTCATGGAGTCCGCCTACGGACTTGAGCCGAACCTCAGGATTGAAGCGAGCTATATGACGGACCCTGCGCCGCTTAAGCAGCCGTCTTGGGCTTATAGCAGCCATAATCAATACGCGGAGAACGTCTATCTGCGCGCGAAGCTTGTCCTTGTCGGCATCCAGCATCAGGTCGGCGACAAGACAATGGCGAAGATTATGCGGACCTATTTTCAAAAATACAAATTCAAGCATCCTTCGACTGCCGACTTCCAGCGCGTTGTCGAACAGGTAACGAAGACGAAGTGGCATGACTACTTCAGCGGATACGTTTACGCGAACCAAATGTCCGACTACTCGGTCGAATCGATTCAAGTGAAACCGACTGAGCAGGACGGCCAGAAGCTCTATGAATCGACCGTGCTCGTGAAGCGGAACGGCGGTGTAAGCGGTCAAATCCCGATCACGCTGCAGTTCACGGACGGCGCGACGGTGACAAAGCTATGGGATGCCGACGACTCCCACGTCCAGATTACGCAAGTGCATACGGCTCCTCTGCAATGGGCGATGATCGATTCCGAGCATTCGAACGTACTCGACAATAAGCTCATCAACAACTATATGCAAGCCGATCTGCCGGACAAGACGCGCATCCGGTGGGGCATCAGCGTATCGAAGCTGATCGAGGGACTGTTAGGTACGCTGAGCTGGTAAGTATAAGCGCGCAAGGAGCGATCGAATATGAAAATGTATATGAAGCAAGGTTGGCAGCTTGCGGTCAAGCACTTCCACCTCATCATTCTGTTATTTCTGTATCAGTTGCTATGGGGCTTCTTCCTCTATCGATTTATCGATTCGGTCGTCTCGCCCTTGCTGCGCCGGTTTCCAGCTGCATACCCGTCTGATACAGCCGTTCACCTCTTTCTGACCGAAGCGCAGTTCCAACTGCTGAAGACGGACATCCTTACGCCTTATGTATGGATGCTAGGCGGCTTGTTCGCCATCCGCATGCTGCTGACTCCCCTGTTCAATGCCGGACTGTTCTATTCGCTGCACCATTCTAGTACGCGAGGCGAAGGCGTGTCCGGCGGCGGCACTAAATTTGTAGAAGGCATTCGCAAAGCTTGGAAACCGGTCATGGTGCTCCACTGGGCGGAGGCCGCGCTAACACTTGCTCCCGGATTCTGGGTGCTGCCTCATGCGCTCGACGCATACCTGCAAGGCGGATCGAACGTCGACCTGCTGCAATCCGTCCTTCCCGGCGCTGGACTATGGCTGTTCTGGGGCGTGCTGCTGCATCTGCTCTTCCTGGCCATGCAGCTTGGCGCCGCTTCAAAAGAAGGCATCCTCCACTCGCTCGGGCGCGCTCTGAGGCATATCATCTCATTCGCTGCCATCTCGCTGGTTATGTGGGCCATCGGAGCCGGATTAGGACTTCTCATCACCGGCGTATCGCTGCTATGGGCCGGACTATTCGCGCTCATCCTTCATCAAGGCTACAACTTGGTGCGAACGCTCGTCCGAGTATGGACCATTGCCGCCCAATACGAATGCCTGCAATCCAAGTAGCTTCATTATCTTAGCCCGCTTTAGCTCAAATACCCCCGAATTTACGCCTGTCCTATTATGGCGAATTCGGGGGTTTTTACGTTATCATCCTACTAATGACGGCGACAGCCTTTTTTGCTAGAAAGATGAGAATCCTCTCACCATTAGTACCTTGGGGTCATACTTTACAGAATATCCACATAATTAATGAAATCGAGTATCGATTATTTAGTCCCTCGGTCCTAGTTGCGGCTTAAATATTACATGAAAAATGATTATACGAAGCAGTTTGTCAAAAGATTACATGAGAATTATTAGAATTTTGTTAGAAAGGCAGGAGATCAATGAAAATAATCGAATAATTGTCAAGAGCAAAACAAAACTGCCTAATTTCCTAGCGGAAAACGGGGGAACCACTCTGGGTGAATTGATTCCGACGCCACGGCTATAAGTCATACCGCCTCTGTAGAAGAGGACATCATCGACTTGTTCGTAGCGCCTGAGGAATCATAGGGAACCTTCAACCGAACCCCACAGCTAACCTCGTCGGCACCGGAAGGAGTTTCACAATTGAAAAAGGTTACCGTAATGCTTTTGGGGCTTGCGCTCTTGCTCGCTTTTCAAGCGGGAAGCGTTTTCGCAGACTCCAAAATGAACGGATTTATCAATGACGTCATTGGTACTCCGTACAAAAGCGGTGGAACTACCGCGAAAGGCTTCGATTGCTCCGGCTTCACGAGCTATGTGTTCGCTAAGATGGGCATCGATCTTCCTCGCGTTTCCTCCGATCAAGCAACAGTTGGCACGAAGGTCGCTAAAGATGACCTGATTGCCGGGGATCTTGTGTTCTTCGACACAAGCGGCGGCAACAACGGCGCAATTTCCCACGTCGGTATCTACATAGGGGACGGCAAGATTGTACACGCTTCGGTTAGCCGCGGCGTTGTAGTCGACAAGCTCGATTCCTCTTACTACAAACCTCGTTATGTGACAGCACGTCGCATTCTTAGCGAGGAAGCATTCACTACTTACGCCGACGCAAAATAGTTTCACCCTTTACAACAAAGCCGCACTCTGTTCGTCCACACGAGACAACAGTCTGCGGCTTTGTTGTTTTTCTGACAAAATAGGCCACCCCAACAGCCTGCGGGCTGTTGGGGTGGCCTATTACTTTCTATCTATTACGCACAGCATCGCGCCGCTGCGACTGCCCTCTGCCCAGCACAAGCATTGCGCCCAGTACGAGCAGCATGATCAGAACCAGTACGCTTACATACCAAAGCGTAACCCCGCCGTCATATCGATCCATGAACCAGCCGGTAACGCGAGGGAAGATTGCCCCGCCAAGCCCGCCGCATGCTACGAGCAGGCTCGTCGTCCGCTCAGTCATGCCTGGGATTAACGCGTTCGCATAGACAAGGGCGATACCGAATATACCCGAGAAGAACAGACCGCTTAAGGCGACGAAGAAGAGCATCGAGCTGAGTTGACCCATGAGCGCCATTAATGCGAACACGATCGTTGCTCCGCCAGTAGCAATAAACAAATACTTCGCGTACCCCATTTTCTCCGCCAACGTGCCTGCAAATATACGTCCGAACACCATTGTTGCCCAGAACAGGCTGAGCGCTGCCGCAGCACTCGACTCATCTACCTGCGAACGCTCAATAAGCAAGGAAGGCAAGTAATTGGAGAAGCTCATCTCCATGCCTACGTAGATCATGAAGAACGCTGCCGACAGCAGCAAGAACGGAAGCGCAGTGCGCGGATAACCGAATAAACCGGTTCTTGCACCCGCCGTCTCTTGCTCCAGGCTGCTGCTCACCACTGCTTTCGGCGGTTGAAAGCCGATCTGCTCGTCCAGCTTGCCGAAGGACATCGTGAGCCATAATACGAATGTAACGCCCGACAGTGCCGCCAGTATCGGGAACGATACCTGCCATACGTTCTGAGCGATCAAGTAAGCGGCTGCAACCGGTATAATAAGCGCGCCGACGCCAAAGAACGTTTCCAACCGGCTCATCGCCGAAGCCTTGCCCTTAGCAAGGTCGATAATCATCGCGCCGACGACCGCTTCCGTCATGCCGAAGCCGAACCCCGCGAGAGGAGCAACGGCCAGCATCCAGCCCCAGGGAAGAAGCAGGCTGTAAGCGGCTTCGCTTAAAGTAAGCGCGCCAAGCGCAATAAGCACCGCGCCTCGCTTGCCGATTCTTGCCGTGATGGAGGGAGCCAGTATGACACCGACCAGGAAGCCGAGAAATTGATTCATAATCCATTGTCCGCCGTCTTTGTACGTGAGCCCATAATGATCAATCAGCTGCTCCAGTATCGATCCGCCTACCACATGCGCAATACCGATTACCAAGTAAGACAGACAGCCGATCCATATTAACTTCTTCATGCCGTAGTTCTCCTTATGTCCGCGCGCCTTCTGGCGCCTATCTGATATACTTATTCGTAAGTATCCAACTCATTTGCTCCGTCCGGAGGTTATAAGAAATTGAATCATTTAAACCACTCTTCTCATTATAAACGCTATCCGATTCAAATGACCATATGTCCGCTGGAAATACAGCATGCTGTCGAAATATGTAATTGGAATTACGAGCCTCCCTACGACGTCTACCACTGGCCAACTTGGGAGCAAATGCAAAAGGACGAAATCGAATTCGGCGATCCCGTCCTGCGTGCGCAGCAATATATAGCAATCGTTGACGATAGGTCGAGACTGATCGGCTTCGCCCAGTTGTTCCCCATGACCGACGTAACCAGGCTCGGGCTCGGCCTTCGGCCCGATCTATGCAGCCGGGGTCTTGGACCTTCCTTCGCTAAGCTAATTGCACTTGAAGCGCGAAGAAGAATGCCTCAGCATGAGATCGACTTGGAGGTGCTCGCTTGGAATACGCGAGCCGTACGCGCCTATGAACAGGCGGGCTTCCGCATTACCGATACGTATGCCCGTCCTTCTCGGAACGGTTACGCCGAATGCCACTGCATGGTGTTCGAGCCCATCCAGAGCTAACAGCTCTGAATGCAATTATATCGCTTGCGTGCCATGCTCTATATCGATTACATCCGCGAATAAAATAAGTCCAGGTCCAACAAGCACCGATATCGTCCGAATCCATGCATGTGTATCGAGATCCGTATAAGCTCTCGATACAATCGATCTTCGATCCTCGTTCATCTGTACGATGTTCGGAACGAAGTAAGGCCGCCAGCACCAGTTCGCGCCTCGGAACTGGTCCTCGCTCCGCCATGAGCCGTCAGACTCGCGAAAATAGTTCGCCGATAGCTGGATGCCGTCCTGATTGCACAAGTACACGCGAATATAGCTCGTGTCCAGCTCCGGCAGAAGCCGCAGAGCCCAATCGTCATTATTTTCCGTAATGCCATCGGAGGTTTCCACAATATGCGCGAGTTGCTTCGCAAGCTGCTCGGCCTTGACTTGCCAATCGCGCTCCGAGATGACGTGATGCAGCAGATGCCTCTCCAGTTCCTCTACAATAATCGGAGCGAAGCAATCGGGATCGCGGAAGTCCGCCTCGGCCCTCGCGAACATGAACCCTTGCACATAACGCGCGCCCGCTCGAATCGCCCTGGCAAGATCCTCTCTCGTCTCGACACCTTCCACGAGCAAGGAGGCGCCGATCAGCTCCGCCATATCTGAGAAGGAGCGAAGCACGCCGAAGTAGCCGTCATGCGTTGCGCTCCTCTTAATCATATGTATATCGATCTTCAGCAAGTTAGGCTGAATCTGAGCAATACGGTCGAAGCTGCTGAAACCGCTGCCTACATCATCAATTGCAATCTGACAGCCTTGCTCCCGATAGAGGTCTACAACGGTGCGAAGCACCTCCATTGAGCCTTGGAAGCTCTGCTCCGTAATCTCAATAACGACTTTCCTTGGGTCAATGCCGTATTTCTTAAGCAGAGACAACGTGAACAGCTCTCCGGATTGCTCATAACGATAAATCCAGGAAGGCTTTAGATTAATAAACAGCATAGGAGGTTCATCCATCTGACCCAGCTTGGCAAAAGCCTGCTCGCGCAACAGCCGATCCACGAGAATATGCTCCTCATCGGGCACCGTCTCATCACTAAAGAAAGGCCCCAAGCTGCGAACAGAATCTCCCTTTACCGCTCTAGCCAGCACCTCATAGCCCATAATTCGCCGAGTATCCATCGCTATGATCGGCTGATAGTAGGCTGCTAGCTTTTCGTCTTGTAGACCTAGCGCTTTTGGTAGTGCTATTGTAGTGTGACCATCACTCATAGCGCTCTCCTTTGTGTTACTCGCATGTTATATTATCTACCATATTAATGAGTACCATTGTAAATGAATCGACATTAAATGTAAAGAAGCGACATATTAACTGCCATTCCGACTATTTTGTCGAATGATACATCTATTATATAGTAGCAATCTAACAGCATCTGGAGAAAAGGTGACTTAGATCAGTCTAACTATGCGTGTAACCTGATTGCTCTGGGATACTTCTATAATATGATGTTTGCTGTTGTAAGTAATGACGCCTTCGCCGACCTTAATTTCCGGATTCTCGCCCAGTCCGAAAAACACGTCGTCAGCCAGCGCTTCCATTACCTCATGACGGTCATCCTCATGCAGCGCTTCCCATTCCTCGGTTTCCATCTCAAAAAACGTGTAGCTGTTCTCAATCTCCGCTACAGCCTCCGTCAACTCTTTCAAAATATCCGCGTATTCTCTTGCATGTCTTACTCCCATGTTCATAACCTGCCTTCTATTATTAGTGTCGTTTATCGGGCTTGCTCCGCATGTCTTCATCGGGCTTTCAAATCCCCAATGCATATGGCCTTATACTCCTATTTTACATCATTTCGACAATATTAAACGTCTTCCGCCCCAAATCGTTTCGTTTACTCTAATCTCAGCCACCCTATTTGTCGATAATAATAGAAAGTAGACAAGCGTAAACGCTAGAATATTTAATTCGAATACGTACTGGACGGGGTGTATGATGAAAAATTCAACAATTATAGGTATTGTACTAGGTCTTGTCGCTGTTTTGGGAGGTATGGTGTTTAAAGGCGCTCATTTATCGTCTCTAGCCAATCCGGCCGCATTCATGATTATCATACTAGGTACAATTGCAGCGGTCATGGTTGCCTTCCCAATGTCTGAGCTCGGAAAAATCGGTAAACTGTTCAAAATGGTTTTCTCCGAACAAAAGCTTATGCAACGCGATCAGCTGATCGCTAACTTTATGGAATGGGCATCGATCACGCGCCGCGAGGGCTTGCTTGCGCTTGAAGCGAAGGTCGACGATATCGAAGATCCGTTTCTCCGGAACGGCATGCGCATGATTATCGACGGCAACGACCAAGACTTCGTTCGCGACGTCTTGCTTGAAGACATTGCCGCTACCGAAGATCGCCACAAAGCCGGCGCGCTCATCTTCACGCAAGCTGGTACCTATGCGCCTACGCTCGGGGTACTCGGCGCCGTTGTCGGTCTCGTCGCGGCACTTGCCGACATGAGCGACATGGAGAAGCTGGCTCATGCGATCGCCGGCGCTTTCATCGCAACCTTGCTTGGTATATTCACAGGTTATGTATTATGGCATCCGATTGCCAACAAATTAAAGCGTTTGTCGAAGAGCGAGATTCAAATCCGCCTAATGATGGTTGAAGGTCTGCTGTCCATTCAATCCGGCGTATCGACGATTGCGATTAACCAGAAGTTGTCCGTATTCCTCACTCCAACAGAAAGAAGAAAACTGAGGGAGAAGGAGGAAGGCGCCGTTGAGCAGAAAGCATAAGCATGACGATCACGAAGAGCATGTAGACGAATCTTGGCTCATCCCTTATGCCGACTTGCTGACCCTGCTGCTTGCACTCTTCATCGTTCTGTACTCCATGAACTCCGTTGATGTGAAGAAGTTCGAGGAAATGTCCAAGGCATTCAGCATCGCGCTTAATAGCGGCAGCGGCATACTCGATAGTCCGGCAATCACGCCGGAAGGCGATTCTCCCGATAAGCCGAAGGAAGATCAAATCAAAAAAGACGATAATCCGAAGGATCAGAAAGAACAAGATGCACAGAAGCTTCGCGAGGCTGCCTTGAAGCAAGAGCAAGAGGATCTCGAGAAACTGAAGAAGCAGCTTGACGAATATATTGATAAAAACGGCCTGACAACCGATCTGGAGACGAAGCTCAATATGTCCCAGCTCATGATTACGATCAGCGACAATGCGCTATTCGCTCCTGCACAGGCGACCGTCAAGCCGGAATCGAGAGAGCTTGCCATAGCCATCGGCAAGATGCTGCAAGGATATCCCGATTACGAAGTCATCATATCCGGCCATACCGATACGACCCCCATTTCGACCGTCTTCTTCAAGTCCAATTGGGATTTAAGCTCGATGCGGGCCATTCGGTTCATGGATATTTTGCTGGAGAACAAGCAGCTTAAGCCTCAACAATTCAGAGCCGTCGGCTATGGCGAGTATCAGCCGATTGCCGACAATAAGACGACTGAGGGCAAAGCGAAGAATAGACGGGTCGAAGTATCGATCTCGCATACCGTCGCCGATCCAACTAATCAGCAAGTCATTCCAGCCGCCAAATAAATACGAAGCCCCGGCAAGCTGCTTCATCGCAGCCTGTCGGGGCTTTATACTTTCATCGGAATTAACATAGATAAGGTTAGCTGTTTACCTCATACCCCAGTGTCCGGAATAACGCCGACTTCTCCGCCTCCGTTAGATCACGCCACTTCCCGGATGCGAGCCCGCCAAGCTGAATATTCATAACCCGTACACGCTGAAGCTTCCTGACATGATAACCGAACGCCTCGCACATGCGACGAATTTGCCTATTCTTTCCTTCGGTCAGAATAATGCGGAATACGCGGTCTGTCACACGCGTTACCTTGCAAGGCAGCGTCATGCTGCCGAGTATGCGCACACCCTCCGACATGCCTCGAACGAAGGAATCGTTAATAGGACGGTCAACGGTTACTATGTATTCCTTCTCATGCTTGCCTTCCGAACGCAGAATCGGGTTCACGACATCGCCATCATTCGTAAGCAGAATGAGGCCCTCGGAATCCTTATCGAGTCTTCCGATCGGGAATATGCGTTCCTCATGACCGATAAAGTCAACGATATTGCCTTTAATATGAAGCTCAGTCGTACAAGTAATGCCGACAGGCTTATTCAACGCAATATATACATGCCGTTTCTGTTCGCCAATCCGTCGTCCATCCACGCGCACATCATCGCCTAGCTCGGCTTGGCTGCCGAGCACGGCCGTCTCGCCATTAATCGTAACTCGGCCGCTGTCCACCAGCTTGTCCGCCTCGCGGCGCGAGCAGTAGCCCGTCTCACTAATAAACTTGTTAATTCTCATCTGTATGTTCACCTCGCCTGTATATGCCCTATCTCAGCAATGTCGCCCGAAGCGTACACCTTTACTTCAGGACTCCGCTGAACGGTCCTATTCTGCCCTTGCCCATGCTGCTCCGCCCATGCGATTCGAGTAGCCCGAAGCATTGCAGCAGCCACTACATCGCCGCGAATCGCCCTATACCTGCGCAGCGGTCCGACCATCGTGAAGCCAAGCGCCGTTGCCAGCCACGTCCCCACCGTCTCGCCTAGCCGCTTTTCTTTCCGGTGACCAAGCAGCAACGACGGCTGGAAAATATGGAGCAGAGGTATTTCCAGCTTCGCAAGCTCCTCTTCAAGCTCGCCCTTTACTCGGCTGTAGAAGAAAGCCGAGCTCTTGGAAGATCCCATCGCCGTAATTACAGCGAACTGCGATGCATTCACTCGCTTCGCATAGCGAGCCAGCGCGAGCGGATATTCCAAATCAACCGTGCGGAACGCTTCCTGCGAGCCCGCCGCTTTAATCGTTGTTCCAAGCGCGCAATAGACAATATCGGCCTCTACGTCCTGCAGCGCTAAATCGATATCATCGAAGGATGCTACAATTATTCGCAGCTTAGACCTCTTGGCCTCAAGTCCCGCCGTTGCAGCAGCATCCAGCGGCCGCCTAGCGAGCACGGTCACCGCTCTAGAATTCGGATCCTCCAGCAGTTGTCTTAACAGCGCAGCGCCAACAAGCCCGGTCGCACCTGCAAGCACACAGCTATAGCCCTCTCCATCGTCACGAGGCCCAGCGCTCATTGCATCCTCTCCCTCGCACTTCGCATCTACATACCCTCGGTTAATGATGCTTCTAGTATACCGTCCTCCGTCAAAGGTTTCAAAGCCGGAAGCGACACATGCACCGTTGTTCCCACATTTTCTTGGCTTTGAAAATCGAGATTCCCTTTATGATTCAGAATAATTCGCTGGCTGACCATAATACCAAGTCCCGTGCCCGATTCCTTCCCCGTGAAGAACGGGTCGCCGATCTTCGAGATCATCTCCTCCGGAATGCCGACACCTTCGTCCGTAATCGTAATCGAAACGATCCCTTTTCGATTCGTAATATGAATATGGATCGGGCCGCCTGCCGGCATCGCCTCGATCGCGTTTTTCAGCAGATTAATGAATACTTGCTTCAATTGATTCTCTTCGCATGAAACGAGACAGTTCTCTTCCGTGAATAGCGACTTAAATTCGATATTGTGCAGATGCGCCTCGCTATTCATCAATGCAACAACATCATTTAAAATATTGCGCATATCCTTGGTTACAAACTTCGTGGCCTGCGGTTTCGCCAAGATGAGGAACTCGCCGACAATCAGATTAATTCGGTCCAGCTCCGATAACATCAGACCTACATGAGACACATTAAGCTGCTTCGTCTGCTGCTGCAGCTGGAGAAAACCTCTCAGTGTTGTAAGCGGATTCCGAATTTCATGCGCGACCCCTGCCGCCAATTGTCCGACCGTGGTTAGCTTCTCGGAGCGCCGCAGCAGCTCGTCCATCTTATTGCGGGAGCGCATATCTCTAGAAATGCTTGCGAAGGCGCGGATTGTCCCGTCTGAATCGCGGATTGGCGATATGGTGATACTCACCGGGATCAACTCTCCCGACTTCGTCATTCGCATGGTTTCCTTGGCCGGAAGAACTCTGCCTGCGACGAGCTGACTGAGCATCTGTTCCAGCTCGTCACGGTGTGAATCGGGCAAGATCGGGAATACAAGGCCAATCGCCTCCTCTTCCTCATAACCGTAAAGCAGCTCGAAAGCGCGGTTCACCTGAATAATCGTGCCATCCAGCTCCAAGAGATGGATCGCATCGCTAGTATGATTAATGAACGACTCCAGATGCTCCTTCATCCGTCTATTCTCTTCGAACGCCTTGCGCAGTTTGTCCATATAGATGCTTAAGTTTTGCGACATGGCATTCACCTTCAAAGCGAGCAGACCGAATTCATCCTTGCGCCGAATCTGTATCGGCTGATGGAACCTTACGGATGACACCTCATTAACCTTCCATAAAATATCTTTGAGCGGGCGTATCATAACGCCTACAAGCCAATAACTAATTAATAGTACGAGTACCGTAACGATTGCGGAGTAGATTAACGTGTCATTTCGTTTCTCTCCAACGAGATCCTGAATGCCTTTGCCGTCATAGACGATACTGATTGTATAGCTTCCAAGCTTCTCGTTCGAATAGTAGCTTCGATAATACGTTTTGTCGTCGATGGTCATTTTGCGAAACACAAATTCACTGTCTCTCGCTTCTTGCACAAATGGGCTATCGTTGATAGCATCATTGTAAGCATACGTTCCCGCCGATATTTCCTGCGAGTTATTATGGAAGACGGTAATCTCTTTGATATTGTTATTTAATTTCTGTACCAGGTCGAACATGTCTCTGCCTTCTACCTTACTCTTCAATCCTAGAGACCCGCCATCCGATCTCGTTTTGAAGGCATCCATGGATACAGCTACCTGTATGGATGTGTCCAGCATGACCTGCTTCATTTCTTCCCGTATGCTGCGTATCCAAGCATATTCGTTCAACATGCTGTAGACAATGAAAATCGAGAGTACAATAAGAGAAATCATAAGTGAAAACTTCATCTTAATCGACAACGATAGACACATCCTTTTGTTCGATGATCATTTCGGAGCAGTTCCTAGGAACTATTCCATTAACTAGAAATTTATAAAAATAGCGATATCGCATAAAAGTCGTTACTTATAGACAGCTTATACCCACTGTTCACATGAGTTATACACAGAAGTTGATATAATGTGCATAAGTTTGTGGATAACTAATATTTTATCCACAATTCTATCCACTGCATGTTAACAACGGAATATTTGTTCGCAGAATAAACTACGATTATCGAAAGGAAATTTACCAAAATGATACGAGAACTGGAAGATCAGGCCTGGATGACGGAAGCTATCGCAGAAGCCCGAAAAGCTGAGCAGATCGGGGAAGTGCCAATCGGGGCTATTATCGTTCGTAATAATGAGATTATCGGAAGGGGTTATAACTTAAGAGAGACGCATAACGATCCAACCGCCCATGCGGAGATGGTCGCAATCCGCGACGCCACAGAACGCATCGGCGCATGGCGATTACTGGACTGTACGCTCTACGTCACATTGGAACCTTGTCCGATGTGTGCAGGCGCAATCGTCCAGTCTCGTGTGAAACGTGTCGTCTATGGCACTACCGATCCGAAGGCCGGCTGTGCAGGTACACTTATGAATCTGCTTCAAGAGCCGCGCTTCAATCATGAGACGGAGCTGACGAGCGGCATTCTTCAGCAAGAATGCGCCTCGCTGCTAACGCAGTTCTTCCGCAAATTGAGGGAGAAGTAATCATATATTCGATTGCCTGGAAGAACTGTATGTCAGCTCTTCCCGCTGTAGATATTGCAGTTCTACGATCAATTGATCAGCCTCTTCGCTGATCGCCAGAACGTCGGGGTCAGTCAAGCTGCCTCGTGCCTCAGCAATTTCATGAAGCTTAAGCCGCAGCGAATGCAATTGTTGTAGCAGATTGTATTTGTCCATATTCGCTTCGGGGCACACTCCTTATATAGCACTCGTGTGGTAATAGTTCTATTATACTCCTAGACTTTTAAGGAGTTTGTAAAATCATGTCGACGATCACCAGCAATTTTCATTTATTATTCGACATCTGCGCTTTATTTTTTACCCTTTAATAGTTCTAATTTCCTATTTCTGTTTATAGTGAAAGGAAATCAATTTATAATCGTTTACGTTTAAAACCGATTATGGCGCCTATTATTGCTAATAAATCCATTTGTATTATAAGGAAGTATGCAGTAAAATTATTTGAGAAAAACTCCTGTCGGAGCACCTCTAAGATGTGCGACCCTAAAGTTTGCAAAGGCAAACTCGCTTCGAAAGCATGGGAAGTTTTTATCGCCAATCAGAATGATTGCCTTTACCTTATATCTGTAAAGTACATAACCATTCTGATGTGGTAAGCAAATCAAGCGGGGTGTGCCTTTTCTATGAACAACAAAGCAGTCATCTTAGGATGCAATTATTATATCGGCCTTAGTACGATTCGTTGCCTCGGCGTTAATGGAATACATACGGTTGCTGTCGATTACACAGACAATCATAATTACGGTGCTCAGTCCAAGTATTGTTCAGAGCGGCTGATTGCCCCTCATTATAAGAATGACAAGAAGGCTTTCATTCAATTTCTGAAGGACTACGCCAAAGGGCAATCCGCGCCTCCAGTGCTCATTCCTTGCCACGACAATTATGTTGAGGTAGTGGATGAATTTTTGGAGGAGCTGCGCGAGTTTTACCTCATTCCGCAGGATGTTCCAGGCATCTACACGAACCTGATGAACAAAGAAATTTTGCACCGTCTGGCGAGCGAGAACGGCGTTGCTGTCCCGGAAACCGTCCGCGTGGACGAAGACCAATTTTTCGAAAAAGTAGAATCGATCTTGAAATATCCGTGTGTCGTGAAGCCGACTGATTCTCCTTCGTTCGTTGCTAAGTTCAGGAAGAAGCTGTTCATAGTCGACAACAAAGCGCAGCTCGTTGAGGCGCTTGAGAAATCGAAGCAAGCTGGACTTGAAGTCATCGTACAGCGCATTATTCCAGGCTTCGATGATCATATGTACACCTATGACGCGTATTTGAATCAAGATTCCAAGGTGACGAACTGGGTAACTTGCCAGAAGTACCGCCAGTTCCCGATCAACTTCGGCGCTTCCGTCTATACGGGACAGAAGTATGTACAGGAACTGCACGATATCGGCGCTCCCTTCCTAGAGAAAATGAAATGGAAAGGCTTTGCCGAGATTGAGTTCAAAAAAGACGCTGATACCGGTCAGTTTTACTTGATCGAGGTCAACGTGCGCATCACTAACTTGAACAACCTGCTTTACAAAGTCGGAATGAACATTCCTTATCTCACATATATGGAACTGACAGGCTCGCCGCAGCCGCCAAGCGCGCTCAAGAAGGACACGAACCGCGTGTTCTGGTATTTCTACGAGGACTTGTTGGCCATCAGAGGTTACGTTCGCACGAAGCAGCTAACCGTCGGCCAAGTGTTCAAGTCGCTGTTCAAGCCCAAAGCACCTGCTATCTGGTCATGGAGCGATCCGAAGCCTGCCTTCGGATTCCTTCGCATGATTACCGGCAAAATTTTACGCAGATCATGAATCGATTCGGACAAAGGAGTGCGTTTAAATGATTCTGTTACGGGAACTACTGACATCCACCGCAACTTTAGATACGCTGCATCCGAAGGATATAACGGTTTCGGGAATTAGCTACCACTCCCAGAAGTGCAAGCCGGGCGACTTGTTCGTCGCAATCAACGGCTACCAAACGAATGGCCACAAGTATCTCGGCAACGCGGTAGAGAACGGCGCTGTCGCTGCTGTCGTCGAAGAGTTCAACTTCGATCTCGACATACCGCAAATTCGCGTAGCGAACAGCCGAATCGCTTTAGCGCAGCTTGGCGCGGCATTCTACGGCAACCCTGCCGACAAGATGAAGATGATCGGTATAACGGCGACGAACGGCAAGACAACGACCTCCTATATGACCAATGCCATCCTAGAGAACCATGGTCTCAAGACGGGGTTGATCGGTACAGTTGTCATCAAGGTTGACGATGTCTCTATCCCGTCGGAGCTGACAACGCCGGAATCGCTTGACCTGCAGCATTACTTGAAGCAAATGGTCGATAAGGGCGTTTCGCATGTCAGCATGGAGGTATCCTCCGCCGCTCTGGAAACTCGCCGGGTCGAGGGCGTCGATTACGACATTGTGACGTTCAACAATTTAAGCCGGGAGCATATCGATTCCCACGGAACGTTCGAGCAATATTTTGAGGCCAAATCCAGCTTGATCACGAATGCGGGCGAGCACAGCTACGCCGTCCTCAATCTCGACGATTCCTACTCGGCATCGCTCGCGGATAAGACGAAAGCAAGCGTCGTGACGTTCGGCGTGAAGAGCAAGGAAGGCCATTTTTATTGCAAAAATCTCGATCTGTCAACGGGACGCGCACGTTATACATACGAGATTGTGAAGCCGTTCCAAGTGGATGGCACTTGGCACACGGCTGGTGAATTCGATATTCAGCTTGCTGTACCAGGTCTGCATTCCGTCTATAATTCGATGGTGGCCATTACAGTGGCGCTGCTCTGCGGCATTCCCGTAGAAACCATTCAGGCTACGATGCGTACATTCGCCGGCGTTGAGCGCCGGTTCGAGTTCATATATGAAAATGATTTTATGATTATCGACGATCATTTCGCCAATCCAGGCAATATCCATGTCACGCTGGAGACGGTGAAGTTCATGGATTACGATAAGCTTCATCTTGTCTATGCCATTAGAGGCAGCCGCGGACCTACCGTCAATCGGGAAAACGCCGAGACGATTGTCCAGTGGATGAAGCGTTTGGAGCTTGATGAGATCATTGCTACGCGGAGTATTTCGCATGTGACGAGCAAGGACTTCGTCACCGATGAGGAGACGCAAGTATTCCTCGACGTCATGGAGCAAGCGAACATCCGTGTACGGCTGTATGACGAATTGCCTGACGCGATTGCTGAAGGGCTATCCCATGCAGCGTCTCGCGACTTAGTGCTGTTGGCAGGCTGTCAGGGCATGGATCCCGGCGCTCAGATCGCTCTGAAGCAGCTTGAGGACAGATCCGCTGCCAATTAATCCGCCGCATGGACAACTAATTCATTTTAAAAGTGGGTAGAGCAATGGAACATAAAAGCTTAGGCGTCATTGGCGGAATGGGCCCGAAGGCAACCTCCGTTTTCTTCGATAAGGTGATTGAGCATACGGCAGCCGACCGCGATCAAGAGCATATCAACATGATCATTCTGAATCATGTGACGCTGCCTGACCGTACGAGTGTCATTCTTAGCGGACAAGGAGAGCTGTTTTTGGAGGCGATCGCGAAGGACTTCAAGCTGCTCGAGCTTGCTGGGGCGGCGCATATCGCCATTCCGTGCAATACGTCGCATTACTTCTACGATCAGATGCAGGAGATGACCACCGTTCCAATTATTAATATGGTCGACGAAACGTTGAAGGCCATTCACGCGAAATACGGCGACAATAGCAAGATCGGTATACTGGCGACCACCGGCACTATTAACAGCGGTGTTTATAAGGCGGGCTGCGAGAGCTACAATATGAAGCTCCATGAGCCGAATGAAGCGATTCAAGAGCTCGTGATGGACATTATCTATAATCAGGTAAAAAGCAATCTGGAGGTCGATCCGGCCGTTCTTGAAGGGATCATTAACGAGCTCGTCTACCAAGAAGGCTGCAACTGCGTCATTATCGCTTGCACGGAGCTGTCGTGCATACCGATTAGCAAACAAACGATGGAAATCAGCATCGACGCCATGCAGGTGCTCGTGGACCAATCGATTGTGCGTTCTGGCAAGCAGACGATCACAGAGATATAACTAAGAGCGGTACAGGGATCGATCCCTGTACCGCTCTTTTTCTTTGGCGCTCTCATCGACCACCACTGCCACACCAGACCCTCACGCCGCAAGAGCACATATGGCTCCTACAGCACGAACACACTAGCTACTTCACCGCTACCGCTGTAAGCTCACCGGCGCTCTTACAGCTCCCTCTCGATCGAGCGACAAAGGGATGTTTATACGAAATGCACACCTATCTGCTTATTTCCGTTTTTCGTTGCAATTTCATTGATACAGTTGATACAATAGTTGCAGGTATTTCAATTCGGCTCTGAAGAAAGGAAATCCATGTCGACATATCCTTATTCCCGTATCAAGGAAGATATTAAGAAAAGAATACTGGAAGGCGAATGGCTTGGCGATACGAAGCTACCATCAAGCCGCGACTTCGCCGAGTCGTACCAATCAAGCGTGAATACGGTAGAGAAAGCGATCAAGGAGCTGTGTGCGGAAGGGCTTCTGAAGAGGGACAAGCGACGCGGCACGTTTATCGAGAACGGCGTCTCCTCGCCGCTCAGCCAAAGCCGATCCGGACTTATTGCCGCTTCGGTCGTCGGTATCGATAACCCGTTATGGGCATCGGCGCTTCGGGGGATCCAGGACGTGCTGCAGCTGCGTGGATATCACCTGCTCAGCTATAGCGACGACCGCAACCTCGACAAGCTGGAATCGCTTATTAAAGGAGCGGTTGCCAAGCGCGTAGACGGCGTCATTCTTAGCCCCATCTACGATCAGAACCATGAGGAGCGCAACCAGAAGCTTTACCGCTTACTGAAAACGAACGGCATCAAGGTTATTTTTCTCGACCGCTACATGTACAATAGCGACATTCCATTCGTAACGAGCGATAACGCGGCTGGTGCCTATCAGCTCACGAAGATGCTGATCGAGAAAGGCCATCGCCGCATCCTATTCATACGCAACTCCGATCTCAGCACGTTCAATGAACGGCTGCTTGGCGTAAAGCAAGCTTTTCTCGACTCGGGAATCGAATTCGCGCCCGAGCTGGATATACTTCTTCCGACCGCCTTCGAGAATTTCGCCGATGAATTCGAGGCGTACAGCTCGCGCCTTGCTTCGCTCATTACTGAGAGCGGCTGCACAGCGATCTTCTCAGCCAACGACCAGATCGCCGAAGCCGCAATTGCAGCGCTGGATAAGCTGCAGCTGCGTATTCCAGAGGATATCTCGCTCGTTACCTATGACGCTTTAAACCTCAACCTTAAGCTGAAGCTCGATATTACGGGCATTAATCAACCCTTCTACGACATGGGACGCACTGCAGCGCAGCAGCTCATGTATGTGCTCGAAGGCAAAGATCATCTATCCGTGCTCGGACAAATATGCAAAGGTGAGATCAATTACGGCAGCTCGATCGGCAAAGCACTGCCACTGGAATCCATCGTGTAATTTCACCCCTCATACGGCTTGGCAAAAAGAGAGACTGAACCCGTTCAGTCTCTCTTTTCTGTATCATCTGTATTAATTAATAACAATATATCATTTAATTATTGACACAGTGAATAAACGGATTTATGATAAGGCTGTAAATTAACACAGAATATTCAAATCTGTATCAAAGTTATTGATACAGACGCCGACGAGAATCGAGCTGCCACCTTCAGCAAACTTCAACTAATGAACGCAATCGATGATGCAGGCCTCAGTTGTAAGCGCTATCGTCTCTATCTATACAAGACGAAGCCTTCAATATACTATTTTCACTAAGGGGGTAACGCAATGCACAAGCGGTACGGAAAAATAGTGGTGGTCTTGTTCGTATTCATCCTCATGACAGCGCTTGCTTCGGCATGCAGCGGAGGATCGAATAAGGACAACAACGAGGGCTCTTCAGGAACGAATGAGCCCAAGAAGACGGATGAAGCAACCAAGGCGCCTGACTCCGGCAAAAAAGAGAAGCTCGTCTACTACGGGTTCTCGGAATGGGTGGCCGATCCGAACATCGCTCCCGTCTTCGAAGAGTTGAAAACGAAGTTCGAAAGCGAAAATCCCGGATACGAGGTGGAATTCCAAAGCGATCCATGGGGCGATTGGGAAACAAAGTATAAAGTGATGTTCGCGAGCGGCAACGCGCCTGACGTATTTATCGTGAACAACCCGGACTTCCCGACATTCGCGAATTCCGGCTATCTGCTCGACCTCGGCCAAACGCTGGGCGACGGCGCGTTCACCGACTTCTTCCCAGGCATTCTGTCCATGTATACGTGGGACAACAAGCACTTGGCGCTTCCGTACACGACCGACGCACGCGTCCTCTGGTATAACAAGGAAGTGTTCAAGCAAGCTGGGCTCGATCCGGAGAAGCCGCCAACAACATGGAGCGAGCTTAAGAATTATGCCGCTAAGATTACAGAAGCAACGGACGGCAAAGTAGCAGGCTTCGGCATGGACCTCGGTCTTAAGGAATTCCCGACACAAAGCTTGTTCACTGCTTCCACCGGATCCATTATCAATGTGGACGGCGGCGCCATTACGCCTAACGTCAATACGCCGGAATTTAAAGGCTATCTGCAACTGCTTGCCGATATGAAGTCTTCTTATGAATCGGATTATGCTACACTCGATCACCTCAAGCTCGGCACGCTCTTCGCACAGCAGAAAGTAGCGATGGTCATTGCGGGTACATGGGTAACCGATCAGAACCCGGATTTGAAAGCAGCAACGTTCTTCGGCCAATCGCTTGTTCCGAAGATGGATGCAAGCGCACCGGACGGCTCTTTCGGCGGCGGCTTCGGCATCGGAGTCTCGGCTAGCTCGAAGCATCCGGAAGCGGCCGCGAAGCTGGCGCAAATGTTAACCTCGGTCGACTTCAACGCACGCACGATGACCGACGTACCGGCGAATAACGCGTCGCTGGCCGTGTCGAAGTTCGCAACCGATCCGGCTTACGCGATTTTCAAAGACCAAATTAAGTTCGCAAGACAATCGCAGCCAAAGACGCTTTACTACAAAGAAATCGACGCAGCTGTCTATGACACGGTGACAAAAGTCATCATCGGCGACCAAGCGGTCGACCAGGCTGTCAGCGATCTAGAGAACAAAATCAAAGAAATTGCAGCGCAAAAGTAACCGGCTAGGGCAGGCAACGCAACCCGCGGACACCTGCCCTCTTCGTTAAGCCGAAGTTCGGGAGATATGTTTATGACAGATAAACGGCTTCTACGCAAGTTTGTTCCTTACCTCTATTTATTGCCATCGCTAGTCGTAATCGTAGGTTTACTGGCTTACCCGTTATTTTATAACCTATATGTCAGCCTTCACCGGTGGCAGCTCAGCAAGCCCGATAAGCCGTTCATCGGACTCGATAATTTCAAGGACGTAATAACTGACGATATTTTTATGAAAATATTGCTTACGACAATGATATGGACAGTGTGCGGAGTGCTGCTGCAGATGGCAGCCGGGCTATTATCCGCCCTATACGTGGACGAAAGAAGACGAAGCAAAGGCATTCTGCGCTCCGTGCTTCTGCTCCCTTGGGTGCTGCCGGGCGTCGTAACCGCTTTAATGTGGAGCTGGATGCTCCAATCGGATATGGGCATCGTGAACGACATTCTCCAGTACTTGCATCTGACCGATAAAAATATTTCGTGGCTGGGCCCCGACCGGGCGCTATCCACCTTAATTCTCGTCAATACGTGGAAGGCGTTTCCCTTCTGGTTCTTGATGCTGCTTGCATCGCTGCAGGACATTCCTGACGATCAGCTGGAAGCGGCGAAGATTGACGGCGCAAGATGGTTCAGTATTGTTCGCTATATCAAAGTGCCGCATCTCATGCCGATTATCGGCGCGACAGGCGTCATTACGACGATATGGACGCTCAATTATTTCGACCTGATCTGGGTAACGACCAAAGGCGGTCCGATGGATGCGACCTCCACTCTGCCGATCTACACGTACCGGCTGGCATTTGAATTTTTTGACTTCGGCAAATCGTCGGCGATGGCGCTCATTAGCTTGGTCATTATCGGAGTGATCTGTTCGCCGTATATGCGGGCCATGCTGAGATCAGTGAAGGAGTGAGCGTGAACACCATGAAATCGTCTCTTAGAACCGTTATAAACGTTGTTGTTATTGCCGCTGTAATGATCGTTATCTTGTTCCCCCTCTATTGGCTGTTCGTGACGTCGACGAAGCCGTCGGAGGAAATATTCCGAGATCCGCCAACGATGCTGCCGGAGCAATTCACTTGGGAGCATTACGGCAATGTGTTCCGAAGCTCGGAAATTCCGACCTACTTTATGAATTCCGTCATCAATACGGCAGGTACGGTGCTAATCGTGCTCGTTATCGCGAGCTTTGCCGCCTACAGTATGACGAGATATGCGTTCAAGGGGAAGCTTCTCTACTTCACCGTTATTCTATTTGCTCAAGTGATGCCGTTGACGACGCTGATCGTGCCCCTGTACATCATGTGGGGCAAGTTCGATATGCTGAACTCGCACGAGAGCATTATTTTGACCAACAGCGCTATTATGCTTCCGATGGCGATTTGGCTGTTAACCGGCTATTTCAAAAGCGTGCCGAAAGACATCGACGAAGCCGCGACGATCGACGGCGCTTCCTCGCTCGGCATTTTGTTCCGCATGGTTATTCCGCTTGCCAGGTCCGGTCTCGTGGCGGTCGGACTGACCGTCTGCATTACGGCTTGGCAGGAGATGCTGCTCGCCATGACGTTCATTAATTCGGACGCCATGCGGACGCTGCCTGCGGGCATCAATACGTTCATTACGAAATCCGGCATCCAATGGGGACCGCTGAATGCGGCGGGAATCGTGACGACGCTGCCCGTGCTTATTATTTTCATCGTGTTCCAGAAGGCGCTCGTCAGAGGACTAACGGCGGGAGCGACGAAAGGCTGACCTCCCCGGGGTCCACACACTTATCTGCAATACCGGAGGCGTTAATTATGTATGCAAAAGAACGTTTTTATCATATAGCGAAATGGATCAGGGAAAAGGAACGGCTATTGTACCGACCGCTTCAAGCGGTGGCTCTCACATACGCTCCGGCGGATCAATGGTTGTCGCTTGAAGAGGCGCTCCAGCTGTCGTATAACGAGATTGCGCCCGGCACGGAATGGGGAGCGACTTGGCAATACGGCTGGTTTGGCGGACTCGTCGAGCTGCCTAATGAGGCAGCGGGACAACGTGTTGAACTGCGGCTCGCGCTCGGCTCGGAGAGTACCGTGTACGTGAACGGCAAGCTAGCCGGCGCTATCGATCTGCAGCACAAGACCGTGACGTTGACGACGGATGCAGCGGCTGGCGAGCGGTACGCGATTATGGCGGAAGCTTATGCCGGTCATGACCGCGAGCTCCCCGTCTATAAGCAATCATGGCTCGTTCGATCCAATGAGGAGATGTACCATTTTTTCATCGATCTGGAATCGCTGTACCAGCTTTGGAACTTGATTGACCCGAAGACGCTCAGAGCAAGCGAGATCGACCAGGCGTTCGAGCGGTTAATCGCGCTCATGGATTGGAGCGTCCAAGACGACGAGATGGAAGCGATGGCCCGCGCCGGACGTGACGTGCTAAGGCCGCTGCTCGACTGCGTGAACGGATCGACCGCGCCAAAGCTGTTCATGATGGGACAGTCCCATCTCGACATTGCTTGGCTGTGGCCGATCGAGGAGACGAAGCGCAAGATCGCGCGCACGCTCTCCAATCAGCTCTCCCTTCTGGAGCAGTATCCGGAATATCGCTACGTGCAAAGCCAGCCTTATTTGCTGCAACTGACGAAGGAGCTTTATCCCGAACTGTTCGATCGTGTGAAGCGGTACGTCGCAGAGGGACGGATCATTCTTGAAGGCGCTATGTGGGTAGAGCCGGATGCGAACATCCCGAGCGGCGAAAGCCTAGTTCGCCAGTTCCTGTACGGAAAGGCTTTCCTTCGGGACGAATTCGGCGTCGATAGTCAGATGTTATGGCTGCCCGACGTCTTCGGCTATTCCGGCAATCTGCCGCAGCTGATGCTGAAGAGCGGCGTCCGTTATTTCGCTTCGGTCAAAATGTTTCAAACCTACGATAACGACGGCGATCCATTCCCGTACAATACGTTCACAT
This sequence comes from Paenibacillus sp. J22P218, assembly GCF_056269195.1. Taxonomy (NCBI): domain Bacteria; kingdom Bacillati; phylum Bacillota; class Bacilli; order Caryophanales; family Paenibacillaceae; genus Paenibacillus; species Paenibacillus sp. J22P218. The sequence goes on from NZ_JBWDNL010000011.1 coordinate 63,000, forward strand.
GGGAAGGCATCGACGGCTCGTCCGTTCCCGTTCATCTGCTTGATTACGGTCCGTTCCCGAATCCGGCGGACGTCAACTTCGCCATGCTCCAGTGGAAGGACCGTCCGCAGACGTACGGCATATCGACTCGCCTCTCGCAATTCGGCTATGGCGACGGAGGCGGAGGCGCGAACCGCAACGACTTGGAGTTTCTGCGGCGCATGAATGACCTGGAGGGCGTACCGCGAACGGCGATCAGCTCGCCGATTGATTACTTTGAGGATCTGGAGCGGCGCGGCATGCCGGACAGCCGTTATGTCGGCGAACTGTATTACTCCGCTCATCGCGGAACATTCACCTCGCAAGCCGCGATGAAACGCGGCAACCGCGCCGGTGAAGCAGCGCTGAAAGAAGCCGAGCTGCTCAGTACGCTTGCAGCTTTGGCAAGTGCAGGCCGAACCGCTTATCCGCTCGCGCAGCTAGAGGAAACATGGAAGAAGCTGCTGCTCCTGCAGTTCCATGATATTTTGCCGGGGACGTCCATCGAGCGTGTGCATGAAGAGGCTAGAGCAGGCTTTGCAGGTATGCTTCAGACTGCTAATGGGATAAGCCGCAAGGCCGCCGCCTCTTTAGTGAAGGGCGAGCCTGAGGCGGGCATTACACTGTTCAACGTGCTGCAATGGGAGCGAAGCGCCCTGATTGAGCTGCCGCAAACGTACGAAGGCGCTAAAGATAGCCTTGGACGAATGCTGCCTGTGCAGTCTGTGGACGGCAAGCTGTATGCTAGGGCAGAACTACCGGGCAGCGGTTATCTCACTATCGAGCCTGCTCCCGCGCTGCCTTCCGAGGAGGCAGCCACGCACGGCGCATGGGCAACGGCGGACACGCTCGAGAACGAGCTGCTGCTCGTCCGCTTCAATGAACGGGGAGAAATCGTCAGCATTCGGGACAAGGAGCGCGGGGAAGAATGGGCCAGCGGATTGTGCAATCAATTCCGCCTATATCGTGATCAAACGTCTAACTATGATGCTTGGGAGCTGGATCGCCGTTATGCAAGCTCCGAGCTTGCACTCGATGGGGCTGCCGAGCTGACGGTTACGGCTAGCGGGCCCTTATTCGCGGAAATCACGATTCGCAGAAGTATTGCATCGTCTACTCTTGTGCAGACCGTTCGGCTGACTGCGGGCGGCCGCCGCGTCGAATTCAAGACAACCGTCGATTGGCAGGAACGCCATAAGCTTCTAAAAGTCGGTTTCCAAGTAAACATGCATACGAACGAAGCGCTGCACGAGATGCAGTTCGGTTATGTTAAGCGCCCAAACCATTACTCAAGGCCGCATGACGCCGACCGCTATGAAGTGAGCCAGCACCGCTGGTCCGCGTTCGTCGAGGGCGACCGCTGCTTCGCGCTGTTGAACGATTGCAAATACGGCATGAATACGTATGGCAACGAAATGAACCTGACGCTGCTTCGCGCGCCTTCGGACCCTGATGCGACGGCAGATGCCGGTCTGCATGAATTTACGTATGCGTTCCATGTCTGGAGCGAAGGCTTCGTCAGCAATCCGGTCATTCGTGAAGCATTAGAGCTCAATACGCCAATTCCGCATGCGGCCGGCGCAGCCGGCACGTTCTGCGGCTTGCTCACATCATCCAATGTAAATATTATTGTCGACACGGTGAAGATGGCCGAAGACGGCTCCGGGCATGTCATCGCACGGCTGTACGAGTCCAAAGGCATGTCGGCGCGCAGTACGATTTGCTCCGCTTACGGTTTCTCCAGCGTTCGGGAAACGGACCTGCTGGAGCAAAATGTAGGCGATGAGTTGGCTGCGAACGGCCCTTCGGAGGTCGAGCTGCGGTTTACCCCATTCGAAGTGAAGACCATTCGAATCATCCCGCAATAAAGCGATCACTTGCGCCTCCAACTTCACCCATGTTAAAATGTGAAGTGTTGCGCCCGTAGCTCAGCAGGATAGAGCAATCGTTTCCTAAACGATGGGTCGGGGGTTCGAATCCCCCCGCGGCGCGCCATCATGTGAAACTTATGCCCGTACTGATTTTCGGGTCTTTCCTATTATTAGGCTAACCTTTCTGGTTAGCCTTTTTTCATACTTGTTCGTCAATAGTTAAAATCGTAGTATAAAAAACGAATCGCCCCACTAATGGAGCGATCCGTTATAGAAACAATGACTATGTGCTGCTATTTTATTGATTGCCCAGCGCCTTAAGCAGGATAGCTACCGCTTCCGCCCGAGTCGCTTGATCGTTTGGAGCAAACAAGTTGCCTCCGCGTCCCGATATAATGCCAAGTTCCCTTGCAGCCTCTACGGCTTCCCTGGACCAAGACGGAATATCGTTTGCATCAGCAAAGCTGACTTCCGCTGCCGACTCTGTCCTTGCAAAACCAAACGCTCTGCTGATCAATACTGCAATCTCAGCGCGCGTAATTTCGGCGTTTGGCCTGAAGCTGCCGTCGTTGTATCCAGAAATGACCTTCGCTTCAACCGCTTGCGCTACCGCCTTCTCTGCCCATGAGCCAATGGACTCCTTGTCCGTAAACGATAGGACAGAGCCTTCGTTTTTCCAGTTCAGCGCCTTTGCCAAAATAACGATGAATTCGGCACGGGTAATCGTTTGATTAGGCTTAAATGTACCCTCCGGATATCCCGTAATGAGCGATTTTTCTACAGCACGCTTAATGTCCAGCTCCGCCCAATGTCCGGCAATATCGTTGAACGCGACCGACGGCTTCGGAACTTCCTTGTTCACCGCGAACACGGCAAACTTTGTGAAATGGTCTACTTGTACCGTTATGAATCCATTATTGACGTCCCCGCCGATTTCAATCCAGCGCTTCTCCGTCTCGTCATAGTAAAACACCGAGACAGTCAAGCTTTCGTCCTGCAAAATCTTTTGATCGAACGCAAATCGAAGCGTCACCGGATTTTTGAAGTTTTCGGTAAAGTTTTTCAGCAGTTCAAAAATCGGGCTGGCGAGCTTTTGAGTGTCCTCGATCAAATTAGAGCTGCCCGGAAGCTTCTCCACCTTAATTTGAATCGGCTGATCGGATGTTTCGCTCGGAATAGAAACCCATATTTCCTCGTTCAACTTGACTTCACCCGCTTCGTTGGCAGGAATAACCGTTTCGACAGTTGTAGGCGTTGCTGTTGGTTCTACTGTCGGTTCTACCGTTGGCTCTACCGGTGTTACGGGAGTCGAAGAGCCCCCGCTTGTCGGTACAACCGATGCGGAAGAATCCGATGGCAACGAGTCCCCTACGCCATTGCTCGCAACGACCGTAAACGTATATGCGGTTCGATTAACGAGACCCGTTACCTTGATCGGGCTGGCAATGCCGGTCGCTGTCTTGACCGCCTCGCCACCGCTCCATGCCGTGACCGTATACAAGCTAATATCGCTGCCGTTTCCTGACGGAGCCGTGAATCGTACCGTCGCCTCGCGGTTACCCGCCGTCGCCGTTACGTTTGTCGGCTTATTCGGCGCACTGGCTGGCGTTTCGGCTGCTGTCGGCGTGATCTCATCCGACGGGTCGGAGGCCGATGAGTTACCTACTCCATTGGTCGCAACAACCGTAAACGTGTAAGGCGTACCGTTCGCAAGTCCCGTTACCGTTATCGGACTCGATGATCCAGTGGCCGTCTTGACCGCTTCGCCGCCGCTCCACGCCGTAACCGTGTAGACACTAATATCGCTGCCGTTCGAAGACGGCTCGGTAAAGCTTACCTCCGCTTCGCCGTCTCCCGCCGTCGCCGTTACGTTTGTCGGCTTATTCGGCGCACTGGCTGGCGTTTCGGCTGCTGTCGGCGTAATCTCATTCGACGGGTCGGAGGCCGAGGAATTTCCGACTCCGTTGGTCGCAACAACCGTGAACGTGTAAGGCGTACCATTCGCAAGTCCCGTTACCGTTATCGGGCTGGATGATCCAGTGGCCGTCTTAACTAGTTCTCCGCCGCTCCACGCCGTAACTGTGTATTCACTGATATCGCTGCCGTTCGAAGACGGCTCGGTGAAGCTTACCTCCGCTTCGCCGTCTCCCGCCGTCGCCGTTACGGCCGTCGGCTTGTCCGGCGCGCTGGCCGGCGTTTCCGGCGTTACCGCTTCCGAAGGCTCGGATGCCGGCGAGTCGCCGGTCGCATTGGTTGCAACTACCGTAAAGGTATAGGCTGTGCCATTTTCCAGGCCTGTTACGGTTACAGGGCTTGATGCTCCGTTAGCCGTCTTCACCGATTCGCCGCCGGTCCATGCCGTAACCGTATAATTCGTGTTTATGCTGCCGTCCGGATTATCGGAAACGTTGAAGCTAACCTCCGCTTCCCCGTCACCAGGAACTGCGCTAACTTGGACAGGCGCAAGCGGATGAAGCGGAACAACTTCTACAAGTCGGCTCGAAACAGCTGGTGATTGCTTAGTTGTCGTATTGGGCTCTACAGCTGCAGTCAGCGTTGCAAAACCCAGCTTATGCGCCGTCAATTCGCCTGTCGCAGGATCAATGGAAATGACGCTTTCGTCGGAACTGCTGAACGTAATGCTGTCGTTGCCCTCACTGAGAGCAGCAGTAATGACCGCTTCCTCCCCGAAGCTATACGTTTCCTGCAAATTCGTAAAGCTCACCGTTCTTTTCAGCCATTCCGCAGTCAGCGTGGAGGATAAGCTCCCCGCAGAGCCCGCTTCCAGCTTGGAAGCGCTAGAGGAGATCGCAATGAATTTGGCTCTGTATATATCACCGGATAAAGCCGTGATCGTCAACTGCGACGGGTCGTCGGCATTGCCGGCAATAGCTGCTGGGTTGGAGCCTGCTCCTTTATGCCATTCGACCGTGTAATCCGTACCATATACAAGCGGATACCCGCTTTTGTTGACTACCGAGTCCAAGTTCGTAACGGACAAGGTAACCGGCGTTCCGTAATAGAATCGGCTGTCTTCTTCAACATCAGCCTGAACCGAAATGACCGGCAATGTGCTCAGCTCGCGGGAAACCGTTGCGTTACTGTTCGGATAAGAGCTCGTAGACGTCGTTGTCGTAACTTGTCCATAGTAAGTCTTTCCGGAAGGTTTCAACGTAATATCGACCGGAATTTTGCCCGCTGGAAGGAACAGGTATACCGTTCCAATGCTCAATATAGACGTGTCCAACGTTTGGTCCCCAAAATGTACGGTTACGGCCGTACCGTTCGCAGGAACGGTTGAAGCGTCCACCTTAATCGCCGTAGCATATACCGTCTGGCCGTCCTTATTCACAGCCTGCCTGCCATAGAGGAGAGGAATGCCGTTCGTAAACAGTTGACCGCCGTTGACGATCACGGTTGTCTTCAGAACATTGTCCGCTCTGTTTGCGGAGGAGGCGTAGCCTGACCCAATCGCATCATAATTATAACTGGCAGCATTGGTAGGGACCTTAGCCGTAATCGTTCCGCCATTAATCGTAACTCGCGTCGTCTTGCCGGGATAAGTCGAGTATACGTCGCCGCCGCCTATCGCCGCTGCTGTACCGTTGTAAGACTCCGCATTAATAACGCCCCCGTTTATGACGATATTGCCACCTGCGCCTCCTCTGCCGCCGCCGATTGCGGCGGCCGTATTACCGGTCGCTCTGAATCCTGCTGTAATCGTTCCGCTATTAATCGTAATGTCGCCTGCGGTTTCCGTAATATTGCCGCCAATTGCCGCTGCGCTGCTGTAGCTGCTGACCGACAGAGAATGGCTGTCCGTACCGTCAATCGTATCAACAATCAGCTCCGTTCCTTCTGGCACGCTGATAGCTGCCTTCTGGGTAGCACCGTTATAAGACGAAACGGTGTTTGCGCCGTTAAGAGTCAGATAGACCTTCGTACCGCTGCCTTCGATTGAAATCGTCGGAATAGAAACATAAGCGGCGGTCGATTTAGTAATGGACGCGTTCTCCAGCGTCACATGCTGCTCCACGCCGCCTTTGATCGTCACTACGTTGGCGGAAGATGCGCCCGTAATAATGTAGCCATTCTCATTGTAAGCAGCCGCCCCGCCGCTTGCCGTTTTCCCCGTAACGATGCCGTCGCCGATTGTAATGCTACCCTTGGAAATATCCAGCGTCGTCCTCAGCTCGTCGGCGGATGCACGGGGGACTGCCGATGTAAATAAATTCGCAATAATGGCAGCCGCAAGGCCAAGCCGCAACCAGTTTCCTTTCTTCATTGCGTATGCTCCTCTCATGATTGGAATGTGTCCGGCTCTTCTCTATTCAATCCGGGTAGCGTTAATGACGATTCGGGTATCGCTCGTAATCGTATCTAGGCTTAATAATCCCGTTTCGCTGTCATAGCTATAGTTGGCGTACTTTACTTGAATGTCGCCATCCTGTATTTCATAGCCCTCTTGCGCATGCACGTAAAATTGCGCGCTGCCTCCGGCCACGACGTCTACTGCAGCTGTCTCCCATACAACGGAGTCGGATGCTACGGGAGTTACCGTCCACTGAGCGGTTTGAACCCAAACATAATAACGATAGTCTGATGCAATCGTATATACATCGCCATCGTAGGAGGCTTTATAACGGATGCTGTAAAGGCTCGGAAACGCATTTTCAATGACATTTCCGGTAACCGAATAGATTTGCTGGTTGGTCCCGATTTGAGGAATCCATGTGATATACTCCATTGATTCATCCACGCCATAGATTTTCCCATTCGTCGTCCCCGTCTTGGCTGCAATCGTCGTAAATCCTGACGGCCTCTCCGGCTTTACAACCGTGAAGCTTTTGCTGTAGCTCGCTCCTTGGTAGGAAACGGCCTTTGATTTGCCGCCTTCGTAAACGATGCGAATGGAGTGCTCGCCCGGTAATAGCGCGTTGAAGGTAAAGCTAATAACGCCTGCTTTGTCTCCTGTACCCGTCACTCTCGTATAAGGATACTTGGAGCCGTCTTGATAGAACCGCACTGTAGCTCCCTCAATCGGCGTGTCTAGACCGTCGTCTGAGGTCAGCTTTACGGTATACGTAATTGCCCCGGCGGTTGGGTCCGGCTGCCTTGTAAACTCCGCCTCCGAGGTAACGCTCAGTTTGGCAGGCACGCTTGAAATGGTACTGCCGCCTTCCTTAGGGGCAAGAGCCGTCTTAACCGCGGAGAGCGAAGAAGAACCGGTAACTTTGCCGCCGGATACGGCTATGAATTTAGCCTTGTATACATCGCCTTCAATAGGAGTAACGGTTAGTGTCGCCTCGTCTTCCAAATCTCCGGAGATCGGTTCCGATCCCTTATACCACTGCACGACAAAATCAGTGCCAGGTTGAAGCAGGTAGCCTCCTGCATTAACGACTTCACGGTAGTTGGAAACGGCTAGCACGCTTGTTTTGCCCTCATTTAAATCCGTATCTTCTGGATCGCCATTGTTAACCGTAAGAACAGGTGCGCTCTTAATCGTGCGGGATGCGACGCCGGGAATAAAAGAACTGCTGGTGCCGCCTTCTCCGATGTTTACAGTTCCGTAATATACCGTCTCTGCAGCCTCGCGAGTAATCGCCACATCATGAGCGCCTGCCGGCAAAAAGAGATAAACATATCCGCTGTTCACTAGGTTCGTCCGTACGCTGCCCCCCTCGTACTGTACGTTAACCGCCGTGCCGTTTGCCGGCGCGTCTTCCAGCTTAATGCCCGCTGCATACAACGCCTGCCCCTCTTCATTAACCGGCTGCCGTTTGTATAGAAGAGCGGTAATATTACTGCTATCATTCCGATTAACGATGCTGCCCCCGTTAATGATGACTGAGGTTGAAGCCTGTACCGCTGCTGTATAACTAGAACCGACTTTGCCATAGCCGATAGAATCGTACGCTGCCGCATTCGGAATTTTCGTCGTGACCGTTCCTCCATTGACAGTTATTGCGGTCGTTTTGCCGTTATAGCCAGTAGAGGAGTTGCCGCCCCCTATGGCTGCGGCATAGCCGCCATACGACTCTGCCGTAACCGCGCCGCCGTTAATGACGATTTTGCCGCCCGCTCCGCCTTGTCCGCCTCCGATTGCCGCTCCATAGTTGCCGCTGCGGACAAACTTGGCATTGATTGTACCTTCGTCAATCGTTATTGTGCCTGATGCGGCAGCTTCATTGCCTCCGATCGCCGAGGCGTAGCCCCCATACCCGTTGGCCGTCAATACATGGCTGTCTGTTCCGTCCACCGTACCGATTGTCAGCTCCGTCCCTTCGGCCACGCCGAGCGCTGCCTTTTTCGGATTGCCGGATGTGAGCAAGCTCGTTCCGCTAAGCGTCAAATAGACGACTGTTCCCGCATTTTCAATCGATATCGGGGACAAGCCGTTATAGCCGGTGCTGATTTTAACGTTTTTTAGCTCGATGTCATGGACTCCGCCGCCAATTGTGACCGTATTAGCGGTCTCAGAACTAGAGCTGCTTGTAATGATATAACCATTCGCGTTATATACCGCCGCAACCCCTGCAGTCGTTTTACCGGTAACTGTACCATTGCCAATCTTGATGCTTCCCTTCGATAGATCAAGCGTTGTCTTTGGCGTCTCCGCCGACGTGTAAGGAGCCGGGGCAATGAGGGAAAGCAGAAGCGCGATGACACCGACGAACGCTGCCAGCTTGACACGGTCGGCCTTAGAAGCTGTCCGCAGCTTTGATTGTTGTTGCATAGTCAACATCCTCTCTTTTTATATATAAATAACCCTATACGCATAGTCGGATTTAAAAAACAAATAAACAATGCTCCGACGCATTTCCATACTAATCTGCTTATCTCCGCAAGCTATCAATCCATACGGGAAGCGTCTTCCATGGAAAAGGATAGAATATGATCCTAAGATTATCACCCTGGTTAACATACGTCCAATAAGCATTTGCAGCCGATTAATAGAACCGTTCTATCAACTTCAGCTCTTTATTGATCTCTAGAACCGCCTCGAATATGGAAGGAGCACCGCCTTTGGGCATAATAAGGTTGGTCACCAGCGACAGCTCCGACAACGAAGGAATCGTGACCGGTATGAGCAGTCCATCGTTAATCTCCCGCTTAATGCACAACGTAGGCAAAAAGCTGATACCTTGACGCTCAAGGACAAGCTTCTTCGCCGTCTCCATATTATCAATATGATAATCGATTTTCGGCGGCTGGCTTAGCGTTTCGAATAAACGATGGATTTTGGTCCAATTGAGCGATCCGCATTCATAAAAGACGAACGACTCGGACTCCAGCGCTTCAATGGATAACGGCGGCGCATGCAAAAAGGGATGACCTTGATAAACGCATAGTTTAATGGGATCTTCCATAAATCTTACAGATTCCAAAGCGGGGTGGGACACGCTCCGCACAAAGCCCAGATCGATTTCTTTGTTCAATACCTTTTCTATGATGGAGTCGCTGTTGTCCGTAATGATACGAATTTGAAAATTCGGAAAACGTTCCTTAAGCTTCGGCATAACAAGCGGCACTACATAGTGGGAGATCGTCTCGGTGCAGCCAAGCCGCAGCGTCTTTACTTCCGCCGTTTTGCCGGACATCAATTGCTCCGCTTTCTTGAAGGACTTGAGCGTCTGCTGGGCATGGGGCAAAAACATTTCCCCTTTCTGTGTCAATGAGAAGCGTTTCCCTTCTCTGACAAGCAGCTCAACGCCGAGCTCCTTCTCTAGTGTCCGGATTCGAGATGATATAGACGGCTGCGTCAAAAACAGCGCATCCGCTGCCTTGCGAAAGCTGTTGAAATGAACGACATATACAAAAGCTTCAATGTTTTCAAGGTTCATCTATTCCGTCGCCTCCTCAAGCGGTAGGGGTAGTCTGCAGGGCGATAATCCGACAATCGGATGAGACTTAAGGCCTGCCTTTCGGTTTGCCCATCGCATTATTTCAGACTATTATACTATGTTTTATCGGAATTAAAACCATGAAATTCCTAACCTGTTAAAGTTCCTATCAAAATTCTAGAGAGAAGATAGATAGTTTGGTTATCAAATTCGATTGAAGTGTCCATTGACTGCAGAACAAACGTTCGCATATAATGGAAATGAGGTGACGAACGAATGGCTATGAACGCTTATGTAACAGAGCAACAACCTCCCCTGAGGGAGCCGAATGGACTGATTAAAGAATACATCATTCTTTCTTATACGCTTGCCGCTGTGAAGCGCAATCGCTTGGAGCTTGACAAGAAGGCAAGGTCGCTTCGACCGCTCTTTATTCAAGCGGCGAGCATCGTCGTCGCAAGAATCGAAGCCGATCTTGCGCTTGCCGAGCAGCTGCTTCGGAGCATGCATATCGACATGGGCATAGATGTTCCTCTCATGCCGCAAGAACGACTGAATGCCGAGATCAATAATCGTATTTCCTTCTACGTGACGGAGCTGTTCTCCAAGAAACAGTAGCGGCGGTTGCCGATAACGGGAAAGAAGACCGTACACATGGGAGCTGCGCTCCTCTGTTATATGGTCCACCTTAGTATGGCCAATCGGCCGTTATATGTTGTGAGAAGCTATGGACTTTGCCGCAGATTGTCCGACGATATCTTTACGTCTATACGCCCCCAGCATCAGCCCGACCACTGCCAGTTCAATGAAAGTGTACGAGCCCCAGCCAATAAGGGGAAGCCTCGTAGAGGAGATCGGCATAAATCCGAAGCTCATGAGCAGATTCCAAACGAATTGAACACCTAGAACCGTTACTACCCCGACAATGATTCCTTTTGCATACAGGTCTTTCAGCTGCAGCGCCATGCTAACGACTTTCATAATAAACAAGAACGCTAATACGACTATCATGAGGCCGAATGCCCAACCTAAGCTGTACACAAGATAGGAATAGAGCATTTCGCCGTTAAAGGCAGGTAGCCGGTCGTTGATCGCCCCGAAGCCTTGACCCCACATGCCGCCGCTGCGGATCGCTTCGATTGATCGGTCAGTGTGATAGTTGCTATCCGCATAGGGATATAGGAATCCCTTTAATCGCAACCATACATAACTATATCTGTAGCTATCCTGAGCAATCCATAGAATAATGGCCGCCAAAGTGCCGAAACCGGCTAGAGCCAGCTTGTATTTCCTGCCAATGACAATGATCAGCAGGAAAGTACCGAAGCAGAAGATGCTGTAATATAACAACAAAGAGTTTGAGAGATAGAAGTAAGAAGGCAACAGAAAGAAGAAAACAATCTCCCTCAGAGTCCTCGACTTCTGTTTTAGTCCGCTCTGCTCTGCGGCTCTTTCCATCGTCAATATGCCAGCGAAGGCAACCATGAACAGCAATGGGGAAGCAGCCGCAATATTGAAGGTGAATGGTCCAACCGCAATCCATTGCCGCAAACCAGTTATCACCGGGCCAATCTGGCTAGCGGCCAGCATCAGTGCAATGGTGAAGCCGTATAGATGCCAGGAGTAGCGCTGCAACTTTCGATAATCGAGGAAATAGAAGTACACCATCGCTGCCAAACCCAAGACTACATAAACGATTTTTTTCACGACGTAATGATGGCCGAGTACGGCGCTACCCGTCGCCTGTACCGCCAGCATTGCGACTAGTCCGATCCCAATGAGCATCATGCAGATGCCAAGCAAAGTCCACTCCATTCTCGGCCTATGCGCTGCATGAAGCTGCTTGCGTCGGCTATGGCGGTTTCCTCGGATACATCACCTGCTTGAAGCTTGTCCTGAACCCGCTCTTCCAGATGACTGAGCATTTCCAACCTAATATCCTCATGCACTTCCTTTGCTTTCACTTTGCCGCATACGCTCTCTAGATATTGCTCGACCAAAGGATGCCGCTTAAGCTCATGGTTCATGCATGTCCCTCCCCGATCACGCGATCCACGGTCGCACGGAACAAGGACCATTCCTTCTTCTTCTCGCCTAGCTGCTTGCGGCCCAGCTCCGTTATCCGATAATACTTGCGCTTGCGTCCGCCCTCTTCGTTCCAATAAGACTCTACTTGCTGCTCCACCTCAAGCGTATGCAGGATCGGATATAACGTCCCTTCCTTGAACGTAAACACACCGCCCGAGCTTTGTTCGATTTCCTTCGTCATCTCGTAACCGTACATTTCTTTCCGATTCAGCAGCGTCAGAATAAGGATGACCGTGCTTCCCTTCATTAGCTCTTTATTGATTTTCACTGCAATCCTCCTCATGAGCGAACCAATACATAGATTAACTATACATCGAATATCTATGTATATACTATAAAAAATTTGCCCTTGCTGCAAGCAAATCTTTAAACGGCTTAATGCGACTTGTCCGCCGAGGCGTAAGCAGGCCCGTTAAACGCCACCCCTTGTTATCAATGCGACATACAAAATATTACATGAATTTCCGAGCTAGAGCTGTTATATTTATACATAAATGCTGTGCGTCCGCGCAGCGAACGACAGCTAACGGACAAGAAAGGAGAATCGTTACTTGAACCATCCCTACACGCCTCATCCCGACGAGAAACAATTTGCGATGTTAGCCCACGTCATTGCCTTCGCCGGATTCATCATTCCGCTCGGCAACATTATCGGACCGCTCATCATTTGGCTGATCAAGAAGGATCAATCGCATTATGTGGACTTCCACGGCAAAGAATCGCTGAATTTCCAAATCAGCGTCATGATCTATGGCATCATATCCGGTATTTTGTGGCTGGTGGTCATCGGTATTGTTGCATCGATCGCCGTCGGTATCTTCTGGCTCGTATTGACGATTATCGGTACGATCCGCGCTACGGAAGGACAGTACTACCGTTACCCGCTTACGATTCGGTTTTTTAAATAGCCAAAAAACGGATTCTCTCGACAATCGAGGAATCCGTTTTTTTGTGTCTTACTTCGGTAATTGCGCCGCATATCGCTTGCGCAAGCCGTGCAGCTTATCAAGCTTGTCGAGCGCCTCGCGACCGCGGCGCTTCGTAAGACCTACCGTCAAGGCGTCGATCAGCGCGACAGGAGCGGTCATCGAGTGAAAGCCCTCCAGCTCGCCGCGGTCCAGCTGCAGTACGATATCGCTTTGCGCCAGCATATCCGATACGAGCAGATCGGTCACGAGCACCGTCGTGTAGCCCGCTTCCCGCGATTGCTCAAGCAATACCGTAAGCTCAGGCGACCGCCGCACGAAGCCGAACATAAGCACCGTATCGCCATCTCCCGCTTGTGCCAGCGACTCGAGCAGTTCGCTCCCGCTTCCCGCCATGCCAATGACCCTTACGCCTAGCCGGTTCATACGAAATTTCAGCAGCTCCGTTAAGCAGACGGAAGCTCCCGTTCCGAATACGTAGAGCGTACTCGCTCGATCAATCGCCTCAACGGCTTGTTCGAACTGCTCCCTCTCCACCCGCTTCGACGTTTCCTCCACGTTAGCCGAAGCAATACCCATCATTTCCGTCACGATATCCGCTTCTTCATGCTCGACCTTGCTTAAAATCGACTTCATCTTGCGTGCTGGTGTTGCATGTTCATTTTGCAGCAAGCTTTTCTTGAAAGCCTTTAGATTCGGATAACCGATCGACCGCCAGAACCTAGAAACAGTAGCCGTGCTAACGCCAACGGCTACCGCGATATCCTCCTCCGTACAATACGGGATATGCTGCAGTGCGCCCGCTACGTAATTGGCAATCGCCTGCTGGCTTTTCGACATCGACTCCAAATCCATCTCCAATTGAAAAGAAGTTGCCATCCTGGTCACTGCTCCCCCCTCTTTCTACTTACATGGATTATAGCAAATGATTTTCGATTATGAAGGTTTTCTTTCATACATACATTGAATGAAATTTATTTTACATAAACCATACAATTTGTTGATGATCCGATAACAATTGATCCCTATATTAGGGAGGAATCTAATTCGAGGAGGAATTACAATGGTTTCTGCCCCAAGGCGCCGATACGAGCTTACGCAATCCCAAAAACTGATGGTGTTCATACTCGCGATGTCGCTTTACGGAATTTCTAATATGTTCTCCGAGCTTATTCCCGAGCTCAAGCTTGGGCCGATTGAAATTAAGGTCGAATATTTCGCATTCATTCCTTTGACGCTTTGCATCTTGTTCAACCCGCTGTACGCCGCGCTGGGTGCCTCCTTCGGCGAAGTCATCTTCGGCGAGCTGCTGCTGGGCCAATTCGGCGGTCTTGGCGAGCTGGAGAAGTTTATCGAGTTCACTCTTGCGATGTACATAGCCGGCCTGCTCGTCAGCGATCCGCGCAACCGCAAGCAGCTTGCGCTCGCTTCGTTCGTTGCCGTCGGCATTGATCAAATGCTTAGCGCGATTGTCGATATTAGCAAAGTATGGTTCGGCATCGAAGAGCTGGAGGCCGTTCCCGGCATTCCAGAGAGCATCGTGTTAATCGAAGGTCTCAGCTTCTTGAATGCGATGGTCATTACAGGCGTACTGTTTTCCTTGCTTCCTACGCTGTATCTTGTACCTCGTCTGTACGGCAAGATCGAGCCGCTGCTTGGCATGAAGCCGCGCGACAGCCGCGTGCAGGTGTCGTTCGGTCAGTTGATGACGCCGCGTCTGCTTATCACGTCGATTATGTTCGTCTTCATCGGCGTAACCGGCGAATTTTTATCGGAAGCCGACATTAATATCGCCGTATGGGAGCCGGAGTTCTTGGAGCAGTACGGCAGCGGGTTCATGTGGGTAAGCGTTGGCGCTGCGGCGCTGATTCTGATTGTCACCTTATTCGCAGCCATTCGGGCTAAGTCCAAAACAAGTCAATCTCCGGAGGGAAAACAGATTTGAACGCACATCGGAACGACAGACAACAGGAGGGGCCGCTAGCCGCGGCTCCTATCATCGAGCTGCAAGAGGTTAACTTTCAATACCCCGGTGCGGAAGTCATGGCACTCTCGCATATCCATCTTACCGTACAGCCAGGGGAGTTCATCGCCATCGCGGGAACGAACGGCAGCGGAAAGTCGACGCTGTGCAAATGCCTCAACGGACTGATCCCGAACTATTACGTTGGTGATCTTAGCGGCTATATTCAAGTCGCCGGTCTAATCGCCGAGAACGAATCCGTATCCGCCCTTTCTCGCAAGGTGGCTTACGTCTTCCAAGACTTCGAGAACCAACTGGTACGCCCGACCGTCTATGACGAAGCTTGCTTCGCGCCGCTTAACTACGGCTTCGCGGACTACCGCGAGCGTGCCGCCCGAGCTCTAGCGATGCTGGGATTGGAGCCTTTGAAGGAGCAATGGATATGGCAGCTGAGCGGCGGGCAAAAGCATTTGACGGCGCTGGCCGGCGCCTTATCGCTTGATCCCGATATTATTATCGTCGACGAGCCCGTGGCTCAGCTCGATCCCTATCACGCTAGACTTATTTACGACAAGCTTAAGATGCTGAACGAGCAATATGGGAAAACGATTATCGTCATTGAGCATCATACCGAGTTCATAGCCGACTATTGCAGCAAAGTGGTGCTTATGGACAGCGGCACGATTCGTTGGGTGAAGCCGGTTCAAGAGGCGCTATCGGCGGTTGAAGAGCTGGAAGCTCTTCATATATTGCCGCCGCAAGTGACGCTCGCGGTTAGGGAGACAGAGGCGCATCGACAACTGTCGCCGCTCTACCCGATTACGATCCCGCAAGCCGTCGATTATTATCGCGCGAAGCTGCCTCAGCATCCGGAGCACTCAACAGTCGTTACAACTCAGACCGAGGATAACAGCCCATCTATTTCAGCAGCAGCTGCAGCAGCACCGCTTGTCCATTTCGATAACGTATCCTATGGTTACAAAACGATCACTCGAACCTTGCATCCCGTCCTTCGCGGCATCGATCTCTCCATCCATGAAGGGGATCGCATTGCGCTTGTTGGAAACAATGGCGCAGGCAAATCGACCTTATTGAAGCTCATATCGGGCATTCGGCGTCCGAATGAAGGTTCACTCTCGGTATGCGGTCATCTAACGAAGCATACTTCACCGGAGACGCTATCCGACTACGTGTCCTATATTTATCAAAATCCGGAAGAGATGTTCATTGAAGATACCGTCCGCAAGGACGTCGAATATTTTCTCAAAGCCCGCAGCACCGAGGATTACCGTCCCTTTGTGGATGAAGTGCTGGAGCGGCTGCGACTCACTCCGCTGCAAGACCGGGATGGCCGGCTGCTCAGCGGCGGTCAGCAGCGCAGGGCAACATTGGCGATCGGGCTCGCCATGCAGCCTACCGTCATGCTGCTGGACGAACCGACGGCAAGCCTTGACGCATCCAGCCGCCGCGAGATGACTGCCATGCTGAATCAGCTGCAGGGGCGAGTGAAGGCGACAATCATCGCCACGCATGATATGCAGCTAGTCGCCGAGTGGGCGAACCGTGTCATCGTTATGCATAACGGCCAGGTTGCGCTCGACACTGATCAGCAGTCGCTGTTCGGCCATACGGCCGTGCTGGAGCTTGCGGGACTCATCGCTCCCCAGATCGCCCAGCTCAGCTTAGCGCTGGATTTACGGCCGCCTTCCTTGTCCGTGGACCATTTTGCCGCTCGCATCCATTCGCTTATGGGGCAACATCACATTCGAGAGGAGGCTGCCTCCATTGGAACTGGAAGCCATTAAACAAAACATGCTCGACAAGCTGAGCGTGGAGCAAATCAAGATTGAGCTGATGCGCACCGCCTTCGGTCGTCAGTCCGTCCTGCTGTCCCGTTTCGACCCGCGCATCCTGATTGTTTGGTACTCGTTCTTTGCTGTGGCGCCTTGGTTTTTCCACAACAAAACCGTATTGCTCGGCATGCTCATCCCGATGATTTTTCTTACGATCTCGTCCAAAGTTAGTCCGCTCGTGCTCATCATTATGGGCATCGGCCTTGTCAGCGAGATCGCTTATATTTTATTCGGCTCGCTCCTGTTCGGCGGAAGTTTGGACGCCGTCTGGCCCTTATTGACGCTTACGCTGAAAATCCTCATCATATCGCTCGCCAGCATTGCGGTCTTCTCCAGCATGGATCCCGAGAAGCTCAGCGATGCTTTGCTCAGTATGGGGATGCCGGCGCAATTCAGCTTCGGGGTTTCCTATGGCTACCGCATGCTGCCGATTCTGATCGAGGAGTACCATAACCTGATTCACTCGTTCAGGCTGCGCGGCCGTACGCCCCGCAAGAAAGGTTTGCTGAAATGGCGGTCCCTCGTCTATATGGGCAAAATCGCGGTTTGCGCTTTTTACCCGTTGATCTTGAACACAGCCAAGCGTACGCGCACGACCGTAGAAGCCTTGGAGGTACGCGGCTTCACGTATGCCCTGATCAGCCCGGACGCTAAGCGGTTGAAGCTTGCTTACTTGCGCGTGAAGCCGCTGGATTTCGTTTTCCTAGGCTGCTCGGCGCTTTATATGATCGCTTTGCTCGCTTTTGGCCACATGTTCGTCTTGTGATCCAATGAAATCAAATCAAACCAACACCTCATTTATAGATTGGAGACATAACAATGAACATCGATTTGCATACACACGGCAAGTTAGCGAAAAAAACGGATTTTTCGATGGACTACTTCCTATCGATGACACGCGAAGCGAAGGAAAACGATCTGCAAGCGGTAGCTCTGACCGAGCATTTCAACACGCGCAATTTCTTCGACATGCTGGATCAGCTCGATCGCGAGTTTGAATATAACGGTGACCACTATGTAGTGGGCGGCCTTAAAGTGTTCTCGGGCATGGAGGTTGACGTTGCCGAAGTTGGCCATATCCTCATTATCGGTAACCGTGTCGCTATCAGGGAGCTGCGCGGGCAGCTGGAGCCTTATAGCGGCAAAGACAGCTTTATCCCCTTCAAGGAGCTGCTTGATCGCACGGATAACTATGACGTTCTCCGTATCGGTGCTCATCCGAAACGCGAGAGCACACCGCTGACCCATCACGATCCACTCCAGCTGCAGCGTCTCGATGCGCTTGATGTCAACGCCAAGGATCTGTTCCAATACGGCTTCGGCATGGCCGATGAAGTGCGCCGTTTCGCCGACCAGCTTGGCTTGCCGGCCTGCGCCGGAAGCGATTCGCATCAGCCGCTGCAATTCGGCAGCGTCTACAACCAGCTCCAAGCGGATTGCGATACAGCAGCGCAGATTCGCGATGAAATCCGTGCAGGTCGCTATAGTCTCGAGATTTCCCAATGCCTCAACGTAAAGGTGAAAGCAGCCCAAATGATGAAAGAGCTGCTCAAGAAATCAATGGTGGTTGCGTGACAACCGAAAAAGGCAGGGACAGCGGTTATCCGCGTTCCCTGCCTTTCCTATTTTCACATGCCAGTTGGCGACTTGAACAGCTGAACGAGCTGCTCTAACGTGATTGTTTCGGTTGGAGTTTCGTACTTCAGCTCCGGTGATTTGTTCACATCCGCGTAGCTGACGTTCATATGCAGTCCGAGGTTCAGCTTCTTGCCCTCTTCCTTATCGCTTACCTTAACCGCCAAGTCCATCCCTAAATAAGACAGATACTCGTCCTTAATCGCTCCGGTTGCTTTGAAGAGGTCGAGGCTAACGTCGTTTTTCAACATGTCGAGCGCCTTCGCTTTGCTTGCATCCATTTCGGATTTCATTTTCTCGACATCTGTCTTCTCCAGCTTCAAGGCTGGCAGGGCCGCCTCGTTCGCTAGCAGAACATCGATCAGCTTCGGAAGTGTCTGATTAACAAGCGTCTCAACCGTCTGCTCATAATTGCTGTCATTGATCTCGAATTGAACGATTTGGTCCGCTTTCATATCCTTCGGCAAGCCCGCATCGGCCGCTTTCGGCTCGCTGAAATACGTCTTCTCGTCGAATGACTCGAGAAGCGTGCTCACTGCTTCCTTGCCCAGCTTCTGCTGCGCTTCAACATCCATCTCCGTTACGTTCTCTTGTTCCGCTGAAGCTGATGCTTGGGATAAATCGAGCTTCAAGTATTTATCCTTAATCGCTTCGGGCAGCTGCAGCATCGGAATTTGCGGAATCTTCACGTAAAGCGCATCCTTTTTCATAATCATCGGCACGCTCAGCTTCATTTCCATGTCGCCGGGAAACACGATTTCCATATCCATGTCCATTTGCATCGGATCTTTGCGATATACGCCATCTATCGTAATCTTCGCATCTTTCAACATGCCGACAAGAGCTGCCGCTACAAGCGTATTAGGCTGCGTTGTCGCGCCCCCCGTCCATTCCAAATCATCGATGTCGACATCCATGTGGATGGCGTAGGAGTCAGCCGCCGCATTGTTGCTCAGAGCTTTCAAGAGCGCTTCCTTAGGCGGTGTACTGGAGCTGCAACCCGCTATGGCGAAAATCATTACCGCGATAAGCAGCAACGTTAATTTTTGAAATTTGATCATTACGAAGTTCCCCTCCGCTCATTAGTTCAAGCACCTCCATTCTATACTAATAACCTGATCATTTGAAGCGCATAGGAAAAAAACCGTTCCGAAGGACTCGAAACGGTTCCAAAGTAATATTCCAAAAGCTGCTGCGGGCGAACGGTTCTACCTGTTCGTATTGCTGCCGAGCTAGCTAGCCTTGCGGATTGTTATGCGACACATGATTATGCTGCTTGGTCTTCTTGGATCCTGAATTCGGGGCTTGCAGGCCGCCGCCGGATCGCTGCTTCTGCTGCTGCTGCGTATTCGCTTCTGGCACCGGAACGCTATCTGGCTTGCTCAATCGTATAACCTCCTTCTTCCAAGCTTGTTAGTTGCGCTGATGCTCCAAGTCGGTAGGTTGATCGAAATTCAATGAGTCTTGATGACGGCGATCGTTCTTGTCCTGCTGCAGCTGTTGCGCATGATGGCTGTTTACCGGCTCGGTCTCCAGCGCCTCAACGACGTTCTGCAGGTTTTTGTCGGCAGTGCCCTTTGCTTTCGTCATAGCAGCGCGTCTCCTTTAGGCATGCGTCAATTGCTGCAGTGCTTGAGCGCACTCATGCAAATGACGCTTATAATCGTGTATCAGCTGCTGCATCATATCGGTACGCTCGTCGACAGCTACTTTGTCCTTTTCCACATCGACCAGCTCCACCAGCACCTCGCGGCTATCCACGTAGGAAACCTTGAAATCGAACGTATACATTTGATGACCTGCCGAATGAATCGTTACGCGCAGCGCTTTCGCGTCTGCTTCATCGGGGAATACCTCGCACTTATCGGAGCTGTTCATCGTCTCCGGCAGCGTATTGCGCCAAGCTTCGGCAAGCTGCTCAGGACTCGTGCGAAGCTCGTCTATTTTAGCCATGATTGAAGCACCTCCACATCGATTAAGATGCGAAGAATGACGATGTTTTATACGATGAAAAAACGCCTAAGCGGCTAGAGCTCGGGCGTTGTCATTTGTTGTTCAAATATAACTGGCGGAGAGGATGGGATTCATTCCGTCGCACATAGCCGTACAAGTCGGCCATGTAATTGCGACTATCATGCCAGGGCCTACGGACATGCCTTGGGGCATCTCCGCTTCACGGCCCGTTCGAATCCCATCCCGCCATACACAAAAAAACGATTCCCTTTTCAGGAATCGGCTTGTTTTTTGTATATGGCGGAGAGGATGGGATTCGAACCCATGTGGGCTTGCACCCTAACGGTTTTCAAGACCGCCCCGTTATGACCGCTTCGGTACCTCTCCACATCTAATCGTCACAAATGCTATTGTACCACAGGCCAAAAACGAGAAGCAACTTTATTTTCGGCCCATGGTCAACATTTCTATAAATTACTGTGCAGAAGGAATCGAACTGATGCCGCCCATATACGGACGTAATACTTCTGGGATCGTAATCGATCCGTCTTCTTGCTGATAATTCTCGACAATCGCCGCGAACGTGCGGCCGACCGCAAGACCCGATCCGTTAAGCGTATGCACGAACTCCGGCTTGCTCTTCGCGTCTCTTCTGAAACGAATAGCAGCGCGGCGCGCTTGGAAGTCCTCTACGTTCGAGCAGGAAGAAATCTCGCGGTATGTGCCTGCGCTTGGCAGCCAAACCTCAAGATCGTACGTCTTCGCCGCTGTGAAGCCCATATCGCCCGTACAGAGCGCTAGAACACGGTATGGCAAGCCCAGCAGTTGAAGCACCTTCTCCGCATTAGCCGTCATCTTCTCGAGCTCGTCGTACGATTCTTCCGGCTTCGTCAGCTTAATAAGCTCAACCTTGTTGAACTGATGCTGGCGAATCAGGCCGCGTGTATCGCGACCTGCTGCGCCTGCTTCAGAACGGAAGCATGAGCTGTAAGCGACGAAATATTTGGGTAGATCTTCAGCCGAGAGAATCTCATCCCGGTGAAGATTCGTCACCGGTACTTCAGCCGTAGGAATCAGGAAATAATCAGAGTCGGACAGTTTGAACAAGTCCTCTTCGAACTTCGGCAGCTGTCCTGTTCCGAACAAGCTGTCGCGGTTAACGATGTACGGAGGCAATACTTCCTCGTAACCATGCTGATCGCTGTGCAGATCCATCATGAAGCTGATCAGAGCGCGTTCTAGACGCGCGCCAAGGCCGCGGTAGAACGTGAAGCGCGAGCCCGTTACTTTGCCCGCACGCTCGAAGTCTAGAATGTTCAGCGATTGAGCCAACTCATAATGCGGCTTTGGCTCGAACGCGAAGGATGGAAGCTCGCCGACTCTGCGAATTTCCACATTATCTTCTTCCGATGCGCCGACTGGAACCGTCTCGCTTGGAATATTCGGAATCGCCTGCGTCAGTTCGTCTACTTGAACCTCAAGTACGCGCAGCTCCTCGTCAAGCTCCTTGATGCGATCGCCTACTTCTCTCATCTCCACGATAAGAGCTTCTGCGTCGCCGCCCGACTTCTTCAGCTTGGCAACCTCTTGCGATACGACATTGCGGCGATTCTTCAGCTGCTCCGTCTCTGTAATCAGCTCGCGACGCTTACTATCCAATACCGGAAAACCAGCAATAAGATCAAGCGATGCGCCGCGGTTGCGAAGCGCCTGCTCAACCTTCTCGAATTCATTTCTTAACAGCTTCACGTCAAGCACGTTAGTTAACCCCCCTACAATCTAAGCCTTGCCCGCTGCCGCTTCCTTCACCATATCGACGAAATAAGCGTGCAGACGATAATCGTCCGTCAATTCCGGATGATACGATGCCGCAAGCAGATGGCCTTGTCTTGCCGTCACGATCTCGTCCTTGTATGTAGACAATACGTCAACGTCCTTGCCTACCTTCTTAATAAGCGGCGCACGGATGAATACGGCACGGATCGGCTCGTTAATCCCTTTCACATCGAGATCCGTCTCGAAGCTTTCCCGTTGGCGGCCGAATGCATTTCTTGCCACGGTCATGTCCATGAGGCGCAGATGCGCGTCCTCTTGGCCTTCAATCTCTTCCGCAAGTACAATAAGACCTGCGCAAGTGCCGAACAATGGCTTGCCTTGTCCAGCGAACGCTCTTACGGCATCAATGAAGCCGTATTGGCGCATCAGCTTGCCGATCGTCGTGCTCTCTCCGCCAGGGATTACAAGCCCCTCCAGCTCTTCAAGCTGCTCGACTCGCTTAACGGCGACCGCTTCCGCGCCCGCCGCCTCCAAACTTCGTATATGCTCTGCCACCGCGCCTTGAAGCGCAAGTACGCCAATCTTCATGACCCAATCGCCTTCCTTTACGAAGCTGAAGCCGGCCGCGCAATAATCTGCACAAAGCCGGCGTCCGCGTATTACTCACTATATGAATTCTGAAATTTAGATACCGCGATCTTGCATGCGTTGCGAAGAATCAAGCTTGGAAATTTCAATGCCTTTCATTGGCGTTCCCAAGTTTTTGGATACTTCCGCAATCAATTTGTAATCTTGGTAGTGCGTTGTAGCTTCAACGATAGCGCGAGCGAATTTCTCTGGGCTGTCGGATTTGAAGATACCGGATCCAACGAATACGCCGTCAGCACCAAGGTGCATCATAAGCGCTGCGTCAGAAGGTGTTGCTACGCCGCCAGCTGCGAAGTTAACGACAGGAAGCTTGCCTGTCTCGTGAATTTGAAGAAGAAGGTCATAAGGTACGCCAAGAACTTTCGCTTCATTGTAGAGCTCGTCCTTCGACAAGCCTTGTACTTTGCGAATTTGGCCGTTAATAAGACGAAGATGACGAACTGCTTCTACGATGTTGCCTGTTCCCGGCTCACCTTTCGTACGAAGCATTGCTGCGCCTTCTTGAATACGGCGAAGCGCTTCGCCAAGGTCCTTCGCTCCGCATACGAACGGAATCGTGAACTCGTTTTTGCTAATGTGGAAAATCTCATCTGCAGGAGTCAATACTTCCGACTCATCGATATAGTCAACGCCCATCGACTCGAGCACTTTTGCTTCAACATAGTGACCGATACGTGCTTTCGCCATAACCGGGATCGAAACAACCTTCATCACTTCTTCGACGATTGTCGGGTCAGCCATACGGGCTACGCCGCCTGCTGCACGAATATCGGAAGGTACGCGCTCAAGTGCCATAACTGCCGTTGCACCTGCTGCTTCTGCTACCTTTGCTTGCTCAGCGTTCATGACGTCCATAATGACGCCGCCTTTTTGCATTTCTGCCATTCCGCGTTTTACGCGCGATGTACCTGTTTCCATCCTACAAATCCTCCTATTTTCGACCATTGTCATTGTTTCTTGCCGAAGTTGTACTAACCATTGATTTTACAGGAAGCCCGATTAATCGACAACCCTAGATTTGCCTCGCGAGGCAAACAATTAGAACATATTGATGATCCCGTTAAACAATCCGGAGAAAAACTCGCCAATTGCTCGGAACATCAGCTTGAACCAGCCGGCTTTCGCCACTTCATCCGTGGTCACCAAGTTAACCGTGTACTCGGTCGTAATGTTCAGTTCGGCATCGGTATACTTATAAGTCACTGTGCCTACAGCCGTTCCGGCTGGAATCGGAGCAACAAGCTCATCTTCCGACTTCACTTGGCTGCCGATGAGCTCGACCTTAGGCTCGACGCCTTTCTTAACCATGAAAGTAATGTCTTTGTCCGTTACGACATTTACGCTCTTTTTTGCGCCTTTTTTAACTTTTACCGATTGGATCGTTTCTACCACAGATTTCGGCGGCAATACCGTCTTTTTCTCAAAAGTGCTAAATGCGTAGTTGTACAGCTTCGCCGTTTCTTGGAAACGCGAGTTTTTCGTAGCCGTATCCATAACAACGCTAATGAATCGGATATCGCCGCGCTTTACCGTACCTGTGAAGTTGTAGCCCGCCTCTTCGATGAAGCCGGTCTTCATGCCGTCAACGCCCTCATAGGCTAAGAAAGCAAGACCCGACTTGTTCTTATTAGCGCCAAGCATATAGTTGAAGTTAACCATCGGCGCTGTGTCGCGCGGACGGAACTTGTATTCCTGCATGCTGGAGAATTCCAAAAACTCTGGATGTTCTTTCAAAATAATTTGCGACAGCTTGGCCACATCGGATACCGAAATGACGGTATTCGGTTCGAAGCCCGTTGCGCTTGTAAATACGGCAGATTTGAGATCGAGATTTTTAGCCGTTTCGTTCATTTTGTCGACAAAAGCTTGCTCTGTGCCTGCAATTTCCGTTGCAAGCGCGCGAGTCGCGTCATTAGCTGATCCAACTGCCATTGCTATATATAAGTCCCTGACCGAGTGCTGATCGCCCTCAGCCAAATATATTTGCGATTCCGAAGGTTCTGTATCTGCAGCTTCTGGGCTTACCGAAATGATCTGATCCCATTTTAAGCGGCCATCCTTAATTTCCTCTAACACGATATACTCTGTCATAAGCTTCGTCATACTCGCTGGCGGCAGCGGCTCGTCCTTGTTTACCTGGAACAACACCTGGCCGGTATCCGCATCAATCAGTATTGCCGATTTAACCTGCAATCCTAGTGAGTTTTCCGTACTTGGTCTATTATCGTAACCTTGCGCCTCTACTACCGCAGTATTAAACGATAGCATTACCATCCAAATCGCCAAACTTGCAGCGATGACCGACAAAAACCGAACCGGTCTAACCATAACCTTCAACGTCGTCTCCCCTTTTCCCACTTGGATTGTCCGTTGTTAATTGTAACATAACAAACCAATACAATTAAACCTCTTTGAACAGTTACCTAAATGAGTAATCTCTCACCAATTATAAGGGGATTGCACATCAAAGAAAACCAGACAAGGACAAGCGTAGTATACGCAAATCCCTGTCTGGCTGTTATCCCGTTAGTCGGGTCTATTATAGAGAGTAGTTTGGTGCTTCTTTCGTAATTTGAACATCATGCGGATGGCTCTCACGGAGACCCGAACCCGTAATGCGTACAAATTGCGTGTCGTTGCGAAGCGCTTCAAGCGAAGCCGTACCGCAATAACCCATACCCGAACGAAGTCCGCCGAGCAATTGGTGAACCGTATCGGCTAGCGGCCCTTTGTAAGGTACGCGGCCCTCGATGCCTTCCGGAACGAGCTTGCTCTCGTTCTCTTGGAAGTAACGGTCCTTGCTGCCTTCTTTCATCGCGCCAAGCGATCCCATGCCACGGTATACTTTGAAGCTGCGGCCTTGGAAAATTTCCGTCTCGCCAGGGCTCTCAGCCGTTCCCGCGAACAAGCTGCCGATCATAATGACGCTTGCGCCAGCTGCGATTGCTTTCGTAATGTCGCCGGAATACTTGATGCCGCCGTCAGCGATAACTGGAACGTTGTATTCGCGTGCTACCGATGCACAATCGTAGATGGCTGTAATTTGCGGTACGCCGATACCTGCAATAACGCGAGTCGTACAGATCGAACCAGGACCGATACCGACCTTAACGACCGATGCTCCTGCTTCGATCAAGTCACGCGTAGCTTCACCCGTTGCAACGTTGCCTGCAATGATCGTAAGATCCGGGTATGTTGCGCGCAGCTTGCGAACCGCTTCAAGAATATTTATATGATGACCATGCGCCGAATCAACGACAAGTACGTCGATACCCGATTGCACAAGCGCTTCTGCGCGATCCATCGTATCTTTCGAGATGCCTACCGCCGCTCCGCAAAGCAGACGACCGTGCTTATCCTTTGCCGCATTCGGGAATTGGATCGCTTTCTCGATATCTTTAATGGTAATAAGACCTTTGAGCGTGTTCTCTTCATCCACGAGAGGCAACTTCTCAATCTTATGTCTTTGCAGAAGTCCTTCGGCCTCTTGCAACGTTGTGCCAACAGGCGCCGTCACAAGATTCTCGTGCGTCATGACTTCACTAATTTTAATGGAATAATCGTGTACGAAACGCAAGTCCCGGTTTGTCAGAATACCAACAAGCTTCTTGTTGTTATCCACAATCGGTACGCCGGATATACGGTATTTGCCCATAAGCTCTTCAGCGTCGTAAACATGATGCTCAGGTGTCAGCGAGAACGGGTTAGTAATAACGCCGCTTTCCGAACGTTTTACGCGGTCAACCTCTTCCGCTTGCTGTGCGATGGACATATTCTTATGAATAATACCGATACCGCCCTCACGAGCTATAGCAATCGCCAATGCCGATTCCGTAACTGTATCCATGCCTGCGCTAATGAGCGGAATATTCAGCTTAACGCTGTCGCTTAATCGAATCGAGATGTCAACTTCCCTTGGTAGCACTTCTGATTTGCGCGGAACAAGCAGTACGTCGTCAAACGTAAGCCCTTCTTTGGCGAATTTTGTTTCCCACACGAGTATGTTCCTCCCTTATTTTCAGTACCTCTCACGTATATTATTGCAATATTAGCAGAGGGGGTAGGGGCTGTCAAGGCTGAACAAAACAGCGTGCACGTCAGTAATTTGTGCAGATTGTTAGCCAAAATGGCCGTATTTTATCAGAAAAAGTCCATTAAGTACGTGTTTCGTTCGGGAATACGCTTCTGTAAGCGGTTTATAATGGACTCGTCTCCTTGGACTCGGCCATATTGGTATAATTGCAATATGTTCATATAACCTAGAAGTATCGTCGTTAATGTGCCAATACTGAGTTCAACGCTGTTTTGACCATTATTTGACGCAGAATAATCATAGGGAGCAAGGCTAGCTTTACCCGATTCGGCGATGCCCAGCATGTAGAGTCCATTATTCCATGGCGCATGCTCATCCTTTATTGCAATCACAATGTGATCCTCATAATCTGCCGCCTCAAACGAATATTGCTCCACAAAAGCTGCTGCATCAACAATACGCGCCATAAAGTACGGAATCGTCTCGTGCTGGATGCGTGGATTATCTAATAGGAATGGCAACTGATCGTCGGACGGCGCCGTTATCGTTACTCTCTCTATCATCGAATCATGTTGAGCTATAAATGACCATAACGAGCTGCGAGCATCCTCGTTAAGATAGACCAACTCATGTATCGTCATCTGACTATTTTTAACTTCATAACGAATATAGCCTTGGGGTTTGTCCGCATTATCATAATACACAGCAGTCTGGCCAGGCTTGCGTTTGTTCACCCGATACTCCCACCATAGCTCGCTACGTGCCAACGTTCCGTTGTACTTGGAAGCATAAGCTTCGTACAGTTGACCTATTACATTGGATGATGCCTCCATGCCCACTCTTTCAATTCGACCATTTATCGTTTGCCTTGCGGGTAATTGCTCGGTGCGGATGGTGTAAGACTTATATTCGGTATACGTCTCCCAACCGAACTTCCGGTAGAAAGCAAAGGCGAATGGATGCAGAAACGATATACTCTGACCTCTATCCTTCATCCCCTTTAGCGCATGTACGAGCAGCTTAGCAACTAAGCCTTGTCTACGATACTCCGGCCAAGTAGCTACACCAGCCACTCCACCCATTGCAAATCTTTTTCCTCCGATATAGGTGTGCAGATCGAACACCGCAGCTTGCGCTGCAAACTTTCCATCTACGATTGCGGCCCACTTCACAGCGGGTTCTGCTAAGAACTGCTGCTTCGTCCGCTCAATCTCTTCAGGCGATCGGACATACTGAAAGGCAAACTGGGATAATGCTATGCTCGCATCATATAACTCTTCCTTCATCTGAACAATTTCAATTTTTCGCATCTCATATCGCCTCCAATTATCACCATCATATAACAAAAGAAGAGTGGCTACTATATGCAGTAGAACTCTCTCCTTTTCCGACGTCGCTTTTTAAATGAGATAAAGAATACTAATCACTCTATTCAACATTTCGCGACTCCTATGAGTATGTAACGAATTCAGTAGTTCTTATTCAATAGCTTTGATGCATATTTCGGTACTTTGGAGTCAAATAGGGATATCAGTATTTTTAAAATCGGAAAATCAGCCGATTTGAAGCAAATAGGGTTTATAGGATTCGTGGTCATACGCTTAAACAACGAAAAAACCTACCGTATGTAGATCCGATAGGTCTTTCGTGTCTCACCGACGGCCATTCCGCACCGGCTGAATAGACTACTTTTGTGCTTCCTCGCCATTTCTGTGCACAACAAAAAACCAACCGCATCACATGCGGTTGGTTCCTCGTGCTTGGCGACGGACATTCCGCACCGGCTGATTAGACTACTTGTGCTTACTTCGAGGTCGGCATCTGAACCTTCCTCTATGGCCGGGCCTGCTTCCTCGCCTTTTCATCGATCGAAGGTTCAGTTACTCTCCCAGGCTGGGAGAGGTAAGTCGCTGCTTCTGCGCACAACAAAAAACCAACCGCATCACATGCGGTTGGTTCCTCGTGCTTGGCGACGTCCTACTCTCCCAGGACCCTGCGGTCCAAGTACCATTGGCGCTGGAGGGCTTAACGGTCGTGTTCGGTATGGGAACGCGT
>NZ_JBWDNL010000010.1:0-93457 GCF_056269195.1 Paenibacillus sp. J22P218
AAGCACAGCAATGTGTGTAGCTGACGAATACTAATCGGTCGAGGGCTTATCCTAAAAGGCTTATATGGTCCATACAACCTATAGGCAACAGCTAAAGTTCAGCAGCAACATCTTTCGTATCCAGTTTTCAGGGCGCAATGCCTCTGAGATCATGGTTGTGTCTTTTCTGAAGTGATTCGGGAAGCATAATCATCGAAAAACACCGTTTGGTGGCGATGGCGGAGGGGAACCACGCGTTCCCATACCGAACACGACCGTTAAGCCCTCCAGCGCCAATGGTACTTGGACCGCAGGGTCCTGGGAGAGTAGGACGTCGCCAAGCACGAGGAACCAACCGCATGTACATGCGGTTGGTTTTTTGTTGTGCGCAGAAGCGGCGACTTACCCCTCCCAGCCTGGGAGAGTAACTGAACCTTCGATCGATAAAAGGGCGAGGAAGCAGGCCCGGCCATAGAGGAAGGTTCAGATGCCGACCTCGAAGGAAGCACAAGTAGTCTATTCAGCCGGTGCGGAATGGCCGTCGCCAAGCACGAGGAACCAACCGCATGTGATGCGGTTGGTTTTTTGTTGTGCGCAGAAGCGGCGAGCTACCTCTCCCAGCCTGGGAGAGTAACTCAACTTTTGATCGATGAAAAGACGAGGAAGCAGGCCCGGCCATAGAGGAGGTTTCAGATGCCGAGCTCGAAGTAAGTATAAGGTAGGATTTTGATTTTAAAGCATATGCTAACGAATCCTACGAACCTTAATTGTTCTAAATAAGGTTATTTGAGCACGCTAAAGAACTCTGATTACCTTATTGGTCTTCCGAGTTCCCTAATATGCTTTAAAGTTACAGAATAGCGACCTCTAGATTCGTTAAGTGCTCAACTGTGTAGGGAAATGATGAATAGAGATATCTGGATTCGTTAGCCAGGAAAGGGGACGAGATGCCCCCGCGGTATGATATGAGTTAACGATGATAATACGAGGCTTCCTTGGAGTCGAGCCTTACAACGCCGTCCTTGCGTTGCTTGCGAAGGGCGAAGGATAACATCAGCCTTGGTATGAGAAGCCATAGATGCCAGCATACGATGCTAATCATTAGCGATTCGTTAATCCACGGATACAGGAGGCCGATGATGCAGAGGCCGAGCCAGAACATTTGACGATGAACGCGCCGGTAGACGAGCAATGTAATATCGCTAGCGGGCTTGAAACCGATCCATGGCGGATTAATTCTCCAGATCCATTTGCGATCGGCAGCTTCCTCTACTTTAATAAACGTGAGCAGCATAATAACGATATGCAACACTTGTACGACAGCAAAGCCGAATAACCATGAGAAAAGCCCGTCCATTTGATACATGAGCATTTGGAAAGCGAGCAATAAGCCCGATATAAGAAGGTGGCTCATGATCAGCTCAGGCCGAATAACCTGGCGTTTAACGAGCATATACTGATAAATTGTAGCGTTTCGTTGATCGGTTAGCGATTGGCGCATTCACGAACGTCCTTTCGGTGTGAATCATACATTCTCGTTATTATATCGGCCTATTGTACACGTATATGGAGAGCGAGCAGTAAACATTTTTGACCGAAATGGCGAACCATCTGCGGAGTGGGCGCATACGATATATAAATATTTGAAATGGGCTATGAAACAAGTATAAAAAGATAGATTATGCGACATAATAGTAGCTATATAGGCAGGCATCAGAAAGCGGGGATTATAATGAATGATAATCGCGATCTTCATTGCATTATTTGCGGTCAACATAAGGCCGAGGGCGAAGGGATTCGAATTGTATCCGAATTTATTTGTACCGACTGCGAGAACGAGATGGTGAGAACGGATGTGAAGGATGCGAAGTATCCTTTCTTCATTCACCAGATGAAGCAAATTTTTATTGAAAAAAATGCATGAGCAGCCTCTTGCTACAGAGAGTTGCTCTTTTTTTTGCGTGCCGATAAGCTACAATAGAGCGTATAGAGCATTTTAATCGAGCAGCTATGATGGAAAGGATCGTCTTATTATAATGAAGCCATTTATTGCGCCTTTATTTGAAAATTTAAGGAAACATGCCAATACAGATCCGGTTAGCCTGCACGTTCCCGGACATCGCGGCGGTCAAGCGATAGCTGCGGTGAATGATAGTGATGAGAATGATGAGTCATATATAGCTTATTATCATGAAATAATGAAGCTCGATGTGACGGAGCTATCCTCTACCGATGATTTGCATCATCCGGAGGGTTCTATTCAAGAAGCGCAACTGCTCGCAGCGAGTTGCTTCGGCTCGGAGGAGACATTCTTTCTTGTAGGCGGCAGTACGTCTGGCAATATAGCGCTGTTGCTTGCTATTTGTGAGCCGGGCGATGAAATCATTGTTCAGCGCAATGTACATAAGTCTGTTATAAATGGGTTGAAGCTTGCTGGAGCAAAAGCGATCTTCCTGACGCCGCAATATGAGCAGCGATCTGCTCTAGCGGTAATCCCCTCACTCCAGGATGTTGAATGGGCGCTTAAGCAATATCCTGACGCTAAAGGTGTGTTTCTTACTAATCCGAACTATTACGGGATGGGCGTAGATCTAAGCGCTTATGCTGAAGCCATACATCGCTGCGATAAGCTGTTAGTCGTCGATGAAGCTCATGGAGCGCATTATGGGTTGCATCCTGAGCTTCCTACTTCGGCGATCGTTGCTGGGGCTGACGCGGTCGTACAATCCACGCACAAGACATTGCCAGCTCTTACAATGGGCGCGATGCTTCATGTACAGGGGGAACGTTTGCCTAGGCAAGCATTAAGGGAATCGCTGGCGATGATTCAAAGCTCTAGCCCATCGTTTCCAATCCTATCGTCGCTCGATATTTCCCGAGCAATGATTGATCGTTTCGGTCCCTCTCTATTCGCAGGGGCACTGGAGCAAGCCGCATCGTTCCGTAGCTGGGCCAGTGAATATGGTTCTCCGCTAGAAGTAATGGATGTATTGACCGACAGTGATCCTCACACCGCTGCAATAAGCTATTGCGACCCTCTTAGAATCGTTATGTATGATCGCAGCGGCACTTGGACCGGATTCGAGCTGCAGAAGCAATTGGAGCAGCATGGCTGCTGGGCGGAGATGGCTGATCCGAGACATGTAGTCCTTATCTTTGGTATTCATATCTCTTCTGAGCATACGAGCAGGCTCAAGGAGGCTATATCAGCGATTTCCAAGCTGTGCAAGCCAACCTTACCCGATGATGATACAGCTGGTAAGAAGCCCGACACATCGCCTAACAGCATGGTGCATACATCGAATTGGGCTGAGCGTATCTCACAACCGGTTTCATTGGCAAGATCAATATCTAAGCATGCGAAGCAAAAACGTATATCGTTAAGCGAGGCGGAGAACTATAGGGCAGCGGAGATGGTCATTCCCTATCCTCCAGGCATTCCTATTGTATATCCGGGGGAGAAGCTTACAAGAGCGTTGATCGATCAGATAGCGCGGTTGGCGACTGCAGGAGCTAAGTTTCAAGGTGCGGCTGATCCGGTTATGAATACAATAGGCGTATATGAGTAATTGTTCATTGTACTGGCTGGAACGCTTTGTTAGAATGGAAGGAAGCGGACAATATGCCGCTGTTAGGATAGACAATATTATTTTATGGTTAGGAGAAGCCTTAGATTGAAACAAGGTGTATTCATTACAATAGAAGGCGGCGAAGGCGCCGGCAAGACGACACTGATTGAACGGCTGGCGCATACGATGCTGCAGAGAGGGAAGGAAGTCGTCATTACGCGCGAGCCTGGCGGCATCCCGATAGCCGAGCAGATCCGCACCGTTATTTTGGACCGGAGCAACGTAGCGATGGATGCAAGAACGGAGGCACTGCTTTACGCGGCTGCAAGGCGTCAGCATTTGGTGGAAAAGGTGCTGCCTGCGCTTGAAGCAGGCAAAGCGGTCATCTGTGATCGCTTTGTTGACAGCAGTCTTGCTTATCAAGGCTACGCACGGGGACTGGGCGTTGAAGAGGTATGGAACATTAACCTCTTCGCTATTCAAGAGCTGATGCCGCAATTGACGGTTTATATGGATATCTCGCCGGAAGTAGGCCTAGCACGGATCGCGCAGTCGGCGGAGAGAGAAGTGAATCGGCTCGACCTGGAGAAGCAGTCTTTCCATGAACGTGTACGCGAGGGATATATACAGCTGTTGCAGAAGTACCCGGATCGTATGGTGCGAGTGAATGCCGAGCAAACGCCCGAAAATGTGTTTATGGACGTTTTGGATGTCGTTGATCGTCGTTTTGAAGGATTTTTTGCAACCGATGTCAAACTTTAAGAAGATCAAGAAGAATGAAATAACGTAATCTAATAGTAATCAAGGGGGAATGAAGATGAAATTAGTTATTGCGGTTATTCAGGATAAGGACAGCAATCGACTGTCGAATGCTCTTGTTCGTGAAGGCTTTAGAGCGACGAAGCTGGCAAGTACGGGTGGATTCTTGAGAGCGGGCAATACAACATTCATGATCGGTATCGAGGATGAGCGCGTTCATGAGGTGCTGCAGGTCATTGGATCGAACTGTAAGGTGCGCGATCAGTTGGTTACGCCGGTATCGCCTATGGGCGGCTCAACGGATTCTTACATCCCATTCCCTGTTGAAGTACAGGTTGGCGGTGCAGCAGTATTCGTCATTCCGGTCGAGCGGTTCGAACATTTCTGATTGGGCGTGATTAAAAGATGAAGATAGATCATGGATTCCGACCCGTCGGACAGAATAGAACGAATGCGGACCAAACTTCTAAGCCAGTGCAGGCGAAGAGCTTCGGTGATGTGATGGTGCAGCAGAACGACCAGCGCACGCAAGAGCAGATGCAGCAAAAGCTGCAGGACATTCATCGTCAAGGCGAGCGTCTTGCAAAGCTAATGACGGTGCGGGAGCTCAAGCTGTACCGCCAGATGGTGAAGTCGTTTCTAGAGGATACGGTCAGACGCGGAGTCGTATTGAAAGAAATTAAAGGGTTCGATCGCAGAGGACGCGTGAAGCGTTATAAGCTTCTCGACGAGATTGATGAGTCTCTTATCGCAATGGCAGAGGAGCTGCTCGAAAGCGAGGAAGGACGAATCGATCTTCTGAGTAAGATCGGCGAGATTCGCGGAATGCTGATTAACCTGTTGTTCTGATAGAAAGGTAAGGAGTAGTTATGAGTCTTGATCAAATGAGCGACCAATGGAAAGCGCTGCGTATTCTAAAGCATGCCCTAGGCAGCGGCAAAATATCGCATGCGTATTTGTTCCACGGGCCGTCCGGTACGGGACGAATGGCTATGGCTCGCGCTTTCGCCAAGGCGCTGTTCTGTACGGCAGGCGGAGATGATGCATGCGGTCTATGCCTCGAATGCCGTAAGTTCGAGCATGGCAATCAGACGGATCTCATTACGATCGCGCCTGACGGTCAATCCATTAAGATTGATCAGATTCGCGAGCTGCAGCGTGATATGTCTTATCGGAATAGCGGTACGAAGTGGAAAATCTATATGATCGAGCAGGCAGACAAGATGACGCAGGCGGCTGCTAACAGCTTGCTTAAGTTTCTTGAAGAGCCGGTATCGCCTGTTGTGGCCATATTAATAACCGATAATGGACAAGCGGTATTGCCTACGATTCGCTCACGGACGCAGTGGGTACCATTTCTCCCTATGTCGCCAGAGGCTATGCTGGAAGCGCTAGTTGCGGAAGGGGCGCCTGCTCTGCTTGCGCGGACGGCTGTGCAGATGAGCTCGGGACTCGATGGCGCTAGACAATTTCTCCAGCAGAATCAGTTTGCAGAAATAAGAAATCTAGTGATACAATTAGGCAAGGAGAGTTCAACCCGATTCACCACGGCGATGATCACTGCTGGGCAACAGTTATTTAAGACAGAACTTACAGAGCATACACAATTGCTGCTGTCGATGTTTGTATTATGGTTTAAAGATTTGATACAGTTCCAAGCCGGAAGGCAAGGAAATATCGTTTTTATAGATCAGTTGGATTGGATAGGCAAAAATGCTTTTAATCGATCATTTGCAGGCTGGGTGTCCTGCATTGAGCATACGCTTGAAGCGAGCAAGCGTATACGAGCGAATGTCACGCCTCAGCTCGCGTTTGAGCAACTATTGGTAAACCTACAGGAGGGCTAATCCTTGTATAATGTCGTCGGTGTCCGCTTCAAGAAAGCGGGCAAGA
Source organism: Paenibacillus sp. J22P218 (assembly GCF_056269195.1). Classification (NCBI taxonomy): domain Bacteria; kingdom Bacillati; phylum Bacillota; class Bacilli; order Caryophanales; family Paenibacillaceae; genus Paenibacillus; species Paenibacillus sp. J22P218. The sequence goes on from NZ_JBWDNL010000010.1 coordinate 6,201, forward strand.
TCTATTACTTTGATCCGGTCGAGCATCCCGTGAACAAGGACCAGCATGTTATTGTTGAAACAGCGCGGGGGATCGAATACGGTAAAGTGGTGGTGGGACAGAAGCAAGTTGGTGAATCGGATGTCGTCCTTCCTCTTAAGAAAGTGATACGCGTTGCTAACGATGTCGATGCCAAAGTCGTCGACGAGAACCGCGCAGCGGCTAAGAACGCATTCACTACGTGCCTGGACAAGATCAAAGGCCATCAGCTTAGAATGAAGCTGGTTGACGTAGAGTTTACTTTCGATCGCAACAAAATTATTTTTTACTTTACGGCAGAAGGCAGAGTGGACTTCCGTGAACTCGTCAAGGATCTCGCAAGCGTGTTTCGCACGCGAATCGAGCTTAGACAAATCGGTGTCCGCGACGAAGCGAAGATGCTTGGCGGCATCGGTCCGTGTGGACGAGTTCTATGCTGCTCCTCTTGGCTGGGCGACTTCGAGCCTGTATCCATCAAGATGGCCAAAGACCAGAACCTATCGCTCAATCCTACGAAAATATCCGGATTATGCGGTCGCCTCATGTGCTGCTTGAAATATGAGCATGACAATTACGAGAGTGTTCGTGAGGAACTGCCGGCGGTAGGGAAAATCGTCATTACCTCACTTGGTGAAGGAAAAGTAACAGGCATTAATGCGCAAGCGAAGAGTGTATTCGTAAGTTTGTTTGATACACCGGGCAAGCCGAAGGAACTGCCGTTTGACGATGTCGTTATTAAATAGAAGGCATAGGCTGCCAGAGATGCTTATGCTGGAAGCTCTGGGGTGGGAACTTGGAGAAGAAAGATATAATCGTACAGATCGATGAGTTGGATACAAGGTTCGCTAAGTTCCATGAAGAGCTGAATGATCTGAAGCAGGAGATGAAAGAGCTGCTGGAGGAGAACAAACGCTTAAGCATGGAGAACCACCAGCTCCGTAAAGTATTCAAGCGCGAAACTGCGCCAGCGCGAGAAGCGCTGCTGAAGCCTGTCGGCGCTGAACGTGAGCCTGTACTCTTCGAGTCGCAGACTGCCCATGAGGATGTTCTAATTGCGGCAGGCAACGCTGTAGGAGAAGGCCATGATAATTTAGCGCGGCTGTATCATGAGGGCTTCCATATTTGCAATGTGTATTACGGGCATTTGCGGACCGAGGGAGATTGCTTGTTTTGTCTATCCTTTCTAAATAAATAATGCAATCCGTATTGACAAGCCGTCCTTACCGCAAAGGGCGGCATTTTTATTACCACATCAGAATGTGTACTTTAAATTTTAAGGGTTAATAAAGGAGAGGCATTGACGTGTCTGAATCTGTAATCTTGGCGTCTAATGAACGTCTAGATGATTTAATGACGGAGAATGGGTTGAAAATTATACAGAGCAGGGAAGTGTTCAGCTTCTCGCTTGACGCAGTGCTACTGTCACGCTTCGCCAATATTCCGAAACGGGGCAAGATTGTTGACCTATGTACAGGCAATGGTGTAATTCCGATGCTACTAAGCACACGGACGAAAGCACAGATCGACGCAGTCGAAATTCAGCCGCGATTGGCTGATATGGCAAGGCGGAGTATCGAGATGAACGGACTGCAGGAGCAGATACGGGTCATCGAGCAGGATTTGCGGGTTTATGCGAAGGAAGCGGGTAACGGCGTCTATGATGCGGTTACGGTCAATCCGCCGTACATGCCTGTAACGGCAGGCGATCAGAACGAGAATGAGCATTATGCGATTGCTAGGCATGAAATTCATTGCACGTTGAACGATGTGATGCAGGCGAGCGCCAGACTAGTGCGCCCTGGGGGCAAGGTAGCGATGGTACATCGCCCTTCAAGGCTGCTTGATATCGTAGAGACGATGCGCAAGTGGAAGCTGGAGCCGAAACGGATACAATTCGTCCATCCTCACGCGAATGCGGAGGCGAATATGATATTAATAGAAGCCATGCGTGACGGGAAGCCTGATATTAAGCTTTTGCCGCCGATAATGGTGTATGAGAACGGGGTGCAAATCGTATGAACGTACAGAAGAGCTTTGAAAAGGACAGCGCCAAACAGCCTTATGGCAGCTTATATCTCGTAGGTACGCCAATCGGCAACTTGGAGGATATGACGTATCGTGCAATTCGGACGTTGAAGGAAGTACAGCTTATTGCAGCCGAGGATACGAGGCAGACGCGAAAGCTTCTCACGCATTTCGAAATCAGCACACGAACGGTAAGTTACCATGAGCATAACAAAAACGCGAGCGGACCGGAATTGATCCGGCTGCTGCAGGATGGACAGTCCATTGCACTGGTAAGCGATGCAGGGTTGCCAGCCATATCCGATCCAGGCGCCGATCTCGTACGCGATGCGATCGATAATGGTATAGCGGTAATTCCGATTCCTGGCGCTAATGCTGCGCTTTCGGCGCTTATTATGTCCGGGCTCCCGACGGACAGCTTCACGTTCGCCGGATTTCCCCCGCGTGACCGCAAATCGCTTACGAAGTGGCTGCAGGAGCGGGGCGGAAAGCGTGACACACTGCTGCTCTACGAATCACCGCATCGCGTTACGAAGACGCTGGACGTCATATTGGACAGTCTTGGCGATCGCCAGATTGCATTAGTTCGCGAATTGACGAAGCGTCATGAAGAAGCAGTGCGTGGAACGGTGAGCGAATGTATAGCTTGGTTCGCAGAACATCCGCCGCTCGGCGAATTCGTAATCGTTATTGCAGGATTAAGCGAATCTGAGGCGAGTGAACAAGAAGCAGAAGGTGCTTGGTGGTCCGAACTTGATATTGCTGCGCATGTTGCGCATTATGAGAGAGACATGGATCGCAAGGAAGCGATTAAGAGGGCGGCTGTCGATCGCGGCTTGCCGAAGCGGGATGTCTATAACGAGGTTAATCGCTAGAATCGGGACTGTGGATAAGTGGACAAAAAAAGACCTTCCTGGCCGGGTTCTAGCGCAGGAAGGCATCAAGGAGTATAAAAAGGTTAGAATTAACATGTGGATATAAATGATTATAACCTATTTTTTTTATTTTGTCACAGGAGAAGGCATTTCTGATAAACAAATATGGCAAACTATTTTTCCTTTGAAGTAAGAAACGTTCTCTGCATTACCACAGAAGATACATGCAGGCTCGTATTTCTTCAACATGATGCGCTCTCCGTCCACGTAAATCTCTAGCGCATCCTTCTCTCCGATTCCTAGCGTACGGCGCAATTCAATCGGAATAACAACTCGTCCCAATTCGTCCACTTTACGGACAATCCCTGTTGATTTCATCATGATCTATCAATCCCTCTCTTAGATAAATTGTTTCGCCATCGTTCGACATGTTTCTTAGGTTTATGTCTATAATAATACCAACGATTCCCAAAATAGTCAACCTAAAAATTTACTATAAATATCCGTATTTACGGGCATTTGACTACGAAATGGGGGCATACTACTCTGTAATAGAATACAACAGCTTCGACAATTTGGAAACTATTAAACGACACTATTCGACATTAATTCGACATAATGTGTCGAAACTATGAACGAAGGAGATGATCATAAAATGAGAGAGCCGCTTCAGGAAGAGAAGGTATTCAAGGATCCCGTACATCATTATATATACGTACAAGACCAAACGATTTGGGACCTTATTAACACCAAAGAATTTCAGCGTTTGCGCCGAATTCGGCAATTAGGGACGTCCTACTTAACATTCCATGGCGCAGAGCACAGCCGTTTCTCCCATTCGCTGGGCGTATATGAAATTACGAGAAAAATTATTTCGCAGTTCGAGCGCAATAGTTTCCATGACTGGCCGAAGGAAGAGCGGCTCGTATCATTATGCGCTGCGCTGCTCCATGATGTCGGTCACGGTCCGTTCTCCCATTCGCTTGAAGAGGTGTTCGATACCGATCATGAGGAGTGGACGTGCAAAATTATTTTGGAGGATACAGAAATCAATCGTGTATTGCGAGCCGTATCCGAAGATTTTCCGAGCCATGTCGCTGCCGTCATTCAGAAAAAATATCCAAAACCGATCGTTGTCAGCTTGATATCCAGCCAAATGGACGCGGATCGAATGGATTATTTGCTCCGAGATGCTTATTTTACGGGAGTAAATTACGGTAATTTTGATTTGGAGCGCATTTTGCGTGTGATGCGGCCTTACAAAGGGCAAATTGTGGTTAAGGAAAGCGGCATGCATGCGGTGGAGCATTATTTGATGTCGCGTTACCAGATGTATTGGCAGATTTACTTCCATCCGGTTACGAGGAGCTCGGAAATTATTTTGAGGCAAATTTTCCGCCGGGCGAAGGAGCTTTACGAGAAGGGTTATTCCTTCTTATGGATGCCAGAGTCGGTCAAGCGGCTGCTCGATAATACGATGGCCGTCAGCGATTATTTAAAGCTGGATGAAGCGCTTGCGCAGACGGCTTTCATGCAATGGGCCGAAGAGGATGATTCACTGCTGGCCGACCTATGCGACCGCTTCCTGAATCGTCGATTATACAAGTACATAACGATCGATGATCCTGAGCCTACTTTATTAGAAGAAATACGTTTGCTGTTCCTCTCGATCGGCATGAATCCGGAGTACCATATGGAGCTGGATTTCCCGTTCGATCTTCCGTATGACGTGTATCGTCCCGACAGACAAGAGGGAGAAAAGAAAGAAAAAGCGCCGATTTTGTTGTTGGATCATCAGGATGAAATAAGTGAAATATCGGCTAAATCCGACATAGTTAGATCGATCACCGGTTTACATCAGGGACAGTATCATTTGTATTTTCCAGAGGAGCCGCTCAGGATGAATATTTCGCAGATTAGTCCTCATTTGAAACAACTATTTCAGCTTAATGAAGGAGTATAACATCAACATGACATATTTATTTGATACGCATACCCATCTAGACTCACATAAGTTCGACGAGGACCGTAAAGAGGTAATTGAGCGAGCGAGAGAAGCGGGCGTTGATATGCTGCTCAATATCGGCTTCAACCGGGAGACGATCCCGACAACGATTGCGCTTGCTGAAGCTTATGACTTTATCTACGCAGCGGTTGGCTGGCACCCTGTCGACAGCATCGATATGACGCCAGACGACTTGGAATGGATTGAACGTCTATGCGAGCATCCGAAAGTTGTCGCAATCGGTGAGATAGGCCTTGATTACCATTGGGACACTTCACCTAAGGATGTGCAGCATCGTGTATTTCGGGAGCAGATTAGGCTGGCGCGAAAGGTGAAGAAGCCGATCGTCATCCACAATCGGGATGCGCATGAGGATATCGTTAAGATCTTGCGCGAGGAGAATGCGGCAGAGGTTGGAGGCGTCATGCACTGCTATTCCGGCAGCTGGGAGACGGCCAAAGCCTGCCTCGATATGAACTTCTATATCTCGTTCGGGGGACCGGTTACATTCCAAAATGCACGCGTGCCAAAAGAGGTGCTGAAGCAGGTTCCTTTGGACCGATTATTGATCGAAACGGACGCCCCTTATTTGACCCCTCACCCGTTCCGGGGGAAGCGAAATGAGTCCGCTTACGTCTCTCTTGTCGCCCAGTCTGCAGCCGAGCTATTGGGCAAATCCGTGGAAGAAATAGCCAAAATTACGACCGAAAACGGTAAAAAATGTTTTGGTATTGTTTAAAAACGGTAGGAAACGAGAGATTCAATGACCTTTTGGGCGATAAAACTGGATTTTGTTCAGGAAATCTTTAATCTTTTCCGACTTTAACCAGCTTTTTCGCTTAAATCGTCTTTTATCGCTTCTTTACAACAGACCGCCCGTGAAGGTATGATTCATTTCAGAGTTATTACTTTTTGTATTGGATTTCCAGTTTGCGCTTAATCTCCGAAAGGAGAACGGGGGACCCAAGTGCGGGTATTTGAAGGACCGTGCTTTGATCTTTTCAGGGGTGAATTTCGAAGCCATTGCCATGAGCATTGCGATTTCGAATAGGGCAGCTCTCTTGCCCGAATCCGTCAGCTAACCTCGTAAGCGTTCATAGAGAGCGATCAACCTCGTGCACCCATTTTTATGATATCTCGTGTAGACATCCGAGAAGCCACGATACAGATCCTCTGTCGACGGCTTCTTTTTATTTTCGAATAATCGGGAAATCGTCGTCATAGGGTTAGTCATGGAGGTGAGAGGATCGAGAAAAGAAGTAGAATTACTGGATTGCGTGCTCGCACGCCAATATACTATAGTCGCGTCAGTTGTAATCATGCGTAACACTTGGCGGCGGGGCTATGAAGGAGGACCGATGAAATGGGCACAATCCAGGTAAAGGACACCCATGGGAAACGATCATCCAGCATGTCTTTCGCAATGCGATGGAAGCATGAAAATTTGCGTTTGATACTACTCAGTGCTATTATCTCAATCGCTATGACTTTCATGTTACTGGTGTTGTTGTACGGAACGGCTGTCAAAAGCGTCTCCGTAGTAGTGAATGGACAAGAAACCGTTGTAGAAACAAAGCAATGGGTCCTGCAACGCCTACTGGATGAACAAGCTATTACGATTGGCGAGCATGACGAGGTTTCGGTGCCTCTGAATGCAGCCATTAAAGACGGCGATCGCGTTGAAATTAATCACGCGGTGGCGGTCAATGTAACGGCGGATGGCAAGACATCAACGGTGTACACGACAGAAGGAACTGTGCAGGCGGCGATCGAGCAATTAAATATTTCTGTTCGTAATCATGATAAAGTAGTACCGTCGCTTAACTCATCTGTCGAAGAGGATATGTCGGTAACCGTTGTACGCGTCGATACGAAAGTATCGGAAAGCGAGCGGGCGATGCCATTCTCTATCGTGAAGAAAGAAGATCCGACGCTGGAGGTCGGCAAGGAGAAGCTGATCCAGACCGGTAAGCAAGGCCTTATCGTTGAGCATATTCAGAAGCAGTACGAGGATGGCGTGCTTGTTTCTAAGCAAATGGTCAGCAAAGTAATCGAGACCGCTGCTGTCGATCAAGTCGTGGCAGTCGGTACGAAGAAGCCTGAGCCGAAAGTAACCGTGCTCTCTAATAGTAGTCCTACCGTGGAGACGTTGACGAAAAACGGTGTAACGCTTAAGGCGAAGAGCATCTTGAAGAACGTCACGTTAACTGCGTATTCCGCAGGCGTGGAATCGACGGGCAAGGACGAAAGCCACCCTCAATACGGCATTACGGCGTCCGGAACGAAAGTGACGGAAGGCAGAACGATCGCGGTTGATCCGAAGGTAATCCCGATCGGCTGGTGGGTCTTCATCGAAGGCATCGGATTCCGCCGGGCAGAGGATACGGGAAGCGCAATAAAGGGCAATAAGATCGACGTGTATTTCGGTAGTCAGAAGACTGCGGAGAAGTTCGGACGCAAGAAGGGTTACACCGTGTACGTTATTGGACCGAACAAACCGTCATCCACTTAGTGCTTTATCGGCAGCTAACTGTTTATCATCATCTTATCGTAATGTACAATTAAATATGCCATCATAAGAAGAGGCTAAGCCTCTTCTTTTTGTAGTTTTATTGACGCAATTCAGGCAGCAATTGTTGCAGCTATTTAAAATATAGGAAAGTATAAAATTCACACTTATACTAGGCCTATATTTCACCGCGAAACGTTTGCTTTTGCCGCTTAGGATGGCGATAGCCGTTTACGCTTGAGTAAATGAGGAAGGGAATGATCTTAGTGATTAAGGAGATCATTGTCGTAGAGGGCAAGGATGATACCGTTGCGGTGAAGCGCGCAGTAGAAGCCGATACGATTGAGACGAACGGCTCGGCGATAGGCGATGAGGTGCTGCGCCGCATAGCGCTTGCGAATGAACGCCGCGGCGTAATTATATTCACGGATCCCGATCATGCAGGGGAACGCATCCGTAAGATTGTGGCAAGGCATGCGCCGGGCTGCAAACATGCGTTCCTACCGCAGGAGAAGGCGCTGTACAAGGGTGATATCGGTATTGAGAACGCGAGTCCCGAAGCTATTCGCCAGGCGCTCTCCGAGCTTCGAACGGAGACAACGGATACGGCTGGCGAGGTGACCTGGGAGCACTTGATGGAAGCGGGATTGATCGTGCATCCCGATGCGGCTAATCGCAGATTGCTGGTAGGCAAGCTGCTTGGTATTGGCTACGCGAACGGCAAGCAATTTTATAAGCGTTGTACAAGCTTCCGCATCTCAAAGGCGGAGTTCGACGAAGCTATGCGCGAGATGGAACAGCAACTGGAGGGATAGCGATATGAACGGACAAGAAAATACCGCAGCGTCAGGCAGAGCGGCTATTGAAGTGGCAACACCGAAGCGGACGAAGGAAATTATTGCGAAGTACGGCTTTTCGTTCAAGAAGAGCTTGGGCCAGAACTTCCTGATCGATCAAAATATATTAAATAAGATTGTCGAGGCAGCAGAACTCGACAAGACGAAAGGCGCGCTGGAGATTGGCCCGGGTATCGGAGCGCTTACGCAAAGACTAGCCGCTTCTGCGGGCACTGTAACGGCGGTCGAGATCGACAACCGTCTTATTCCGATTCTGCGTGACGTATTGTCCGAAGAGACGAATACGGAGGTTATTCACGGCGATGTGCTGAAGCTGGACCTGAAGCAAGTATTTCAGGATCGCTTCAGCGAAGTAAGCGGCGTTAGCGTCGTTGCTAACCTGCCTTATTACGTGACAACGCCGATCTTAATGAAGCTGCTCGAGGAGCGCCTGCCGCTGGAGCATATCGTCGTTATGATTCAGAAGGAGGTCGCCGATCGGATGGCGGCGAAGCCGGGCGGCAAGGAATATGGCAGCCTCAGCGTAGCCGTGCAATATTACTGCGTGCCGAAGGTCGTATGCATTGTGCCGCATACGGTATTCATTCCGCAGCCGAACGTTGATTCGGCGGTCATCAAGCTGTCGCTGCGCGACAAGCCGGCTGTTGACGTGCCGGATGAGGACCATTTCTTCCGCGTCGTTCAAGCCAGCTTCGCCCAGCGCCGCAAGACGCTGTTCAACAACTTGACCGCTTTCGTTGGCAAGGACAACCGTGAGGCGCTGACAGCGCTGCTCACAGGTATTGGAATTGACCCTACGCGTCGCGGAGAGACGCTGTCCTTGGAGGAATTCGCAAGCGTTAGCCGCGCGATGCTGGAAGCGGGCTGGAGAGGCTAAGCAACCTAAGGCTCTCCTCCCAATCTGCGGCCTGCCGCAGCACATAATAATACTCACCATTCGCCCTGTCTGCCCATAGGATAGACGAAGAGGTGATTTACCCATGAAGCAAGGGGACCTGGTCGTCCGCAAATCGTATGGCGGTGACGTGCTGTTCCGAGTTGAAGCTGTTCGAACACATCATGCCGTCCTGAAAGGCACGGACTACCGATTGCTTGCGGATGCGCCTATTCCCGATCTGTCGGTCGTTCGCGACCCGGAGTCGACAAGAGCGGTTCAGCAAGTTCGTATCAAAGTTAATGATTCGCTGCAGCGCATGCACAATCAGAGAGAACGCCAGGCGGCCCGGACCGTCGATAATATCCGGCTTGCAACGCAGGAGAGCCAGCCCTTCTTCGAAGTGCCCGGAAAGGTGCTGCACCTGGATGGGGACAACAACTACTTGAAGAAGAGCATGCAGCTTTATAACACGATGCATGTGCCCTCACATGGTCTGCACGTCCATGAATCTCAGATGGCTGACGTGCTGTACCGATTGCTTCCCCAAGTGAAGCCGGACATCGTCGTTATAACCGGTCATGACGGCGTGCTTAAAAATCGGATGCAAGAGGACCTATATAGCCTAGGCAGCTACAAAAACTCGCAAAACTTTGTTAATGCTGTTCGCGTTGCGCGGGAATATGAGAAGAACCGCGACGGCCTCGTCGTTATTGCCGGCGCGTGCCAATCGCATTTCGAGGCGCTGCTGCAGGCAGGCTCGAACTTCGCAAGCTCCCCGGGCCGCATATTGATCCATGCGCTCGACCCGGTCTACATCGCGATTAAGGCGAGCTATACATCGATACGCGATACGGTTAATCTGTCCGATGTCATACACGGCACGATTAGCGGCATAGACGGTGTAGGCGGCATTGAGACATTAGGGCGATTCCGCGTTGGCTTGCCGAAGCCCAAGATTACTTCTGTCGGAGCGACATTGAACCCATAATTTTTTTCTTCACGGCGATTTTTGAGGCATATTTCTGATGCGCAGCGTTTACGACAACTTCTTAATATGGATAAAACCAAATAATTTATGCATGGATTTTTAAAAAATGGGTGAAAACACCGTTGACAAGTAAATAATGAGGCTGATATAATATTTTGCTTTGTTTGACAAACCCTCTTTTTTTGGTTATAATGGACAAGGAAAGAGGTGGTAGTGGACAATGGCAAAAAATGCGCTATTGGATATAAAACGCAGTTTGGAAGCTCATGTTGGTTCCAAAATCCGTCTTCGAGCTAACGGTGGCCGACGAAAGACCATCGAACGAACCGGAACGTTAGAAGAAATCTACCCTTCTGTTTTCATTGTCAAGCTGGATGAAGAACAGCACGCGTTCAAGCGTGTCTCATACAGTTATGCGGATATTCTGACCGAATCGGTTGAAGTGACCGTGTGCAATGATGAAGGCCTAGGTCAAGTCCGAATCGCTTATCTTCAACAATAGATTGATATACCTACGCCGTAATCGGCTAGTTGACGCAGATCACATCTGCGTCTTTTTTTTGTCCACTGTTTTAAGGACGATGTACAGGGGTACTGTATGCCGAATGAGCGTCAGCCGTTTGAAGCATACTACTGTCGTAACGAGGGACGTTATTGGAGTTCATCATATTCACAACTTGGAGGGATAGCGAATGAGCCGCAGAAGACGAAGTGTCATGTCGGAGGAACTGAAATATGAGCTGGCGAAGGATTTGGGCTTCTACGATACCGTGCAGCAGGAAGGCTGGGGAGGTATCAAGGCCAAAGATGCGGGCAATATGATCAAGCGGGCCATTCAGCTTGCAGAGCAGGCTGCTGCCAAGTCCAATCGGCCGTAATTCGCTTTACGCCCCGGTTAAAGCTAAGCCTCCTGCGGCCAGTCTATGGCTAGCTTAGAGAGCTTAGCTTTTATTGCGTTCGTTTGCTATAATGAGGGATAAGCTTACGAACGAACGGAGAACGCACCTTTATGAAAATATATGAGAAGGCTTCTGCCAAAATAAACTTAGTGCTCGACGTGCTTCGCAAGCGCGAAGACGGCTTCCACGAGGTCGAGATGATTATGACGATGGTTGACCTTGCGGACCGACTGGAGATGGAAGAGCTCCCGCGCGATACGATCATCATATCAAGCCAGGTTGGCTATATACCGCTAGATGAGAAGAACCTTGCCTTCCAAGCGGCAAGACTGATTAAAGACCGTTATGACGTGCGTAAGGGCGTCTATATTCATTTAGATAAGAAAATACCGGTTGCTGCAGGGCTCGCCGGCGGCAGCAGTGACGCAGCCGCTGCGCTGCGCGGCCTGAACAGGCTATGGAAGCTCGGGATCTCCGAGCAGGAGCTGCGCGAGCTGGGTGCAGAGCTCGGCTCGGACGTGCCTTACTGCGTAACGGGCGGAACGGCCATAGCCCGCGGACGAGGCGAACTGCTCGAGCATATCGACAACCCGCCGCAATGCTGGGTCGTACTGGCGAAGCCTCCGATTAACGTATCGACGGCTGATGTATACGGCAGGCTGAGAGCGAATGAGCTGAAGGTGCATCCCTCGATTCCGAATATGAGAGATGCGCTTGCGAGAGGCTCATTCAATGACATTTGCGAAGGGCTTGGCAACGTTCTGGAGGACGTGACGCTGGAGGTTCATCCGGAAGTACAGCAGATTAAAGAAAGCATGATTCGTCTTGGTGCAGACGGCGTGCTCATGTCGGGAAGCGGACCGACCGTATTCGGACTCGTATCGAAGGAAGCCAAGCTTCCTCGTATCTATAACGGCTTGCGCGGATTTTGCAAAGAAGTCTATGTGGTAAGAATGCTTACATAGGGTTGACGTTCTTCTTGATTAAATCCGTATAAAAATGTTATATTGACATTATATTATTCGGATTTAGTGGGGGGAGATGTGTTTGAAGAAATTGAAACGTAGCGCAAGATTGGTAGAAATGACCCAATACCTGCTAAGTCGTCCCCACACGTTAATTTCGTTGACAGCTTTCGCTGATCGTTATCAGTCGGCGAAGTCATCGATAAGTGAAGACTTAGCCATTATTAAAGAAGTGTTCGAAGAGGAAGGTTTCGGCGAGCTGCATACGCATGCCGGGGCTGCAGGCGGCGTGAAGTATACGCCCAAGATGAAGGAAGAGACCGCTTTATCGATTATGAATGGTATTTGCCGTCAGTTGGAACAGCCCGAGAGGGTATTGCCCGGCGGCTATTTGTATATGACGGATATGCTCGGACAACCGGAGATGCTGGCTGACGTTGGCAGAATGTTCGCAACAGCGTTCGCCGACCGCAGAATCGATGTCATTATGACGGTCGAGACGAAGGGGATTCCTCTCGCTTATGCGACCGCATCCTGTCTCAATATTCCGGTTGTAATCGTTAGACGCGACAATAAGGTTACGGAAGGATCTGCCGTTAGTATTAACTACGTATCGGGCTCGACGAAGCGTATTCAGACGATGTCGCTTGCCCGCAGAGCGCTCAAGGAGCAATCACGCGTGCTAATTATTGACGACTTCATGAAGGCGGGAGGCACGATCCAAGGAATGATGGATCTGCTCTACGAGTTCAAGGCCACAGTAGCCGGTGTCGGCGTATTCGTTGAATCTGGCGAGGTTGAGCTGGAGGAACGGCTATTGGAAGACTACGTTTCCTTGGCGAAGCTGACGGCTGTGGACATGAAGACGAAGCAGACGACGGTTCTTCCGGGCAACTATTTCAAATAACGGAGAGGCTGTGACAAGCGTGACTGCAAAACAAGTACCGCAAGTAGTAGCTACAGATAAAGCTCCTGCGGCGATTGGCCCTTATTCGCAAGCGATCAAGCTAGGGGGACTATTATTTACTTCCGGACAGATTCCTCTCGACGCATCCGGCCAATTGGTCGAAGGCGGTATTGAGGAGCAAGCTCATCAAGTGTTCCGCAATCTTGAAGCGGTGCTCGCAGCTGCTGGAGCAACGTTCAAAGATGTGGTGAAAGCGACCGTATTTATGAAAGACATGAACGATTTTGCAACGGTCAACGGCATCTATGCTTCGTATTTTGGCGACCATAAGCCAGCGCGTTCGGCGGTAGAAGTGGCGCGGCTTCCGAAGGATGTTCTTGTCGAAATCGAAGTCATTTCATCGACAAATGTCGAATGACAACGAAAAACATTCATGTACAAAAAAATATTTTTAAATTAGCATGATTTTACCAAAAAAATAGAAGGATTTTGCACAAAAACGTGGAAGTATACACCAAGTCTCTGATAGGCAAAGGTGGTGAACACAAGTGCAAATTACTGATGTCAGACTCCGCCGTGTAAATTCCGAAGGGCGTATGAAGGCAATCGCTTCCATTACCATTGACAATGAATTCGTCGTTCACGATATCCGCGTGATTGATGGTAACAATGGTATGTTCGTCGCAATGCCAAGCAAACGTACTCCGGACGGAGAGTTTCGGGATATCGCTCATCCGATCTCTTCAACCACCCGGGAGAAAATCCAAGCTGCCGTATTGGCTGAATACGAGCGCGCAGCAGAGGAAGTTGTTATTGAAATCGAAGAAGGCGCTTAATCAAGGGGCTTCACAATTAATATTTTTTTTGGAGGAGAGGGCCATACGGCTCTCTTCTCTTTTGTATACTAGCCATTCTAATTGTCTGATCGGATTGTGAGCGATAGTTGTCGGCATTCGTATAATGGGATATAGTCATAAAAGAAGTTCGTTAATGAGGCTTGGGAGGTTGTTTACGTTGAAGGTTATGGCGATTGTGCTTGCTGCTGGTCAGGGCAAACGTATGAAATCGAAATTATATAAGGTGCTCCATCCGGTATGCGGCAAACCGATGGTAGGACATGTCGTTGATGTAGTAAAGGCGGCTTCCTGTGAGCGGACGGTTGTTATTGTTGGTCACGGCGCGGAAACCGTTAAGTCGTATTTAGGCGATGCGACTGAATACGTGCTGCAGGAGCAGCAGCTTGGCACAGGACATGCGGTTCGTCAGGCTGAAGCGCTGCTTGGCGGCGAAGAAGGCACGACGATCGTCATCTGCGGCGATACGCCGCTCGTGAAGGCGTCTACGATAGAAGCGATGCTGGAGCTGCATGCGTCGTCCGGCGCGGCGGCAACTGTGCTGACGGCTTCCTTCGACGTCCCGACAGGTTATGGTCGGGTTATTCGCGGCGAAGATGGCGCCGTACAGCGCATTGTGGAGCAGAAGGACTGTTCGCCGACTGAAGCGGCAGTGAAAGAAATCAACACGGGGACATATTGCTTCGATAATCGCAAGCTGTTCGATGCGCTGTCTAAGGTAACGAGCAACAACGCGCAAGGCGAATATTATTTGACTGATGTGATCGGTATCTTCCGCGAAGCGGGACAGTCGGTGCAAGGCTACTGCACGGCTGACTTGGCGGAAGCCATCGGCGTGAACGATCGTGTGGCGCTTGCCGAGGCTGAGGGCTATATGCGTTCGCGAATTAATCGTGAGCATCTTATTGGCGGCGTAACGATCATCGACCCGGCTTCGACGTATATTGAGGCTGGCGTTCAGATTGGGGCGGATACGATTCTGTATCCGGGTACGATGCTGCGCGGCAATACGGTTATCGGCGAAGATTGCGTCATTGGACCGCAGGCAGACATTACGAATAGTGTGCTAGGAAACGGCGCAGCGGTAAAATATTCGGTAGTTGCCGATTCGGTTGTAGGCGATGAGAGCACGGTTGGCCCTTATGCGAACCTGCGTCCCGGCTCGAAACTTGGACGCGGCTGTAAGATCGGCGACTTCGTCGAGCTTAAGAACGCGACACTGGATGACGGAAGCAAAGTATCGCATCTTAGCTATGTTGGCGATGCGAAGGTCGGCAAGGACGTTAATATCGGCTGCGGCGCGATTACGGTCAATTATGACGGCTTCAACAAGGCGGTTACGGAGATCGCCGACAATGCGTTCGTCGGCAGCAACGTGAACCTGATCGCTCCTGTGAAGATCGGAGAGGGTGCTTACGTCGTCGCTGGCTCGACGATTACCCATGACGTGCCTGCTGGCGATCTGTCCATCGCAAGAGCGCGCCAGGAGAATAAGCCGGGTTATGCGGAGAAGATTCGTTCGCGCGCGAAAGCGAAGAAGGAACGCTCCCAGAAGTAAGAGCTTCACCTTGGTGATTAATATACGGCATGAATGGGTAAAGCTATATGGAATATCCATTTTAGGAGGATACCCATATGGCGATAGCAATGAAGGCAGACCAAAGGAATATTTCCACGAAAGGCGAGTTGCGCGAGCTGCGGCAACAGGGTAAAATCCCGGGCGTTGTCTACGGCAAGCAATTGAGCTCATCTGCCCTTGTGGCAGTCGATGAGAAGGAACTGCAAGGATTGCTTCGCACGCATCCGAATGCGGTTGTGGAAATTGAGATTGGGGCACAGGGCAAACATTCCGTGATGATCTCCGAAGTGCAGAGAGACTCTCTGAACCGTCAAATGCTTCACGTCGATTTCCATCAGGTCAATATGAATGAGAACGTAAGGGCTCATGTCCGTATTGAAGCGGAAGGCGATTCGACGGGCGTTCGCGAAGGCGGCATCCTGCAAGTCATTCTCCATGAGCTAGAGGTGCAATGCTTGCCGGGAGATATTCCGGAGGCGATTACGGTTGATATTTCGTCGCTTGGCGTAGGCGAGAGCTTGCTCGTACGCGATCTGCAGCTTCCGCAAGGCGTAGAGGCGAAGTCTGAGCCGGAGATGGTTGTCGTGACCGTCCTTGCGCCTCAGAAAGAGCTGAGCGAGGAAGAGAGAGAGGATGCGGCGGTCGAGCTGGCCGAGGCGGAGTCGAGATCGAAGGAAGCGCAGCTGGAGGACTTGAAAACGATCTGATTCTTTTTCAAGTTCGCTATGAAGCGCAAGGCATATAGAGATGCGAGAGGCTGTCCTGAGTTAAACTCAGGGCAGTTTTTTGCACCCTAGAAGGCTAATGGGTACCGATACGTTGAAGATAGCTTGCGTAAAGTCGAAAATAAACTTATGATTCGTTTAAAAGAGCAAGAGCCTTTTATAGGGGAGCACTTATAGATAACGTTAAAAGGAGTACAGCTAACGATGAAGTGGATCGTAGGACTAGGCAATCCCGGAACGCAATATCAAGGGACACGCCATAATGTCGGTTTCATGGCTATCGACGAACTGGCTAGACGCTGGGGAATCTCAGTCACGACGAATAAATGCAGGGCGTTAATCGGAGAAGGTAACGTGCAAGGCACCAAGGTTGTACTTATTAAGCCAATGACGTATATGAATCTGTCAGGGGAGTCGGTACGCGGGTTCCTCGACTATTTCAAGGCCGATCCGGCAGAAGGTTTGATTCTGTATGATGACCTGGATACGGAGATAGGCAAGATTAGGCTTCGCTATCAAGGAAGCGCAGGCGGCCACAACGGCATTAAGTCGCTCATTCAGCACTTGGGCACACAATCATTCAATCGAATCCGTATGGGTGTATCGCGTCCGCAGCCGGGCATGAACATTGCCGATTATGTGTTGTCCAATTTCCCGAAGAGCGAGCAAGATAAGCTGGCAGCGATGATTGAACAGACCTGCGACGCTGTTGAGTTCGGACTTAAGGCTCCCTTCGAGGAGACGATGGCAAAGTTTAACCGCTAGCCTGTTAGAATCTGCCCCTGCTGGGCATACTGAAGGGTAATAACGACTCTTCAGGAGGCATACATATGGCTGTAAACTATATTTGCCGGCATTGCAAAACATCGATCGGCACCATATCGACGGCGGAAATAACGGAGCAGCAGCTCGGTTTCCATTTCTTGACCCCCGAGGAGCGCAGCGATATAATAGCGTATGACCCAAGCGGGGATGTGACCGTAAAGGTCGTATGCGATTACTGCCGGGAGGCGCTTGATGCTAACCCGGAACTTTCTCTCGTAACGAGCCCGCTGCAATAATGGGTTCGTTGATTGGTTGTAGATGAGACGGACAAGAGCCTTGACCATGGTTAAGGCTTTTTTTTGAAATAGATTTCGTCTTATAACCAGACTTGTGTTTTATGTCATGGCGTCAATGGCGATCGTCGTTGATGCTCCATATTCAAGACAATCACTTCGCCGCCTATATGACGGCGAAGTCATTTAGGGTTGAATTCATGTTGAGCGCTTGTAGAGACGGTTGCAGCTGTCTTCTACTATAGATGCGCTCTCATACCTTGCAAGTCTGCTTGTGTTAATGCAATCGGAGGTTTGAAGCAGGTTGAGCGGATCACGTTCCTCTCAGCGCTTCATGACCAGCCGATCGTGTATAGAAACGGGGTGCCGCAAACGTTGAAAGCGCTGATTAAAGCTTTTGCCGCGGATTCGGATGTACAGTCAATTATTTCCGGTATTCGCAAAGGCATGCGCGAGCAGATGATTTCGGGGCTAGCCGGATCTTCCCGTCAGGTGCTCATCGCAGCGCTGCAGGAAGATGTGGGCCGCCCGATGCTGGTCGTGACACATAATATGTTCTCCGCTCAGAAGATTGCGGAGGATCTGCAAGAATGTCTCTCGCAAGAACAAGTATTGTTATATCCCGCGAATGAGCTTATGGCTGCCGAAGCAGCGATCTCGAGTCCCGAGACGCTGGCGCAGCGCATGGATGTGCTGATCAAGCTGTCCAAAGGCTATCGCGGGATTGTTGTCGTGCCATTCTCCGGCGTTCGCCGCTACTTGCCGATCAGCAGTGTGATGGCTGAAGCGCAAATAGAGGTTAAAGTAGGAGATTCAATTCCTCTCGAGGCGTTCCTGCGTCAAATGATGTCGCTCGGTTATGTGCGCGCCGATCGCGTAGAATCGCGCGGCGAGATGAGTGTGCGCGGCGGTATTGTGGACTTCTATCCGCTGACGACTACTGGGGCGTACCGAATTGAATGGTTCGGAGACGATATTGATTCGATCCGTACGTTCGATCCCGCAGACCAGCGCTCACAGGATCGGCTGCAAGCGTTTATCGTGCCGCCTTGCCAAGAAATATTGGCTGACGATAAGCGGATGGAAGCGGCTGAGCGCCATGCGCAAGGACTGCTTGAACAGCAGCTTGCTAAGATGACTGACCGTATGGCGAAGGAACGTCTGCGTGCGGAAATTGGCGGCGAACTGGAGCGTCTGCGCGAGCATGTGTATTTCCCTGAAATTTATAAATATATTTCGTTATTGTACCCGGAACGTCAGACGATTCTTGACTATATGCCAAGCGATACGCTGCTATTGCTAGACGAGCCGACGCGGTTAATAGAGACGGCTAAGCAGCTCGAGCGGGATGAGGCGGAATGGTCGCTGCATCTGCTGCAGAACGGCAAGTCGTTGCCTGGCCTTTCGCTTGCGCGCGCTACGGAGGAGATTCTTCATACCCGTCCGTTCCCTACCTTGTTCTTATCGCTGTTCCTGCGCCAAATTCCGCATACGCAGCCGCAGAACATTTTGAACATGACGAGTCGTTCGATGCAGAATTTCCACGGCCAGATGAATGTGCTGAAGGCGGAGATGGATCGCTGGAAGAAGACCGGTGCGAACGTTATTATGCTTGCCGGAGGCGCCGAGCGGATGGAGCGCATGCGCCGCGTGCTTCAGGATTACAGCATTGAACCGCCGATGCTCATTGAGGGCAACCTGCAATCGGGCTTTGAGCTGCCTTCTTCGCATTTGGTCGTCATTACAGAGGGCGAGATGTTCTCGCAGAAGCAGCGCAAGGCGCGCCGTATTGACAAGAAGGTAGACAACGCCGAGCGAATTAAGAGCTATACGGAGCTTAAGGTCGGCGACTATGTCGTACATCAGAATCACGGGATAGGCAAATACGTTGGCATCGGCACGCTTGAGATTGCCGGCATTCATAAGGATTACCTCCATATTCTATACGCTGGCGGCGATAAGCTGTCTGTTCCGATTGAGCAAGTAGATATGATTCAGAAGTATGTCGGCTCGGAGGAGCGGGAGCCGAAGGTTAATAAGCTTGGCGGCAGCGAATGGACGCGCGCGAAGAATAAGGCCAGAGCGTCGGTGCAGGATATTGCCGATGATTTGATCAAGCTGTATGCGCAGCGTCAGGCAGCGCCTGGTTATTCCTTCGGACAAGATACGTCATATCAGCAGGAATTCGAAGCGATGTTCCCTTATGATGAGACACGCGATCAGCTTCGAGCAATCGAAGAGATTAAGAAGGATATGGAGAAGAACCAGCCGATGGACCGTCTTCTGTGCGGCGATGTCGGATATGGCAAGACAGAGGTTGCGATCCGCGCGGCTTTCAAAGCGGCGATGGACAGCAAGCAAGTCGCTGTGCTTGTTCCTACGACGATCCTCGCTCAGCAGCATTACGAGACGTTCAAGGAGCGCTTCTCCGGGTATCCGATCAACGTACAGGTTATGAGCCGCTTCCGTTCCCGCAAGGAGCAGAACGACACGATGAAAGGGCTCAAGGACGGCCGAGTCGATGTCGTGATCGGGACGCATCGCTTGCTGTCGCAAGATGTAATCTTCAAATCGCTAGGCTTGCTTATCGTCGATGAGGAGCAGCGATTTGGCGTGTCCCATAAGGAGAAGCTGAAGAAGCTTAAGACGAATGTGGACGTGCTGACGCTGACTGCGACGCCGATTCCGAGAACGCTGCATATGTCCATGCTTGGGGTGCGCGATCTGTCGGTCATCGAGACGCCGCCTGAGAACCGTTTTCCGGTGCAGACGTACGTGGTCGAATACAGCCCTGCCCTTGTGCGGGAGTCCATCGAGCGCGAGCTTGCGCGCGGCGGGCAAGTCTATTATCTCTTTAATCGTGTACAAGGCATCTATCAGATGGCTGAGCAGATTAACGCGCTTGTACCTGATGCTAGAGTGGCCGTCGGCCATGGACAGATGTCTGAGCAGGAGCTGGAGAAAACGATTCTCGACTTCCTTGACGGGGAGTCCGACGTTCTGGTAAGCACAAGTATCATCGAGACAGGCGTCGACATTCCGAATGTCAACACGCTTATCGTTCATGATGCGGACAAAATGGGTCTATCGCAGCTGTATCAGCTGCGCGGACGTGTAGGCCGGTCCAATCGAATCGCTTACGCTTACTTTACGTATCAGCGCGACAAGGTGCTGACGGAAGTAGCGGAGAAGCGCCTGCAGTCCATCAAGGAGTTCACCGAGCTTGGCTCGGGCTTCAAGATCGCAATGCGCGATTTGTCGATTCGCGGAGCGGGTAATCTGCTCGGTGCCGAGCAGCATGGCTTCATTGCATCGGTTGGCTTCGATATGTATTCGCAGATGCTGGCGGATGAGATTGCCAAGCGCAAGGCGGAGATGGAAGGCGTAGAGATCGTAGAGGAGAAGCAAGTCAGCACGCTGATCGATGTCAGCATCGATGCGTACTTGCCTTCAGATTATATATACGACAGCATACAGAAGATCGAGATCTACAAGAAGGTGGCGACGATCCGCTCCTTCGAGGAATCGGATGATCTCGATGCAGAGCTTGTGGACCGCTTCGGCGACTTGCCGCAGGCTGTTCAGAACTTAATGGCTGTCGCAAGGCTGAAAGTATACGGCGGCTTGTACGGCATTGAGCAAATTAGCCAGAAGGGCGACGATCTGACGCTTCGGTTCGCTGCGAGCGAGAAGCGGCGCATCGATCGGACGAAGGTCGACAAGCTATGTCACAAGTTCGAGAACCGGTTTAAGCAGGGCGGCGAGCAGGATGAATATCCGACCGTCATGCTGCGGGGCAAAGGCCTCGCGATGGAGCAGAAGCTTCATATGATGGAGCAATTTTTGCAGGCATACAAGGATGTGCTTCGCGCGCAAGCACAGTTGCAGAATGTGACACCATAGGCGAGAATTCGCTTTTTGAGTTCCTTTTCTGATACAATACAAACAAGTTCATAATTTGAAAGGGGATTCAACATGTTGCAAAGTTCACGCAAATCGGCATGGCGCAGAAGCGCACTGCTCGTTATTTCAGTGGTGCTTGCTACGACGGTTATGGCGGCATGCGGCAAGAAAAAAGACGATTATACCTTGGAATTCAAGGGAGCAGGCAAAGGTGACGTAGTCGCAACCTATAAGGACGGCGGCAAGGTTACAGCGGAAGAGTTCGACAATTACTTGTCGGTATTCAAAATTATGCAGCCTACTTACGCGCAGATCATCGATGCATACCAGCCGTTCAAGGAGCAGCTGCTTGAGCAATTCGTATCGTACAAGATCATTGCTTCGCAGGCTTCCGAAGAGACGCTTACGAAGGCTCGCGAAGATGTCGCTACGCAAATGAAGGATTATGAGACGGCTTTGAAAGATAATCCGGATCTAAAAACCGCTATCGAAGAGCAAAAAGTTTCCGATGACGATATGTCCACATACGTAATGTTGACGGCTACCGTTGTCTCTCATATGAATTCCAAAGTAACGGACGAAGAGACGAAAGCCGAGTATGAGGCAAATACGGCTGATTACACGACGATTAGTGCTCGCCACATTCTAGTCGCTACAACGACGCAGGATCAGACGACCGGCGAGGAGAAAGAGCTTCGCACGAAGGAAGAAGCTCTTAAACGCGTTAACGAAGTAAAAGAAAAGCTAAAAGCTGGCGGAGATTGGACTGCGCTTGCGAAGGAATATTCCGACGATCCCGGTTCTAACCAAACAGGCGGCCTGTATGAGAACGAGGTTGCAGGCAAATGGGTAGAGCAGTTCAAGGAAGCGGCGTTCAAGCAAGAGATTGGCGTGCTGGGCGAACCGGTTGAAGTTGAATACGGCTATCACCTGATCCAAGTTGAGAAACGCGATGTGAAAACATTCGACCAACTGGACGAAACAACGAAGGACTCCGTGAAGAACGCTGTCGCATATGCGCATATGGACAAGTTCATGACGGATGAATTGCCTGGCTACGAAGTGAAGGTAACTCTTCCTGAACCGCCTGCGGCAAGCGATGCTCCTGCAACGAGCGACGCTCCAGCGGCAAGTGACGCACCGGCAGCAACGGATGCTCCGAAAGCAACCGAAGCTCCAGCAGCGAAATAATGCAATAGGATAAGCCACATAAAGCTGTTCCATGATTTCATATCATGGGGCAGCTTTTTTTTTGTGTCGCCGCATAGGAATGAGCGCTTACAAATACACGATCGTTCGGAATTTGATCATAAAACCATGACCAAGGTCATATTTATGTTAGTTAAAGTTACACAAATTCAATGATTTGTTAGTGAACAGCATCCTTTTTTGGTAACTTAGACTCATTTAAAACTTTTAATGTAAACTATATTGACATAAAAGCTGAGGCCATATTATGATAAGGATGCGAACGATGGAAATGAAATCCATGGAAACGTTCGGAAAATAGAGAAAAATTAAAGAGAACTGGGGAGTGGAGAGATGAAAAAGAAGTTGTTTTATCAATTCGGCTTATTATTAGTGGCTTTGACGTTGGTGCTGGCAGGATGCGGCAATAACAATGAGCCGGCTTCGACGAATGAAGGATCGTCGGAGGGGACGAATGCTCCAGCAGCGGCAGAGGATGGCATTAAGGTTGGTATTCTTCACTCCCAGAGCGGCACGATGGCAATAAGCGAAGTTTCGGTAATCGACGCAGAAATGATGGCAATCGATGAAATCAATGCAGCAGGCGGGGTACTAGGCAAAAAAATCATTCCCGTTCTTGAAGACGGCGCATCCGATTGGCCGACTTTTGCAGAGAAAGCCCGCAAACTCATCTCAGAAGATAAAGTAGCAACCGTATTCGGAGGCTGGACATCGGCAAGCCGGAAAGCGATGAAGCCGGTATTCGAGGAGCTTAACGGACTGCTCTGGTATCCGGTGCAATATGAAGGTCTTGAAGCTTCTCCGAACATCTTCTATACAGGGGCGACGACGAACCAGCAAATCGTACCTTCCGTATCGTGGCTGCTTGAGAATCGGGGCAAGAAGTTCTACTTGCTCGGCTCGGATTACGTATTCCCTCGCACGGCAAACCTCATTATTAAAGAGCAATTGAAAGCTGAAGGCGGAGAGCTTGTAGGCGAAGAGTATACGCCGCTCGGCCATACGGATTACGCAACAATCATCAGCAAGATTAAGGAAGCGAAGCCGGATGTCGTGTATAACACGCTTAACGGCGACAGCAACGTAGCTTTCTTCAAGCAGCTTAAGGATGCAGGCATTACCTCGAAGGATATTACAACGTTGTCCGTATCGGTCGCAGAGGAAGAAATTCGCGGTATCGGCGTCGATGTGCTGGAAGGCCATCTGGCTGCTTGGAACTACTACCAAACGACAGATACGCCAACGAACAAAACGTTCGTTGAGAACTACAAAAAGAAATACGGCGACGAGCGCGTAACAGCGGATCCAATCGAAGCGGGATACACAGCCGTTTACCTGTGGGCAGCAGCGGTTGAGAAAGCAGGCTCGACTGACGTAGCCAAGGTCAAGGAAGCGGCGAAGGATCTCGAGTGGGATGCTCCGGAAGGTAAAGTGAAGATCGATGGCGAGACACAACACATTTACAAAACGGTGCGGATTGGGGAAGTTCAGTCGGATGGACAGTTCAAGGAGCTGTGGAATTCAGGCGAAGCGGTCAAACCGGATCCATACCTGAAAGGCTACGCTTGGGCCGCAAGCATACAACCTACCGAATAGGGTATAAGTAACGTCTTCTACGCTTAGACGCAGCAGTACATGGGGGAGTATTCGGAAGCTTCGAATGCTTCCCCTCTGTTTTTAATAACCAAGATGACAACCAAGGGGCGGTATTATGGATGTGTATCTTCTGCAGTTATTCAATGGGCTGAGCATCAGCTCGATTCTACTGCTGGTCGCTCTTGGGCTCGCCATTACGTTCGGCCTTATGAAGGTCATTAATATGGCGCATGGCGAGCTTATTATGATCGGCGCTTATTCCACGTATTTAACCCAAAATCTATTCAAGGAATATCTCCCTTCGTCGATGTTCGATTGGTACTTCGTGCTCGCCATTCCGATAAGCTTCGCAATCGCATTCGTTTTCGGCCTTATTCTCGAAATGTCGCTTATTCGCTTCCTATATGGCAGGCCGCTCGACAGCTTGCTCGCTACATGGGGTGTCGGTCTCGTTCTGCAGCAGCTCGCTCGCTCGATCTTCGGCGCGCCGAATGTTGCTGTAACGAGCCCTTCCTGGCTCGATGGAGGATTACAGATTATGGACGGCACGCTGTTGCCGTACAAGAGGCTGTTCATTATTGGGCTCGTTATTGCCTGCCTCGTCGCCATGTACTTCTATATTTATCGCAGTCATGAAGGCAGAAGAATGCGAGCGGTTATGCAAAACCGAGATATGGCTGCTTGTCTTGGCGTATCGACCCGCCGCGTAGATGCGATGACATTCGCGATCGGATCGGGTATTGCAGGCATTGCAGGCTGTGCGCTCACGCTGATGGGCTCGATTGGTCCTTCCCTAGGCACGTATTATATCGTCGATGCTTTTATGGTCGTCGTCCTTGGCGGTGTCGGCAAGCTGGTCGGCACGGTGCTCGGCGCAATGGGAATAGGCATGTTCAATACACTGTTCGAATATTGGACCAACGCATCGCTTGGCAAAGTGCTCGTGTTCGTCTGCATCGTAGCTTTCCTGCAATGGAGACCGATGGGATTCGTCGCTATGCGCTCTCGCTCACTCGATTAAATACGGATAGAAAGGCGGAAACCATATGCTGCAGCAAAAATGGACACCTCAGCGCATTTGGTTATTAGTCGGATACGCAGCAGCGGCGGCGGCATTATTTTCTGCTCCGATGTTCGCAAGCGATTTTCGACTCAACTTACTTGCGAAATTTCTGGCCTTTGCGATTGTGGCGCTCGGCCTTGATCTCATATGGGGCTATACCGGCATCTTAAGTCTCGGTCACGGCATTTTCTTCGGTCTTGGCGCTTATGCGATGGGCATGTACTTGAAGCTGGAGGCAAGCGGGGGCAAGCCGCCTGACTTCATGGGCTGGAGCGGCCTGCGAGAGCTTCCGTTATTTTGGAAACCGTTCGAGAACTTCGGCTTTGCGGTCGCCATGGGGATACTCATTCCGTCGGTTCTCGCGCTTGTGCTCGGCTATGTTACCTTCCGTAATCGGATTAAAGGTGTGTACTTCACGATTCTGACCCAAGCGCTCGTTATTATTACGACGACGCTGCTCGTGGGACAACAAGCCTTCACAGGGGGGACGAACGGGATTACGGGTTATTCGACGATTCTTGGCGCATCCCTTGGATCTGCGGATACGAAGCGCGTGCTGTATTGGATTACGGCCGCCGTGCTGATCGCCGTGTTCATCCTATGCCGTTATATTGTCGGCAGCCGCTTCGGCAAGGTGCTGCGCGCGATTCGTGACGGTGAGAACCGCGTACGGTTCATCGGATACAATCCGGCGATTTATCAAATGGTCATCTTCACGATCTCTGCGGGCATCGCGGGTATTGCGGGCATGCTGTTCATCCTTCATGTCGGCATTATTTCTCCATCCATGCTTGGCATTGTACCGTCGATTGAGATGGTGCTATGGGTAGCGATTGGAGGACGGGGCACGCTGATCGGCGCTGCGCTGGGAGCTATCGTTATGAACTGGGCAAAAAGCGAATTCAGTACCGCATATCCGGAAGGCTGGCTGTTCTTCATGGGTGGATTATTCGTTGTCGTCGTCGTATTTATGCCAAAAGGCATTTCGGGCTTAATCAGTCAAATAAAATTCCGCAACAAAAGGAAGGAGAAGGAGCATGAGGGAGTCCGCAATCCTGCAGTGTGATGATGTGACGGTGGAGTTTGACGGCTTCAAGGCGATTCAAGGAATGGATCTCAAGCTGGAGAAGGGAGAGCTTCGTTTCTTGATCGGGCCTAACGGAGCAGGCAAGACAACGATGCTGGATGTGATCTGCGGTAAAGTTCGCCCTTCCAGCGGTAAGGTTACGTTTGACGGGAAGATCGATATTACGCGGAAGAAAGAACATCAGATTGCCGAGCTCGGCATCGGGCGCAAGTTCCAAGCGCCATCGATTTTTCCTTCAATGACGGTGCACGAGAATTTGGAGATTGCGATGCGCCAGAGGCGATCTGTGTTCGCGACGATGTTCGCGAAGATGGGCGATGACGAGCGGTCGCGGATCGATCATCAATTAGAGATGATCGGTCTGCAGAACAAGGCGTCCTGGCGCGCCGGCGGCTTGTCGCATGGAGAGAAGCAGTGGCTGGAGATCGGCATGATGCTGCTCCAGGAGCCGGAGATCTTGCTGCTTGACGAGCCTGTAGCCGGAATGACCGATAAGGAAACGGATAAGACGGGCGAACTGCTGCATGAGATTGCCCGCATGCGTTCAATCGTAGTTGTGGAGCATGACATGGAGTTTGTCCGCAACTTCGCCAGCAAAGTGACGGTTATGCACGAGGGCAGGCTGCTCAAGGAAGGTTCGATGGATGAGGTGCAGCGGGATGACCGGGTAGCGGAAGTGTATTTAGGGAAAAGGCGGGATGCCGATGTTAGCCGTTCAACAGCTTGAGGCGGGTTATGGCGAAAGCATTATTTTGCGCAATGTGACGCTTAAGGTGAAGCCGGGGCAAGTTGTTTGTCTGCTCGGCCGCAACGGCGTCGGTAAGACGACACTAATGAAGAGCATTATGGGGTTGTTAAAAGCGCGCGGCGGCTCTGTTGCCTATAATGGAGCGGATCTGACGAAGCGTGCTCCTGGGCAGCGGGCGAAAAGCGGCATCGGCTACGTTCCGCAAGGCCGGGAAATATTCGCGCAGCTCTCGGTATATGAGAATCTGCTGCTTGGGCTGGAAGCATCGAAGACGAAGGTGACTTCGATTCCCGAAGAAGCGATTGCGAAGTTTCCGGTATTGCCGACCATGTACACGCGGCGCGGCGGTGATCTAAGCGGCGGGCAGCAGCAGCAGCTTGCGTTCGCAAGGGCGTTGGCCTCTAAGCCGGAAGTGCTTCTGCTTGATGAGCCATGCGAAGGTATTCAGCCGTCAATCGTCGATGATATTCGCGACGTTATCCGCTCGATCAAGTCTGACGGCAAGACCGCCGTGCTGCTCGTGGAGCAGAGCTTGGAGTTCGTCAAGAGCATCGGTGATTACTTCTACATTTTGGAGAAGGGCGCTATCGCTTGGGAAGGCGGACTGGATGCGTTGAATGACGAGGTTGTTCGCAAATATTTGACGGTATGATCGTTGCGGGAATAGGAAGAGCGCCACTCCTTGGATAGGGGCGGCGCTCTTTGTGTATTTTAGGGAAGCCGATCATAAATGCTTGTCGATTATGGCTTGATAGGCAGCTTTCGGCCGCAGCCCAATGAGTTTCTCCATCGGCACTCCGTCTTTGTAGAGAATAACGGTCGGCATGCTCATCACCCCTGCTTCCGACGCAGCGCCGGGTAGATCGTCGCAGTTTACTTTAATGATGCGGATGGAATCAGCGTAGGCCTCGTTTAGCTCCTCCAATATAGGTATCAATGGTTTGCAAGGCGGGCACCAAGGTGCGTTATAGTCAACAAGAGTAACTCCTTCGTTAATGGTTGCGCGTAGAACGGCTTCGTTCTCGGCATTCAGAAGACCCATTGTAATCACGTTCCTTTCATTGAAAGATGGTTATGGTGTTGTATCTTGCTGAAGCGAAGCGATTCGATCGATCAAATTCGCTTTAATTTGATTAAGCTCAACAATCTGACGCTCGATTTCTTCAAGCTTTCGCTGATAGATTGGCATCACCTGTGTGCAGAATGCCTCTTTATTTTGAAGGACGCACGTAAGGAAGCTGGCGATCTGTTCCGTCGACAAGCCCAAATTTAAATACAGCTTGATCGTCTCAACGGTTTGGACGGTAAGCGGCGAGTATTCGCGATAGCCGTTTGTTTGGCGAATAGGCGTAATAAGCCCTTTTTGCTCGTAGTAGCGCAAGGAACGGATGCTGACTCCCGTCTCACGCGATAATTGACCAATTTGCATCATAAAAAGCCCCCGGGGTATGACGTTCCAAACAATGAGGCGTCTAAAACGCCTCATGCCTGGAATGGTTTAATGTAAGTATAAACGCTGACATTACTGTCAGGGTCAATAGATTTTTTTGCTGGCTATTTCGGCGTTACTATTGCGAATGAGCTCCAGTCGCGCTTCGAGTATGGCCTTGGCCACAATAGCGAAAAACCCTTTCGCTATTTGCACCAACCAAAGCCTCTACGTCGAAATAGCGAAACAAATTTACGCTATTCGCGCGTAATCGAGCTCCAATCGCCCTCCGAGTTCCCGCCTTGGCCATAATAGCGAAAAACCCTTTCACTATTTGGACCAACCTAATCATCTACGTTGAAATAGCGAAATAAATTTACGCTATTCGCCAACAAACGAGCACAAATGGAGCTCCGAGCCCCCACCTTGACCTCAATAGCGAAAAACCCTTTTCGCTATTTGCACCAACCAATGCCTCTACGTCGAAATAGCGAAACATAATTTCGCTATTCGCCAGCAAACGAGCAACAATCGTGCTCCGAGCCCTCGCTAAATTTGATCAACGAAACCATTTGCAACTATTTGTAAAAAGTGATATCATAAAAATATCAAAACAATATGAATATAAGGGGTGGCGCTTATGAAAGAGAAAAAGTCGTGGTACGTAAGCGGATATATGGCATTGCTGGTCTCGATAATAGCTGTAATTGGCGGCATTGTACTGATCGCTAACGGAGCTTCGGAAATCGATCCGTCTCCATTGCTGATCGGCATCGGGATTTTTCTTTTCTTTTTTGCGATAATCTGTTTGACGTCTTTAACGATTGTACAGCCTAACGAAGCTAAGGTTATAACGTTCTTCGGGACCTACTTGGGAACAATCGTGGAGAGTGGGCTATGGATGGTAGCACCGCTGACAAACAAGAGAAAAGTGTCGCTTAAGGTGCGCAACTTCAATAGCCAGACGCTTAAGGTCAATGATGCCGAAGGCAATCCGGTCGAGATTGGAGCAGTCGTTGTCTTCAAAGTACAGGATACGGCGAGCGCGACATTCGACGTCGATAATTACGAACGCTTCGTCGAGATTCAAAGCGAGACGGCGGTGCGGCATATTGCGGCTCAATATCCGTATGACACCTATGGATCGGATGACGTCTTGTCGCTGCGCGGCAATGCGGATGAGGTAGCAGCCGAGCTGCTTAAAGAGCTGCAAACAAGGCTAGTTGTTGCAGGCGTACAAGTGCTGGAGACGAGACTTACGCATCTTGCTTATGCGCCTGAGATTGCAAGCGCCATGCTTCAGCGGCAGCAGGCAATGGCTATCGTAGCAGCAAGACAGAAGATCGTCGAAGGGGCGGTCGGTATGGTGGATATGGCGCTTAAGCAGTTGGAGGAGAACGGAATCGAGCTTGATACGGAGCGGCGCGCGGCAATGGTCAACAATCTGATGGTAGCGATCGTATCGGATCGTTCGGCTACCCCGGTAATTAATACGGGATCGCTCTACACCTAACGGGCCAATCGAATGGGAAAAGAAAAGAAAGCATTCGCGCTCCGATTAGATCCCGAACTCCATCGCGCGCTTGAGCTATGGGCTGCGGACGAATTCCGCAGCGTGAACGGCCATATTGAGTTTCTGCTGCGCGAGGCGTTAGGCAAGGCGGGCCGGTTGAAGGCTGCACGTCCTCCTATGCCTCCGAGCGATTCAGATGAAGAGCATCAAGCTTGAAATTGAAAGAGAAGACAGGTGACCGAAACCTAATCGGTCACCTGTCTTTTTTTATTTTCAAATATTGGAACGGACAGACATTACATTATTCCCGCATATTGCAAAGGCCTCACAACAATACTATTTATGTAATGTGGGAAAACGAAACGACCTAAAGAAAACACACCTCTTATCCTAAGTTCGCGCATTGTAAGGGGTTGCAGATCAGAGCATAATGAACACATCCACAAATAAGGGGGATACACAAATGAACAAAATGAATGGCATATTGAAAGTAGCTATGGCAGGTACGCTGGCGCTTAGCCTTGCGGCATGCGGAGCTAACAACGGCAACAACGAAGGCACGAACACTGGCACGAACGGTGGTACCGACAACGGCGGTAAGAAAGACAACATCACAATCACGTTCCAAAACATTTATCCGGACCCTACCGATCCGAAAAACGGCATGATGAAAAAAATCGTAGCTCAATACGAAAAAGATCATCCGGGCGTGAAGATCGAACTCGACTCGCTAAATACGGACCAACAAAAAGTGAAGCTCAAAACACAAGCAGCTTCCCGTGAAGTTCCAGACATTACGGTCGTTAACCCTGCTGCACAAATGCAACCTTTCGTAGATGCGAAGCTGTTCGCTCCACTGAACGACATGGTAGCGGAGAATGGTCTGAAGGACACGTTCCAAGAAGGTATTCTTGATTTCTACTCGTTCGACGACAACCTGTACGCTTTGCCGGACGGCAACAACATCGGCCTTGTGTACTACAATAAAGAGCTGTTCGACCAAGCTGGCGTGAAAGTGCCAACAACGTTCGAAGAAATGGTACAAGTCGTTAAAGATTTGAAAGCTAAAGGCATTCAGCCAATGGCAATCGGCGAGAAAGACACTTGGACAGGTTCGTTCTTGTTCATGAACGTATTGCTTCGCACGAACGGCCCTGGCTTCCTGCAAGAAGTTATTGACGGCAAGAAAACGTTCGAAGATCCAGCATTCACGGAAGCTGTTGAAGCATTCCAAAGCTTGATCCAAGCTGGCGCATTCCAAGAAGGCGCAACATCGTTCGACTACAATGCCGGCGAGAACCTGTTCAAAACAGGCAAAGCAGCTATGTACTACATGGGCAGCTGGGCAACTGGCGGTATCGAAACTTCGTCCGTTAACGGCAAAGTGGGCGTATTCAAATTCCCTACCGTAAACGGCAAAGGCGATCCTAACGAATTCATGCTTGCACCAGGCAGCGCGTTCGCGATCTCGGCAGACAGCAAGCACCTGGAAGAAACAAAAGATTTCTTGAACTACTTCATGCTGAACTTCCCTAAAGAAGCTTTCGAAGTTAAAGGCGCAGTAGGTCTTGCACAAAAAGTAGAAGGCGACTTCAAAGCTGCCGGCTACTCCGATATGGCAATGGAAGTTCTGGGCATGTTCAAAGACGTTAAAGGCGGAGACCTTGCGTTCGATAACACGATGAACCCTGGTACAGCTCAAGGTCACTTGACGAGCATCCAAAACCTGTTCGTTCAAAAAGTCGAGTCCGCAAAAGTATCCAAAGAGCATCAATCGGCTTACGAAAGCAACAAGAAATAAGACTAAGCTTTAAACAAAAAAAAGTAGAGATAACGCGGAGCGGAGGGGTTCTTGTTTTAAGACCCCCTCCGTTATCGTGTATACACATTTCGCCCGTAAGCGAACCATAACTGTGATGGATTGTTTTTGTCATTTTTCTATAAGGAGGAGCGCGAGATGAACGTACTGAAGGTTTCTAAATTTACAATTGCGCTGTTCGTACTGCCATGTTTGCTGCTATACGTACTGCTTGTATTCGTTCCCATAATCGTATCGATGTACAGCGGCTTGCTGGATTGGAACGGTATTGGAGAATCGAAGTTCGTCGGCTTGGCCAACTTTAAAACGATGTTTTTTGACGATGCCGTATTCTGGCCGTCTGTGCGCCGCACATTGATGTTCGCCGTATTCTCTATGGCGGAGATTCCAGTCGTGCTGTTTATTGCTATTTTGTTGAACCGTTACGTGAAAAAACCGAATTTCCTCGTGTCGAGTTATTTTCTGCCGATTATTTTGTCGGTCGTTATTATCGGGCAACTATGGAAAACCATCTATAACCCGGCTTCGATGGGCGGTATGCTCAATCAGGTTCTAGAAGCAGTTGGATTAGGCTCTTGGACGCAGGCTTGGCTCACAGATCCGAGCATTGCGATGTACAGCTTGTATTTCGTAGCCCTATGGCAATACTTCGGCTACCACTTGCTCATTCAATTTACTGGTATTCAGAACATTCCGGCCGATGTGTACGAGGCGGCTAAGATCGATGGTGCCGACGGGCTCAAAGCCGATTGGTACATCACCTTCCCAATGAATATTCCGATCTTTAAGATATCGATCGTTCTTGCATTTATAGGTTCCCTACAAGCGTTCG
Source organism: Paenibacillus sp. J22P218 (assembly GCF_056269195.1). Taxonomy (NCBI): domain Bacteria; kingdom Bacillati; phylum Bacillota; class Bacilli; order Caryophanales; family Paenibacillaceae; genus Paenibacillus; species Paenibacillus sp. J22P218. Next base: position 38,541 of record NZ_JBWDNL010000010.1, read on the forward strand.
ACTTAACGATGGTTATGACGGGCGGCGGTCCAGCGCATGCGACCGACCTCATCTCGACACACATGTACAATATGTCGTTCCTGTCGATGAAGTACGGTTACGGAAGTGCTATTGCGGCATTCCTAGTCCTTGTCTGCTTGGTCGCAACGTTCATTATCAACTTCGTCTTCAACAAAGTAGAACGGAAATACACGTAACGTAAGGAGGGAACAACCATGAGTCAATCAATCGGGGCCGGCGCAATTAAGCCACAGGCGAGAGTGAGAGGGAAACGGAGCTTTAGTATCGGCAAAATCGTATCGTATATTTTGTTCGGCATTCTGCTCGTTACCCAGTTGTATCCGCTCCTCTGGCTAGCCATATATTCGCTTAAGAGTAATGAGGAAATATTGTCGGGCAGCTTCTTCGCCCTTCCGGCATCGCCGCAATGGGTCAATTTCACCAATGCTGTCGAGTCGGGCAATTACTTCAAATATTTGTACAACAGCTTGTTCGTTACGACGATTACAATGGTCGGGGTATTGCTGTTAGCCTCGCTCGTATCGTTCGCAATTAGCCGCTTCCGTTGGAAATACGGGCAGGCGGTCATGCTGATCTTCTTGATCGGGATGATGATTCCGATGCAAGCGACGCTGCTTCCGCTGATGTTGATTTTCAAGAACATCCATATTCTTAATACGCATGCATCGATCATTTTGCCTTATATCGCATTCCAAACACCGATTGCCGTGTTCATTCTCAGCGGCTTCATGAGAACCATTCCTCATGAGATCGAGGAATCGGCCGTTGTGGACGGAGCGGGCGTGTTCCGGATCTTCTGGAACATCATCCTGCCGGTATCGATACCGCCGATGATGACCGTATGTATCTTAACGTTCATCAACATCTGGAACGAATATATACTCGCATCCACATTCATTTCGTCCGAAGCGCTTAAGACGCTGCCGTTCGGGGTGAACAGCTTCGTCAGCCAATATTCCGTCAACTACGGTGCCATCGGGGCGTTCCTCGTACTCGGCGCGTTGCCGGTAATCATTATCTACTTCCTACTTGCCGACAAGATTACGAAGGGCATGGTAGCAGGTGCGGTGAAGGGTTAATCCCCTTCGCCGTTTTTGTCGTTTCAGCAAGGCCGTGAGCTGCACATGTCGTGCGGCTTTTGTGCAAATATAAGATAGTATAATATTATGTTCTTATACTAGGCTTATATTTCAACCAGCAATAGAGAGGGGGAGCGGACATGTTGCGAAGGTGGAACCGGCATTCCATTCGAAGCCGGCTATTTCTGTTATTTCTCATATCGACGATGACCCTCCTCATTCTCGTATGCGTGCTCTATTACCAGAAGACGACCCAAATCATTCATTCCAAGATCAGCGATCTTGCTGAGAAAAATATTTCGCAGACGGTTGGACTGTTCAATCTGCTGTTGGAGGGCTATGACAGTGTCACGAAGTCGCTGAGCAGCAACTCAGAACTGACGCGGCTCATTATGGAGAAGGATAAGGAAGAGGCTAACGGCGAGGTTGGATTTATTAGCGAACGATCGATTACGAATTTGCTCGGTGCGGCGTATTACTCGCGGGATGATATTATCGGCATTCATATTATATCGACGGGCGGCAAGGTGTACAGCTATGAACGCCGATTCGCCGGCATCGTCGATCGCAACTACAGCTCGACCGATTGGTACCGGAAGCTCGTCGAATCGAACGGGAAAATGGTTTGGCTCGGGTTGTCGCAGGGATCGTTGATTAATAGCATTTTGCAGCAGGATACCGTATTCGTTTTTGGTCGTCAGCTGTATGATTTCAACAATTACAAGCCAATCGGCATCCTTCTAATCGAGACCGATCCGAAGCCGATTATGTCGGCCCTGTCTAACGTTACGATCAGTCCCAATAGTAGAGTTTATATCGTAGATCCCGACAATCGTGTCATTGCGACGACCGATCCAGGTATCTCCACCGACGATGATAAGCAGAAGCAGTATCCGTCCTTCAACGGGTTGCCTAGGCCAATCGGAAACGAAATCGTCATCGACAACGGAACGGATCAGCTTATTGTATCGGCTAACGCGGCGATGGCTAATTGGACCGTATTCGGATTAACCCCGAAAGCGGATATAAGCGCGGAGCTTGCACAGACTAGACTATATTTATTGATCGTTATAGCGGCCGTCATCGTTCTGTCTACAGTGCTGGCAAGCTTAATCTCGCGCAATATCGCGAAGCCCCTCAAGCTGCTCATTCGTGAGATGAGACAAGTCGAGATGGGTAACTTCCGCGGTGCGGTGAACGTTAATTCGTACGAGGAGATCAACAGCCTCGTATCGTCCTTCAATCGGATGGTGCTGCGGATGGACGAATTGATCGAACGAATAACACTCTCCTCTATTAGTGAGAAGAACGCAGAGCTGCAGGCGCTGCAGTCGCAGGTGAACCCGCATTTTCTATATAACACGCTTGATATGATTTACTGGATGCTGGACGAGCGGGAGAATGACCGTCTCGGACGCGTGATTCTTTCTTTGTCGCAAATGTTCCGCTACAGCAGCCACTGGGAGGAAGCATCCAAGACGACGCTGCGGCAGGAGCTTGATCAGATGCGTCATTATATGACCATTATTGAGAATCGGCTTGAAGGCCGGGTAACGACGGAGATCGAGGTCGAGGACCGCTGGCTCGACGCGCCGATGCCGAAGATGACGCTGCAGCCGATTATCGAGAATGCGGTGAAGAGCGGTCTTGAACCGCTTGATCAGGGTCGGCCGGGTATATTGCGGGTATACGCGGAGGCGGATGAGGAAGCTAGAGAGCTGCGCATCGTTATATCTGATAACGGAATAGGCATGAGCGAGGAAACGCTTGAACATATTAGACGATTGATTAAAGAGCCGGTATTCGGCAGAAGTACGCAGAGCGAACCGGGGATCGAGCCTGTAAGGCGCGGGATTGGTCTTCCGAACGTTCATCATAGGCTGGTCATAATGTTCGGCGAGTCTTACGGGCTTCGCATTGATAGCGTACAGGAGGAAGGGACGACGGTTGTAATCGTTATGCCGCTTCCCGTCTTATAGGAAGGAGGATGGTAAGATGAATATTTTGATTGTAGATGACGAGAAGGTAATCAGGGAGGGGATCAAGCGGACGCTTGAGAACCACTTTAAAGATCATGCGGTATTTCTGGCGAGCAACCCGGAAGAAGCGGTGATGCGGCTGCGCAGTGACCGGATCGATGTCGTGCTAACCGATATATTGATGCCGGGCATGTCGGGGCTGGAGCTGATGAAGCTGACGGCAGACAACTATTCGCATATGAAGTGGGTCGTCATCTCGGCTCATTCTGAATTCGCATATGCCCAGGAAGCGGTTCGGCTTGGCGCAAAAAATTATTTGCTCAAGCCGATCGGTAAAGAAATATTGATTGAGATGATCGAGAAGCTGGGCGAGGAAATTATGCGCGAGAAGGAATTGACGCTGGACGCCGAGCTTCTGAAGGTGAACCGCAACTACTTGCGCGAGGCGGTGTTCCAGCGCTGGGCGTCGGGACTCGACATTGGGCGTATCGATGTAAACCCGTTCATGGAAAGCCATCCTCACTTTCATCTCATTATGGTGAAGATGGATAGCGAGAAGGTAGTCCACTTGGAGCATTTCATTATCGAGAATGTGCTTAGCGAGCTGATCGGTCGTTACGGCAAGGGTTTCGTGACTATTCATGATAATAAGAGCTTGCTCGGTCTCATTACGCTTGAGGAGGGGCATACGCTGGCTTCGCTGCTCGAGGAATTGCGTTCACACCTCATCAAATATTTGCGCGTCCCTTTCCAGATCATGCATACGGAACAGATCGAGGATGTTAATGCGATACCGACCGAGGTGCACCGGATGAGGCAGGCTTCCTCGACACAGGTATATGAGCATTATGCGAGCGGAGGCGATCAAGCCATTGAAGTCGCCCAGCAATATATCCGCACCCATTATCATGCCGATCTGTCGCTTGAGAAGGTGGCTTCTATCGTTTACTTGAATCCGGTCTACTTCAGCCAGCTGTTCAAGCAGAAGACGGGCCTGGGCTTTAAGGAATATGTCATCGGTCTGCGAATGGAGCAGGCGAAGCAGCTGCTGCTTAATCGGAAACTTAAGCTTGCCGACGTCGCGGAACGAATTGGATACCAGGATATCCGACACTTCTCCCAGCTATTCCGCAAGAAATACGGCGAAACGCCATCGGAGTTCAGACAGAAGAGCGATGCCGTGCAGGCGGAGTAGCGGGTATTTAGGTTGAATCAACAAGAAACGAGCTTTGGAAGCAATTCCAGGCTCGTTTTTCTTTTTATTAAGAAGTTCTTCATAATTATCGTGAAAGGATATTAAGAAATCTCGATTACTATTAAAATATGGAAAGAGAATAGCTGCTGGGAAAGCGAGGAAGGGCATGGAGCAGTACGTTGTGCTTGTCGTAGACGATGATCAGGAAATACGCGATGCGATCGAGATTTATTTGAAGAATGAGGGCGTCTCCGTACGCAAGGCGAAGGACGGTATGGAAGCTCTGGATGTAATTAATGAGCATCCTGTTCACCTTATTATTTTGGACATTATGATGCCTAGATTGGACGGAATAGCTGCTACCTATAAGATTCGCGAGAAAAAGAATATACCGATTCTTATCTTGAGCGCTAAGAGCGAGGATGTCGACAAAATATTAGGGCTTCACGTAGGGGCGGACGATTACGTGACGAAGCCGTTTAATCCAATGGAGCTTGTAGCCCGCGTAAAGTCGCTATTGCGCAGATATGTGAACTTAGGAGCTTATGAAGGTATACGCAAGGCGATTGATCTGAACGGACTTGGCCTCGATAAGGAGGCTAAGGCAGTGACCGTTCACGGTGAGCCGGTCAAACTGACGCCGATCGAATATAAAATTGTGGAGCTGCTTATGACGAATGCCGGGCGGGTCTTCTCCATTAACGAGATCTACGAGCGCGTATGGAATGAGCAAGGCTACAATGCTGAGAATACCGTTGCCGTACATATCCGCAAAATCCGCGAAAAAATCGAAATCGATCCCAAAAATCCGAGATACTTGAAGGTGGTGTGGGGAATTGGATACAAAATGGAGAAATAGATTAACCGTGTTTGTCTACGCGCTGTTATTCATTGTCGGCCTAAGCGGACCGTTGACATTGATCTCCTTGAGCGACAACTATATGCATCGCAATTATTACCATACGCCGGAATTTCAAAACCAACTGGACGGGTTCGCTCAATTTTTGAACTTGTTCGAGCTGAATGCGGTATCGCCCGAGGATGCGAAGGCGTCTATTGCGGTTAGCGAGGATGAGATCTACGAGTATCGCAACGGGCTTGGTTCGTTCACCGATACGATGGCTAATGTCAAGATCGAATACGAACCTCGGATTGAAGAAGCGCTGGCGGCGGGCAATCAAGAAGCGGTAGATTTCTACACGGCGGAGCGGGATCAGAGAATAAAAGAAGCCACAAGGGCCTTTCAAGATGACGAGTATGTCAGATCCGTACTCATGAAAGATAAGTTACAAAGGATTGAAATCTATTATGAGGAGCGGGAAAACTTCCGCGGCGAATATAACGACTTCAAGATGCAGTTCGATTATTACTTCAAAAACAGCATGAACGGGAAAGTGGTTACGAATCTTGGCATTCTGCAGGAACAATTAGCTAACCGCAAGATGATTGCTGACGACAAGTTCACGACCAGCTATACGGTATCTTCGAATCTACCCTTTCATGAATGGATTTCGAACCATGATCTGATCCACCCCCCATTCGACTCGTATGAAGGGATTGTAGGGGTGTCGGATAAGAGTCGCATCGTTGACGAAGCAGATCGTTATCGGCAGGAACAAATCCTATTGCTTCTCTATGCCGTGTTCGGCTTAGCGGCGTTTATCGGATGTGTCTATCACTTCAAGAAGGTGAAGGCAATGCCGGCAGAGCAAGGAAGCTGGGCGCTCTATTACAGCAAGCTGCCTATCGATGCCAAAGGTCTGCTGCTCTTGGCAACGGGGTTACTCGCAATGGGGCTGCTCGTTATCGTGTCGGAACAATTCCAAATGATATTCGAGCAGCCATGGATCTACGGCAGGAAGCTTACCGTCATAATCATAATGGCCTCCTTATGCTGGGCTGCTGTAATCATGCAAGCGCAACTGCTGGCGGCAGAGCGACTGGATAGAGAGAGTGCCAAGCAGCAATGGAAGCAAGGCTTGTCATACCGGGCAGGCAAGCATGTGAGGTCTTACTTCGTACACCTATACAATGGTATGAAAGATGCATTTCTCATCAAAAGCACAGGTGTGCTGCTCGTGATTTTGTTGCTGATTGTATTTGGTTTGGGCGCCGCCAGCAACTTGCTGTTCTATGGCAGCTATTTTAAATTAGATTCCGCTACGGCAATTGTTTATTTGGCTCTGCTTGCATTCATAGGAATTCCTGTTGTCATTGTCCTCGTGAAGAAAGTAGGCTACCTGAACCGAGTAGCGAGAGCGGCAGACGAATTGGCAGCAGGCAGCATGGGACAGGAGCTGCCGGTAAGCGGCAAATCGATGCTCGCTGCGATGGCTGCCAATATGAACGTATTGAAACGAGGCGTTCGGACGCTGCAGAATGAACAGGCGCGGAGCGAGCGGCTTAAGACAGAGCTAATAACGAATGTAAGCCATGATCTGCGGACGCCGCTTACATCGATCATTACTTATACGGGACTATTGAAAGCGGAAGACGTATCGAGCGAGGAAAGATTGGCTTATATCGATATCATCGATCAGAAGTCGAAGCGGCTGAAGGTGCTGATCGACGATCTGTTCGAAGTGTCGAAGATGGCAAGCGGCAACGTGGAATTGACCCTTGCGCAGGCCGATCTTGTCCAGTTATTGCAGCAGGCGCTCGGTGAATATAACGATGTTATCGAAGGCTCTAGCGTTCATTTCCGCATCTCTATGCCTGAAACGCCGCTGTATGCGAGGGTAGATGGCCAAAAGCTGTGGCGCGTGTTCGACAACTTGATCGGCAATATGGTGAAGTACTCATTGGACCACTCGCGAGCCTATATAGCGATACGTACAGAAGACCAACACGTACATGTCACATTCAAAAATATATCCAAATATGAGTATAGCGAGGATGGCGAGGAGCTGCTTGAACGGTTCAAACGCGGCGACACGTCCCGGCATACGGATGGCTCGGGCCTTGGTCTGGCGATCGCCAAGTCGATCGTCGATCTCCATGAGGGTCGTCTCGTTATCGAGACAGACGGAGACTTGTTCAAGGTTATTGTCATTCTGAAGCTGGATGGCTAATGAAAGAGGCGCGGCTGCACAAATTCCGCTTCATGCGGAACATGCGCAGCCGCGCCTTTTGGATTGATAAGCTAGCCCGCCGCAGGGAACTGCACATCAACGCCGTCAATGTTGTTGTTCCATTGCACCTTAGCGCCGAACGCTTGCGCCAGGAAGCGGAGAGGCACGTAGGTCCTTCCTTGATAAGAGAGTGACGCTGCAGGCATCACAACGCTCTTGCCATCGAGGGTCGCTTTCGTATCGTATACCTTGAAGGCAAGCAGTTGCTTACGGTAAGAGACGGTGATGTTATCGTTGTTGTAGCCGATCTTCGCGCCAATTGATTCGAATAAAGAGCGTATCGGCACGAAGGTCGTTCCGTTCGTTTGGATTGGGCCGGGATCGGTAACGATGAACTTGCCGTTGATCCGTAGGGACAGCTGTTTCTGAGAGGGCTTAGCGTTGACGTTAGTCAGCAGTTTCTCTGACGTTTCTTGGTACGGAATGTTGGTGCGGGTGCCCCATGTCCATACTTTTCCGTATTTGTCCAAGGCCGTACCGCTATTATAGGCGACAGCCGCAACCTTAATGATATCCTTGAGCGGAGCTATGCGCCGTGTAGTGTCTTCACTCCAGACCGAATCGCCCCATACGGTACCGTCTTTGTGCAATAGAAGCTTATAGCTGCCTCCATAGGCTTGGCTCACCTGGACATAGTTGCCCGCATTTTTCGAGATGTCATTAGGAATGGTGATGTAGGTGGAGTAACCGGTATAGTCTTTGTCGTAACCGTCGAAATCGACGACCGGTTTATCGAAAACACGTTCATACATACCGTAACTCATACTTGTGGTATTGCCGTATACCTTAACCGTTTTGCCGTCGGCCATTAGAATCATTATATATTGCAGGGATGCTTTAATCCCTTTCGCTCCCTCAATGGCGAGTTTAGGCATGCTCGCCAGCTTATCATCGGCCGGGGTCGGGCTGTTGTGGTAGGCGTTAGCGCATAGACCCCGATTATCCTCAAAGTCAGGTCTTATGAGAGAAGTTAGGCAAGTATTGCCCCAAACGTAAACCTGCCCCTTGTTGTTAATAGCCATGCTGGCATCCCGTGAGCTTATAGCTTTTATACCGGACAATTCGACAATACGCTTCGGCGTATCCCCAGCGTTCTCCCATGTCCATACTTCGCCGGCTGAGGTAAGAACAAGCTGACCGGAAATTTTGACAGCGCCGGGAACTTGCGGACCTCTTATGGCTGGTTTGCTGCCGTTTCCAATCCAAATGGTTCCGTCGTTTTGAAGCGCGTAGAAGTTGTCGGCATGGCTTCGGTCATCGATATCGATGATGCCGGTGAGCGGCAATGAGGTGAACATCGTTGTCTTCGCGGCATACACGAAGGTGCTGTTCCCGCTTGAGAGCAAGGAGGCGGAAAGAAGGATAGCGATTAGTGCGTATAATTTTCTCATAGGGTCTCCTTAAATTAACAAAATTGGATACGTGTATAGACGCGAGGTTAGCCTAATAAGTTGCTAAGCGTGAATTTAATTCATAATGTCAGACTTTCTTTCCTCTACTCCCTCAGTTTCAAATGAAATAGATGCGGCCTCTTCGGCTCACACTTCCCCACTTGGATATGTCTTGACGAAAAAATCCGCCTAACTGATAATAAGGAAAAAGAAGGGTGTCATGAAAGATGACATGCCGATACTGGAAAGGGGATTTCAATTGCATATACCTGACGGATTTTTGGATGCAAAGGCATGGATTACGACGACAGCGGTGGGGGCTGCCGCGGTAGCCTATAGTTTGAATAAAACAAAATTAGCGGTATCGTCGTCCAAGCAGGTGCCGATGGTGGCGCTGATCGGATCTTTTGTTTTCGCGGCGCAAATGATCAACTTCCCGATTGCCGGTGCGACATCGGGGCATTTTCTCGGCGGAGCGTTAACGAGTATTTTGTTCGGGCCTTGGATCGGGACGATCGTCATGGCCGCCGTATTAATTATTCAGGCGCTTGTATTCCAAGACGGAGGCATTACGGTGCTTGGCGCGAATATTTTGTGTACGGGCTTCATCGGTTGTTTTGTCGGTTATGGCGTATATAAGGCAGGCATGAAGCTGTTTGGCGGCAAAGGTCGGATATTCATTACGTTCATGGCTTCATGGCTGTCTATCGTAGCGGCATCGGCAGGGGTAGGACTGCTGCTCGCCTGGTCGGGCACGTTCGAGCTTGGCTTGGCGCTGAAAGCGATGGTCGGCTGGCATATGTTGATCGGCTTAGGAGAAGGCCTCATTACGACGCTCGTAACAGGCTATTTGCTCGAGCGAAGCAAAGTGCAAGTGAAGGGAGCGGCATTGCAATGAGTGAATTCCAAATTACGGCAAGTAAAGGCAAGTGGATCATGCTGCTAATCATTACACTCGTTACGGCAGGGCTGCTGTCGCCTTGGGCATCGCCGCATCCGGACGGTCTGGAGCGGGTGGCGGAAGACCATGGCTTCATTGATCAAGCGGGAGCTGTTCATGAATGGGCGCCGATTCCCGATTACGAGGTAGCGGGCATACCGTGGACGGCGGTTCGCGTTGGATTAGCAGGTGTGATCGGCGCGGGCATTATGGCCGTCGTTCTGTGGGCTTCGATGAAGGGGCTGGCGTCACGGAGGGGGAGAGCGAATGCACAGTCACATGGAGATGGAGCGGGACGGCTCTGAGGCAACACGATCTACGCTAAGGCAAGCAAAGCGGCGTTTATTGACGGTATTCGGATTATTAGTTGTAGCTGTGTTGTTGCGACATCCTGCGGCTCTATTGGGGGCGGCAGGATGTTTTCTATTTGGGCTGCTCTGGGCGGGAGTTTCGCTTCGGATAATCGTGAAGCGGCTGCTGCTCATTATTCCTTTTGGGCTTGGCGCGGTCGTGCTGCTGCCGTTCCATACGGCTGGAGAGCCGGTATTTACTCTACTCGGTCAGACGGCGAGCGCGGAAGGCATTCGCCAAGCGGAATTGATTTTATTGAAGATTGTGTGCGCTAATCTGCTCATTACGTATTTGAGCGCAACGACGCCCCAGTTTCTGTTGATTAAGAGCTTGCGGGCTGTCGGCATTCCGGCTGTGCTGATCGAAATTATTAGTCTGATGCTGCGCTACTTCTATTTGCTTAAAGCGGAGGCTCAGAGCATGGTGAAGGCGCAGCGCTCACGAGGTCTTGTCCTTGACGGCTGGTTATGGAGCCGTAGAACGTATAAGCGTTTCGGAGAGCTGCTCGGCGTCCTTTTCCTTCGCTCGCAAGGACGGAGTGAGCGGATATACCGCTCAATCATGGCACGAGGTGGATTCGCCGGCCATGATGATGCAAGCGAAAGGGGAAGATTGGGCATGCTGGAGAGGGGAGACAAGGAGGCGGCTATTGAGGTGATCGGCGTTTCCTATCGATATGGCGCTGTAGAGGCGCTGCATAACGTCAGCTTCCGTATCGAACAAGGAGAAAAGGTCGCCTTGATGGGACCTAACGGAGCGGGCAAGTCAACGCTCATATCCTTGCTCAGCGGTCTTGAGCAGCCGTCTGAGGGATCAGTTGGACTGCTGGGCGAATCGCTGGCCGAAGGCGGAGTGAAGCGGCTTAGAAGCCGTCTCGGCGTTGTATTCCAAGATCCCGACGATCAAATATTTTCGACTACCGTCGAGGAGGACGTTGCATTCGGTCCGGGCAATATGGGGCTGACGGATGAGCAGATCAGGCAGCGCGTGGAGAAGGCTCTAGGGGCTGTCCATATGCTGGAGTATCGACACCGTTCGCCGTTCGAGCTCAGCTACGGTCAGAAGCGGCGGGTGGCAATTGCGGGCGTGCTTGCGATGGAGCCGGACATTATCGTGCTCGATGAGCCGATGGCTTTCCTCGATCCGAAGAGCAGGGACGACCTTCAGGGGCTGCTTGAGGCGATGCATGAAACGGGCATCACGCTTATCGTTGCAACACATGATGTTGATTTCGCCGCGGAATGGGCGCAGCGTGTGCTGCTGCTTAAGGACGGCGGACTGCTGGCCGAAGGGACGACCGATCTGCTATTCGACGACAGCTTGCTGTCGAAAGCCGATCTTCATCTTCCGCGGCTTGCGCGGCCCTTCCGCGTGCTTCAGGGCACAGGCGGCTTGAAGCCGAAGACGGTGCTTGAAGCCGCGCAGCACATTTGGAAGCTAATGGTGAGGAGCGAGCAGCAGGTACAGTACAATGCGGGGGACAAGCGGGATCAGCAGGCTTCACAGCAGGATAAATCGAAGTGAATTCCCTAGGCGGGCTGCACTAGCGCTAAGCCTTGATTTTCCAGCACCTTCATTGGGACAATAAAGCCTTAAAAATAGGCTTAAATAGAGCCTTTTGCAGAAATATGGGGCGATTGGCTGCAACCGAGCGGCGTGCATAAGAATATGGGAGTCGATGAATACTATGGTCAGATTCAAAATCACTTTCAAGGATCTTTCCTCTTCGTTATAAACGAGCAGCAGATGTCCAGTAGACTCAAAATCCTCTAGGAAAGCGGGGCAACATGAAATGAAAGCAACTGGAATTGTACGTCGCATCGATGATCTCGGGCGTGTGGTGATTCCGAAGGAGATCCGCCGTACATTGCGTATTCGCGAGGGAGACCCTCTGGAAATATTTGTAGACCGAGATGGAGAAGTTATATTGAAGAAGTATTCGCCGATTGGCGAGCTTGGCGACTTCGCGAAGGAGTATGCCGAGTCGTTGTTCGAAAGCACGAACCATGTTACGATGATTACCGACAGAGACACGGTCATTGCCGTCGCCGGTGCTTCCAAGAAAGAGTTGTTGGACAAGCAGATCGGCTCGGTTCTGGAGAGCTGTATGGAAAACCGGAAAACGCTCGTTGAAGCGAGCGGAGGCACATTCGAGGTCGTGAAGGATTTGCAAGAGACGTATAGCTCCGTCGTAGCAGCGCCGATCATCGCGGGCGGTGATCCGATCGGCACGGTCGTCTTGCTAAGCAAGGACGAATCTGTGAAGATGGCAAATATGGAAACGAAGATGGCGGAGACAGCGGCGGGCTTCCTAGCAAAACAGATGGAGCAGTAGCAGTAGCCCAGCCTCACTGGGTTGCAGATGGAGCAGCAGCGGCTCCTCTACAGCTAGGCAGAGGGTTGGAACATAGTCAGCCTTGTTGGCTGAATGGTGGCCGGGGGCTATACAGAATAGAAAGCGGCGTACAAGCACATAAGCGGGCGAGAGAACAGCTTCTTCGGAACAGAGCAATCTGAGCCGGGGGGCTTTTTTTTCTATTTAGCTTTGAAATGGGGTTGGTATGAATGAATGCGGCCATACCGGTTCATAGTAGCGATGCTTTAACGGGAAAACCTCCTGTTATTTATCGAGAAAATGCTAAGAATTAAATAATAGATGGAAATTGTCCAGTTAATATGGTTTGGTGGCGGTTTAGGGTCGAATTTTGCAGAAAATAACAGGATATATTCCAGCTAATGTAGATCGGAGGGGAGAGAATCCGGATTTTAACAGGAGATATTCCTGTTATTGCATGAAAAAGGACGTTCGGCTGACCGTTGTTGCTTTGCTCATAACCCCCTTTTGTGAGGTATAATAGGCTTTAACTAACTATACAGGATCGACAGGCGGGGGCGTGGAACAATGGATCGTAAGCCGGCCGGCAGGTTTTGGAAGAACGGCGTCATGCTTATGGCCGGGGCGGCCCTTTTATCCAAGCTTATCGGAGTATTTCAGAAAATACCGTTGCAAAATATCGCAGGGGACAGGGTATTCGGCATTTATAACGCCGTTTATCCGTTCTACCAGCTTGCGGCTGTGCTGGCAACGGCGGGTCTGCCTACGGCTGTATCGCTGCTAATTGCAGAGAGGCTTCGCAGAGGCGAGGATTCCGGCGGTGTACGGGGGATTTTGCAAGCGGCGATGCTGTTGCTTGGATGTACGGGCATTATCGTATTTGGTCTGACATGGGCGGGAGCGGACGAGCTATCCGTGCTGATAGGCGACAGGGAGACGGCAAGGGCGATCCGCGCGGTATCGACTGCGTTGCTGTTCGTTCCGCTTGTTGCAGCTTTGCGAGGTTATGTTCAAGGATATGGCCGAATGTCGTTGTCGGCGATGTCGCAGCTTGTTGAGCAGCTTATTCGTGTTGGCGTTATGGTATTCGTATTATGGCTGAGCTGGACGGCAGGGTGGGGAGAGGCTGATATTGCGGCGGGTGTGATGAGCGGTTCGGCCGTTGGAGGCGTCGCAGCGCTTCTGTTCCTGGCGCTGTATGCGTGGCGCGATGGGAGTAAGGGGCGTATTCCGCGTGAAGGTGGAACTCTGTGGAGGGATATGAAGCGGCTGGCGGTTGTTGCGATGCCCGCGGCTTTAGGCGCGATCGTTGTGCCGGCGGTTGGCGTGGTGGACGCGTTCACTGTACCGAGATTGCTGCATGAGAGCGGCATGTCCGAGGCGGAAGCGATGAGCGTATTCGGCGTCTACAGCCGAGCGCAGCCGCTCGTCCAGCTCGTTGTCATGATGGCGGGAGCGGCTGCAGCGGCAATCGTGCCGGGTTTAGCGCTCGCCAGAATGCGCGGGGCGTATGGGCAGTTAAGCCGGCAGCTTGCCGTAACCATGCGCGCGGCTTGGGGAATAGGAGCTGCGGCATGCCTTGGTCTAGTCTTGTTGGCAGAGCCGCTTAATGTTATGCTGTATGCCGATTCGAAAGGAACGGTTATATTCATGCTCGTAAGCGTTACGGCGCTCGCTGGCAGCGTCAATGCGATAGCTACGCCGGTGCTTCAGAGTCTCGGCGCTGTGCGGGCTCCGGCGCTGCTGCTGTTAACCGCGGCACTGTTCAAGGTTGTTCTTAATGCGGCGCTTGTGCCCGCCTATGGAGCAGAAGGGGCGGCAGTTGCGGGCATTGCCGCACTAGGCGCGACAGCGCTGCTAAGCGCTGCTGCGGTGCGCTATGCCGCCGCGCAAGCAGGCGCGCGGATCGGCTGGCGAATGTTCGCCGCCGGAAGCGCAGGCAGCGCGCCGGTGTCGGCGGCGCGCGCAGCAAAGGCACGGGCCGGCGTGCGTTCCGCCGCCGCCCTTATGCTCGCGCTCGCGGTCATGGCCGCGGCGCTCGTGCTGATCGAGCGCGCGCTGGGCGCCGCGCTCGGAGGCTTGCTGCCGCCTCGGGCGGCAGCGGCTGCGCTTGCGCTGACGTGCGTAGCCGTCGGCGCTTGCGCCTTCAGCGCCGCGGCATTGCGCGGCGGCGCTGTTAGCGCGCGCGAATGGCGCGCGTTGCCGGGCGGCGGCGAATGGGCCGCCCGGCTGAGGCGCTGGCGGCTGATCCCGCCAGCGCGCTAGCTCCCTTTCGGGGCGGCACACTCCGCCCAGCCCATCTGTCTCAGCCGAAATAACGAAACAAACTTTCGCTATTTACCGTCAGCACCACCAACGTTATCATCATCACCGACACGTAGCGACAACTAGTTACATCCGCCATCAATAGCGGGTGTTGACCATCGTTGCCGCTTCACCATACGTTTCACAATACGAACTGAATTTAGGAGGCTGTTACATATGGCAACAACTTCAATTACGGTCATCGGGCTTGGATCGGGAGATCCCGATCAACTGACGCTCGGCGCATTCCGCAGACTGCAGCAAGCGGAGCGCCTCTATGTCCGTACCGCTGAGCACCCGATGATGGCAATGCTTCGGGATAACAATATCCAGTTCGAGTCATTCGACTCCATTTACGAGCAGCTTGAATCGTTCCCCGATGTGTACGCAGCCATTGCAGATACGCTTATACGCGAGGCGAGTGCGGGAACACCGATCGTATACGCCGTTCCCGGTCATCCAATGGTCGCCGAGCGTACCGTTCAATTGCTGCGCGAGAACTGTCCGGAAGCAGGAGTTGAGCTGCTTATTCTAGGAGGCGAGAGCTTCCTCGACCAAGCATTCGTGAGCCTTGGATTCGACCCGATTGAAGGGTTTGCGCTGCTCGACGCGACCGATTTGCAGCCGTCAATGGTGCAGCCGCAGTTGCATACTGTTATTGGACAAGTGTATGATGCTTTTACTGCTTCCGACGTGAAGCTTGCCTTAATGGAGCGCTATCCCGACGATTTTGAAGTCGTCGTAGGCCATGCTCTTGGCGTATCTGGCCAGCAGCAGATCGTTCGTGTTCCGCTCTATGAGCTTGACCGTACGCCGGGCTTCGGCAACCTGTCGCTCATCTGGATTCCGCGTTCGGACGACGCCTCGCTTCGCAACCGCACGTTTGAGCGGCTGCATGAGATCGTGTCGATTCTTCGCAGTCCCGGAGGTTGTCCATGGGACAAAGAGCAGACGCATCAGTCGATCCGGAAAAACTTTATCGAGGAGCTTTACGAGGCGCTTGAAGCGATCGATAACGATGACCCGGACGGCATGCAGGAGGAATTCGGCGACGTTATTCTCCAAGTGATGCTGCATAGCCAGATGGAAGAGGAGATGGGCGCGTTCTCCGTTTACGATGTGATCCAGTCGTTGAACGAGAAGCTCATATTCCGCCATCCGCATGTGTTCGGCGACGAGAACGCGGACGATGCCGAGGAAGCGCTAGGCAATTGGGAGCAAATGAAGGCTGAAGAGAAGCGGATGAAAGGGACCGATGCTAGCCGCAAATCGGTGCTCGACGGCATTCCGTCCGATCTTCCAGCTCTTATGAAGGCTTATAAGCTGCAGAAAAAAGCGGCTAAAGTCGGTTTTGATTGGGATGAGCTCGGCCCTGTGCTTGCCAAGATCGAGGAGGAGCTCGCTGAGCTTCGCGAAGCGATTACGGACAAGTCGCAGGAGGAGCAGGCTGCGGAACTCGGCGATCTATTGTTCGCCGTTGTGAACGCATCGCGATTCATCCATGCCGATCCCGAGGAGGCTCTCTCTCGTACGAACAAAAAATTTTATAGCAGATTTTCGTATATTGAGGAGCAGCTTCGTATAAGCGGCAAACAATTTGACCAAACTGATTTAACAGAAATGGATCGCTGGTGGGAAGAGGCAAAGCGCCAATCATAGCTCTCAAATATAAGAGAAAGTATAGATTTGGTGTCTATACCGTGCTTATATTTCTTGCGAAACGATAGCTTGAATTCTACGCATTTATAAGTTTCAATCTTATAAAAGCCATAGAATTCTACGCGAAACGAAAGCTTGTGCCTTCTAACGTCGGCACTGCCGTTTACGCTTGTTTCGTCACAAATCGCCTTTATTCCTCACTATGTACAAAAAAATTTCAAATAGCGGCAGGATTTTTTTGCTCTCGAGCAGAATATGTATTCTGCATGTGGAGTAAAAATTTCCAACCATGGCGGCGTGCAGAACGCTGACCCCAAATAACGGTATGAAATTAGGAGGATTTAATGATGAACAAAACAGACCTGATCAACAACATTGCAGAAAAAAGCGGATTGACTAAACGTGACGTAGAAGCTGTACTTAACGGCTTTCTTGGCGAAGTAACTGACGCACTTGCTGGCGGCGACAAAGTACAATTGATCGGCTTCGGTACTTTCGAAACTCGCAAGCGTTCCGGCCGCGTTGGTCGCAACCCGCAAACTGGCGATCCAATCACGATCGCTGAAGCGAAAATCCCTGCTTTCAAAGCAGGCAACAAGCTGAAAGAAGCTATCAAGTAGTCTAATGCGCCTTGATAAGTTTCTCAAAGTGTCCCGGTTGATCAAACGCCGCACCGTTGCGAAGGATGTATCCGAGCAGGGTCGCGTATGGATCAATGGCCGCGAAGCGAAAGCGAGCAGCGCCGTTAAGGTGGGGGATGAGCTCCAAATCCAGTACGGGCAGAAGATTGTGACGGTACGCGTTGAGCGGATCTCGGAATCGACCCGGAAGGATGAAGCCGGAGAGCTGTACACTTTGGTGAAAGAAGAGCAGCGCCCGCGCGAGAATGTTCTTGAGTGGGAGAAATAAGACGATAAGCGCTTATGCGCAGGGAACCGCCTGGTAAACGTTACGTTTGCCGGGCGGTTTTTTTATATCTCCAAGCGCCCAAGTCTCTGTAGTGGCATTTTGTCGAACTAAATCAGAGCGAATTCGGAATATGCGGTGAATAGCTGCATTTCATCGAACTAATTTTCACTTTCCCGCCTAATAAGCCGAAGAACTCGAATTTAACGTCCCCAAATCGAACTAAACGACATCTGCCAACCGCATACCCCCAATTAGTTGCCCAAAATGCCATTAAAGTTAAAATTAAGCTGTCAGCCCGACGTCACCAGCCAATCGGCCTCCTCTCCCACAAAAAATGCGACTTCTTTCCATACAGAGCGTACTCCCTACTTGTGGAACAGCGTAAGCATGTTAGATAGGGAGGAGCTGAGCAACAATGCCGTCTAAAAAAAAAGCATTCCGCTTTCTCGTTCATTTTGGCTGGCAGGAGGCGTTGTCCTGTTTGTTTCCTGTCGTAATCTTTGCGGCTATGGCCTTCACCAAGGTGGTCGATGTCCCGTACATACCTCGTTACGACTTCCTTTTGCTCGTCTGCCTATTGATGCAAGCGGTTATGGTGCTTACGAAGTTGGAGACGATCGACGAGCTGAAGGTTATATGCGTGTTCCATCTCATCGGCCTTGCTCTTGAGTTGTATAAAGTCCATATGGGCTCGTGGTCATACCCCGATGAAGGTTGGACGAAGCTGTTCGGCGTACCGCTCTATTCGGGTTTCATGTATGCGAGCGTCGCAAGCTACCTCTGCCAGGCATGGAGGCGCATGGATCTGAAGTTGAAGCACTGGCCTCCGTTTTACTTATCCGTTCCGCTCTGCGCGGCGATATACGCTAACTTCTTCACGCATCATTATTTGCCGGATTTCCGCTGGCTGCTGACGGGGGCGCTGCTGCTCGTGTTCTGGCGGACGACGGTTTCCTATACGGTGGATAAACGAATCTATCGGATGCCGATGGTGTTGTCATTCGCTCTTATCGGGCTGTTCATATGGATCGCCGAAAATATATCAACGCTGCTGGGCGCATGGACATACCCCGATCAGCAGAAGGCGTGGACGCTCGTCCATTTGAGCAAGATCAGCTCCTGGTTTCTGCTGATCGTCATCAGCGTCATCATCGTTGCCCAGCTTAAGCATGTCAAAGCTAGTTCTAAAACTCGTCCCACGCCCATAAGCTAGTCTCAAGCGTAAACGGCGAATTTAAAATATAGCGATTAGCGGAGGACGAGTCTATGGTGGACCAAAACAAGAGCCAGAAGCGTCAGGAAGTGAAGATGTTAAACCGCAAGCTGCTGGAGCTGACCGGCGTCATTAACGTAGAGAGCTTTGATAGCGAGGAGTTTCTGTTAGAGACCGAGCTAGGCTTCTTAACGGTCAAGGGACAGAACCTGCATATGAAGCATTTAAGCCTTGAGCAAGGCCTTGTAGCCATCGAGGGGCTCGTCCATTCGCTCGCCTATCTGGACGGCAACGCCTCTACGAAGACCAAAGGCTTGTTCGGCAAGCTGTTCAAGTGACCTTAACCGTACAATGGATGACGATGGCCGCCATGCTGCTGTCGGGGATTGGGATGGGCGTCGTCTTCGACGGATATCGCGTCGTATCGAACGAGCTGAAGTTCCCTCGCTGGTGGCTGCCGGTGCTCGACATCGTTTATTGGATGGCCGCGGCACTGGCCGTATTTCGGGTACTGTACGCAAGCAACAATGGCGAGGTGCGGGCGTACGTATTCATTGGACTAGCTATCGGCGTCATCGTATATTACTTTTTACTGAGCAAAATCGTGATCGCCATTGTCAAATGGCTCGTTCGCGCAGTGCGCGCGATCATTGCATTTATCCTCAAACTATTGGATTTTATCATTGTAAAACCCCTCCTTTTGCTCTACAAATTGGTTAAGGTAATTTTAGGATTTGGGTCTGCGCTCACTATTTTCCTGCTAAAAATTGTGTTACAATTGGTTCGTCCATTTTGGCGGCTGCTTGTTTGGATGACAAGCCCTGCCGTGCGCCCGCTGGCGCGCTGGCTCAGTCCCTATATAGCCAAATGGCGACTTCAGGAACGGGCGAGCAAGCTCGGATTTACGATTACCCAATTGTGGAGCAAATGGTTGAGGAGGCCCCCGCGTACATGACGACTGCTGCAGTGAACAAGCAAACAACAAATGCTGGCTCGAAGCGCCGGATTAGGATGTGGCTGTTATTCGTAGTCCTCTTTATCGGCTGGGCGACCTACACGCTCGTTGGCAAGCTGCAGGAGCAGCATGCGACGAATTCGAGGTTGGCGACTATTCAGCAGCAATTGGAAACGGCGAAGACCGATACCGAAGCAATGAAGCAGGAGATCGAGAGACTGAACGATCCAGAATATATTTCGCAGCTTGCAACCAAGGATCATGGCATGGTATACAAGGGCGAGACACAGATACAGGTTGTAAGATAGGGCGGCGAAATCGGGTGAACGTCTGTTGACCTTACTTCTTCCGTTCGGTTATAATCACGGTAGTAGCGATACTTTTCTAATAAAATTGATTCTAAAGAATCATATTTTATGGAATTGATATTATGCTTATTGCTTCACACCAATTCGACTACCATCGAATTCAGCTTTATGTTTCGCAAAACTTAGGTTTATGCTTTCGAAGCGAGTTTTGCTTCACACCAATTCGACTACCATCGAATTCAGCTTTATGTTTCGCAAAACTTTTAGGGAGGAACATTTTATTTTATGGCAATTGAAGTGGGCGCGAAGTTAGAAGGAAAAGTGACAGGCATTACGCATTTCGGGGCATTTGTCGACTTGTCGGGAGGTGTCACAGGTCTCGTTCACATTTCGGAAATCGCTGATAATTACGTCAAGGACGTGAAGGATCACCTCAAGATCGATGATGTTGTGAAGGTCAAAGTGATCAACGTGGACAAAGACGGCAAGATCGGGCTTTCCATTAAGCAAGCCATTGACCGACCAGAAGGCCAACAGCCGCCGCCACAACGTGAGCGTACAGGCGGACCGGGTGCAGGCGGCGGTGGTGGAGAACGTTTCAACCGCGGCGGTGGAGGACAAGACCGAGGCGGACGTCCCTTCAACAAGCAATCGTCTGGCAGACCGGCTTACGGTAAACCGTCATTCGAGGATAAAATGTCGCGCTTCCTGAAAGACAGCGAAGAACGCATCTCCTCTTTGAAGAAGAACACGGAGGGCAAACGCGGCGGACGCGGAGCCAAGCGGGTATAAGCTGAATCGTTATCCTATCATACACACAAGCAGAACCGATATGGTTCTGCTTTTTTGCTTTTTTGGTAAGGCTGTCGTCCTAATCCGCGCGCTTTGTAGGCACTTGTTCTAGAGAAGTGGACAAGGTTGTCGGATTGCGTCCGCTTATCGGCTTGTACAAAAACTTTTCTCCGATCCTCCATCAATACCGACAGGTTACACCCACCATTTGACAGTTATGCAGAGTAGCTGGCGACGGTTTTTGTTGAGCCGATTTTGTCAGAGGCAGTCTGCAATAGCATGGCAAAGCCTTGCTGGCGCTGGTGTTGCAGTTGTCATGACAATGAGTGCGCTTGCAATTGTTTTTGTCGGAAAAAACTTTTTGCCCTGTTACGTTAACTGACAAACTTCACTCGGACAACCTCCTATAATGAGAAACACAATAAACTCGGAATGGTGGTGTCGGTTAGTGGAAAAGGAAAATGTGGTGCAGCTTCCCAAAGGAAATCGGACAAATCTGATTCAGGTCATGATGCGGAAAGGGAGAGAGTGGGCGGCAGCGCGGCATTTCATCCAGGTGCTCTTGGCGAAGAAATGGACATTCCTGCTCGTTGGCGTGGCGTTTTTGCTTGGAAGGGCGGTCATTCTGGAGTCTTTGATGCCGTTCGCGGCAGCGTATTTCGCGGTCATTTATTTTTTGCGGAGGGACATTTATTTGTGGGTGGCAATATCGCTCGTTGCCGGCAGTTGGTTCGCAGCCGATCCGGCGCCGATGTGGATAGCAATGGAGATTGCGGTCTTATTCTTAATTGTTAAAGGATTGGAATCGTATGAACGGGCGGAATTGTCGTCGGCTCCGATCGTCGTGTTCGCGGCGACGCTGCTTGTCCAATTGTTCGGCGTATTCATAGGGGATTCGCTCAGTTGGTACAACTTCATGATGGTGGTCGTCGAGGCGGCGCTCAGCTTCGTGCTTACGCTCGTGTTCATTCAGGCGATACCGGTGCTTACCATGACGAAGAAATCAGCCTCGTTAAAAAACGAGGAAATTATATGTTTGATGATTTTGCTGGCGTCGGTGATGACAGGCGCTGTCGGGTGGATGGTCTACGGCTTGTCCGCGGAGCATGTCATGTCGCGGTATATGCTGCTGCTGTTCGCGCTGGCAGGCGGCGCTCCGCTTGGCGCCTCCGTCGGCGTTGTGGCGGGTCTTATCCTGAGCTTGGCCGATTACGGCGCTATCGTTCAGATGAGCCTTCTGGCATTCGCGGGTTTGCTTGCGGGCTTGCTTCGCGAAGGCGGCAAAATGGCCACTGCTTTCGGGATGCTGCTCGGAACGTCGATCCTATCGATCTACGTGGGCAGCCAGGCCGATGTGATGTCATCGACGTGGGAATCGGTCGCGGCAGCTATGATGCTGATGCTGACGCCGCGGGCGATGATTCGCACCATCTCGCGTTACGTGCCGGGTACGAACGAGCATGCGAAGTCGCAGCATGAGTATGCGAGACGGGTTCGGGAAGTAACGGCCGACCGCGTAACGCAATACTCGGATGTATTCCGCCAGCTGTCGCGCAGCTTCGGTCAACTGAACCAAAGCGTGAGAGAGGTGAAGCGGGATGATGAGATCAACCACTTTATGGGTGCCGTTGCGCAGAAGACGTGCGCGTCCTGCCATAGGAGGGACGCATGCTGGGAGGATAAGTATTTTCATACGTATAAAATGATGACCGACATGATGACGGTCGTGGAAGAGGATCGTGTCCCGCGCGCTAAGGATATGCCGAAGGCATGGACGGCTCATTGCGTCAAGGCGCCGCTCGTGCTCTCCGATATGCAGCAGCAGTACGAGCTATACAAAAATAATATGCACTGGAAGAAGCAAATATTCGACTCGCGGCAACTTGTCGCCGATCAATTGGTTGGCGTGTCGCAGGTTATGGAAGACTTGGCGAAGGAAATCAAGCGCGAGGGACAGACGCTGCATCTGCAGGAGGAGCAGATCCGAGAAGCGGTCGAGGGCCTCGGTTTATCGATACAAGGCATCGATATTGTGAATCTGGAGGAGGGAAATGTAGATATCGAGGTCTACCACACGTTCGGGAAGGGGTTCGATGAATGCCGCAAAATTATTGCGCCGCTGCTTAGCGATATTCTAGGCGAGCATATCGAGGTGAAATCGGAAGTTCCGCCGCTGAAGAGCGGTGAGCCGACGCTTGTCATGTTCGGCTCGGCCAAGCAATACGAGGTAGAGACGGGCATTGCCGGCGCGGCGAAGGGCGGAGATTGGTTGTCGGGAGACAGCTTCACGATGACCGAGCTTGGCAACGGCAAGTTCGCGGTGGCGATCAGCGACGGCATGGGCAATGGCGAGCGAGCCCGCGAGGAGAGCAGCGCGGCGCTGTCGATCTTGCAGCAGCTGCTGCAATCTGGCATGGATGAGAAGCTGGCCGTGAAGTCGGTCAATTCGGTGCTGCTGCTGCGCTCGTCGGACGAGATGTTCGCGACGGTGGATCTTGCGATTGTCGATCTGTATTCGGCGCAGACGACATTCATGAAGATCGGATCTACGCCAAGCTTCATTAGGCGGGGCAACGAGGTTATTCTGATAACGGCCAATAACCTGCCGATCGGAATATTGCAAGATATTGACGTCGATATGATTTCGGTGCAGCTGTTGCCTGGAGATACGCTCGTGATGATGAGCGACGGCATCTATGATGCGCCCGGCCACGCGGTCAACAAGGAGATGTGGATGAAGCGGATTATTGGCGAGCTGAAGACGGATGATCCGCAGGAGATGGCCGATGCGTTGCTGGAGAGGGTCGTTCGTTATCACGAAGGAGAGATCGTCGACGATATGACGGTGCTTGTCGCCCGCATCGACAAGCATATGCCGGAATGGGCGTCATTCCGCTGGCCCGGCGTCTCGAAGGTCGAGCGTCCAAGGACGGTGAGCTGAGCAGGTCAGGCTAATCTTTTCGAAGAGCATGATGTCGCAGCGACTGTAAGGCCAGTTGCCGCGATACCATGCTTTTTGGCGTTGTCATTGCAGATGAGCAGCGAAACAAGGAAGCTGAGGCAGGATAGGCTATAGGATTCATTCATCCGATTCAGGATAATGCCGATGATATACATATAGATTCGAGAGAATAACAACCTTTTTGCTAGTCTAGCGGTTTATCTCTCCCAAAAAAGGAAAAGCTGATAGGAAGGCGATTCTTAGGAGGGATTAGGATGAAGCAAATTTTATTGATAACGGATGGATGCTCGAACGTAGGCCTCAGTCCCGTAGTGGCGGCTGCGCATGCGCATTCGGAGGGCATTTCGGTTAATGTGGTCGGCGTGCTCGATCAAGGCGATGCGGGCGAGCTTGGCGCTTCGGAGATTGATGAGATCGCACGCGCCGGGGGCGGCTTAAGCCGGCTTGTGAATATGCGCCAGCTGTCGCAGACGGTGCAGATGATGACGCGCAAGACGGTCGTGCAGACGATACAGCTTGCTGTACAGAAGGAATTGAAGCAAGTGCTCGGCAACGGTTCGATCGAGTCATTGCCGCCGGAGAAGCGCGGCGAGGTCGTTCGCGTCATCGACGAGCTTGGCGAGACGTCGTCACTTCAGGTGGCGCTGCTGATTGACGCCAGTGCCAGCATGAAGCCGAAGCTGGCGGCCGTGGAAGAAGCGATTCGCGATCTGATGCTCAGCTTGCAGGCACGGCAGGGGAAGAGTGAAATATCGGTCTTCCATTTTCCAGCATCGCGGCATGGCGACGACTGCGTGATGGATCTAGGCTGGACGACGCATCTGAACGGCGTTCAAGCGATATTTCCGAAGTTGCAAATGGGCGGAACGACGCCGACGGGACCGGCGATCATGCAGGTTATTGATTTTTACCGTCAAGGCGATTATGGTAAACAGAGCAGAGACGAAACGGATGGGAT
Organism: Paenibacillus sp. J22P218; assembly: GCF_056269195.1. Classification (NCBI taxonomy): domain Bacteria; kingdom Bacillati; phylum Bacillota; class Bacilli; order Caryophanales; family Paenibacillaceae; genus Paenibacillus; species Paenibacillus sp. J22P218. The sequence goes on from NZ_JBWDNL010000010.1 coordinate 63,023, forward strand.
GATGAGTGGCTACGTCGTTTAAATGGGAGCTTCGGCGAGGCGTGACCGTAACCGGTAAGTGGAAGCAAGGCCGCTACCGCGTGGAGAAGCTGCTTGGCGAGGGAGCTAACGGCAAAGTATATCTCGTACAGCGGGATCGCTCGTGGTATGCGCTGAAGGTCGGCGCAGATGCCGTCGACCTTCAATCGGAAATAAATGTGCTCCAGTCCATCGCGAAGCAGAAGCGAAACGGGTTGGAGCCGTTTCTGTACGATGTGGACGACTTGTATGGACCCGATGGAAAGGAGTATCCTTTCTATATCATGCGTTATGTGAGAGGGCTGACGCTCAGCGACTACTTCAAGCAGCAAGGAACGGAATGGTTTCCGCTCGTTGGTCTTAATCTGCTTGGCAAGCTGTCTCATTTGCATGAAGCGGGCTGGGTATTCGGCGATCTGAAGGTCGAGAACGTGCTTGTCGGCGATTACGGGCATGTCGAGCTAGTCGATTTCGGCGGAGTTACAGCGAAAGGCAAAAGCGTCCGTCAATTCACCGAGATCTACGACCGAGGTTACTGGAACGGCGGCCCCAGATCGGCAGATGAACGGTATGATCTGTTCTCCTTTGCAGTGCTGTGCATTCAGCTGCATGAGCCCAAGCAGCTGCATCAGTTGACGCTGGAGCTGCTGCCACAGAATCGCTCGACCGCCGAGCTGCAGCAGATCGTAGAAGGCAGTACGGCTCTTAAGCCGATTGCCGGTTGGATCCGCAAGGCGCTTGGCGGCGGGTTCATGAACGCGAAGGAGGGACACGAAGCTTGGCGCGTGCTTATGCACCGAAGAGACATTCATCGGACATCTTCTACCCCGGGCTGGCTCAAGGGGCTGGCGGCAGCATCGGCCATCTTGCTGGTCACGTCGGTATATTGGCTGCTTCGCAACATGCTGTAATATCGTACCGCGTGAGGCGAGGAGATAGAAACGGAGGCAGCATTATCTATGAATTTGCAACAGGAACTAGAGAGAGCGGCAGCCGAACGGCAGTTATGGAATGATGGCGATCGCATTGTAGCTGCCGTATCGGGGGGACCGGATTCGATGGCGCTGCTGCATATGCTGTCGATGCTCGTGATGGCTGGCAAGCTGAGCATTAGCGTTGCACATGTGAATCATGGCTTTCGCGTGGAAGAGTCGAAGCGGGAGCATGATATTGTTCGCGACTATGCCGCGCAATTAGGGGTGCCGTTCGAGGCGATAACGCTCGATATGCCGGCTTATATAGAAGAAACGAGAATGAACGGACAAGCGGCATCGCGAGAGCGGCGATACGCATTCCTGTACGAAGCCGCAGAGCGCTTCGGAGCATCGCGCATTGCGCTGGCGCACCATGCCGATGATCAAGCAGAGACGGTGCTGATGCGCCTGCTGCGCGGAACGGGGCTCACCGGACTAGCCGGAATGGTCTCCAAACGCCGCGAAAAAAACGTGGAACTTATTCGGCCGATGCTGCGTATGAACAAGTCAGACATTGTTCGTTACTGTGCCTTGCATGATATACCCTACTGCATAGACAGCAGCAACGACAAACGCACTTATTTTCGTAATCAAATACGTCTGGATATTTTGCCTTACCTCACGCAGTTCAATCCACAGCTTCCTCAATCGCTGCAGCGGCTTGCCGATGTGGCAGGAGCGGAGGACGAATGGATGGAACAGCAGACGGCATCGCTTTTTTCGCAGATTGTGACTAGCTCTGAGGGAGAATATGCGGTAAGCTGTGCCGATTTACGCGGCTTTCACGTCGCTTTACAAAGGAGATTGATTAAACTAATATTAAGGTATCTTTCAACGGACACGGAAAACATATCCTTCGAACAGGTAGAAACGATGCGGCTTGCCGCAGCGATTCACGCTCCGAGCACCTGGCGAATGGATGCGGGAGCTGGGGTTCGATGCGTTCGTGAATACGATAGTCTTCGTTTCGTCCAGGCTTCGCAGCAGTCGCAAGAGGGGGCTGCTGATGAATACAGCTTTGAAGTGAATGCGGCATTGTTGGATTTGAGCTCGGTAACGGGCTGGCGCTTTCAGTTCGAACGTATTCGAGGCATCGATAGCCGCAAGCCGGCTTCGAGGTACGAGGCTTGCTTCGATCTAGCGCAGCTTGCTTACCCGCTCGCATTGCGCAACCGTCGTCCCGGTGACAGAATTCAAGTTTTAGGATTAAATGGTTCGAAAAAAGTGCAAGATATGTTCGTTGACGAGAAGCTTGCTCCATCGGAGCGACAACTTTATCCGCTGCTGTTCGACGCGGCAGGACGATTGCTATGGATTCCCGGCATACGGAGATCCTCTCACGCGCTAACGGCGCCTGACACGCAAGACGTGCTGTACATTCGGGCAACTCGCGGTTAACGAATAAGATGCACTGGTACACTCATAAACATAGTTAAGGCGTAGGGGGATCTGTATTTTGCGTAACGACATTCAGGAAGTGCTTTATAATGCAGAACAAATTCAGGCGAAGGTGAAGGAGCTTGGCGAGACGCTGACTCGGGATTTCGAGGGTCGCAATCCGCTCGTTATTTGCGTTCTTAAGGGCGCATTTATTTTTATGTCGGATCTCGTTAAGGAGATTGATGTGCCTCTGGAGATTGACTTCATGGCCGTATCGAGCTATGGGCAATCGACCAAATCGTCGGGTGTCGTCAAGATTATTAAAGATCTTGATGTATCGGTCGAAGGACGCGACGTTCTGATCGTGGAGGACATTATCGACAGCGGTCTGACGCTAAGCTACTTGATTGATGTGCTTGAGCGACGCAATGCGAAGTCGGTTACGATCGTCACGCTGTTTGACAAGCCGGCACGCAGAACGGTCGAGCTCGAGGCGGATTACAAGGGCTTCACGCTTCCGGATGCATTTGTTGTCGGGTATGGCCTGGATTACGCTGAGAAATATCGGAATCTTCCGTATATCGGTGTCCTTAAACCTGAGGTTTATGAAAAATAAACAACGCGATTAACCGTACATGCCCTCTCCATCTACCTCTATTGTTATGGAAAGTCATGCTATGGTAAAATATTTTAAGCGCCTGAGAGGAGGTTGGGGATGAATCGGATCATCCGTAATACAGGTTTTTATTTAATCATCTTTTTGGTGACCGTTGGGATTTTTCAATTTATCAGCAGCCAGAATAAGACGACCGTTGGTTTGAGATACGATGAGCTCCGCACTGCTATTGAATCGGGCAATGTAGCGGAACTAAGCTTGAAGTACGAGAACCAGACTTATTTTGTAACTGGTAAATATATTAAAGCGCCAGAGAAGGCCGAAAGCGACCAATTCGTATCCCGAATTAGCGTTAGAGCCGAGGAGCAAATTTTAGAATGGCAAGAGAAGTACGGCTTTAAGATGGAGAGCAAGGAAATGGATCAGCCAAGCATTTGGCTTACATTCCTTACATCCATAATTCCATTCGTCATCATTTTCGTCCTGTTCTTCTTCCTGATGAATCAGGCACAGGGCGGCGGCGGTAAAGTAATGAATTTCGGCAAAAGCCGTGCGCGCTTATACAATGAAGAGAAGAAACGGATCACGTTCGAGGATGTCGCGGGTGCCGACGAGGAGAAGCAAGAGCTCGTTGAGGTCGTTGATTTCTTGAAGGATTCGCGTAAGTTCAACCTGGTAGGCGCTCGCATTCCGAAGGGCGTATTGCTTAACGGGCCTCCAGGTACTGGTAAGACGTTGCTGGCTCGCGCCGTTGCAGGCGAAGCAGGCGTGCCGTTCTTCAGCATTTCCGGTTCTGACTTCGTCGAGATGTTCGTCGGCGTCGGCGCATCGCGCGTGCGGGACTTGTTCGAGAATGCGAAGAAGAGCGCTCCATGTATTATTTTCATCGATGAGATTGATGCGGTAGGCCGTCAGCGCGGCGCCGGTCTTGGCGGCGGTCATGACGAACGCGAGCAGACGCTTAACCAATTGCTCGTTGAGATGGATGGTTTCGGGGCTAATGAAGGCATCATTATTATTGCTGCAACGAACCGTCCGGACATTCTTGACCCGGCCTTGCTCCGTCCGGGACGCTTTGACCGTCAAATTACGGTTGATCGCCCAGATGTGAGAGGACGCGAAGCGGTGCTGAAGGTTCATGCCCGCAACAAGCCGCTGTCCAAGGATGTTCGACTTGATGTTATCGCTAAGCGTACAACAGGGTTCACAGGCGCGGACCTGGAGAATCTGCTTAACGAAGCGGCGCTGCTTGCAGCTCGCCGCAATAAGAAAGATATTGCGATGAATGAGGTTGACGAAGCCATTGACCGCGTCATCGTTGGTACGGAGAAGAAAAGCCGTGTCATCAGTGATCGCGAGAAACGGATCGTTGCCTATCACGAAGCTGGACATACGATTATTGGCTTCTTCTTGGAGCATGCCGATACCGTTCACAAAGTAACGATTATTCCTCGCGGACGCGCTGGCGGCTACGTCATCATGCTTCCGAAGGAAGATCGCATGCTTGTAACGAAGCAAGAATTGCTTGATAAAGTAACGGGTTTGCTTGGCGGACGCGTAGCCGAGGAATTGTTCATCGGCGAGATCGGTACAGGCGCTTACAGCGACTTTAAACAAGCGACGAGCATCGTTCGCAGCATGATTATGGAATACGGTATGAGCGACAAGCTTGGTCCAATGCAATTCGGCAACACCCAAGGACAAGTATTCCTAGGTCGCGATATTGGCCACGAACAGAACTACTCGGATGCGATTGCGTACGAGATCGACCAAGAGATGCAGACGATCATGAACGAGTGCTACACTCGTGCGAAGAAGCTATTGTCCGAGAAGAGCAAGGAAGTACATTTGATCGCCCAAACGCTTCTTAACGAAGAGACGCTTGAGATGGATCAAATCAAGTCCTTGATCGAGACGGGCGCTCTTAAGGGCGAAGGCTCCGCTTCATCTGATTCGGTTGCAGTAGAACCAACTTCTGCTCCGGTCATTGAGACGGTTGGCGATGTGAAGGTTCGCATTCAGACTCGCGAGGATGAGGCGGCTAACACGAACGCACCGGTTCTTGAGAAGAGAGATACGCCGGAAGAAGATCCGGATAAGAACAATTCCTAATGGCAGCTGTCTAGTGCAGATGCTGATTCATACGGCAGATCGGAGTTTAATTACTCCGATCTGCCGTTTTATTTTTTAAAAAGATGCAATGTTATAAAATAAATATTATTTCCATTAAACAAGTAAGAATAATAGGGATAAATGGGTATGTGTAAGATGATCTGTCCGATATTTTGCTTTATTAATGTTCGGGAATAGCCTATAATTAGGTAAGTGATTCCAGCATAAAGATTAGCGAACCTCACCTTAGAATCACAACATACGGTCGATATGTAACATTATCGTTACATGTAAGCGTCTACTTGATTTTTATGTTATGAAACCTAACATTAAATCGTTGACGTTTATTTTTTTGTAACTATAATGAAATAATAGCGGCCAAAATCAGCAAGAATAAAGAAGTATGCGGGGTTGCGAGGTATTGCCAAATCCAGGTGCGAGGGAGAGAACAAGTATGAAGAAAACGTTTAGTTTGATGCTTATGCTTATTATTGCTGCAACGCTTGTGTTATCGGCTTGCGGAGCGAAAGGCAATAACAACGAAGGTGCTGGAGGCAACAACGGCGGCACCAAAGAAGAAGAAGTGAAATCGGACGGCAGCGGTAAAGACTTCAAAATCGGTATGGTTACCGACGTTGGCGGCGTTCATGACAAATCATTTAACCAAAGTGCGTGGGAAGCATTAGAGGATCTAACGGCTAAAACAGGCGCATCGACTAAATACTTAGAGAGCAAAGGCGACGCGGATATGGAGCCGAACTTGAACAAGTTCGTGAAGGACGGCTACAACCTCACTTGGGGTATCGGCTTCCTGTTTAATGATGCGTTGTCTAAGGTAGCGAAAGAAAACCCGGATGCAAATCTGGCTGTTATCGACAGCGTTGTAGAAGCTCCTAACGTAGCATCCATTACATTCGCTGAGAACGAGGGTTCGTTCCTCGTCGGTGTAGTGGCTGGTCTGATGACGAAAACGGGCAAGATCGGTTTCGTTGGCGGCATGGAGATTCCGGTAATTAAGAAGTTCGAAGCCGGCTTCAAAGCAGGCGTAGCGGCTGTTAAACCGGAAATCGTCGTAGACGTGAACTACACGGGTGAATTCGGCAAGCCGGATCTTGGCAAGATCGCTGCAGCAACGATGTACGACAAAGGCATCGATATTATTTTCCATGCAGCAGGCGCGACGGGTAACGGCGTGTTCAATGAAGCGACAGCTCGCAAAAAAGCAGGCGATGATATATGGGTAATCGGCGTCGACAAAGACCAATCGCTTGAATTCGGCGATGAAGTAACGCTTACTTCGATGATGAAGGGCGTTGAAGCGGCTGTATACAAAATTTCGAAGGATTTGATCGACGGTAAATTTGCTGGCGGCACAATTCAAGAGCTTGGCCTTAAGGATGATGGCGTAGGCTTGCCTGAGACGAACAAAAACGTTCCTGAAGATGTTCTCAAACAAGTCGAAGAGTTCAAACAAAAAATCATCAACGGCGAAATTAAAGTACCAGTAGATCCGGCTGTCAAATAATGATTCAGGCCGCAGGAAGATAATATGGCAAGAGAGACGAAGGAATATAAGACCGGCTTCTAGGCCGGTCTTGTCTTTTTGTTATATAGAACTCAATACGGGAATGAACCGGGGAGATGATGAAGGAATGGACCGGAACTTGGCGGCTGTACAGTTAAAAGGAATAACAAAACGATTTCCTGGGCTAGTGGCCAACGATTCGATCGATTTTGAGCTCAAAAAAGGAGAGATACATGCGTTGCTAGGCGAGAATGGCGCAGGTAAATCAACACTCATGAACATCTTGTTTGGGCTGTATCAGCCGGATGAAGGCGAGATTTACGTGAACGGCGAGAAAACGGTTATCGATGGAGCGGCCAAAGCGATTGAGCTTGGCATTGGTATGGTGCATCAGCATTTTAAGCTTGTTCAGCCGTTTACGGTGGCGGAGAACATCGTGCTCGGCAATGAACCGAAGAAAGGCTTGACCATTAATTATAAGCTGGCGAATGAGAAGGTTCGGGACATATCCGAACGTTATGGTTTGAAAGTAGATCCGCAAGTTCGGATTAAAGATATTACCGTTGGCATGCAGCAGCGGGTCGAAATATTGAAGACGCTGTATCGGGGAGCGGAAATCGTTATTTTCGATGAGCCAACGGCTGTGCTAACGGTACAAGAAATCGAAGAACTGATTGAGATCATACGCAGTTTGGCTGCTGAGGGCAAGTCGATTATCATTATTACGCATAAGCTGAAGGAAGTTATGGCGCTTGCCGATACGGTAACGGTTATCCGGCGGGGCAAAGTGGTGAAGACGGTGAGCACGTCGGAAACGGACGAGCGCAAGCTTGCCGAGCTGATGGTTGGCAGAGATGTGTCGTTCCAAGTGGAGAAGACAAAAAATTCGCCGGGCAAAACCGTGCTCTCTGTTGATTCGCTGCAAATGAAAGGCGAACAGGGCAAGCAAGTGTTGAACGGCGTGAGCTTCAACGTGCGCGCAGGCGAGATTGTAGGCATTGCCGGGGTTGACGGAAATGGACAAAGCGAGCTCATCTACGCCATTACAGGCATGAGGCAAGTAAGCGGCGGCAGCGTGAAGCTGAATGATCAGGATTTAACGAATAAGTCGCCTCGGACCGTATCGCTTGCAGGAGTAGGACATATTCCGGAGGATCGTCATAAGCACGGACTCGTGCTTGATTTCACGCTTAGTGAAAATATGATATTAGGAAGTTATTTCGAACCGGAGTTTGGCCGCGGCATATTCATCGATTATGGAGCTATGGATAAGCTGGCAACGAAGCTGGTCGATGAATTCGACGTTCGTACGTCGGGCATACATACGCATGCTCGTGCATTATCAGGCGGCAATCAGCAGAAGGCAATAATTGCTCGGGAGCTGCACAGTGATCCTGATCTGCTTATCGCGGTACAGCCGACAAGGGGTCTTGATATCGGTGCGATCGAGTACGTCCATAAACGTCTTGTAGATGCTCGCAATGAAGGCAAAGCCATTTTGCTCGTTTCCTTCGAGCTTGATGAGCTGTACGCGTTATCCGATCGGATAGCCGTTATGTATGAAGGCTCGATTATGGGCGAGGTAGACGCAGAGCACCGCGACGATCAGCAGCTCGGCCTGATGATGGCCGGCAATCAGTCTGAACAAAGCCAGCTTGAGAAGAGGGGGTAGGACAAGTGGATACTTTCAAAAAGATTTTCGTCAAGTCATCGATCGGCATCCCGCTTGTCGCTATCGTACTTGGCTTATTATGTGGAGCGCTAGTTATGCTTGCGGGAGGCTATAATCCGATATTGGCATACACCTCTCTCGTTAAGATGGTATTCGGCAGTCCGTATGATATAGGTGAAGCGATCCGTGCGATAACACCGCTTATCTTCACGGGACTTGCTGTTGCTTTTGCCTTCCGTACGGGATTATTTAATATCGGTGTAGAGGGCCAATTCATGATGGGGATGACCGGCGCGACGCTTGTCGGTGTTGGTTTGGAGTTGCCGTGGTATCTTCATGCGCCGCTTGCTGTTGTTACAGGTGCGTTGTTCGGTGGGATCTGGGCAGGCATCGTCGGTTACTTGAAAGCAAAGCGCGGCGTAAACGAGGTTATATCTTCGATTATGCTGAACTGGATCGCCTTGTTCCTATCGAACTTTATCGTGGCGAAGTTCCTTGTGCAGCAAGGCCAGCAGAAAACGCCGAATGTGCATGATTCTGCAAGATTGTCGATTGATTGGCTCGTTGAGCTGATGGGCAATGCCCGTATGCACTGGGGGACGTTAGTCGCGATTATTTGTGTCGTTGTGTTCTATGTCCTGTTATGGCGGACGAAGCAGGGATACGAGCTTCGTGCGGTCGGCCACAATCCAGATGCTGCGCTGTATGCCGGCATGAACGTGAAGAGCACGCTTATCAAGTCGATGTTCATAAGTGGTATTTTCGCGGGCCTTGGCGGCGTTTTCGAAATATTGGGCGTCTTCGGTTATCAGACGGTTATGGCCGCAACATGGGGTTATGGCTTCGACGGCATCGCGGTTGCTCTGCTTGGCGGCAATACGCCGGTTGGCGTGCTGCTCGGCGCGATCTTGTTCGGCGGCTTGTCCTATGGCTCCGCTGGCATGAACTTTGGCGCTGAAGTGCCGCAGGAAATTGTGCGGATCGTGATCGGGTCGGTTATTTTTTTCGTTGCTTCCCATGGCATTGTGAAGTTTTTCTTGAAGCCGTTTTTAAGCAAACGGGCAGAAAAACGGAAGGAGGCGGTGTAGGATGAACGTTATTGAAGTACTTGGGCAACTGCTCAACATTACGCTCGTGTTCTCGACTGCACTCATCTTCACCGCCCTCGGAGGTCTTTTCTCCGAACGGTCAGGCGTCGTTAATATCGGTCTTGAGGGTCTTATGGTGTCCGGCGCCTTCGCAGCGGCAGTCGTTACCGATTATGCGATCCAAGCAGGTCTGGAAGAATCGGCTCCTTGGATCGGATTAGCCGCGGCAGCGATATATGGCGTGCTCTTCTCGCTCCTGCACGCAGTTGCAACGATTACGTTTCGCTCGGATCAGACGGTTGTCGGCGTCGTTATTAATATTTTGGCGCTCGGACTTGCCATCTATTTGACGAGAAGTCTGTACAATGATTCGGGCCAAACGACGATGCTCGACTTCGTCTTCGAGAAATGGGCAATACCAGGATTATCGTCCATTCCGATAATCGGCAACGGATTGTTCAATTCATATCCTACTACTTATATAGCTCTTATTCTTGCGGGCATCAGTTACTTTGTACTGTTCCGCACGCCGTTCGGGCTGCGCCTGCGTGCAGTTGGCGAGCATCCGAGCTCGGCCGATACGGTAGGCATCAGCGTGACGAAGTATCGTTACATCGGCGTTATGCTGAGCGGCGCGTTAGCCGGTCTTGGCGGCGCGACAATTACGCTGACGACGACAAGCAGCTTCGCTCACAACACGATTTCCGGTCAAGGCTTTATCGCTTTGGCGGCGCTCATCTTCGGCAAGTGGAATCCGCTTGGCGTAGTGGGAGCGGCGATGTTCTTCGGTTTCGCGCAAGCGCTGCGCAACTTTGCCCAGCTATTCGAATTTTCGAAGCAAATTCCGGCTGAATTTTTCTACATGCTGCCGTATGTGCTGACGCTGATCGTTCTCGCTGGCGGCATCGGCCGCTCGAATGCCCCTGCGGCGCTCGGCGAGCCGTACGATCCGGCTAGACGGTAATGAATTCGGTCCTCGATTTGTTGAAGACTGTCTCCAGGTGAGCCTAGAGACAGTCTTTTATTTTGGCGGTCTATAAGAGCAAATTGTACCTTGAACAAAAGTGAAAACCTCGCTCGACAAAGCAATTTCAAAAATGGTTCTAGAAAAAGGCGTTTACGCATTGACAGAGCCATTTACCAAGTGTAAATTAAATCTTAATCAAATGAATTTATCCCTTTTGGTTTAAACTATAGGCAAGCGACTTTCTGAGTATGTGCATCAATTCACAAAGTAGCACTTGCCGCATATCGGAATGGGAGTTGACTCCCATCCCTCATAAGAGGAGAGGATCCACTGTGGAAGCATTAGCGCTGGAACGCAAGGCGGAACAAAACCGGGAACTGCGTGAGAGGCTGTTGCAATTAAAGAAAGAACGTAACGCCATTATTTTGGCTCATTACTATCAGCGTGATGAAATACAGGAAGTGGCCGATTTTCGCGGCGATTCGTTCCTGCTCGCACAGAAAGCGGCGCAAACCGATGCAGAAGTCATCGTATTTTGCGGCGTTCACTTCATGGGGGAAAGCGCGAAGATCCTTGCTCCTAACAAGACGGTCATCATTCCGGACGAACGCGCCGGCTGCCCAATGGCAGATATGGTTAACGTCGACGGTTTGCGCAAGCTGAAGGCTCAGCATCCGAACGCGAAGGTTGTGACGTACATCAACTCGTCGGCAGAGATTAAGGCAGAGACGGATATTTGCTGTACATCGGCGAATGCGGTGAAGGTTGTTAACTCGGTAGAGGGCGATGAAGTGATCTGGGTGCCGGACAAAAACCTTGGCCACTACGTGCAACAGAATACCGACAAGAAAATGATCATTTGGGAAGGCTACTGCAACACCCATGACATGCTCACCGTCAAGGATGTTGAAGAGATGAAAGCGAAGTATCCGAATGCGCAGTTCGTCGTTCATCCGGAATGCCGTCCAGAAGTGGTAGAGCTTGGCGATTTCGTCGGAAGTACAACCGCTATCATTAAATATTGCAAAGAATCAGATTGCCAAGAGTTTATCGTTGGCACAGAGGACGGCACGGGATACCAGCTTCGACTCGACAGCCCGGGCAAGACGTTCCACTTTGCTTCGAAATATTTGGTTTGTCCGAACATGAAGGTTAATAATTTGAAGAAGCTCGTCAAAGCGCTTGAGACGATGCAACCGCAAATCTACGTACCGCCGCATATTGCGGATCAAGCCCGTTTGTCCTTGGAGCGCATGCTACTTGTAAAGTAGGATGCGCTACTCCTATGCTCAAATTCAAAGGAGCGTCATCATGATTCCTAGATACTTGGTTGATGTGCAGCTGGACGAGCTGCCTGTTGTGGATAAGGATGTCATCGTTATCGGGGCCGGCATTGCCGGTCTTTTTACCGCTATACGGTCTAGCGAGGACAACTCGGTATTGATGATTACGAAGAAGTCGCTGCTCGACAGCAATACCCGCTATGCACAGGGAGGCATTGCCGCGGTTATATCGGACGAGGATTCGCCTGCCTATCATTTGCAAGATACGTTAATAGCTGGCGCAGGCTTATGCTCCGAAGAAGCGGTGAATGCGCTTGTCCATGAAGGGCCGCGAGGCGTGCAGAGTCTCATCTCGATGGGGACGCAGTTCGATGTGGAGAACGGCGAGTTCGCGCTCACGAAGGAAGGTGCTCATAGCCAGCGCCGTATTTTGCATGCCAACGGGGATGCGACCGGCTATGAGATTGTAAGAGCGTTGTCGGCCAATGCGGTTAACAATCCGAAGATTGAAGTATGGGACGATCACTTCGTGATCGACCTTGTGACACATGACGGCGTATGCTGCGGCGCGATCGTACAGAAGCCTAGCGGACAGCGTGTATTCGTGCGGGGCAAGGCAGTCATTCTCAGCTCGGGCGGAGCAGGCCAATTGTATCGGTATACGACGAATCCGGAAGTTGCTACAGGTGACGGTATCGCCATCGCCTATCGCGCCGGTGCCTACATTCAAGATGTAGAGTTCATTCAATTCCATCCTACCTCGCTCTGTTATCCAGGCGCGCCGCGCTTCCTCATATCGGAAGCGGTACGCGGAGAAGGGGCTTATTTGCGTAATATTAAAGGCGAGCGCTTCATGGAACGTTACCATGAGCAGTTGGAACTTGCGCCGCGCGATATTGTGGCAAGAGCCATCGTCAGCGAGATGGAAGAAACGAAATCGACTTTTGTCTACATAGATATTACTCATGAGTCGCCAGAGATGGTGAAGCATCGTTTTCCTACCATATATGAATACTGTTTGAGGTATGGTCTCGACTTGACGTCCGATTGGATTCCGGTTGCGCCGGCCATGCATTATATGATGGGCGGAGTCAAAACCGATCTAAATGGGGAAACAAATATAAAGCGGCTTTTTGCCTGCGGCGAAGTATCCTCGACAGGTGTTCATGGCGCTAATCGGCTTGCCAGCAATTCGTTGTCCGAGGCGATCGTCTTCGGCCGTCGTATTGTGAAACGGATCAACGATTTGCCGAAGAACGACGTTGTGGCTGTAATCGAGAATGAGCCGGGCCGCGTAAGCGCGCCGACACAGGCGATTGTCGAGAAAAGGCTGAAGCTGCAAAAAATTATGGTTAGGTACGCCGGCTTGCGGCGCAACGCCAAAGGCCTCGAGAAAGGAATCGAGGAGCTGAAGCGTCAGCTTCCGATCTATCAATCGGTACTAACGAAAGCGGAGGAATACGAATTCGCGAATCTGCTTACTTGCGCACTGCTTACGTCCGAGGCGGCGTTGCAGCGACAAGAGAGCCGCGGAGCGCATTATCGTGAGGATTTCCCGCAGCGAGACGATCAGAATTGGCGCAAGCATACGGTGCTGCACCGTTTACATGGCATTACGGAGGAGCGTATTGAAGATGTTTGAGTGGACGACAGGCGGATATGATGCGGTCATGCGCGATCAGATTCGCGCTTGGCTTGCAGAGGATATAGGCAGCGGAGACATTACGACAGAGACGACGATCCCGCGCGGCTCGTTGTCGAAAGCTGTAATCCATGTGAAGGAGAGCGGCATTATTGCTGGTCTACCCATTGCCCGTCTCGTATTCGAGGTTGTTGATCCATCGCTTGTGTTCCAGGCCATGGCAACGGATGGCGAGCGTGTGGAGAAGGGCAAAGTCATTGCGATTGTAGAGGGCAGCACGCACAGCCTTCTTACGGGGGAGAGGCTAGCGCTCAACCTCATGCAGCGCCTATCGGGCATCGCAACGAAGACCGCTAAGTTCGTTGAAGCGCTTGCCGGCTTGCCGGTAAGACTTGTCGATACGCGCAAGACGACGCCGGGTCATCGGATGCTGGAGAAGTATGCGGTTCGGGTCGGCGGCGGATCGAACCATCGTTTCGGGCTGTATGACGCGGTAATGATTAAAGACAATCATATCAAGGGCGCAGGAGGCATCCGAGCTGCTGTTGAAGCCGCACGGAGACAAATTCCGCATACGATGAAGATTGAAGTAGAGACCGAGTCGATGGAACAGGTGCAAGAAGCGCTTGATGTCGGCGCGGATATCATTATGCTGGATAATATGCCGAACGAGCGTATGACAGAGGCGGTTGCCCATATTAAAGCAACATCACCGCATGTTATCGTTGAAGCATCCGGCGGCGTTACGCTGGCTACCGTTCATGGCATTGCAGCCACCGGTGTCGACGTGATATCCGTTGGCGGACTGACTTATTCGTTCCAGGCGCTGGATATTAGCCTCGATCTGAATGAGAAGAAGGGCGGCGAGCAGCGTTGATTCTCGTCATCGATGTAGGGAATACAAATATCGTGCTCGGCATATACAAGGGCAAGGAGCTGCTTCATCATTGGCGGCTCAGCACGAACCGATCGGCTACGGTGGATGAGTACGGTATTAACATACACAATCTGTTTCAGTTCGCGGGCGTGAAGCTTGACCAGATGGACGGAGTTATTATTTCGTCTGTCGTTCCGCCGTTGATGCGTACGCTGGAACAGCTATGTCTCAAATATTTGCGCAAGACGCCAGTTGTTGTCGGGCCTGGAGTAAAGACGGGGCTGAACATTCGCTACGAGAATCCGCGCGAGGTCGGCGCCGACCGGATCGTGAATTCGGTAGCGGGCATCGAGAAGTACGGCACGCCGCTTATTGTGGTGGACTTCGGAACGGCGACGACGTTCGATTATATTGACGAAGCGGGCAATTACTTAGGCGGCGCGATTGTGCCGGGCATCGGGATATCAACGGAAGCGTTGTACCAGCGCGCCGCTAAGCTGCCGAGGATCGAGCTTGTGAGACCTAAGAGCGTTATTGGACGCAATCCGGTGACGTCGATGCAGGCTGGCATTATTTTCGGCTATGCCGGGCAAGTGGATGGTATTGTGAATCGCATTCGTAAGGAATTCGGCGTATCTCCTCGCGTTGTGGCGACAGGCGGCTTAGCCGAGCTGATCGCTGCCGAATCGGAGACGATTGAAGAAGTCGATCCGCTTCTGACGCTTGAAGGGCTGCGTATTATATATGAACGCAATCAGGAGGGATCATGATGAATGAGCTGATGAAGGATGTGCTGGTGCGCGGAACGGCTTGGGATGGAAAGCTGCGCGTATTCGCAGTGCGCACGACTCAGCTTGTCGAAGAGCTGCGCAGACGGCATGCAACGTATCCAACGACGACGGCGGCGCTTGGGCGAACGCTTACGGCTGGCGCGATGATGGGTGCAATGCTGAAAGGCGAAGAGAAGCTGATTATTCAAGTGAAAGGCGACGGTCCCGTAGGCCAGATCGTCGTGGATGCCAATGCGAAGGGGCAAGTACGCGGCTATGTAGACAATCCGCAGGTGCAGCTTCCGAGCAACGCGCTCGGAAAGCTGGATGTGGCAGGCGCAGTTGGACGTAACGGTTTTATTCACGTTACTAAGGATTTGGGGCTGAAAGAGTCCTATATTGGAAGCGTACCGATTGTATCGGGCGAGCTTGGCGAAGACTTCACTTACTACTTTGCGGTATCCGAACAGACGAATACAGCGGTAGGACTTGGCGTGTTGGTCGAAGATGATAATTCGGTCATTCAAGCAGGCGGCTATATTATTCAGCTTCTGCCGGGTATTACGGATGCTGATATTACGAGGTTGGAGCAGGCGCTTGCAGGGATGCCTGCGCTGACATCGCTGCTTGCACAAGGCGAGACGCCGGAGAGCATATTGATCAGACTTGTTGGTGAGGATGGTCTTAAAATTCACGATAGAATGGACATCGAATTCCATTGTCCGTGCTCGATCGAGCGAATGGAACGGAACCTGATTAGCCTTGGCGCGACTGATTTGCAACAAATTATTGAAGAAGACGGAAAAGCGGAAGTCGTTTGCCATTTTTGCAACGAGGCGTATACCTTCGAACGGGATAAGCTAGAAGAACTGCTCGATCAAGCGAAGCCGAAGCCGATCCATTAATCGGAGGCAGTAGGGGAATGAAGAAATACGAGGTGCTGAAGGCCGTTGTCATCCTTCAAGCCGTATGCATGGTTGTGCTTGCTGTCGTTGTGGTCGTCAGAGTGTGGCCATCGCAGCAGCCGCTAGTCGGTGACGGAACGCAAGGGAATGAAGAGTCAGAAGGTGTCGGCGATGCGGACGGCAGTTCTCCTTCGGACATGGGGCAAGTTGTTGCCACGGTTGATGGCGAGCCAATTACGATGGCCGAGCTGCAAGCCGAGCTGCAAAAGCAGTACGGCGACGAGGTGCTGCGGACGATGATGCTCCACAAAGCGATTGAGCTGGAAGCAGCTCAGTCCAATTTGACAGTATCGAGACAGGAGCAGACTAGAGAACTGGAACTAATGGCTGAAGGCTACGAGAGCGAAGCTGAGTTTTATGAAGTCATGCAAGAGCAGCTAGGCTATACCCAGGATCAGCTGCTGGAGGATGTTCGATATCGCTTATTAATGGAGAAAATCGTCATTCGCAGTATCGATGTTACCGATTACGAGGTGGAACAGTATATTTCTGAGCATCAGGAAGAGTTCGCCCCCAAAGAGCAGCTGCATCTTCAGTGGATACTGACGGAGAACGAGCAGCAAGCTAACGAGGTGCTGGAGCGGCTAACGGAAGGGGAAGATTTCGTTACGATGGCGCGAACGTATTCAATGGATTCGTTCACGGCGGAAGATGGCGGCGATCTCGGGCTTATTGATGCGGACGACCCGTTCTATGACAGCGAGATGATGGATACGGCAAGCCGTCTGCAGATTGCCGAGATGGCTGGGCCGATTGCCGTGGACGGCGGCTTCGCCATCATTAGGCTTGTGGAGCGCAGAATGACAACGACCATGACCGAAAGCCGGCTGAAGGATACGGTTCGCAAGCAGCTTGCTTTGGAGCTAGCTGGTCCGATGAGCGAGCAAGAGGAGAAGCTGCTTGTCAAATATAAAGCGGTTAAGAACGAGTAGCCACTCGTTTATCAGGACGATGAATGGGATGGCTAGGATATAGCTGAGTAATCAGGCAAAATATAGATAAAGTCGCTATTGACAACGGATGCAAGACATTGTTAAGATGGAATTAGTTTAATAACCTACTAATTTAGTCGGAATAGGGAGGCAATCATTTCCATGGCTAGAATCGTGAATAGTGTTACAGATCTAATCGGCGATACACCGCTTGTCCGTTTGAACCGTCTCGTACCTGAAGGCAGCGCAGAAGTTTACGTGAAACTGGAGTACCAGAATCCAGGCGCAAGCGTGAAAGACCGTATTGCAATCAGCATGATCGAAGTAGCTGAAGCACAAGGCGTACTTAAGCCTGGCGATACGATTATTGAACCAACAAGCGGCAACACAGGCATCGGGCTTGCTCTTGTCGCAGCAGCGAAAGGGTACAAGGCTATTCTTGTAATGCCTGAGACGATGAGCCTTGAGCGTCGCAACCTGCTTCGCGCTTACGGCGCTGAGCTTGTTCTGACGCCAGGATCGGAAGGCATGAACGGAGCGGTTCGCAAAGCGGAAGAGCTTGCGCAAGAGAACCCTTCGTACTTCCTGCCGCAACAATTCAAGAACCAAGCGAACGTGAAGATTCACCGCGAAACGACTGGTCCTGAGATCGTAGAAGCGATCAACTCGCTTGACGGCAAGCTGGACGCTTTCATCGCTGGTATCGGCACTGGCGGTACGATTACAGGCGCTGGCGAAATCTTGAAGAAGAATTTCGACGGTATCAAAATTTACGCGGTTGAGCCTGCGGCTTCCCCGTTGCTCTCCGGCGGCAAGCCAGGTCCTCATAAGATTCAAGGTATCGGCGCTAACTTCGTACCTGATATTTTGGACCGTGAGATCTATGACGGCGTTATTACGATCGAGAACGAAGATGCTTTTGAATACGCGCGTCGCGCGGCGAAAGAAGAAGGTATCCTTTGCGGTATTTCTTCCGGCGCAGCGATCTTCGCAGCGCTTCAAGTTGCCAAAGAACTTGGCGAAGGCAAACGCGTAGTAGCGATTGTTCCAAGTAACGGTGAACGTTACCTGAGCACACCGCTCTTCAACTTCGACAACTAATCCATAACGATAGTTGCAATTCAAGCCTTCCATTCCTCGGAGTGGGAGGCTTTTCTCCATTTACCGCCTGGCTCCTTCAAGAAAGAAGCCATGCCCTTTTCTTTTGCCGCGCTATTCTGTATACTAGGCAAAATAAGTCAGATGAACGGGGGTTGAGGGTGATGGTCACCGATAGAAAGCAGTGGGTCCGGTGGCACGCCGAGCGGAAATATACGACGCTTCCGTTGCTTAAGGAATTGCCGATTCAGAGCCGTGATAGCGGCATAGTCACTTCTTGGGAAGAAGCCTGGCAGGACGCATCGCCGTATGCCGTTGTGCTGGAGAGCGGGAAGGATGGCAAGTATACGTATTTGGGCTTGCATCCGGATGCCATTATTCGGGGCAAAGGACTGACTGCCGAGTCCGTCACCTACGAATCGCTAGAGGAGCAAAGCCGGCGCAACTGGCATGGCAAGCCGCTTGAAGTGATGAGGGAATGGATGGCGGGCGCAGTCGGACCGCGTCTGGCTGATGGACCGAAGTGGATCGGCGGCTGTGTCGGCTACTGGAGCTATGACGTGATACGTTCGATAGAACGTTTGCCAGAGCTTGCGGACGATGATCTGGCTTTGCCGGATTACTTGTTCATGCGAATGAATGAACTATGGATTATTGATCATGAGAGATCTGTCGTTTATTGCGCTGTCCATATGCCAATTGATCCGAACGCCAGTGAGCAGGAGCTGCTGGAAGCCTACGATCGTGCGCTGTCTCGCGCCGAAGGGATGACGGACTACTGGCTGACATGGTTCGAAGAAGAGAAAGCGTGCCGCAAGGCGGATGCGGTCAAGGAGAAGCGCCTTAAGCTGACGGAAGCGGATCATCTTCATATCGACATCGAACAAATGAACGATATTAGCTCACCGTTCAAGAAGCAGGCGTATATGGATGCCGTAGAAGCGATTCGGGGCTATATCGGCCAAGGCGATGTGTTCCAGGTAAATCTGTCCCAGCGTCAAAGCCGTACGATTGATACGTCACCGGAAGAGCTGTACGAATGGCTCAGACTGTTCAATCCGTCGCCATACATGGGCTTCCTGCGCTGCCCCGACTTCCAGCTTGTGTCTGCTTCGCCGGAACTGCTCGTAGAGCTGCAGGACGGCAGATTGGCAACGAGGCCGATTGCCGGCACGAGGCGCAGAGGGCGGACAGAGGAAGAGGACCGCCAGCTTGCAGAGGAGCTTGTCGCTAACGAGAAGGAGCGCGCCGAGCATATTATGCTCGTCGATCTGGAACGCAACGACCTCGGCCGTATATCGGCGTACGGGACGGTTGAAGTGAAGGAACTTATGGTCATCGAGTATTACTCGCATGTGATGCACCTTGTGTCGCAAGTCGAAGGGGTACTTGCCGAAGGAAAGGACGCATATGACGTCATTGCGGCTACGTTCCCGGGAGGCACGATTACAGGAGCGCCGAAGATTCGAACGATGGAAATTATAGAGGAGCTTGAGCCGGTACGCAGAGGTCCGTACACGGGATCGCTCGGCTGGATTGACTATAACGGCGATATGGAATTTAATATTATTATTAGAACGATGGCTATCAAGGATGGCGTTGCTCATATACAGGCAGGTGCCGGTATCGTGATCGACTCGAATCCGGAACGCGAATATTATGAATCTCTGAACAAAGCGAAGGCGTTGTGGAAGGCCGTTCAGTACAGCGAACAGTTGGCCGGAGCAAACAACGGATAAGAGGGGGAGCTTAGACGATGATCCTTGTAATTGATAATTACGATTCCTTTACGTACAATCTCGTTCAGTATTTGGGAGAGCTTGGCGAAGAGATTGTGGTCAAAAGAAATGACGAGATCGACCTAGCGGGCATTGAAGCGCTGAAGCCCGACCATATTCTCATTTCGCCAGGTCCTTGCTCGCCTAATGAAGCGGGAATCAGTCTCTCGCTCATCGACCATTTCAAAGGCGTTATTCCGATCTTCGGCGTATGCCTAGGCCACCAATCGATTGGACAAGCGTTCGGAGGCGAGGTTGTCCGCGCGGAGAAGCTGATGCATGGCAAGACTTCACTCATTCATCATGACAGCAAGTCGATCTTCGAAGGCATGCCATCCCCGTTCACGGCGACGCGCTACCATTCGCTGATCGTTCGACGCGAGACGCTGCCGGACTGTCTCGAGATTACGGCTGAAACGGATGAAGGCGAGATTATGGGTCTTCGTCATAAGGAATACGCGATTGAGGGCGTTCAATTCCACCCTGAATCGATCATCACGGAGCATGGCCTGACGATGCTTCGTAACTTTTTGCAACAAAATAAAACCGGAGCCGCGCGATGAAAGTCAGCTTGAACGGCTCTGTTAAGGAAGCAGGCGAAGCCGTGATCTCGGTCTACGATCACGGTTTTTTGTACGGTTTGGGCCTGTTCGAGACGTTCCGTACTTACGGCGGCCGTCCTTACCTGCTGAACCGCCATCTAAGGCGGCTGCAGGCTGGCTGCGAACAGCTAGGCATTCTGTATCGCGGCGATGAGAAGGAAATTAGCGAGCAGGTGACGGGGCTGCTGGCTGCGAACGGCCTGACGGACGGTTATGTCCGTCTGACGGTAAGCGCGGGTGTTGGCGAGCTTGGTCTCCCAACGGGCGATTACGAGCAGCCGAGCGTGCTGCTGCTCGTGAAGTCGCTGCCGCCGGTCAATGATTCGATTCCTATGCATGGAAGAGAGCTGAGGCTGCTGCAGACGCGGCGGAACACGCCGGAAGGCGACATCAGATTCAAATCTCTCCATTATATGAATAATATTATTGCGAAGCGTGAGCTGCTTGCCTCTTCTCCTCCGTCAGGAGCCGAGGGGCTTATGCTGACGAAGGAAGGTTGGATCGCTGAAGGCATTGTGAGCAATCTGTTCTATGTGAAGGACGGCATCTTGTGCACGCCGGCTATTGATACGGGTATCTTACCCGGTGTAACGCGCGAGCGTGTTATCGAGCTTGCGCGGGAAGCGGGGCATGCGGTGCATGAAGGACATTTTACATGGGAAGAGCTTGTACGGGCTGATGAAATATGGATGACTAACTCCATACAGGAACTTATTCCGATTACGACGCTATCCGACATTGCGAGCGGGAACGAGACTGTACAAGTTGGCGACGGTTATGCGGGAGATCTGACGAGAGGCTTGCTAGCACTCTATCGTGCGGATGCATCGCGACTTGTCGGGAATGAATAACGGTTAAGGAGAGTGGCAGCATGAGCAAGAGCGGCACGCATAATAGACATTGGGTATATGAGTTGAACGGCGGCATTCGGCTGGAGCTTGGCAAACGCACATTAATTATGGGCATTCTCAATGCGACGCCTGACTCCTTCTCTGATGGCGGCAAGTATACGGGGGTGGATGCTGCAGTAGCCCACGCGCTTGCTATGGTGGAGGATGGGGCGGATATTCTCGATATCGGCGGCGAATCGACGCGTCCGGGTTTCGAGCCCGTTCCTCTTGATGAGGAGCTGCGGCGCATCATTCCTGTTATTGAAGCGGTGCGGAAGGAAATTCCGCATATACCGCTGTCTATAGACACGTATAAGGCTGCTGCTGCGCGTCAGGCGCTCGAAGCGGGCGCTCACATGATTAACGATATATGGGCCTTGAAGGGTGACCCCGAGATGGCGGCTGTGGCCGCAGAGTTCGGTTGCCCCGTTATTCTTAACCATAACCGTCATGCGCGGGACTACAACGATTTCGTGCCCGATGTGCTGGCTGATCTGCTTGGCAGTGTCGAGATCGCGAAGACGGCCGGCGTTTCGGAGACTCAGGTATGGCTCGATCCCGGTATCGGGTTCGCCAAAACGTACGAGAACAACTTAGAGCTGCTTGCTCGCTTATCCGAACTGTCGGCGCTGGGCTATCCGGTGCTGCTCGGCACATCGCGCAAAAAGTTTATTCGCGACACGCTGAGCTTGCCCGTGGAAGAGTTGGCATTCGGCACAGCCGCGACAGTCGCGCTTGGTATCGCGCAAGGCAGTCATATCGTTAGGGTGCATGACGTTCGCGAGATGAAGCAGACCGCTTTGATGACGGACGCTATTTTGAAATTTAAGACAACAAATTAAGAAATAAGACGTTTGCCTGTGAGGGGAGTGACGGAAATGGACCAAATGGCGATTAAAGGGATGTGCTTCTACGGGTATCATGGCGTTTTTGCCGAAGAGAATAAGCTGGGGCAGCAATTTTACGTCGATGTCGTGCTGCATATGGAGCTTGGCCAAGCTGCTGAGACCGATGATTTGAACTATACAATTAACTACGCGGAGATCCATGCATTCACGAAAGAGATTGTGGAAGGACCTCCTTTCAAGCTGATTGAAGCTTTAACAGGTCACATTGCATCACGGGTTCTGGAAGCTTATACTATGGTAAATGAAGTGACGGTTCGAGTAACAAAGCCGCATCCTCCGTTCGATATCCACTTTGACGGGGTAACGATCGAGATGCGGAGAAAGCGGGATGCACATGGAAGAGCGATTCCCGCCTAACGGGCAGTCATTCGAAGCGTACGTCGCTTTAGGGTCGAATATGGGAGAGCGAGAGCAGCTTCTGATGGAGGCTATCGGGCTGATTGACCATGAACCAACCATTGAAGTACGGAGTGTGTCGGGCATCTATGAGACAGATCCTGTCGGCTATACAGATCAGCCTGCATTTCTGAACATGGCGATAGCGATCCGCACTTCGCTCAGTCCGATCGAACTGCTGCGCAAGCTGCTCGAATATGAGCTGCAGCTAGGGCGAGTTAGGCAGATACGTTGGGGACCGAGAACCATTGACCTCGACCTCCTGCTATACGATAATGTCAGAATGGATCAAGAGGAGCTGACACTGCCGCATCCGCGCATGATGGAGCGGTCATTCGTGCTTGTGCCGTTAAACGATGTTATCGAAATATCGCATACGCTGCAGAGTGAGGTTGCACGTGCGGCCGGTAGCGCGCTTCAGGATGGAAAGGAAGGCATTACGTTATGGAAAACAATCAATTGGCGCAGCGCGTCAGAGCCTTTCGGAAGCTGAAGGGCTACACACAGCAGGAGCTGGCCAAAGTACTTGGCGTATCTGTTGCGGTATTGGGCTCGCTTGAGCGCGGTACGAGGAAGACAGACCCGAAGCTGCTTAACCATATCGCGAGCACGCTCGGGATCGATTACGAGGAATTAATGTCGGATAACCGTGAATAAAGCCTGACGTCCGGCACCGGACGCTTGGGATCAAATAATATCAATGAGGAGTGTGGAAGGGCATGCTGAAAATCGGCGACATCGAGATGAAGAATAGGGTTGTGCTGGCGCCGATGGCAGGCGTGTGCAACCCTGCTTTTCGTTTAATAGCAAAGGAATTCGGAACGGGACTAGTATGCGCGGAGATGGTGAGCGACAAGGCGATCCTGCACGGAAATAAGCGAACGATGGAGATGCTGTTCGTTGACGAGCGCGAGAAGCCGCTTAGCTTGCAAATATTCGGCGGCGACCGTGAGTCGCTGGTCGAGGCGGCGAAGGTTGTCGATACGCAGACGAATGCAGACATTATCGACATTAATATGGGATGCCCCGTACCGAAGGTAACGAAATGCGACGCCGGCGCTCGTTGGCTGCTTGACCCGAACAAAATCTATGAGATGGTATCTGCTGTCGTAGACGCAGTGAACAAGCCGGTTACCGTGAAGATGCGTATCGGCTGGGATGACGAGCATATTTATGCGATCGAGAACGCTCGTGCGGTTGAGCGCGCAGGCGGCAAGGCCGTTAGCGTACATGGACGGACGCGGGAGCAACTGTATACGGGCAAGGCGAATTGGGACATCATAAGGGATGTCAAACAATCGGTATCTATTCCCGTAATTGGGAATGGCGACGTATTCTCGCCAGAGGACGCGAGAAGGATGCTGGATCACACCGGCGTCGACGGCGTTATGATCGGACGCGGCGCGTTGGGCAACCCATGGATGCTCTATCGTACGATTCAGTACTTGGCAACGGGCGAGCTTCTGGGCGATCCGGCACCGCGCGAGAAGATGGAAGTCGCGATCTTGCACCTTGACCGACTGATCGCTCTAAAGAACGAAGCGGTAGCCGTGCGCGAGATGCGCAAGCACTTAGCATGGTATTTGAAGGGCTTGCCAGGCGGCGCGCGCGTGAAGGACGTTATTATGGAAGAAACGGACCGCGATCGCATGGTGGCGATTTTGGAAAATTTTATTCGTTCATTGGAGGAAGAGGCCGTGCAGGAGCAGAACGGCGTTTCATCCGTTCATACCGCAGCGGAAGAGATCATTCATTAAATGGATCGCCGGTTGCCGCTGCTTTTAATGGAGCGCCATGTCGGAGCATGCTTCATTTTGGAGGCAGCGGCACTTGCATCGACAAAGTTCGACAGATGTCGGCATGATGCGGAATGTATGGATTCACGCCTAAGTGAAACGGTTTCAATGGGACGTTTGGCTTTGATTGACATTGGGGGCAACTTTGAAATATAATCGTGCAATATAATCCAAAGAGGCTCTCAAGAGACTCCTTTAAAGTGAAATGACTCAAGGTATGATGGCAATGAAGCGTAATATATTAGGTAACAGTGAATTCATACACGGTATGAAAATAAGTCACACGACGGGAGAATCGGAAAGATGAACGATAAGCAAATCATTCTGACTCAGGACGGCTTAAAGAAGCTTGAAGAGGAACTGGAAACCTTAAAGTCGATCAAGCGCCGCGAAGTCGCTGAGCGGATCAAGGTTGCAATCGGTTATGGCGATATTAGCGAGAACTCCGAATACGAGGACGCGAAGAATGAGCAGGCATTTATCGAAGGCCGTATTATTACGCTTGAGAAGATGCTTCGTAATGCGCGTATCATCAATAACGATGATATCGATATCGATACAGTGAGCATTGGTTCGATTGTAACGGTTGAAGATATGGAATTCGGCGACACAATGGAATATGCGATTGTAGGCACTGCGGAGTCCGATCCTCTCCAAAATAAGATTTCTAATGAAAGTCCGGTTGGCAAGGCGATTCTAGGCAAGAAAAAAGGCACCGTTGTAGAAGTGAACGTACCAGCCGGCATCATTCAATATAAAATTGTCGATATCAAAAAATAAGGTTTGCGATGAATGGTTTAGAAAGCTTCCTTGCCGGAAGCTTTTTGAACGTTATCGGTTACCCTTACGTATCAGGGAGATGAACGAAAGTGGAACATGAGAATAACGAGCAGGGACAGGAGCAGGAGCTAAGTGAGCTTCTGCAGATCCGCCGAGACAAACTAGACGAGCTTCGCGCTTTAGGCGTTGACCCATTCGGCAAGAAGTTCGAGCGCACTCATAATGCCAAAGATATTCTAACAGCCTATGAAGCGTCTACGAAGGAAGAGCTGGAAGGCCAAGCGGTTAAAGTGAGCATCGCCGGCCGTATTATGCAGAAGCGCGGCATGGGCAAGGCGGGCTTCGCGCATATCCAGGACTTGAGCGGCAAGATTCAAATCTACGTCCGCAAGGACACGGTCGAAGAGCATAAGTTCGCTGCATTCGATCTGCTTGATATTGGTGATATTGTCGGCGTACATGGCGTCGTGTTCAAGACGAATACAGGCGAAGTTTCCGTCAAAGCGCAGGATGTTGACGTATTGACGAAATCGTTGCTGCCGCTGCCTGACAAGTACCATGGCCTGAAGGACGTCGAACTGCGCTATCGTCAACGTTATGTCGACCTGATTGTGAATCCGGACGTTCAACAAACGTTCATTACCCGGTCCAAAATCATTCAATCGATGCGCCGTTATCTCGATTCGAGAGGTTACTTAGAAGTAGAGACGCCAACGCTGCACTCGATAGCGGGCGGAGCTGCTGCTCGTCCTTTCATCACTCATCATAACGCGCTAGATATGCAGCTTTATATGCGTATTGCGATCGAGCTTCATCTAAAGCGTCTTATTGTGGGCGGCTTGGAGAAGGTATATGAGATCGGCCGCGTATACCGCAACGAGGGTATCTCCACGCGTCACAACCCTGAGTTCACAATGATCGAGCTGTATGAGGCTTACGCTGACTACAAAGATATAATGGCTCTGACCGAGAATCTGATTGCGCATATCGCACAAGAGGTGCTTGGCACAACGAAGATTATGTACCAAGGCCAAGAAGTCGACTTGACTCCGCAATGGCGCCGCGTCTCGATGGTCGATCTCGTGAAGGAACTTACGGGTGTCGACTTCAGCGTGGAGATGACCGACGAGGAAGCACATCGCCTTGCCAAGGAGCATAAAGTTGCGGTTGAGCCGCATATGACGTTTGGTCATATCTTGAACGCGTTCTTCGAAACATTTGGCGAGCATACGCTGATTCAGCCTACGTTCGTTACCGGACATCCGGTTGCGATCTCGCCGCTGGCGAAGAAGAGTGAAGCCGATCCGCGCTTCACGGACCGCTTCGAGCTATTCATCGTAGCACGCGAGCACGCGAACGCCTTTACCGAGCTGAACGATCCGATCGACCAGCGCGAACGGTTCGAGGCACAGCTCGTAGAGAAAGAGCACGGCAACGACGAAGCGCATGAGATGGATGATGACTTCATCCGTGCCCTTGAATACGGCATGCCGCCTACTGGCGGTTTGGGAATCGGCATCGACCGTCTCATTATGCTGTTGACGGATGCGCCTTCGATCAGGGACGTACTGTTGTTCCCGCATATGAGAGATCAACGCTCCGGCGAGTAATAGACGAGTTGTATGGAAGCAAGATATAAGTAACTATACAAGCGTGGCCGTATTGATGGTGAATAACCGTCTGACGGCTGCGCTTTTCTTATTTCTTCTACTAATTATCATGATGAAATTTGTCGAACAAACGCATGAATACGCATACATTTAATGGCGTGAAATTTATGTTCTCAAAATGCTAATCTAGTATTGACACCTTCATAGTAACAGTAATAGAATAGGACTTGCGAATCACAATTGTTACATATTTATGCAAAAAAGCTAACAAAACAACAATATCTCATGTAAATCGCAAACCATCCGAAAGGTTGGGACGCAAAGCCAGGAGTCTAAGGCATCGTTAAGCTATCGATGCTATGATCGTCCGACCGCCATGAACTGTCATGGCGGTCTTTTTTATTTTGCGGAAGTCATGACGTCATATATTACGGGGAGGGTATTTATGATTAAGAAGAAGTGGTTGAAGTCAGCCCTATTGTTGAAGTTGGTCGTCATCTTAACGATAGGTACGGCAGGTACGGTTTTTGCCCATGGAAGCGGCAGTGGGGCGGCAAGCAATTGCAGCGGCGATTATGTGGATGAGGTCTTCTTTTACAACTATAATTTTTCCCTATCCGATGATGGGGACCAAGTCGTTAGCGGTTCCCGCGACTACGATAAAACCAATTTAAACTGGAATGCGGGAGATGGTTATGCCATTACTTGCGTGAAAGTTGAAGGGTTATCGGATGGTGCAACTAAAACCTATGAGTATGACGGTGGTGCTATTAGCGGAAGTGGCCTTCAGGCGCCTCAGTATGCTTATGAGAAATACGAAAAAGTCAACGGTAAGTGGAAATGGGTAACTTATTATAAAGAACAAACAATATCCTATGTAAAGTTTTACTACAAGGAACTGCCGGCTCCAGGCTGCACGGAAGGCTACGATGCCAGCTATAAATATACGGTAGGTAATTCTAATAGCTTTGAAGTAGGACCTAGCGGCAAAAAAGTCGTGAGCGGCGAATTAAAGAGCAACAAGAAGACCGTTAATTGGAACGTAATTAATGACACGGATTTATTGAAACATGATGTCGTGTGCGTGAAGATTACTTGGAAATCCGGCAACAAATATAAAACTGAGACGACATCCTACGGAGCAAGCGGAACCAAATCCGGTTCCTCGACAGCTCAGACGGATAAAATTCGTGAAATCGAGTTTTTCGTGAAGAAGACTGTAATTGTACCGACCCCGACTCCGACACCGGAGCCAACGGCAACGCCAGAACCAACAGCGACTCCGACACCGGAGCCAACGGCAACGCCAGAACCAACAGCGACTCCGACACCGGAGCCAACGGCAACGCCAGAACCAACGCCGACTCCGACACCGGAGCCAACGGCAACGCCAGAACCAACGCCGACTCCGACACCGGAGCCGACAGCAACGCCAGAACCAACGCCGACTCCGACACCGGAGCCGACAGCAACGCCAGAACCAACGCCGACTCCGACACCGGAGCCGACAGCAACGCCAGATCCAACGCCGACTCCGACACCGGAGCCGACAGCAACGCCACAACCAACGCCGGCACCGACACCGGAGCCGACAGTAACGCCAGAACCAACGCCCGCACCGACACCGGAACCAACGGTAGAGCCGACATCGGAACCAACGACACAACCAACAACAACACCAAGGCCAGCTCCTACGCCGGTGGTAACGCCAGAATCGACACCGGAACCAACGGTAGAACCGACTCCGACAGTTGAGCCAACAGCAACACCAGAAACAGAAGTTGTTGTTGACGAAGACGATACGCCTCAAGGATCGGTAGACGCAGGTGAAGAAGAAGTTGTCGAAGAGGGTGACAACGAGGTACCGCAAGGATCGGTTGACACTGATACGGATGCAGTTAAAGAAGAAGACGAAGCATCTGTTACAGACAACGAAGTTCCATTAGCAACGCTTCCGAAAACAGGCGATACAAGCTCGTTGCCTACTTATATGGCAGGACTTGGCCTGCTGTTGATTGGATTGCTTACGTTCAAAAAGAAAAAATCGACAAAAGCATAGAATTAAGAATTACTAAGCAACTGCCCTGATAGCCTTTACGGTAATCGGGGCAGTTTTTTTGTCGATTTGTCCTGGTTATAAACGAGCCGAGGAGGATTCTGAGTGTCAGTCCCTGCTTTTTTGTAAAATTTTGATCTATTTATTTGATAGATAGTATTGATTTACTAGAATCATATGGTAATATAGGACTATAGATGCTAATCACGATAACGGCAAACCTATCGAAAGGTAGGGACGCAAAGCTAAAGGGCCTTCCTTATGATGGCAGCCAGCTACCGAAAGACGGGGCATTTTTTATTTTCTTAAATAGTAGGACAAGCATTGGAAAAGCGAATCACGATAATGGCAAACCTATCGAAAGGTAGGGACGCAAAGCTAAAGGGCCTTCCTTATGATGGCAGCCAGCTACCGAAAGACAGAGCTTTTTTTGTTTTATAACGAGGGACAAGCAGTCCCATGAAACTTTACACGATAACGGCAAACCTATCGAAAGGTAGGGACGCAAAGCTAAAGGGCCTTCCGAAAGATGGCAGCCAGCTACCGAAGGGAGTTTTATTCATGCGTAAGTTTATTCTTATGTTAGCAGTAGCGTTCATCATGATCGCATCGATTAAAGTTACAAGTGCAGAAGCTAGCGAAAACACAACTTGGTTGAACACAGCAAGTTTAGACAAAGGCATTGTATCGGTATCCTACGAAGTAAAGGCTAACGTGAAAACAAAAGTAATGATCGCAAAAGGCGATAATAAATATACATATAACATGACAGCTTCCAAGAAAGTAGAGCAATTCCCGTTGCAACTTGGAAATGGCGATTACACCGTTTCGGTGCTTGAGAATACAGAAGGCAACAAGTATAAAGTAGTTAACAAAGAAACAGTTAAGCTTAACCTTGCTAACAACAGCGTGATTTACTTGAACTCGGTACAAAATGTTGCATGGACAAGCTCAAGTTTAGCTATTGTCAAAGCAAAAGAGCTAACAAAAAACAGCAAGTCAGACAACGAGAAAGTAAAAGCAATCTACGATTACATCATTAATAACATCAAATATGATTATGATTTGGCAGCTAACATTTCGAATGATTACCTCCCAAGCATCGACAAAACACTTTCGACGAAAAAAGATATCTGCTATGGTTACTCGTCGTTGTTCGCAGCAATGCTTCGTAGCGTAGGAGTTCCTACTAAGCTCGTAATGGGTGACACGGAATATGTGAGTGTGTATCATGCTTGGAACGAAGTGTTCATGAATGGCAAATGGGTAGTCATTGATACGACGGTAGACGCTGGTCTCAAGAAGAGCAACAAGAAGTTCGATCTGATTAAAGATGCTTCGAAATACTCGGCAGCAAAACAATACTAGAGAGTTATTAGACACGGTGCTTTGGCATCGTGTCTTTTTTGTTATCTTCTATAATAGAAAACAGTTTAAATGTTTATATAAAAAGTGCTTGCAATGCTATAGGCGTCTGTGATATATTATCTAAGTCGCCGCTGAAACAAACGGCCGACACGGAAGACAAATGATTGTTCTTTGAAAACTGAACAACGAGCGAAACTGCCAGTTAAGAAGCTTCGGCTTCTAACTAAAAGCAATAAAAAGTTTTTGAGCAAGTCAAACACCTTTATGGAGAGTTTGATCCTGGCTCAGGACGAACGCTGGCGGCGTGCCTAATACATGCAAGTCGAGCGGAG